>PLYM01000125.1 GCA_003153375.1 Planctomycetaceae bacterium
CCCGAACCGGCACCGGCCGTCAACGACAGCGAGGGAGCCGGCATGTTGATCGTCGAGGTGACGGCCGTGCTGTTGAGGAAACCGTCATTGGCGACCACCGTGGCCGTTTCCACGGCCACACCCGGACCACCCGTGGTGTTGTTGTAGGTGACCGTCCGCAACACCGTCTGGTAATCGGCCAAGGTATCGACGCCGCTCAAGGTGAGCACGCCACCGGCGAAGCTCTGCGTAATGCTGGTGCCGCTCGTGTTGGCAGCCAACACGTCGCCCGTGTGCGGGCTGGTGAGCGTGACGGTCGTCGAAGCCAGCGTCGTACCATTGTCGGTCACCGTGGCGTTGGCCGCATCGGTGATCGCCACCGCAGCGCTGCCGCTCCACGAGGCCGTGTAGCTGGTGCCCGCCGCGGCGCCGTTCAGATCGACGGTCGGGGCGGTGTTGATGTTGATCGTCGCGGTGACAGCCGTGCTGTTGAGCGAGCCGTCGTTAGCGACCACCGCAGCCGTTTCCACAGCCACGCCCGGACCTCCAGCTGTGTTGTTGTACGTGACCGTACGCAACACCTGCTGGTAATCAGCAACGGTGTCACTGCCGGTCAACGTGAGCACGCCACCGGCGAAGCTCTGCGTGATGCTGGTGCCGGTCGTGTTGGCAGCCAACACATCGCCCGTCGCCGGGCCGGTCAACGTGACGGTCATCGAAGCCAGGCTCGTGCCGTTGTCGGTCACCGTGGCGTTGGCCGCATCGGTGATCACGACCGGCGAGACGCCATTCCACGTCGACGTAAAGCCCGTGCCCGGCGCCGCGCCGTTCAGGTCGACGGTCGGGGCGGTGTTGATGTTGATCGTCGCGGTGGCCGGCGAACTGCTGAGCGGAACGGTATCGGTGGCCACAACCGTTGCCGATTCGGTCGAGACGCCTGGACCGCCAGCCGTGTTGTTGTACGTGATCGAACGCAACACCTGCTGGTAATCGGCTGGCGTATCGATGCCGGTCAGGGTCAGCGCCCCCGCGGCATAAACCGCCGTGATGCTGGTGCCCGTCGTGTTGGCAGCCAACACGTCACCCGTCGCCGGACTGGCGAGCGTGACCGTCATTGCCGCCAAGTTGCCGGTGTCCATCACGGTCGCATTCGCCGCGTCGGTAATCACGACCGGTGAGACGCCATTCCAGTTCGACGTAAAGCCCGTGCCCGCCGCCGCGCCATTCAAGTCCACGGTCGGAGGCGCGGGGGGGATGAGAGAGATGTTGATCGTTGCATCGCTTTCGGCGCTGGTCAGGCCCAAGGAGTCGGTTGCGAAGACCTTGACAGTGACGGGGAGAGCACCAGGGCCACCAGCCGTGTTGTTGTAGGTAACCGTATCCAGCACTTGCTCGTAATCCGCCGTGGTGTCGGTGCCGCTGAGGGTCAGCGTGCCGCCTGCGTAGCTGGCGGTAATGCTGGTGCCCGATGTGTTGGCGGCCAACACATCGCCGGTGTGGAACGTGGCCATCGACACCTGCACACCGCCGGTCGCGGCCATGTTCAGCGTGTCGGTGTAAATCAAGGCATTGGTCGGAGGCGTAGTGCCGCCAATGTTGACCGGCGTTCCGCTCCACGTGTTCGTGAAGCCCGTGCCAGGGTCAGTGCCGTTCAGATCGACCGTCGGCGCCGTCAGGGTGACATTGGCAACAATGGTGCCGGTGATCGTGCCCGTGATCGCGACGCTGCCGACGGAGGTGGGCAACGGATAGGCAATCGGAATGCTTACCGGCAGCGTGAGCTTGCGAGTCAGGGTGCCGGTGTTGGTGATCGTGCCGCTGGCGGCCGTGTTGGTGGCCGACGAAAAGAATCCGCCGGCATCCAGGTTATAGCTGGGCACCGTAAAGAGTCCAAGAATGCTGAAGCCCTGAAGATCAGCCCGGCCGCCGTTGATGCCGATGTTCGTGGTGTTGGCGGCAAAGCTGCCGCCCGTAATGGGGAGCACGGGGCTGCCGACGTCGTTGGTGATATGGCTCAGCGACAAGTAGCCAGCGTCGGCCGTGGCCGGAACGTTAAGGGTGATACCGAAGATGACGGCCGGATAGGTGATCGTGACGTTCAAGCGGGTGCCAAACGCGGCCGGCGCGCTGGTGTTGGCGATGAACGTACCACTGCCGTCGTGATTGCCCGGGGTGAAGGTGTAATTGCTGTACAGGTTCGGATAGGCGCTCAAGGGATCGCCAGGGACATTGTAACCCGGATTCGGAGCAGCTATGCCCGGTTCCGGCCGCCAGTTAACCGTGTCAACTTCACCGAGGTTGTTCTGCCCGGTCTTGAACTGCAACTGGCCGCCGTCGACATAATCAATCGCCACGGTGCCGCTCATGACTGCCGAGTTGCCGGTGGACCAAGTGCCACTCGAGCCGCTGGCGTTTTGATCGCGGAGCCGAGCCGTCAAATGATAGCTGGTACCACTAATGTTCGCTGTGGCCGTCGTATCGGGCAGCCCAATGGTCAAATGGCTGTTGGTCTGGTCGACGGTCCAGTTGAGTGTCGTGACCGACAACAATTGACGCGCTTCCAACGGTTCAATCAAAGTACGGAAGTACTTGGGCCGTTCGGCGGACTTGGTTCCAAGTGATGGCGCCATAAAGCGGCCCAAGAGTGTACGGCGATTCATGCGAGGCTCCTAACAGGAAAAATACGGATTCCGCTGGCGACACGGCCCTGGGGGACAATAGCTGGAATAGCGGGAATTCTGAAGAATCCGCCGCAAAGGATTCTGCCGATTGTCGCATGCGATGTAGCCGGAAGTCAACCATATTTTTCAGGAAATTTTTAATTGGGAGGGATTTTCTCCTCTTCCACTAGGGTGTACCTGCACTATCGGGGCGTGCGTCCCCCCATGGCGTACGGCTGCCCGCATCAGTGCCGCCGGCTGCAAATCGACTTGATAGACGTCTCTTGCGACGCAGGCCGTGGCATCGCAAGAAGCTAGCCCCAGGGTATAAAAGCGACTATGTTGCTCGCACGGCGCTTTCGAAAAAAATCCCTCCGCTTGGCTCTGGCCTTCATGAAGACCTCCCAATTTTCGAGCCCCGCGGCCCCACCGCCGGTGCCATCCCCCGACTCGAGTCACGGCTCGCAGGACATCACGCGGCTCCAGGATCTCTCGGGCGAACAGTGGAAGAGCGGCATCGCGGCCTGGCTGGGTTGGCTGTTCGATGGGCTCGACATGCACCTCTACACGCTCGTGGCGGCGCCGTTCGTCGCGCAGCTCTTGGATGTCGGGGTTAAGGACTCGGCGGTCGGCTGGTACAGTTCCGTGATTCAGGCTTCGTTCTTGGTGGGCTGGGCGTTGGGCGGCGGATTCTTTGGACGCATCGGCGACCGCATGGGTCGCAGCCGCGCGCTGATGCTGACCATCTTGACCTACGCGCTGTTCACCGGTTTGTCGTTTTTTGCCACGACCTGGTGGCATTTGCTGATCTTTCGTTTTCTCGCTGCGTTGGGCATCGGCGGCGAATGGGCCGTCGGCGCGGCGCTGTTGTCGGAGACCTGGCCGCGCAGTTGGCGTCCCTGGCTGGCGGCCGTGCTGCAAACCGCGGTCAACGTCGGCATCTTGGTGGCGTCGCTCGCTTTTTACTTGATGTCCGGCTTGCCGAATCGCTACGTATTCCTCGTGGGCATCATGCCCGCACTCATTACGCTTTGGATTCGCCGCGCCGTGCCCGAAACCGAACAATGGCACGCCGCCAAGCAAGCCCAGGGCCACGAAGAACCGAGCATCTGGGACCTGTTTCGCGGTGACGTTCGCCGCACGACACTCTTCACGATCCTGGTTTGTTCGCTGGCGCTGACGGCGCACTGGGCTTTCAATTTTTGGAGCATTCAGCACCTGCGCAATTTGAGCGACGTGGCCGATTGGACCGACGCGGCCCGCAATGAATTGGTGAGCCAGGCGTTTGCCGTGATCATGGTTTCATCGATCGTAGGCAATTTTCTGGCGGCGGCCCTGGCCCGTCGCATGGGCTATCGCTTGTCGATCTCGCTGTTGTGCGCGGCCTATTTTGTCTCGATGACCTTCACCTATAGCGTGCCGCGGACGCACGAGGAAATGTGGTTCTTGCTGCCGCTGATGGGCGCCGCCTCGGGCCTGTTTGCGTTGTTCACGATGTACATGCCGCCCTTGTTCCCCACGCTACTGCGTACGACCGGCGCCGGGTTTTGCTACAACATCGGTCGCATCGCGGCGGCCGCCGGCACGGTGTTTTTTGGGTTGTTCAGCAAAGTGGGCGACTATCGCCTGGTGCTGCTTTATGCCGGGTTCTTGTTCCTCCCGGCCGCCGCCGCCGCCCTGTTTTTGCCTGAGCCGCCCGACGAGCGGTCGAGCGTGGCGCCGGTCGAGTAGCTGGTTTCGTTTCGTGCGATCGTTCACTAGGGAAAGCGAAGATGTCTGTCGGCGGATCATCGGCTCAGACCAGGAGCGCTCGCGTCGGGGCGGGCGCGTTTCAATTTCAGGCACAGGTCGGTTGGGAGCAGTTGCCCGCGGGCTGGAACCTAGTCGAAGCGGCCGGCGTCGCCAGCGATTCGACGGGCAATGTGCTGGTGTTCAACCGCGGAGAGCATCCGCTGATCGTCTTCGATCGCCAAGGCCGCTTTCTGCGCTCGTGGGGCGAGGGATTCTTCGTCCGCCCGCACGGTTTGACGATCGGGCCCGATGATGCGGTGTATTGTGTCGACGACATGGGTCACGCGGTGCACAAGTTCTCGCCCGACGGCAAGCTGTTGCTGTCGCTGGGCACGCGCGGCGTGGCGGCCGACACGGGAGCTCAGGGATTTGACTATCGCACGATCCGCCGCGCGGCGGGGCCGTTCAATTGTCCGACCAACCTGGCTTTGGCCGCCAATGGCGATATGTATGTGGCCGATGGCTATGGAAACGCCCGCGTGCATCACTTCGCGGCCGACGGCCGGTTGATTCGCTCCTGGGGAAGTTGCGGGGCCGGGCCGGGCGAGTTTCATTTGCCTCACGGCATCGCGGTCGACCGCGCGGGCACGGTCTACGTGGCCGATCGTGAGAACAGTCGCGTCCAACTGTTCTCGCCCGACGGCCGCTTCGTCGAAGAGTGGACCGGGATTGCCCGACCGTGTCAGGTGCGCATCGACGCCACGGGAAACATCTATGTGGCCGAATTGGGCTACCGGGCCGGCATGTTCCCGGGCAACGTGCCGCCGCCGCAAGCCACCGCCGAGGGCGCGAGTCCGACGGGTGGCCGGCTGAGCATCTTTAGCGCGGCGGGCCAACTATTGACCCGCATTGGCGGCGGCGAACGCCCGACGGCCGCGGGCGATTTTCTGGCTCCGCACGACGTGTGGATCGACCGTTTCGGCGACGTATACATGGCCGAAGTGATCGCCTCGGCCGGTTGTCCTGGTGGTCCTCCGCCAGCGGAATGCCACACGCTGCAAAAATTCACCCGCGTCACTAACTAGGAACGGACATGAGAATTGAGCCGACACGACTGAAGAAAATCACCGCCGCCATCTTCGCGGCCGGCGGCTGCGGCGCCGACGAGGCGGCACGCATTGGCCACTACCTGACCGAGGCCAACCTGGTTGGCCACGACTCGCATGGCGTGATCCGCATTCCGTACTACATCGATTGGCTCCGCTCGGGAAAAGTGCTGGCGAATCAGACGCTGCAAGTCGCCTTTGAGAACGAGACGATCGCGGTCGTCGACGGCCAGTATGGTTTCGGCCAGACGATCGGCGAGCAAGCCACGAAGCTGGGCATTGAGAAATCGTCGCGGCATGGTCTGGCGGTGGTTGCGCTGCGCAACACGGGCCATTTGGGGCGCATCGGCGACTGGCCCTTGATGGCCGCGCGGGCAGGCAAGGTCTCGCTGCACTTCGTCAACACCAGCGGCGCGGGCATTCTCGTGGCGCCATTTGGCGGCATCAACCGCCGGCTGTCGGCCAATCCGTTCGCGGCCGGCGTGCCCGTGAAAGGCGGCCCGCCGATCCTGCTCGATATGTCGTGCTGCACCATCGCCGAAGGCAAGTTGAAGGTTGCCTTCAACAAGGGCGTTGAAGTTCCCGAGGGCTGTATTATCGACTCCAAGGGTGAGCCGACGCGCGACCCGAAGGTCTTCTACGGCGATCCGCCGGGGGCGATTCTTTCGATCGCCGGGCACAAGGGATACGGCCTGGGCATCATCACTGAAATGCTGGCTGGCGCCCTGACCGGCGGCGGAGCGAGCAATCCGGCCAATGCGGGCCGGTTGGCCAACGGCATGTTGTCCATCTATATGTCGCCCGAGTTCTTTCAAGAGGACCAGGTCTTTGCCGTCGAAGTGCGGCGGTTTATCGAGTGGGTCAAGAGCTCCGAGCGCGTGCGGGCCGACAACGAGATTCTGATGCCCGGCGAAATCGAGGAGCGGAACAAAGCCGCGCGGCTGCGCGACGGCATCGAATTGGACGATGTCACGTGGAAGTCGATCGCCGACACAGGCCGGCTGGTCGGCGTGAACTTCGAAACGATCTAAACGAACTGCGAAGCCAGGAGCAACCACGATGCGCACGAGTATTACGACCCTGATCGTCATGACGCTGATGGCCGCGGCTTACAACGCGCGGATGCACGCCGCCGAAAACCCGATCGTGCCCGATGGGGCGAAACTCGAATGGCTCTTCACTCGCACGGCAAAAATCAATGGCGGCCTGACCGAGGGCCCGGCCGTGGCGCACGACGGCAGCATCTATTTCACCGACATGCCGTTTGGCGCCGACTCGGGCATGATTCTGCGATTCGATCCGGTGACCAAGAAGACGACGGTCTTTACGGACAAAAGCGCCAAGGCCAACGGCCTGACGTGCGACGCCAACGGCGACCTGGTGGCCTGCGAAGGGGCCGACGGAGGTGGCCGGCGCGTGGCCCGCTGGAATATCCAAACTGGGAAGAGCCAGACTGTGGCCGGCAAATACCAGGGCAAGCGGTTCAACGCGCCCAACGACTTGTGCATCGACACCAAGGGACGGATCTACTTTTCCGATCCGCGCTATCTGGGCGACGAGCCGCGCGAGCTGGAGCATCGGGCGGTTTTTCGCATCAATACGGACGGCTCAGTGGTGGAAGTGACGCACGACGTCGAGAAGCCGAACGGCGTGGCGCTGTCGCCTAGTGAGAAGACGCTCTATGTCGGAGACCACAATAACGGCACGGATAAAATCGATCCCACGGCTCCGCCCCCGAAAACTGGCGCCATGAAAGTCTACGCTTTCCCGCTCGGAGACGATGGCCTGGTCAACGGACCGAAGAAGACCCTGGTCGATTTTGGCGCGGAGAATGGCTGTGACGGGATGTGCGTCGACGCGAAGGGAAACATCTATTTAACCTGCCGCAGCTTGAAGCGGCCGGGATTGATGGTGATCGACCCGACCGGCAAGGAACTGGCATTCGTGCCGACGGGTCCGCCCAATCAACATGGCGCCAAGGAACCTGTCGGCCTGCCGAGTAATTGCGAGTTCGGCATCGGACCGGAAGACCGCACGCTGTATTTGAGCGTCGATAAGAGTCTGTACCGTATTCAGCTCAAGATCCCTGGATATCATGTGCCGTTCAAGACAGCGTACCGAGTGGAAAAGTGAAGGATGAACACGGAAGGATGAAAACGAAGAGGGGCAGCGCTGGCGGTTTGACTTGGTTTAGTGTTTGACATTGGGGAGACAAACCGTGATTAAGCATTTGCTGACGGCGGCGGCGGTGAATTTGGAGTATGGGAAGAAGCTGGTCGCCGGGATTCCCGACGACAAGATGTGCGTGCAGCCGGCGCCGGGAATGAACCATGCCGCTTGGGTGATTGGCCATTTGACGTATGTGGCCGACTCGATGATCAAGGTTTGGGATCAAAACCCCACGATGCCGCGCGAATGGGTCGAACTGTTCAATCTTGCCAGCAAGCCCAGCGACGACCGCGGCCGCTATCCCTCGAAGGACGAACTGCTCGGCGCTTATGAAAAGGCATACGCGCGGCTGGTCGAAGCCGTCAAGAACGCACCGGCCGAAGCGTTCGACCGAGAATTCCCCAACCCCAAGTTGCGTCCCACGCTGCCGACCGTGGGCGTTGCCATGATCCACATCCTCACCTCGCATCACGGCCTGCATCTCGGTCAGCTCTCTGCCTGGCGCCGCGCTCAAGGCCTGGGCCCCGCGCTATAACCCCCTTGCCCCGCCTTGGTTTTCATCCTTCGTTCTTCCGCCGGCATCCTTCTATTTCCCCGCTTTCGACTCCTTCCTATAATGCCGCCCCGGGCTGGGGCCAGGCCCGTCTTGCCGGCAAGGAGGTCGCATGTCGTTGGCGTCATATCTACAGCATCCAGGTCGTATCTTGCGCAAGGTGCGCTGGCAGGTGATGCAGGCCCGAAGCGGATCCACAGAGCTGACTGCCGAGACCTGGAACGGCCTGCTGACATTCAATAGTGGCGATCGGCTGATCAGCAAGTTTCTGTATGTGCGCGGGGCCTACGAGCGCGACTACGTGACGGGCGTGATGGAGTATTTGGAGCGGGCCGGGCTGCGCAGCGCGCGGCGCGACGTGGTGCTCGACGTGGGCGCGAACATCGGCATGATTGCCATCGCGCTGGTGAAGCACGGCTGGTTCTCGCGGGCGATCGCTTTCGAGCCCGAGGCCTATAACTTCCAATTGCTGAAGCGCAACGTGCGCCAGAACGGTTATGGCAATGCGATCGCCTGCCGGCAGGTGGCGCTGTCGAGCGCGGCCTGCGACATGGAACTGGTGATCAACGATGGCAACCTGGGCGGGCACTTCATTCCCCAGCCCAGCGACCTGCCGATGATGCGCGAGGCCTGCCGTTCGGTGCGCATCCGCACCGCGACGTGCGACCAGATCGTGGCGAGCGACTTCGGTGAGTTGGCCGAGCGGATCGGCCTGGTGTGGATGGACATCGAAGGGCACGAAGGACACTTTCTCGAAGGTGCGCAGGCCACGCTGGCCCGCGGCGTGCCGGTGGTCAGCGAGTTCTATCCCCGCGCGATCGAGCGTTCGGGCATGTCGTCGGGCGACTACACGCGACGCGTGGCCAAGATCTTTTCGCACGTCTGTACGCTCTGCGATGGTCAGTTCGTCGAACGGCCCGTGGCGGCCGTCGGCGAGTTGTTCGACCAATACCGTCAGGACGCGACGAACGTCATTTACCTGCGCAAGTAACTGGGGCACAAGCATGCTTGCGAAGCGCAAGCATGGCACCGCCCTCGGATGAAAACCTACCGATCGGTAACTCAGCGCGGATTCACGCGATAGGCAATCGCGCGGCGGACGGCGGGAGGCAGTGGGGCGTCTCGGCCTTTGATGGCGCGCCAGAGGATTTCGTTGAGCTCGAAATCGTCGATCTTGTCGTACTCGCTGAAGTCCATCTTGTCCGATCGTTCGGCGCCGTAGGCCAGCGGCGTGTTCTTGGCCTCCACGTCGATCCGCGCGCCTTCGGCGACATAGGGGGCCGCATCCAGCGTGTCGGTGAACGAGGCGAACATCGGCCGGGCGGCGGCGTCGAATTGGCTCAAGGGTTCGAGGCCCAAAATCAATTCGATCGTGCGCAGCATGCTGACGGTCGTATACTGCGTGCTGTCGAGCGATTTGCGTTTCGCATAGGGACTGATCACGAGGCCCACGGTGCGGTGGGCGTCGACGTGGTCGGGTCCGTTCTGGGCGTCGTCTTCGATGACGAAGATGGCCGTCTCGCTCCAGTACTTGCTGCGGCTGACGGCTTCGACCAGCCGGCCCAACGCCACGTCGTTGCTGGCCACGCTGGCTTGCGGGGTGTAAGCGCCGGGCTTGGTGCCGCTGGTGTGGTCCTCGCCCAGGCTCATGATGATGAAGTTGGGCAGGTTGCCATTCTTTTCGAATTCGCGGAACTCGGCCAGAAAGGCGTCGACGTTGTCGGTATCGCGCGATTTTCCGCCGGGCATCTTGGGCACGCCGAACGTGGGGCTCATGTGGCCCACCAGACCCGGCACGCGGCCTTCCATTTTGAACGAGCCGTCGGGCTGGCTGACGCGGCCGCCGTATTCGCCATAGCTGCGATACGACAGGTTATGCCGCGCACAGGCGTCCCACAGATAGCCCGAGGGGGCCCGCGATAGGTCGCCTTCGTCGTCGTCTTCGATTCCCTCGCGGCCTGAATAGGTCAGGGCCCAGTTCCTCGCGAGGTAATCGGTGTTATAGGCCATCGTCGACCAGGGGTGGCCGTCGGCCGAGACGTGGCCGTTGCAATACAAGTTGTCCAACAGCACAAACTCGTTGGCCAGCTTGTGATGGTTGGGCGTCACATCCTGGCCGAACATGACCAGTGAGGGGTCGCAGTTGCCGCGTCCAATGTCGCCAAACACCTGATCGTAGGTGCGGTTCTCCTTGATGATGTAGATGACNNGTGCGGTTCTCCTTGATGATGTAAATCACGTGCTTGATTGGCGAGGGTTCACCAATCTTGGTCGGTATCGCGGTCTTCTGCGGATGCGGCGCGGCGGTGAGTAGCTTGTCCGAGTAGGGGCAGTTGCGATATACCGTCTCGGTATAGGCGGCTAACTGCGACTGGTCGGGCATGGGCACGATCGACAGCGCGCCCGACAGCGTGGTGCCGATGTAGGGATAAGGGCGACCGCGATTGCCCTCGGCGGCTTGGGCCGGATCCTTGGCGGCCAGTCGCGGATTGGCCTTAGTCTGATTGCCCTTGCCCACGCCGACCAGCAGGTTCTTGCCGTCGGGCGTGACGGCCACGGCCGTCGGATACCAGCCGGTGGGCACGAAACCCAGCACCTGGCTGCGGTTCGCTTCCTCGATATCGATCACGGCCACGCAGTTGTTGTCGGCATTGGCCACGAACAGCCGCTCGCCATCGGGTGACACCGCCAACGCGTCGGGCGTGCTCCCTTCGGGCGCCTTGGGAAACAGCGAGGTCGAGATCGTCTCGGTGACGATGCCGCGCGAGGTGTCGATCACCGCCACGTGATTGCTACTGGCGCAGGCCACGAACAGCCGGTCGTCTTGGGGAGCCAGCGCGAGCTGATTGGGATGCTCGCCGACGGCGATCTTGGCCACCACGCGCAAATCGGTCGGGTCGATGGCCAGCACGTTGCGTCCGGCCCAGTCGGAAACATACAGCCGCGAGCCGTTGCGGGCGATTGCGACGTCATAGGGCCGGCCGCCGATCTTGGCCGAGCGCTCCGGCTGCTTGCCGGCCAGGTCGATTGCCAGCAGCGTGCCGGCGTCGATGTCGAGCGAGTAGAGCAGATTGCGCTTGGTGTCGAGCGCCAATCCGGCGCGAAAGTGGTTCTTCGGCGACGAATCCTTGAGCGAAGGCGTCGGGTCGCTGTCGAGCCGCGAAAAGTGTCCGTCCTTGAAATCGAAGACGTGTAGCGCTGCGCCGCCGCCACCGCTCCACCAAATCCGGTCCTCGCCCGACGACAGGGCCAGGCCGTACCAGCTTTGATGGACCGTCTTGGTTTCGACGACGTCGTGGGTCGGCAGATCGATCAGGGTCAATTCATGCGCGTTGTAGCCGCTGGTGGCCACCAGGGCGCGGTGGTTGTCGGCCAGTGGAATGATGTTCAGCGGCAAGTCGCGCAAGATCACCTGCTGGCCGGCCGGCGTGACAGTCCAGCCGTTGGGCAGCAGATAGCCTTGCGGCTTTTGGCCCGGGAATTCTGGCGCATCGTCGGCGCGGGCCGCCATGGTGAAGAAAAACAGCAAACTCAAGGCCAGCCCCGATGAGAATCGCATGATCCAATTCCTCCGCCCAGTTTTCGATCGCACTCGTCCAAGGGCGCTCATGTTAGCCGATCGACCCGCGAGCGTCGATCAAAAACGTGCCGCCCGTGCCGCTCTGGCTAATCCGCCAGTTTGACGCGGACCACGATGTCGTGTCGAAACTCGGGCAGCTCGAACGAGACCGGCTCGCTGCCACCCTTGACCATGACGCCGGGCGACTCTTTGCCGCTGACCGGCGAATAAACGCTGGCTCGGAACTTGCCCTCGGGAAGACGAAAGACCATGGGCCCATGGATCGGCTCGCCGGCCGTTTTGTCGGCGACTTCGCGGGAGTCGGCCAGATAGGCGACGTACTCATGAGCGGGCGTGGCCAGCACGGCAGAGAGCAGATGCGCGGGCTGCTTTTCGATCCAACCGGGTTGCGGTTTGGCGTGGATGAAATCGTAGGCATGGATGAACTCCGAAAGATGTTTCATCCAGGTGCGAATGCCGATCGACGAGGCCCGAGTGCCGGTTTCGCTGCCGACGGTGATCGAAAAGTCGATGTAGTCATAGTGGGCCGCGCTGAGGACCGACATCCAGGCCCGCTTGCGGTGGATGGTCCAGCCAATCGGGTCGCGATACATCGACGCGCAATTGTCCTCGTCCATCACGCACGGTTTGGGAAACTTCTGTGCGGCACGGCAAAAATCGGCCAGCTCGGCCAGGTTCAACTCCTTGCTCATGAAGTTGCCCATGTTGTAGGTGCGCCCGCCCAGGACCGTGCCGGGTAGGGGATGCACGTTGGCCGCGTCGGCCAGCGGGCCGGCAAACGTGGCGTCGAGCTCTTGGGTGAACTTGGGCGTATAGCTGAAGGCCTGCGAGGCGAAGATCAGGTGCGGGCGACCGAGCCGCTTGAGCTCGGCGCGGACGATGCGGGCGATTTCGGCCTGCCAGGCATCGACGTCGGCCGGCGTGGCATGGCCAGCAAAGCCGCCGCCGGGCTCGTTGCAGATCTCGTAATAGATATTGTCAAACGAGCTGGTCTCTTGGACGACTTTCTTGGCGAAGGCGAATTGCCGCTCGTTGAGCGCCCGATCCTTGAGCGCGTTGTATTCTTGCCACTCGACCGTGCCGAGTTGCTGGGTGTTGTTGGCAGCCCGCAGGGGATTGAGAGCCCAAACCGGTTCGCCGTAGGTGTTACTGAACAGCGTCAGCTCGACCACGATGCCTAACAGGCTGGCCCGCTCGAGAAACTTGCGCAGCCGATCGAAGTATTCGGCGTTCCATTGGTCGAGATCATATTTGGGCTCGCCGTCGATCGCGTTGCCGGGGCCGGTGCGCGGATAGGGCATGACAAAGTCGGGCGACTCGGGCTTGATCGGCGAGCTGGGATTGCGGGCGCTCTGCTGCTCGCGAAAGAGCAGGAACGTGCGGGTGACGGTCTGCCCCTTGTCGGCCGCGTCGGCCAGGTAACGCTCGAAGTCAAAGGCCCGATTGACGACCGAGCCATAGTGCTCCGTGGCGGCGATCAGCACCAAGGGCCGGCCGCGAAACAAAAAGTAGCGCGGATTCTCAGGGTGCAGGGCCAGCGGGGCGTCGGCCGCGCTGGCGATAGAGCACGCGGCAGAGCCAATCAGCGCAGCGGCAATTGCGACGCACATCACGAGGAGTCGTTTCGTCGGCACGGGTCAAGTTCCTTTTTGCGAGCGGAAGAAATCGCGGAGCAAAATGGTCTCGGAGAGGTTGTCGACTTCGTTGCAGTGCTCCCAGTCGATCCAGACATATTCGATGCCGACGTAGCCGGGATAGCCGCAGGCCCGCATCGCTCGCCAGACTTGGGCGTAGTCGATCGTGCTTTTTGCCAGCGACGTTTGCAGCCGGCCCTTGCAAGCGCCGCGGGCATGAAAGTGGCTGGCGTGGGCGACCAGCGGCTCGATCGCGGCATCGGCGATGCCCAGCTTGGTGAAGTGTGTGTAGTCGAGCGTCAGGGTCAGACCCGGCGTTTTGTTGACCAGTTCGAGCGCTTGCTTCGGCCGCGAGGCAATCGAGCCGACGTGAGCCTCGACCGAAAACGCCAACTTGCGTGCCGCCGCCTGCTGGCACCGCCAGGCCAACTCATCGCAAGCCCGGCTCAACGACTCGCCGCGCGACTCGTCGGGAAACGGCACGCCCGGCAACGCGGAAACATGGGGGCTGCCCACGGCCACCGCGAAGTCGAGCGTTTTCAAGAACAGATCGCGCGCCTTGCGCCTCGGCCGAGCTTCCGGATGATTCGGCGCCAGCGAAACAAAATCGGCCGCCGTCTGCAAGTAAATGTCCGCCGCCTTCAACCCCCGATCGCCCAACTTCACCGCCAGCTCCCGCGCCGATTGCTCAAGCTTCTTGAACACCCGCGACGGCCACAAATGAGACCGATCCTCAAACAGCCCAATATCGACGCCCTCGATGCCGAGCATCGCGATCAAGTCCAACACCCGATCATGTTCCAGCAGCGGAAAACTGAAATCCGCACACGCCAGCCTCAACGTCCCCGCTTTCTTCATACGCTTCGTCCTTCTCTCTTCGTTTTCATCCTTCATCCTTCCGCCTTCATCCTTTACTTCCACTCCGCCGCCGCCGTGTATCCTCCATCGACGACCAATGACGTGCCGGTGATGCCCGACGAGTCTTCGCAGGCAAGATAGAGAGCGGCCTTGGCGATGTCGATCGGCAGCATGGCCACGCCCAGCGGCACGCGGCGGAGGCGCTCGGCCAAGGCTGCGTCGGGATCGGGCGCTTTGCTCAGGTGGTAGCGCAACATCGGTGTATCGGTGATGCCGGGGCAGATGCAATTCGAGCGCAGCCCGTCGGCCGCGTAGTCGAGCGCGATCGAACGCGAGAGTTGCAGCACGGCCCCCTTCGACGCCGTGTAGGCCGGCGTGCTGGCCTGGCCGACAAAGCTGCTGACCGAGCCAATGTTCACCACATAACTGCGGCGATTCTTGCGCAGCTCGGGCAGCGCATGCTTGACCGCCAGGAAGATCGACTTCACATTGACGCCCATCAGCTGGTCCCAGTCGTCGCTGCTGTATGCATCCAGCTTTGCCACGTGGACGACGCCCGCGCAGTTGACGACGATCTGCAAACCGCCGAACTGCTCGACAGCCTGCTCGATCGAGGCCCGCACTTCGGTCTCTTGCGCCACGTCGCAGGGTGTAAAAATCGCCTGCCCCCCTGCCCTGCCGATGCGCCGCGCGAGCTCCTCGCCCAGCGGCACCTGCACATCAGCAATCGCCACCCGCGCCCCCTCCGCGGCGAACAATTCCGCCACCGCCGCGCCAATGCCCGACGCCCCGCCGCCAATCCAAGCCACCTGTCCCGCAAGTTTTTCCGCCGCCATGTGCAATCAAACCCCTCATTAGCGCACAAAGACGCCCCCTACAAACCTCCAGGGTGCCATGCCCACGCTCGCGTGGGCATGCCCGAGCAAGTCAGGCGTTCAATTGCCGCCATGATAAGACGGGCCAGCGCGAGGTCGCAAGAGAATGGATCGGCCAGATCGCGGCTTATGAGAGTTTTGTGGACGGTCGGCAGAACTAGCTCAAGCTCATCGGCATGAAAATCGGCAAGTCAAATACCGCTGGGTGCCACGCATTGGACGGCAAAGTTGACTTCGTCGTATGCCATGACAATCGCGACTTGATTCATCATCGAGGAACGCCGAGGCTGGCGAGCCACTCGACCCACTGGCGGGCGCGGACTTCCCAGGTGTGCTCGGCATTCATTGTGGCAACCTGGCGGCGCAGACTGGACTCGGAAGCGGCGCTGGGATTGGCACATTCGAGCAGTGCTGTGACGGTTTCGTCGATGAACTGGCGCTGGTAGGCCTCACGTGATCGTCCGACGATCGGAATCAGCCGCGCAAATCCGGCCGTCGTCTCGGGCAGAGCCCCCAAATCGCTGGTCACCACGCGGCAGCCGCTGGCCATCGCCTCGAGGACGGCGGTGCAGCAGGTCTCGGCAAAGGTGTTGGGATAGGCCAGCACCGCGACTTGCTCAAGCGCTTGCGCGAGCTGGGGTTGGGGGAGCGAGCCGATGTACTCCACTCCGGGAGTCTCGCGACACCGCTGATAGAGTGTGCCGAACTCGGCCTCGTCATCCTTTTCGGAAAAGGCATAGACCTTGAGGCTGGAGAAAACCTGCAAACGCGCGCCGGGAACCGCGGCGCGGATTTGCGGAAACGCCTCGATGAGCAGGTCCAGTCCGCGAAAGGGAGTGCTCGTATAAGCCAGAATCGGCGGTGAGGCCTTGGGGGTGGCAATCCGCAAGGGATCGCGCCCCTTGTATTCAAAAGCCGTAGCGATCGCGTTTTTGGCAACCGTCATCCGCGCCGGGTCGATCCCAAAGGCGCGAGCGTAACGATCCGACTGCCATTTGCTGACCATCACGAAACGGTCGTACGCGTCGCGCTCTCGCGGATCCTTCAGGTCCGCGACGTCCCATAAATTGTGATCGTGCTGGCACCACAGGATCAAGGGAACCCGCGGCGGAAGGGCCGGGCGCAGCATGGTGCCGTTTCCGGCCGACAATACGCAGACAAATGCGTCCGTGTCGAGCCAGCGAGGGTCGATGACCGCGCTCGGAGGCCACGCCGCGCATTGGACCCCATGATGCACGCCGGGCTGGCTGGTGGAGCTGACCAGCGTGACGTCGTGCTGCTGTCGGGCCAGCTCGCGCAGCAGATAACAGACGGCCGATTGGGTGCCCCCCAACGGGATCAAGTCGACGCTGCCGACGTGAAAGTCCCAACCCGAGAAGTCTGCAAACGTGATCCGCATTGTGGCCGTCTGAAGCTCAACAATTACCTCGTCCAACGGGGACGTTTAATCTACCAACGCTTATGGCTGGTATGAAATCGAATTCGTCCTCGCCCTCCCCGTCTCCAGCACGGTTTAAGCCGTGGCCCCCTTTTAGCCTTCGACTCGAACACCCTACAACCACCCGTGCCGCAGATACCAGTCCGACGTCTGCCGCAGGCGGTCGACAAAGGGCACTTGCGGGGTAAAGCCGAGATCGTGGCGGATGGCTTGTGCGGAGCAGGTCCAATCGCCGGCCAGGGCTTCGCGGGCTTTGTCGAAGTTGAGGATGTAGGGGGTGCCGCGCACTCGGGCGCCGACTTCCGCCAAGGCGGCGGCTAGCCACAACAGCGAGGGGCCCGAGCTGCTCATGATCCGCACGCGCTGCCGGCCGAAGCATTGGCCGATCAGGCGGCCCAGGTCGGCGAAAGTGGGCTGATCGTCCATGGCCACGAAGTAGTAGCCGCGGGGCGAATGGGCCGCGAACTCGGCGCAGGCGTCGAGCCGGCTGCCGCGATCGCCGCACAGCACCATGGCGTCGACCAGGTCGCGCACATGGATCAGCGAATAACGCTTGGGGGCCACTCCCAAGGCCAGGTGGACACCGAAGCGGAAGATCGAGCGGAACACGTCGCGCATCGCCACGTCGCCTTCGCCAAACACGATTGGTGGCCGAACGATCGTAATCGGCACGCGCGAAGAATAATCGGCGGCGATCAACTCGGCGGCCCGCTTGGCCCGGCCGTAGTGCGAGACAGGGCGGGCCGGATCGCTTTCGACGCGCGGGCGATCGGCGGATGAGGGGCCGGCCGCGGCCAGCGAGGAGATCGAGACCAGCGTCGGCGGCGTGGTGCGCGCGGCGCAGGCGGCGGCCACGTTGCGAAAGCCCTCGGTGTTGACCGCGTGCAGATCGGATTGGCGGAAGGCCGTGACCAGGCCCGCCAGGTGATAGACCACGTCGGCCCCCTCGACCGCGGCGCGCACGCGACGCGGACTGCGCACATCGCCTTGTGCCAGCCGCACGCCCAGCGCTTCCAGCGGTCTGGTCTTGGAAGTTGCCCGCACCAGGCACGTGACGTCGTCGCCCCGTTCGACGAGCCGCGCGGTCAACTTCGAGCCGATGAACCCCGTTGCCCCTGTGACCAGCACTCTGGCCATTCGTTCCTGCTCCCCGCGCGGCGGCCAACTGTCGTTGGTCTCGCCTGCCCTGCTTGCTCGTCGACGCATGGGCTGCTCAGCATGGGCTGTGCAGCGTGGGCAGTGCCGTGCCCGTCAACGATTCCTAAGCACTATCGTCCTCAAATCGCAAACGCTGTGGTTCAAAACCCCGCGCTTTTCCAACCCGCAATTTCGCTACCAGCGGCCCGAAGGCAGCCGTGTCGGTTTCTCTGTTCGAGCAACCGTCCAAGGCATTACTCGCGGCGCCATCATCACGCACAAGCGGCGAACCCGGCGGCATTTCGCGGTGTCGTGCCTGTTCCGGGGTCGGCTGGGAGATATACTTAATTGCTACCTGGTTCGGTCGGAGTTTCACCGCATGAGCATTGTCTCGTCACGCCCCACGTCTGCCAAGGATGCGTTGGCGCCGTATAAGTCGCTTGACAACGAAACGTTGCAGGCGCGGATCGCAGCGGTTCGCGCATCCCTCGGCTCTCGGCTGCTAATTCTGGGTCACCATTATCAACAGGACGAAGTCCTTGCGATGTCCGACCTGCGGGGCGACAGCTATCAGCTTAGCAAAATGGCGGCCGAAAGCGGCGATTGCCGGGCGATCGCTTTTTGCGGCGTCCACTTCATGGCCGAGACGGCCGACATCCTGGCCAATCAGCCGGCCAAACTGGCGGCCCGCGGCGGCCAGCGTGTCACGGTCGTGCTACCCGATCTGGCCGCCGGCTGCTCGATGGCCGACATGGCCGCCATCGACCAAGTCGAGGGCGCCTGGGAAGAATTGGGCGAGGTGATCGACGCCGCCGACATCACGCCCGTCACGTACATCAATTCCGCTGCCAGCCTGAAGGCGTTCTGCGGCCGCCACGGCGGCATCGTGTGTACGTCGAGCAACGCCCGGGCCGTGCTCGAGTGGGCCTTCCAGCGCACGAGTCGCGTGTTGTTCTTTCCCGATCAGCACTTGGGCCGCAACACGGCCAAGGCCATGGGCATTCCGCTTGAGCAGATGCCGGTCTGGGATCCGCATCAGGAGAGTCTGGGGGGCAACACGCCCGAGAGCTTGCGAGCCAGCAAGGTGCTGTTGTGGCGGGGCCATTGCAGTGTCCATCAGATGTTCACCGCCGCGCACGTCGACTTGTTTCGGGTCAAGGTGCCGGGCGTCAAAATCCTGGTGCATCCCGAATGTCCGATGGAAGTCGTCGATAAAGCCGACGTGCAGGGCTCCACCGGCAAGATCATTCGCGAGGTGGAAACGGCCCCGCCCGGCACCAAGTGGGCCATCGGCACCGAGTTGCACCTGGTGAACCGCTTGAAGGAAGAACATCCCGAGCAGGAGATTCATTTTCTTTCGCCTGTGGTTTGCATGTGTGCCACGATGTATCGCATCGACCTGGCCCATCTCTGCTGGAGTCTGGAGAGCCTGGCCGCCGGCACCGCTGTGAACGTCATCCGCGTGGACGACGAAACCTCACGGTTGGCGCTACTGGCCCTCGAACGGATGCTGGCGGTGAAATAACCGCGGTGTGGCCGAGTGATTTGAGTGGCACCCGTCTGACCCTTGCCCGTCGGTTTGCTCAGCGGTAGGCTACGCGTTCGATTCTTTCCTGGGCCATCATCCGATTTTGAGTGGACTATGAGCGACCCGTATTTTCAGCGGCTGTTTGCCGAACGCGTGGGTGGAGCCAACTATGGCAAGGGGACCGCGATCTATAAGTTCGAGAAAATCAAGCGGGCCAAGCGCAAGGCGCTGGCCGACCATCCCGAGCGCACGCTGATCGATTTCGGCATCGGTGAGAACGACGAGATGGCTCCCGCGTCGGTGCGGGCCGTGATGGGCGCCGAGATCAATCGCCTCGAGAACCGCGGCTATGCCGACAACGGCGTGGCGGCCTACAAGGAGGCCGTGGCGCGGTTCATGCAACGCAATTTCGGCGTCGAGCTCGACCCGGTCAAGGAAGTTAATCATTGCATCGGTTCGAAGACGGCGCTGGCCATGTTGCCGGCCGCCTTCATCAACCCGGGCGACGTGACGCTGATGACCGTGCCCGGCTATCCCGTGGCTGGCACGCACACGAAATACTATGGCGGCAGCGTTCACGCCTTGCCGCTGCTGCCGAGCAACGACTTTCTACCCGATCTGGATTCGATTCCCGCCGACGTGCGCGCGCGGGCCAAACTGCTCGTGCTCTGCTATCCGAACAGCCCGACCGGCAAGGTGGCGACGCGCGATTTTTATCAGCGAGTCATCGAGTTCGCCCATCGCAACGACGTGGTCGTGGTGCAAGATGCGGCCCACATCATGCTCACCTACGAAGGCGCGCCGCTGAGCTTCTTGAGCGTGCCGGGTGCCAAGGAAGTGGGCGTCGAAGTACACTCGATGTCCAAGGGCTTCCACATGATCGGCTGGCGGCTGGGTTGGGTCTGTGGTCACGAGCGGATCGTGCAGGCTTTTGCCGATGTGAAGGATAACAGCGACTCGGGCCAGTTCATCGCGATTCAGAAGGCGGGCGCCGCCGCCCTCGACGATGCGGCGATTCCCGTGCAGGTCAAACAGAAGTACGAGCGGCGCTGCCGCAAGCTGGTCGACGTACTCAATCGCTGCGGCTTTACGGCCCGCATGCCGGGCGGCACCTACTTTGTTTACGCCACCAGCCCCAAGGGCATCGCCGGCGGCCCGACGTTCGAAACGGCCGAAGCCGCCAGCCAGTATCTGATTACCGAGCACTCGATCTGCACCGTGCCCTGGGACGATGCCGGGGCCTATCTGCGGTTTTCGGCCACCTATGAAGGCGAAACCGAAGCGGCCGAGGACGCTCTGATGAAAGCCACGGAAGAGCGGCTGCGCAAGATCAAGCCCGTGTTCTGAAATCCATGCGGTCGGAGCACGTTGGCACGTCGCTTGATCGGTAAGCTTGCTGGGCTACGCCGTGGTTTGCTTGAGCGTCTCGGACAGACGAATCAGCTCGGCGCGCGAGTGGCAATTCATCTTGCGCATCAGGCTGGCGCGGCGCAGTTGGATGGTGCGCAGGCTGAGATCGAGTTTCAGCGCGATCGCCTTGTCGGGTTTGCCGATCGCCGTCAATTCGAGCACTTGCCGCTCTTCGTCGGTCAGGCTGCCAAAGCGTTCGAGCAGGAGGCCACGCTCGGCTTCGGTCTTCTGGTTGCGCTCGTCCAGTTCGATCGCCCGGCGGACGCTGTCCATCAAGGCGGCGCCGCGATAGGGTTTTTCCAGGAAGTCGACCGCGCCGGCCTTCATGGCCGAAACGGCGGCCGGAATGTCGCCGTGCCCGCTGATCATGATGATCGGCACCTTGATGTTGCGCGACGTGAGGGCCTCGACCACTTCCAGGCCGCTCAGTTGCGGCATCCGCAGGTCGAGCACCACGCAACCCGGCTGGTCGTGGGTGTAGTGGTCGAGGAAATCGGGCCCCGAGGCGAAGCATTCGACTTCGAGGTCCATCGATTGAATCAGCGCGGCGAGCGACTCGCGCACTTGCTCGTCATCATCGACGACGGCTACTTTCGGTGACGTGGACATCGGGAACTCCGACTAATGGCAACGTAAAACGGAATGTGACACCATGCGTGGGGTTCGGAGTGACCCAGAGGCGGCCCCCATGATCTTCCACGATCGAACGGCTGATGGCCAGTCCGATCCCCACGCCATTCGACTTATTGGTGAAAAACGCCTCGAACACGCGGTCGAAATTCTCGGCCGCGATTCCCTCCCCCTGATCCTCGACCGATATCTCGACGAACTCGTCGTCGGCCGTGGCCGCGATCGTCACCTGCCGGCATTCGGGTCGATTGCCGGCCATGGCCTCGAAGGCATTGCGCAGCAGGTTGACCAGCACTTGCTGAATCTGGATCGGGTCAACCGTGACGAACTCCTTCTCGTAGGGCTCCTCCCAGCGCACGCGCACATTTTGCAGCCGGGCGTCGGCTTCCAGCAGCGCGATGACTTCCTCCATCAGCTCGCCCACCTCAACCGTCGAGCGGCGCGACTCGCTCTTGCGCGTGAATCCGCGGAGGCGGCGAATGATCTCGCCGGCGCGATGCGTGTTGGCCGCGATCTTCTCGATCCAGTCGAGCACCTTGGGGTCGCCGTGTTGCGCGCGAAGCGACCGGGCGCATGTTTCGGCATAGTTGGCAATCGCGGTCAATGGCTGGTTGAGCTCGTGCGCCAGGCCCGTGGCGATCTCGCCCATCGTGCTGACGCGCGAGATGTGCGCCAGCTCGTCGCGGTGTACGTGGGCCATTTCCTCGGCGCGCCGCCGCTCGGAAATATCCATGATCGAGCCGATCATGCGGGCCGGCTTGCCGTCGGCGTCGTACATCACGAACCCGCGGTCGATCACGTCGGCATAGCTGCCGTCGGCGCGGCGGAACCGATATTCGAACATGCACTGCTGGGAACTACTCCGATCCAGCAGCGGCAAGTCGGCGAGCACCCGATCGCGGTCATCGTCGTGAATGCGAGCGCGCCACCAGTTGAAGTTGGGTTCGACCTCGTCGGGACGATAGCCAAACAGAGTTTGAAAGCCCTCGCTCCGCCAGATGTCCCCCTTTTGCAGGTCCCAATCCCAGATCGCGTCGCGCGTGGCCTTGGTGGCCAGGCGGAATCGCTCCTCGCTCTCGCGCAGCCGCTCCTCGGCGTTCTTGAGCGCCGAAATATCCATCAGCGAGCCCGCCATCCGCACGCTCTGGCCCTCGGAATTGAAGACCACGAACCCCCGGTCGAAAACGTGGCCGTAGGTGCCGTCGGCGCGGAGCAAGCGATACTCGAGGATCCATTGCTGCTGGCCGTTGACCACCGGCGGGGGCATCGCCGCCATCACGCGCGGGCGGTCGTCGGGATGGATGCGGCTAAGCCACCATTCGATCGTGTTCGCCGGATCTTCGTCGGGCACGCCAAACAGCTGGAAGTAGCTTTCGTTGCGCCAAACCTTGTTTTCGCGCAGGTCCCAGTCCCAGACGGCGTCCTTGGTCGCCCCGGCGATCGTCAAGAACCGCTCCTGGCTTTCGCGCAGCTGCTCTTCGACACGCTTGCGGTTCGTGATGTCCTGGGCCGTGGCAAGGTAGACTTGCTGTTCGAGGCAGGGCAGGGCGTTGAGCAGCATCCAAATGTAAGAGCCGTCTTTGCAGACCACCCGCAGCTCGGCCGCCAAGACCGGCTTGCCCTTGATGAATTGCTCGCGAAACTCCGCGGCCCGCGCGCGGTCGTCGCGGTGCAGGCGTTCGCGCAGGGGAACCGCCAACATCTCTTCTTGCGTATATCCGAGCACGGCTTCCCAAGCCGGATTCCAATGTTTGATATAGCCGTCGAAGCCGACGACCGAGACCAGGTTGAGCGCTTGGTTGAGCCATTGCTCGCGGCGCCGCGACTCACGACGCTCCTCTTCATAAATACGCAGTGATCCGGCCAGCCGCTGTGGCAAAGCGTCCAGATAGCCGGGCGACTTCGTCAGATAGTCGGCGGCTCCGCGCTTCATGGCCGCCACGGCCGCGCATTCCGAGCCGCGCCCGGTGACGATCACCAGCGGCACGCCCTGGGCTTGCTCGTCGAGGCGATCGAACGTCCACAGTTCATCGAGCCCCCACGGCGCCAGCTCACTGACCACGAGATCGAAGCACTCGGCGGCCAGTTGTCGCTCGAACTCCTCGCGCGAGCAGGCCACGACGACGCGGAAATGGCTTTCGCTCTCGAAGCGGCGGCGCACGGCGTCGCACTCGGCCGGATTGTCGTCAACGACCAGCAGGGCGAGCGGGGCAGGCGGTGGCGAACTAGCGGGCAAGGTGTTCATGCGGCGGACAATATCGCCTTACTTGGGCCGCCAGATCGAGGCAGTCTTTTTGAGCGCAGTAGTCGGGGGGCGTAGGGGCCCGGCGACCGCCGGACGCCTCAGCGAAAAGAACGCCGCAGATCGAGCTCGATGTGACACTCCTTCCAATGTGGCTCGCGCCAAATGAGGAGTCAATCCCGATCGGGACGAATCGGCCGCCCCGGCGAGTCGGCAGCCGCAAAAGCTGGCCGATATTCCGCGGATTCGCCTTTCAGGCACGGGGCACGATGTTGGTAATCCGCAGCGCGATCCGCTCGCCCTCCCGCACGCACGATCCCTCGGCCAGCCGCTGCCCGCCGGCCGACACTTCCAGCGGCTCGCGGCACGATTTGTTGAAGGCGAGGATCGACCCCGTCACCAAGCCCAGAATGTCGCCGATTGGCAACCGCTTCGCCGCCAGCGTCACCGTCACCTGCACTCGAATGCCCAGCAGCCGCCGGTGAAAGTCGGCCCGACCGACGGGTTCATGCTCGAGGTCAGTTCGTGCGGTGTGCTCTTCCATGCTACCTGCCAAGCGGGGCGGGATGTTCCGAGTGCGGCGCATCGTTCGTATCGGCCGGCAGGGTTCGGGGGCTTTAAGCGATCGGGCCAAAACCGCCGGGCACTGCCGCGTCAAAGCGCGTTTGAGCAAGCTGCGTCTCCTTGGCGAGGCCAAAGTCGCTGAATCTGTGTCTTTTCACCGCGGTACGCCGTTTTCGTCCCGGTAATGCGCTCCAAGGTGCTAGGATGAAGCGGCCGCCGCATGCCGCGCAGCGCTTGGAGTGCCTTGACCGGGGAAGCTCGATCACCAAGGCACGTTTACAGCCCCCTTGTTTTTTTGAGAGATGCAACATGTCAGAACAAACCCAGATCGTGGTCGAAGGCTTTAATGCCGATGTTTGCGAGCCCGCCGAACTTCGTCATCGCGTGCTGAACGGAGCTCCCAAGGATTTTGTTTTCGAAGTCACCAAGCTGGTCGACAGCAAAGCCAAGGTGGTCGTGTCCGACGACAAGTGGGCGATTGGCAAGATTGGCGAGATCGATTGCCAAATGCGCGGCGTCAAGGTCGCCGGAGCCAAGGCTCACGATCGAATCCGAGTGAGCATTCAGGAGATATCGAACGTCTCCCCACGGGCTCGGTAACGCATCCCGTGCCCGAACCGTTTTCTGCCGCTCCCTGCCCGCGGCGCGAGTCGTCGTGCAACGCCACGGTTACCTGTGACGAAGTGGGCCAAAGAGCATCGAGGGTCAGAACTTTTTGAGTGGCTCATCGTTCTGACCCTCTTTCTAATTTGCTAAAACCACGTGGCCCGCTCAGGGCCGCCGTCCCGCGGCAGGCAGTGCCTTGGGTTGAGCGAGTGTTTCGACGATCGTGGCCACGAATCCTCCCGCGCGAGTTGTCTTCGGTCTTCCGGCCGCGCTCGCTACCCGGCGGTTGGGGTCGGCCGCTCGGCGCACCATTGCCGCCATGCGCCGCGGAGGACTTGGACAAGGTGGTCAGCAAACCGCTTCCCATCGCACAGTGGCGAGGCGGCCATGCGTTACCGCAATCCGCCGCGGAGCGCGGCCAATCGCGGCAGGTCCGCGGCCTAGGCAGCCGCCAGCTCGACGTACGTCTCCAGATCGCCGGCGATCGTCTCGGTCAACCCAACATTCGACAGATGACTGAACGAGTGCCGGCTGGCAAACGTCTCGCCGGGACAGGTGATCACGGGCACGCCCATCCACAGTGACTCGCACGTGGTCAAACCGCCGCCATAGGGAAACGGATCGAGTCCAATGTCGACGCGGCCGTATTCGGCGAGCAATTCTCTGTGCTCTGACGAGCCCTGGAATTCCAGGCTCGAAGGGGCCACTCCGTGCTCGGCAAACTTCGCGGTGAGGCGGCCGACGACCGACGAGTCATTCATGCCCAGGCTCTTCAATAGCAGCCGCGATCCGCTGACACGCTTAAGGACCTTGGCCCAAAGCGCCACGACGTCAGGCGTGATCTTGCCCACGTTGTTGAAGCTACCGAACGTGACGTGGCCTTGCGCGAGCGCGGGCAGCGGCGAAACGGGCGGGGCATCGTGGGGCGGGTCGTAGCAGACGTAACCGTCGGGCATCCGCAAGATCCGCTCGCGATACAGCGGCTCGGCGGAGACGGGAACTTCGTAGCGGTCGGCCAACAAGTAGTCCAGCGCGGCCAGGCCCGTGGTGCCGACGTAGCCGGCCCAGGTAATCGCCAGCGGAGCCGGCTTGCGAGCAAACGTCAGCAGCCGGTGGCCACCGGTGTGGCCGCTCAGGTCGAACAGGATGTCGATCTGGTCGTCGCGAATCTGTGCGGCCAACTGCTCGTGGCTCAGGCTGGAAACATGCCGCCAATGGGCGGCGGCGGCGCGGAGGCGATCGGTCCGGTCGTCCGGAGCACCGCGGTTCGAGTAACAGGTCGTTTCCACCTGGCCGCGATCGAGGTTTTCCAAGACGCGGACGAGAAAGTAACCGATGGGGTGAATTCCGAAGTCGGCCGATACGAAACCGACTCGCAAGGTTCGCTCCGGGTCGGGCGTGTTACGATGCGCCTGCCAAGTGGCCCGCAAGGGGAGCCGCGTGGCGCTCGTCGAATTCGCGATGGGTCGCTGCCAATTGGGCCAGGGTCACGCCAGGGTGATATTGCAGCGTCAACAGGTAGCTGCTGTGGGCCGCTACATGCTGGGGGTTGATTTCGAGCGCCTTTTGAAAACTGGCCAGCGCTTCGTCGACGTTTCCCAAATTTCGCAGGGCGATGCCCCGGCTGTGCTGGCCGTCGGCAAAATCGGGCTGCAACTCCGCGGCTCGCAGAAAGCAGACGGCCGCAGCTCCCGGTTTTCCTTGCCGCTCTAAAATGACGCCCAGGTTCCTGTAAGGCTCCGCGTAGTCGGGCTTCAATTCGGTTGCGCGCTGATAGCAGGCCACGGCCTGGTCCCAATCGAAGAGCGTTCCCATGAGCGTGCCGAGATTGTTATGCGCCTCGGCAAAGTCCGGCTTCAACTCCAGCGCCCGACGGTAGCAGGCGATGGCTTCGTTTAACTTGCCCTGCACGGCCAGTTGATTGCCCAGCGTGGCTTCCTGATTCGCCCGAGCACCCAACACGGGTCGCAGATTGTTGGCGACTTCGACCGAGTCGGGCCTGTGCCGCAATACCTGCTGAAAACAGGCGATCGACTCATCGAGCTGGCCCTACTGGCTGCCGAGGTGATTTTGCGCGTCGGTCAGTTCGGGGCGCAGCCGGATCGACTGCTCGAGATGAACGATCGCGTCGTTGATTTGCCCCAGGAGGTGCAGCACCGCACCCAGCAAATAATGAGCCTCGAAATGGGTCGGATCCGCTTGTAGCACCCACTGATATAGCGGGAATGCGGTCGCCAGTTGACCGGCGCGGTGCTGTGTCTTGGCTTCTTCCAGGACCTCGGAAACGGGCGGCACGAATATTCTCGCTCAAGCTGCCTTTCGGATGCGGCGGATCCTAGCGGATCGCCGGGGTCACGCGGACTGATCCTCGCACCAGCGACGCCAGACGCCGCGCACTCCGTCCAATCGATTGTCCGCGAACCACGGCCCGTCGCAAAGGGGTGAGGCCGCCATCTGCTGGAGCAAACGATCGCTCCGGTCGGCGAGCCCAGCCGATTCTCTTGCAAAGATTGCTTGGGTTCGTGGTTGTGGAGATCTGGCCGGAAGACTAGCACCACGCTATTCAGGCACTACCGTTCCATGACCCCGCTTGATTTGGCGGGCGAATTGGACAAAAATGCGGGCTTGGCGGGGCGGGGCTCGGTTGGGACTGTGGGTGGGCGTGGGCTTCAGGGCTTCTGGCAAGCGGAACTACGATGTTTGATCAGATTGAGAAGTTAAAGCAGGACCTCACGGACCAGTACGTGGTGGTCAACACCGGGGTGCCGGAGCTGAAGCGGTTCGACGGCTATGTGGGCCAGGTCAAGACGGTCAACATGAACGGTCGGGCCTTGGTGCAGTTCGAAGCCTGGGCCAATATCGGCTGGTACGACATCGACGTCGATTATCTCAAGGTGGTGCCCAAGCCCGAGGCCGGCGCTGCGGAAAAGAAACACGAAAAGCCCGCGCCGGCCGCCAAGGCCGCCAAGCCGGCCGCGACCGGCGAGAAGAAACTTTCGCCGCTGGAGATGGCCCGCATGCAAGGTGCCGCCGGCGCTGCGAAACCGGCTGCCGGCGCAGCCAAGCCCGCCGCCGCCAAACCGGCTGCCAAACCCGGGACACCGGCCGCCGGTGGCAAGAAGTCGACCGCCGAGATCCTGGCGGCCGCTCGCGCCAAGGCCGCTCCGGCCGCCGCGCCTGCCGAGGAGTCGGCCGCTGAAGAGCCGGTTGCCCAAGAAGCTGTCGAGGAAGTCGCGCCGGCCCCGGCTGCTGTCGTGGCGAAACCCAAGGCCGCGGCGAGGCCGGCCTTTACGCCGGGCCAGCGCCCCAGCGTGCCTGAGATTCTCGCTTGGTGCCGCGAGCACGACACGAAGTAAGATCGGCGCGGCTGGGGCTGCCCGTCGCTCAAACCAGTCGGCCCCTCGGTCGTCCGAATCGTCAGCGATGGCACACGGAATGTGCCGCGAACGACCGGCTGCCAGCCCGTCAGGGCGCCGGCTCGGCCGCCTTGGCCTTCTTGAAGTTTTCCCACCAGCGGCGAATGTCCTGGCGGTCTTTGTCCGAGACGTAGCGGTAGCCGATGAATCGCGAGGCCCCGAAGTTGGCCTCGGCCGTCATCTCAAGACCGAACGATTGCATCGATGCGCCGTGCCGATCGAGCAGCACGGCCGCGGCCGTGGCGCCCAGCACCGGACGCGGGTCGATGCTGACGGCCAGCGGCGTGGTCTCGTCGAGCAGGCTGGCCAGCCAGGTGTCGACTTCGGGCCACGGATCGCGCTGGGCAATCGACAAGGCCGCGATCCAGGCAATTTGAAACGGATTCTCGGACGTCTGCTCGCCCAGCCGGCCGCAGCGGGCGAGCTGCTCGAGCGCCGGCACCGCCTCGCGGGTACCAAACCGGGTCAGGGGATAGCAGATCGCGGCGTGCAGCGTGGGCAGCCGGCCCAACTCGCTGGCGGTGCTGAACAGCCGCTGATTGGGCACGCCCTGAAAATAGGGACCGACGAACCGCGAGACGACTTGCGGATCGAGCTGGCTCAGCACCAGCACCTGGCCCTCGTCCAGCGGACGCTTTTGGGCCAGATAGTAGTCAACCGTCCGCTGGCTGAGCTCGCGCAGCCGCGTCGCGTCGTCGCGCTCCACGTCATATTGATAGCGCAGCCGCAGCCGCGGGGTCGGCAAATTGGTCAGGTGGAACATCACCTCTTGGGGGATGGGATGTGGCACGGCGATGCGCACCGGATAATCGCCTTCATTCAGCGAAGCGCCCGAGACGCAATGGGCCGTTTGATCATCGATGCGGTCGAAATGCGTCGGCCGCGGGCTGCGCTCGTTGAATTGCGGCACGCCAATCAACAGGTATTGCACGGTGCCGTTGATGCGATTCGACCAGACCTCGGCGGCCATCGCGGGCCGGGCGAAATCGGCCAGGTTTTGTAGCGTCGTGCTGCTGGCCGCGTCGGGAGCCGCGGCAATCCGCTGGGCAAGTATCTCGAGCACGCGCGGACGGACCTCGTCGCGGCAAATCGCGTCGAGCAACTCGCGATCGGCCGCTTCACGGCGCGTGCGCTCCGCCGGCTCCGCGTCATCGAGCTTCGTGAGGTCGTCGACCCAGGCCGTGATTTGATCGTTGGTCACCTCCGGCAGCTGGACGCGGGCCGGGCCGGCGGCCAGCCAAGCCCGACGGGCTTGATCGAGCAACGGCTCGAGCGCATAACGCCCTTCGGCAGCTAGCTGGCGACTGGCCACGCGCCGCTTCAGCTCGACATAGACCGGGGCGATCAACTCGACGTCACTGAGCATCGACTGGATGCGCCGCCGCGCGCTATCGCGCTGGCTCGACGTATTGCTGTTCAATTGATCGAGCAGCGGGCCCAAATCGGCCGCCCGGGGGCGCGGCTCGTCGGTCGAGGGCGCGGCAGGCTTGAGCGGTCGGGCCAGGCTTTCAAGTTGCGAGCGGACTTCAAACGAGGTCTCGGAGGCCAGCAGCGTGCGGGCAAATTCCTCGGACAGAAACTCGGCCAGGGCCGGCTCGGAAACTCGGCGAGTCAACTGGTCGGCAGCTTTGCTGCGCGTGGCAAAATCTTCGGAGTCGAGTTGTTTGATCGCGGCCCGCACCTCCTGGGCAACGGCCGGGTCGACGCTAGCTGCCTCGCCCGCCATGGAGGTGTTCAAGACTGCGGGGCACGCGGCCATGGCGATGGTCAGGGTTCCGAGTGCCAGCATCCGGGAGCCGAACCGGGCGCTCCCGGTCGGGCTAGACCGGTTCGCTCTGGCAGCAAGGGTGGACGGGTCCAAATGCACGTTCGCTGGTTCTCCGCGGCAAATCCCATCATAAGCCAAGCCCCGGCCGATTCCAATGTCGCGACAGGGCAGGGGACCGCGGGTTCCGGTTGTCCTGCCAAAACAGGCGTGGCCTGGCGGCGAAACGTCCGCCAGCGCGAGAATCGATCTGGGTTCGCCAGGGAGTCTTGCGATAGACTCCCGCCTCCTCGCCCCCCGCTTTCCAGGAGCCTGCCATGACGACCGCGCTCGTGTTGCTGCTGTTGTGTGCGCCGCCGGAGGCGCCAATCGATACGCTCGTCGTCTGTCCGGCGGAATTTCGCCAGGCCCTGGAGCCGTGGCTGGTCCATCGCCGCGCGGCGGGCCACGGGATCGCGGTGATCTCGAATTTGAAATCGGCCGATGCACTGCGCGATGAGGTGCGCGAGACGGCCAAGGCCGGATCGCTGCACTACCTGGTGCTGGTCGGCGACGCCGATCCGGCCATGGCGACGAACCAAACGCTCCGCGCGCGCTGCGTGCCCACGCACTATGTGCCGGCAAAAGTGAACGTGCAGTACGGCTCGGAGCCGGAAATCGCCACCGACAATTGGTACGCCGATCTGGATGACGATCGCGTGCCCGAGCTGGCCGTGGGGCGACTCCCCTGCGATTCGGCCGCGGATCTCAGCCACCTGGTGCAACGAATCGTCGACTATGAAACGTCGCGCGATTTTGGGCCCTGGCGCCGGCAGGTCCATTTCGTGGCCGGGCTGGGCGGCTTTGGGGCGATGGCCGACGCGGTGCTCGAGGCGGCCGCCAAGTCATTGATCGGCGATGGCATCCCCTCGGCCTATGCGACGACGATGACCTATGGCAGTTGGCAGAGTCCCTACTGCCCCGACCCGCGGCAGTTCCAGCAGGTGACGATCGAGCGGTTCAACGAGGGCAGCTTGTTTTGGGTCTATATGGGCCACGGCGAATTGCGGGCGGTCGATCGGGTCCGCACACCGGGCGAGACGTTTCCGATTCTCTCCACGAATGAGACGAATCAACTTGCCTGTCAGCATGCGGCTCCGATTGCCTGCTTCCTGGCCTGTTATGCCGGCGGTTTCGATGCCCGACGCGACTGCCTGGCCGAGGAAATGCTGCGCGCTTCCGGCGGTCCGGTGGCCGTGCTCTGCGGAACTCGCGTGACGATGCCCTATGCGATGAGCGTGATGGGCTCGGAGCTGCTGCGGGCTTGTTTCGTTGAGCATGCCGAAACCTTGGGCGATGCCATGCTCTCGGCCAAGCGGCGGATGATCCACTCCGACGACCCGACTCGGCTGCGGCAATCGCTCGATCGGGCGGCACGGGCGCTGAGCCCCAACGCGGCTCAGCTCGAGGCCGAACGGGCCGAACACGTCGATTTGTTCAATTTGCTCGGCGATCCGCTGTTGCGATTGCCCCAGGCCTTGCCGGTGGCCGTGGACGTGGCCTCGACCGCCGCGCCGGGAGACGAGATTTCGATTTCGATCGACTCGCCGCTGGCCGGCGACGGCACCGTCGAGCTCGTGGCACGCCGCGACCGGCTGACGTTCCATCCCCCGCGGCGCCGCTCGTTCGAAGGCACCTCGAGCGCGGACTACATGGACACTTATCGCCGCGCGAATGAGCCGCGTTGGGTGACGACGCAAATGAAAGTGGAGCGAGGGGCCACCGTGGCTCGACTCGCCGTGCCGGCCGAGGCTCGCGGACCGTGTCATGTGCGGGTGTTCGTCAGCGGCGACGACAACTGCGCTGTCGGCGCGGCCGACCTACGAATCGATCCGGCAACCACGACGGCTGCGCGGCCCTAGCGCTCTGGGGCTAAGAACGGAGCCTAAGGGCTCGCCGGATTCACCACGTGGGCCGCCGTGTACCAGCCGATCAGCATCTCGTCCCACGTCTGCTCGCCAAAGCGAACCTGCATGGCAGGGTTCGGGTTGCTGAGATTTTCGGTCGAGTTGTCGAACGTGGCGTAACAACGCAGGCGGGTACCCTTGGGCATCAGCTTGGGCTCGGCCAGTTTGTAGGTGATCTGCCAGTTGAAGTCGTAGCGCGGCACGTCGAGCAGCACTTCCTTCTTGCCGTCCGGATAGACCGCTTCGTAGCGGAACGCTTTGCCCCGCAGGTGCATGTGGGGCGTCATCGTCAGCAGCAGCCGGTCGTCCTTGAACACGTAGTCGGCGCGAAACTTCTGATCGGCCAGCTGGGGCTTGATCGACAACAGCACGTTGATGGCCATGCCGCATTCGACTTCCTGCTTGACCTCCTCGGCGCGGCAGAACTTGAGACCCAGCGAGCTGAGATCCTCTTCGACGCGACCATTTGCCGTGTAGTGAACCTGCATCACGATCTGGCTGCCCTTGCGCAGCAACGTGGCCTGCCCCTTCGGCAGCGGGTGTGGCGGCACTCCGGGAGCGAAGGCCGCGATCAAGTGGCCTTTGACGAATTGTTCCTGGAACGTGCTGCCGGGCGGAACGGCGAACACCAGGATGTGGTGTACGACCGAACGGTTGCCCGGCCGCGATTCGCTGGCCGTCATCCACATGTCTTCGGTAAAGCCCGGATCGACCGTGTAATGCTGGTAGGGAATAGCGCCGGTGGGGGCGACGCTGTAGGGCTTGTCGGCCATTTTCAGGACCAGGTCGGGCTTGCCGATCTGCCAGTCGGAGCTGAACGTGACCGGTGGCGGCGCTTTGGCCGGGTCGCCTTCGGCGCACCCCTGCTCGACCCATGAGAGCAGCGTGTTGCGTTCCTGTTCCGAGAGTTGCGAGCTGTTGGAAAAGTGGCCGAACTCGGGATTGGCGAACCAGGGGGGCATGCGGCGCTCGCTGACCACTTCGGCAATCATCTCGGCCCAGGGGCGGGCGTCCTCATAGGTCATCAGCGGAAACGGCGCGATCTCGCCGGAACGGTGGCATTCGACACAGCGATTCTGCAAGATCGACGCCACGTGCTCCGAGTAGTTGACCGTAGCCTTGCCGGCTGCGGGGCGCTCGGTGCGACCAATGATGCAACCGACCGGTTTGGTCTGGGGCGTGGAGACGCTCTTGCCGGCGAGCAACTCGTCGACGGCAACCGACAGGTCTTCACGCGTCGGTTGCGGGCGCTGATAGCCAACGCCGAACTGGTCGTCGATGCGGCCCGCATAGCGAACCATGTGTTGGGCGTCGAGCACGAACGCTTGCGGCGTGCGCGTGGCGCCAAAGGATTGGGCCACGGCGCCGTCGGGATCCATCAACACCGGAAAGGCCACGTCATGCCGACGCACGAAGGCCGCCGTCTCGGTGAGCGTGTCTTGAACGTTGGAATCAATCGCCACCAGGGCCACGCCTTGCTTGGCCAGCCGGGCGTGCAGATCGTTTAACCGGGGGATATACAGTTTTACCAGCGGGCACTCGGTGCCCAGAAACACGGCCACCACGGCTTTGCGGTCGCCGAACTCGGCCAGCGAGACGGGCTTGCCCAGCACGTCGCGCAGCTGGAACTCTTTGATTTTGCGGGCCGCGGTTTCCGCCGGTTGGTCGGCGGCACGCAAGGCGGTGGGCAACAGCAAGACGAGTGTCAGCAGGGCACACACGTGGTTGAGACGTCGGGGCATGGGAACTCCTTCCACGATGGAATCAACGAGTGGGGTTTTTAATATTGGGATTCGTTTGGGGACGGACTGCTCGCGGGTTGGCCCCGGACCACGCGGCTTGGTTTCGTGCCGCGAGAAGGTTCGAGGCCCATGTAGGCCACGAGCATGTGAATCAATTCTTCGGTGGCGATGTCCGTCGTCGGGGCGTCGATCTCGTGCATTTGAATCTTCAGGGCCATGGTCGAAAACACGATCCATAGCCCGCAGGCTACGGCCAGGTCGGGATCGGGGTGCGAAACTTCATCGCGGCGCAGGCGAACCAGTTCTTGCACTCGCAGGACAATGTGCTTTCCCAATTGATCCCAGGTTTCACGGAACCGCACATCCTGGCTGGCACGTTCCAGCAACACGCGCATCAGGCCCTGCTCGCGGCGATAGCCGGCCACGATCATCGGCAGCACTTCGGCCAGGATATCGGCCAGCGGACAGCCCTGCCAGTTTTCGGGAGCCAGTAGCCTGTCGATCAATTCGACGCGGGCCTGGCGATGTCGCTCGTAGAGGCAGCCGAGCAGGGCGTCCTTGTCTGGGAAACGCGTATAAAACGCTCCGACCGACGAGTGTGCCTTGCGCACGATTTCGCCGACCGTGATGTCGGCAAAGCGGCGTTTGGCCATCAAGGCTTCGGTGGCGTCGAGAATGCGTTCGTACGTTTGCTGGCTGCGCGCTTGGGCGGAAGGGTTCGCCCAGCGGACTTGCGAAAGGGTTTCGGCCATGACCAGCAATCTCCAGATTCAGAATCTGATTCTGATATGGTAATGATCGCCCAGTTGGCCGTCAATCGCGGTTTTTTGCGGGCCGCGAGTCTGCAACTGCCCCCAGGAATTGCCGCACAGGGCAGGGGGCGCCAGCGACCAATCGAGAGGGATGGTCCACGTGGCTACTTTGTTCAGTTCGTGGCCCCGGCTCATTGAACGGCGGATACCGTTGGTCCACCTCAGCAGGGGCACACGTCGCCCCAGCCGAGTTGTCGGTCGATGCGCAAAAACGACCTCCGCGCATAAGCCAACCGCATTGTGCGCGCCGTCTGAGTTGGCTTGATCGCACGATCAAGCGGCGCGGGCACAGTGCGGTTGGAAAGAACGCAAGTCGGGTTTTTCTCTGGCGCTAGCTACCAGCTAAAGCGCTTGTTCCGGCGGCGATGAATGCCGTTGTGGACGGCCGGGCGGTTGGCCCGAGCGTAGGTGGTCCGACGCTGTTGGCGCGGAGCCTTGTCGTCCCTTTCGAGCCGTCGCTCGTGGTCGGCCTGGTAATCGAACTCGTGATCGTGGTACTGGTTGTTGGCCATGTTCATACGTTCCTCGCTTTGGGGAGCTTTCCCCCTTGAAAAGGGCCTCTGATCTAGAAAACTATGAATAACGGTTACGGGTCGCAGCCGACACAGGGACGTCGCGTTGTGGATTGCTGGCCTTCCACACGCGTTCGGCGATGTGTCGAGCTTCGCCGCAGAGCGTGGAAAAACTATTGCCATCGGGAACACCTGGCAGGTAGAGCCAGGCGCCCCGTTGGCGAGCCCAAATCTCTTCGTCGATCTGGCCTTCGTTGCCACAGACGATCACCAGTAAGCCATTTCGTGCCGTGAGAGATTCAACCACGGGACGAAACGTCTCCAGCTTCTGGTTTTCGAGATCGACGATCGCCAACTGCGCCAGCGAGCGGGCGATACAGGTCATGGCCGACGTGGCGTCGGCACACAGCACGGTCTTCCAACCGCTTTCGGCCGCCGCGAGTTCGAACATCTGACGACGTTCGGCGTCGGCCGACACGATCAAACACTGAAACGTGTTGACGATTTTGGCGGCGCGGGTAGCGAGCTTCATCTGAATCAGCTCACGCGGCGTCGCGGTTTTGGTTTCACGATATGGCATAACGTTGTCTGCGAGGCTGGTAGGGGACGAGTACGGTTTTTCGCCGAATGGTTGCCTGCTCCGCGCGTCGGCTGGCGCGTTTGTTCCACATCGCGTTGTCGAGGAGATCTCCGTATGAGCCCCACCCACCAGGCGTGCGCAGCGCTTTAGCGCCACACTCCTCGAACCCCTGGCGTGATCCCGTCCCTGCTCCCGTTCACTTCCGTGCCTCTGCAGGTGGCCCTTCGCATGCCACGCCGTCTTCGGCGATCGATGCTCTTGGTCCCGGCTGAGTCGGCAAGCTGTAAAGCAAGCCCCATGCCAACTTGCGTCGATCAACGGAAATCTCGTGAAACGTGACGTTTTTCCCGCGTTTTGCCGGCGATTTTTCTTGTTGATGCGGACCGCCATGTGAAGGCCCGAAATAGCGCGTTTTTCACCATTTCGGGGAGAATGCGCGGAACGAATCGCGCTAAGTCGGTGCCACGCCTCATCGATGTGGGCGCCTCACCAAGGTGAGGAACTTTCACTGTCGTGGTGACGCCGGGCGCCGCCAGCAACCCGGCGCGAGCAATCTGGTGAGAGGCTTCACGGGTTTGATGAAGCCATGCGATGCAGCCGCGCGATGGACGCCCCAGGAGACGCGAGCCATTGCCCGCCGTCGCAGGACAGATTCGAGGTGGGGTCGTCAGCGTCGAAGGGCCATCGGGCCGGCCGCGGATAAGGGCCCCATTCTCGCGAGATCTCCGCGTGAATCCGCCGTTTCGCGGCCAGCCTAGCGGGGCTTGCGAGGTGGGCGGGGCGTCTCGGTCAGGAAGGGAAACGAGCCGGCGTTTTCGGCCTCCATCTGCGCGACCATTCGCGTCAGGGTGTTGGCATGAACGCCCAGCAGCTTGGCCGCCCGGCCCTTGTGGCCGCGGGTGGTGCGCAGGGCCTGGCTGATCGCCGCCGCCCGCAGCCGGCCCAGGTCCATGTAAGGAAGCGTGACGTCGACCTGGGGAAGACGTTCGACATGCGGAAGGCTGGGAGCGCAATCGAGCACGTACGATTGCTCGATCACGTGCGAAAGCTGGCGCACATTGCCCGGCCAATGGAACTCACAGAAACGCTTCAGCGTCTCCGCATCGGGCTTCCACAGCGGGCGCTGATAGCGGGTGGCAAAGCGACCGGAGAAAAACTCGACCAACTCGGGGATATCCTCCACGCGGTCGCGCAGCGGAGGCACCCGAAGTTCGACCATATTCAGCCGATAATAGAGATCCTCGCGGAAGCGGCCCTCGGCCACTTCCACTTCGAGATCGCGGTTCGTGGCCGCGATGATCTGCACGTCGATGTTGACCGGATAGGCGGCCCCCACCGGGGTCACTTCGCGCTGTTGCAACACGCGCAGCAACTTGGGCTGCAATTCCAGCGGCATTTCGCCGACTTCATCGAGGAAAACCGTGCCCCCTTCCGCGGCGCGAAACACGCCCGCGGAGCGACCGGCGGCGCCGGTGAATGAACCCTTTTCGTGGCCGAACAATTGACTCTCGGCCAGCGTGACGGTCAACGCAGCGCAGTTGACCGGAATGAATGGCTTGTTGGAGCGGGGACCACGGTCGTGAACCAGCTTGCCCCACAGCTCTTTGCCGGTGCCCGTTTCACCCGAGATCAGCACCGTGCAGTCGGCGCGCGCCGCGCGCTCTGCATGGCGCGCGATCTGGTGCATGGCTAGATTTTGCCCCAATACCCAATCGACTGCCTCGCGGCGGCCCGCGGCATTGCAATCGATGCTCGGCGCAATCGACGAGTCGTTAGACATGCAGCATCAACACCTTTAGCGTGAGCCGGTCGAATTGCCCCTTGCGACCGACTCGTGTTCCTGTGCGCGTCAACAATCGGTGGACCGAGTGCTGGGTCGCGACTTTTGGTTCATTAGCAAGCGTTGCCCGTTCTCTAGTCTGTCCGCCCCATCATGCGACTTGCCGATCGGCCCACAGACCAAGGTTCATTGTAAGCCGGGCCCTAATTTAATGCAACGATTTCGACATAGATCTTGCGGGTTAAAGGGGTTAACACGACCGCGCAAAAAAGCCACAATGTTTATGGCATTTTGGGTTAGGGCAATCACTTGAGTCGATTCGCTCAGCCCGTTGGGGGGTGAGCATTGCTGCCCAAGAGGGGGAAGTCGCCTAAGGAGCGTCGTCGCGCTCAAAGAACATCAGATGCTGCCAGGGCAGTTTGTCGAACTGCTCGACGAGTTTTAAACCCTTAGGGGGAAACTCTTTAAGGATTTGCCGTTTGCTCATTTTGTGGAGCAATTTGATCGGCACCTCGCGGTCCTCGAGCCGGAATTCCGCCAGGGCGATTCGTCCCTTGGGCTTGAGCGCCGTGCGCATCGCGGTGAGCATCTGATCGGGATGCGAGAACTCGTGGTAGACGTCCACCAACAAAATCAGATCGACGCCGCCGGCCGGAAGCTTGGGGTCGACCTGCGTTCCCTGGATCAGCTCGATGTTCGCGATGTTGGCTTCCTTGGCGCGTTCGGACAACAAGTGAAGCATTTCGCTTTGAATGTCGACGGCCAGCACGCGTCCCTGGTCGCCAACGAGCTTGGCGAGTTGCAGCGTGTAGAAGCCGTTGCCGCAGCCCATGTCGCAGACGACCTGGCCCGGCTTCAGGTTGAGCGCCGCGAGCAGCATGGTGCAGTCTTCCTCGCGTTGACGCGAATCGCGCATCAGCCAGTTGGCGCCCAGATAGTGCATCGTCTGGGCAATCTCACGGCCTTTGTAGCGCGTCCGCGGCGGCGGCTGGTCGTTGGCTTCGTCATCTTGCGCGGCAACAAGCGACGTCGCGAACACGGCCGCTAGCAGCAGCCAGCTAGCAAGGTGCAGCCGCCCCGTGATAGCGAGAAGATGGCGTGTTGATACCATGATTTCTCCGAGAAGAAGGAGGATGCCGGTTGTCTCGACCAGCTCTGCGCGCCGATGACTCTATGATAACGTGCCGCCGAACCCAAGCGCAGCGACTCGGCGACGAATTCAACATGCCAGGCCCACGGGCTGAGCAATGGCGTCAGGAGCCAGACCATGAGCAGCATCATGTCGAAGCCACGAAACTCAGGGTCGCCTCGGGACCAGGGGGCGCCTCGAGATCAGGGGACAATGAGCAGTCGCTACCGCCCGGCCGAAGCGAGCTCGACCGAGCCGGCCGCGGTGCGGCCGCGGGAACAATTCATTCCCTGGCGCAAGGCCGACCTGGTCGACAAATTGGCCCGCTGGCAGGGCCTTTCAGCGGGCGAGGTGGCGGCATTCCGCCGCTTTTGCGAGCTCACCCAGTCGCTTGTTCACTGCCAGTACCACACGACCGTCGAAGACCTGAAAAACGCCTACGCGTCGTTCGATCCCGACGCCGACACGCGGCCCGGCCAGGAGCTGTCCGAGGGGCAGCTTGCCGCGCAGCGCGAGCTGCTGTTCGATCGATTTGGCTTGCTGCTCGAACGCGGCAATTTCGTGCGATTGGCCCAGGAAGAAATTGATCGGGCCTTGCACGATCGCAGCCATTGGGGGCTGAACCTGGCGGTCGACTTCACGATTTTCGAGCGACTCGAGCTCTATTGTCGCGGCGACGCGTTGGGCACGCGCTACCGACGGCGGCTGCGCAATCGACTGAAGCAAGAAGCCGTCGAACTGCCGATCTATCAGCGGCTGGTTGTCATCCTGCGGCTCAAGCCGCCTGAAGGCCCGGCGCAGGATTCGGACGCCAAGAATGTCTACGTCAAGTTGTTCAAGGACATTCCCAAGGCCGACCTCGAGATGTTGCTGCCCGGCACGCAAGTGAAGATGTCGCTGTTCGACCGGGCCAAGATCATGCTGCCCACGCTCTCGGGCATGTCGATGGCGGTGTGGAAGATGGGTTTTCCGACCGGAATCTCGTGGGCCTTCCTGGGGCTGCTGGGTGGTTCGCTGGGTTACGGCGTGCGATCGTTTTTCGGCTATCTGAATACGAAGCAGAAGTATCAACTCAATCTGACCAAGAGCTTGTACTTCCAGAATCTCGATAGCAACGCCGGGGCCATCTATCGGCTGGTGGACGAAGCCGAAGAGCAGGAAAACCGCGAAGCCATTCTGGCCTACTTCTTTCTCTGGCGGCAAGCAGGCGCGGCCGGCTGGACCGCGCAGCAACTCGACCACGAGATCGAGGCCTTCCTACGAGCCGAAGCCGTGGGCGACGTCGATTTCGAAGTGGCCGACGCCTTGGCCAAGCTCGCGCGATTCAAGATCATCGAAGCCAGCCCCGCCGGCGTTTGGAAAGCGCAGCCGATCGACGCCGCGCTCGAGACGCTCCAGCGCCGTTGGGTCTCCCTCGTGCAAAACCCAGCCACGACGTAGGTCCAAAATGTCGTGGACTGACTGCGCTTGATTGTCATGTTGTGGCTGCCACTGGCGTGTCGCCAGTGCAGTGCCAGGACACGGGCAAGATGCCCGTTGCACCCAACATTTTGGCGCACTCAGTCGGCTACGGGAACGGAGCGTTGCCCTTAACTCACCTGGCCATAACCGCCGCGGAAGTACAGCAGGGGTTTGCCTTCGCGCACCGTGCTGCCTTCGACTTCGCCAATGAAGATGGTGTGGTCGCCGCCGGGCAGGGCATCGACGATGCGGCATTCGACCGTGGCCAGCGCGTCTTGCAGCAGCGGAGCGCCGGTTGAGCCTTCGTGATAGCCGATCTCGCGAAACGGGTCCGGTTCGCTCGAGGCAAAACGGCGCGAGAGGAGCTCCTGGCTCTCTTCGAGCATGTTGACGGCGAAGTTGCCTCCCTTTTCCAAACGATCGTGGATACGCGCCCGGCGGTCGATGCAAATCAGCACCAGCGGCGGCTCGAGCGACAACGAGCTGAAGGCCGTGACCGTGATACCCGCGATGTCGCCAGTGGCGAGTTTCGTCGTGACCACGGTGACGCCTGCCGCGAAATGGCCCAGGGCCCGGCGAAATTCGGCCTTCTCAACTGGCATGATGCTCTCGAAGTGGAGATGGGGATCAAAAAATCGTCGCTCGTCAAACACGATACCGTACCCCAGGCCGCCGGGACTGTCGAGCGCTCGATCGGCCGGGGACAAGCTGCCGGTCGCAGGCTAGAATGCGTGCTGGCCGCTGGGCCGGGATGTTCGTTAGCTCGAGATGGTTTCATGCCAAATGCCGCCGATGGTTTTGCTGGGCTGCGGGTTGCCGCTTTCGAAAGCCGTCGGGCTACGGAGATGGCCAGCCTGATCCAGCGCTTTGGCGGCCGGCCGCTGGTCAGCCCTTCGATGCGCGAAGTGGCGATCACCGAGAATCGGGATGCCATCGATTTTGCCAACCTCGTGATGACCGGCCAGATCGACGTCATCATCTTCATGACCGGTGTTGGCATTCGCCATTTGCTGGCGGAAGTCGAGCGCCACGTCGACCGAGAGCGCCTGCTGGCGGCCATTTCCGATATGACGACCGTGGTCCGCGGGCCCAAACCGGCCGCCGTGCTCAAAGAGTTGGGCTTGCAGGCGACCTACCGGGTGCCCGAGCCGAATACCTGGCGCGAAGTGCTGGCCACGGTTGACCAACATCTGAACGTTGCCCAACAGACGATTGGCTTGCAGGAATACGGCCAGCCGAACGCCAGCCTGGTGGCCGGTCTCGAAGCACGGGGAGCTCACGTGCTGGCCGTCAAGGTATATCGCTGGGATTTGCCGCTCGACCAGCAGCCGCTCGAATCGAACGTGCGGGCGATCGCGGCCGGCGAAGTGGACGTGGCGATGTTCACCTCGAGCCATCAGGTCGTGAATCTGCTGCGAGTCGCCGAGCGGATGCAACTGACCGATCCGCTGCGCCGCGGGATGTCGCGGGCCTTGGTGGCTTCCATCGGCCCAACGACCAGCGAGACCCTGCACGAGTTGGAATTTCACGTCGACGTCGAGCCGGAGCACTCGAAGATGGGCCACCTCGTGGCCGCGGCCGCCGAGCGGGCCAGCCAGCGCCGGGCGGGATCGGCCACGGTGCGATCCAACGGCGAGCCGTCGGCGCTTGCGGCCGGCGAAGCGCCGGGAAAGCCGCTCGCAGGACCGTGGGACGACGGACCGTTCATGAAGGCCTGTCGTCGCCAGCCGGTTGAACGCGTGCCGATTTGGCTGATGCGTCAGGCCGGGCGTTACATGAGCGAGTATCGCGAGGTCCGCGCGAAGACGACCTTTCTCGAACTGTGCAAGAATCCGCAATTGTGCGCCGAGGTGATGATCACGGCCGTAAATCGTCTGGGCGTCGATGCGGCGATCATCTTTTCCGACCTGCTGCCGATCCTGGAACCGATGGGCCTGGACCTGGAATTCTCACCAGGCGACGGGCCGGTGATTCACAACCCGTTGCGCACGGCCGCCGACGTCGATCGCTTCGTGGAGCTGGAATCGGTCGAGCCGCTGGATTTCGTGATCGAAACCGTGCGGCTGACGCGCGCGGGCATCGACTCGCGGATTCCAGTGCTCGGTTTTTCGGGCGCGCCCTTCACGCTGGCTAGTTACGCAATCGAAGGCGGTGGCAGTCGCAACTACGCGCACGCCAAGTCGCTGATGTTGGGCGACAGCGGAGCGTGGCACGCGATCATGGGCCGACTCGCCCGGGCGGTGGCGCGCTACTTGAATGCGCAGATCGCGGCCGGAGCGCAAGCGGTGCAGATCTTCGACAGTTGGGTCGGGTGCCTGGGGCCCAGCGAGTATCGCCGATTCGTGTTGCCGCACACCAAGGCGGTTATTGACGCCATCACGCCCGGCGTGCCCGTGATTCATTTCGCCACGGGCAACCCGGCGCTGCTGCCGGCACTGGTCGAAGCCGGCGGACAGGTGATCGGCATTGACTGGAGGATTGATCTGGACGAGGCCTGGCACACGGTTGGCTACGACAAAGCCGTGCAAGGCAACCTGGATCCGACGGTCCTGCTCACGGACCGCGACACGATTCGCCGCGAGGCCCACCAGATTCTGCGGAGGGCCGGCGGCCGCAACGGCCACATTTTCAATCTCGGTCATGGCGTGTTACCGCAAACGCCGGTCGACAACGTGTTGGCGCTCATCGAGGCCGTGCGCGAATTCAGCACGAATTCCTAGGAAGGGTCAAGAAACGCTGGCTGGCGACCCACGATCCGTCGGGTGCTGAACTCGTCGGCTATTGCGCCAGCTTGGCGACCGAGAGGCGGTCGGGCTGCAGGGCCGATTTCCGCCATTGCCGTTCGAGCGTGGCGATGTCGTCGATCTGGTAGATTGACCGCAGCGCGGCGGCATAGCCTTGGGCGCGGGCCGCTTCGAGAAATTCGACGAATCGAGCCGGTGAATCGCGCTCGACCAGGAAATTGACGAGCGAAGCGCTCTGGCCGTAAAACGCGCCCCACTGGTCCTGCGCCGGATACGTGGTGGCCGTCAGCAGTTGTGCCATGCGAAACACGCCACCCCGTTGAAAGGCTTGCGTCAGGTCGCCGCGATGCCGCTCTTGTTTGGCCGTCGAGTCGGCCAGCGTGGCCATTCCTTCGTCGGCCCAGCGCGGCAGATGCTCGAGCTCGAGCCGGTCGGCAATCACGACGTGAGTCAATTCGTGAGCGAACGGCCCCTCGATCCATTTTTGGTTTCCGCGCCGCACATCGATGCGACGGACGGTGACTTTTTTGCCAGGGTTGCTGACCAGGGCCGAAGCCACGGTGTTGCGGCCCCCCGGTCCGACTTCACGCAGGTAGGTCGCGTCGTCGGAGCAGAGCACGACGTCGCACTTAGGCGTCCAACGCGTGGTGGGCTCGGCGCCCAGCCAGGTCCGATAAAGCGACCGGCGCAGCGACTCGCAATTCTGGCAGACCTCGGCGATGTCGTCGCGCTTCCCGCGCCACATCACACGGAAGTTCTCGCTTTCGGCGGTGCGCCAGCCGCTGGACGCGGTCTGTTGGCCAATCGCTCTTGCAGGCAGCAGGGCCATCGTCGCCAGGCAAGCTAGCCCGGCCAGGCAGGTCAAGAAAAGCAGCTTGCGCATCGACGACTCAAGTGTCCGGTGAGAATTGACTTGGAGCAACGAAAACCCAATCAGGGGTCATCGCCTCTAAGGCAAGTCACGAGCCAACAACAAGCCGCCTCTTAAAGAACATCCTAAGGCACGATGGAGAATTGACTTGCGTTGTCTGCGAAAGTTCGATTCGAGGTGTCGAGTCGGCGGTTTTTGCCCGCAAAATAGGCGTGCTTCGCGGCATCCGCAGGCACCGGCAGCAATTGAGGGGTATTCTTATGAGGGGCCCGACCCGGAGAGTTTTTCCGTTCGTGCGGCGAGACCAAACGTTGGGGTGCCCCGAATGGACTTGCGAGACGGGCTCGTGGCCCGACAGAATCTCGACCAATGAGCATGCCCTGGCCAGCGGTTGACCAGGGCATGCCTAAATCCCCTTTTTAGGCGGAGGGTATTTCGATGCGACTTCTTCATGGTTTTCTAGTGCTGGGATTGGTCTTGGGAGCTTCATCTTTTGTGCAGGCGGCGGGCGTGCGCGACGCGGGCAACAAACTGCGCGGCGATTACGAGCACATTTTCTCGCAGCAGAACAATAACTTCTCGTACGCGCCGGTTTACGCTGCTCCCGCGACGACAGCAGCCACGCCCACCCAAGGCGAAGCGCGACGCAGCTTCTCGGCCGAGGGCGGCCAGCAGGCTCCGGCGGCGCAGCCGGTTCAATCGGCACCGTGTGGCACTGCCGTAACCTCGGCCCCGGCCGCGACGGCTCAAGCCCCGGCCGCAGGCGCGCGGCGCTATTCGTATGAGCCCTCGGTCAACAACGCCAGCAACGGCAACAACTATTACAACGGCGGCCGGGCGATGAACACCACGCCCCAGTACCTGCTGCCCAAGAGCGACCCGAACAAGTTCCGCATTTGGTGACTTGATCGCGGCAAAGTAACCAGACGATTGTCAAAGGGGCCGGAGCTTCCCGGCCCCTTTGCTATTGGCCGCTGGCGCTGGTCAAGGGGCGTCAGGAGAGTCTGACGCGGGTGGAGCCTCGGGCGCATCCGACTTCGGTTTCGCTTCGACGGGGGGCAAGCCCTCAATCAGAGTACGAGGGATCTGAAAGCGCAGCGGTTCGCTGCCCCCGAAGGCCGCGGGCGAGAGTTCGAGCCGCAGGTATTCGATCGTCGGCAGCGGTGGCGGAAAAACCAGTTCGCCGCCGGAGCTTTTGCCGGGACGAATCGAGTTGTCCTTGCCAATGCTAGCGCCAAACAGCGACATCATCGGCGTCTGCGCATACTTGTTGCCGATGTTGTCGATCATCGCGGTCGAAGCCGTGGCCGATGCCAGGGCTTTGCCGGCTTCGTTACCCAGCAGATTGCCCAAGCCCTGCCCCACCAGTTCGCCGCCGCCGATCCAGCCCCCGAATTCGACGATCTTGTCGGTGCTCGTGTTCTCGATCGTGACGCGCACCTTCAGCATCGGCTGCGGCTTCTGACGCTTGAGCGAAGTCAGGTCGCTGTTCTCGAGGATCACCGGCTCGATCTTGACGGACGCGATGCTGGCTTTGATCGGACCCTGTTCGATCGACTCACGGGCGTCCGTCCAAACCTGCTCGGGCGCCGGCTCGAGTTGAGCGGCCGGCGGTGGAGGCGGTGCGGGCTGCGCCGCGACAATCGGCGCCGCGGCGACGATCACGGGCTGGGGACTGAAATCGTTGAAGACCAAGACCGCCGTCAACACCAGGCCGACCAGCGAACTGCTACTTCCAGCAATGCCTAGCGCCAGTCCCGATCCCTTGTGCATCGCGGCCAATACCAGGCCCCCAATTCCCAGCAATAACCCGAGTGTGCCGACGACTAGCGCGAGCCACGACGTCAAGCCCGCCGAGACGAGCGGCAACCAACACGTGGCCAGCGCCAGGATGCCCAGGATTAGAGACACGGCACCGAGAATTTTGGCGGCCATCGATCCACTACCGGCCGCTCCACTTGTCGCTACGGGCACCGCTTTGGGCAAGGGCGCCGCCTTGGCGCGCGCAGGCGGACTACCAGCCACGGCTCGCCCCATCGGCGGTGCCGGCGGAGGCGCGAGAGGCGGCGCGCCGAGATCAACGGGTGGCTGCGTGACCGCTTTGCGCGGCGCGGGCGCCGCTTTGGCGGCCGTGGGAGCTGCCTTCGCGGAGGCAGGAGCCGGAGCGGTCGAGAACAAACCCTGCACGCGCGAAGCCGGCACCCAAGCGCCCTCGGCTCCCGATCGCACGGAAGTCGTGGGCACGATCTTCCCCTCGTCGGCCAGCTTTTTCAGATTCGCCGAAGTCAGCGGTCCGTACTGCTTCCCACCATGTTGTACAAACCACTGAATGGCCATAGCCTTCGCCCGTCGACGTGGCAGTGAAAGGACTCGATTGGCGTCCAGTGTAAGGGCCAGCGCAGCAAGGGGCAAACAAATGATCGTATCCGACGCGGTGTCACGGGACTTGCTCAAGCCAATAGAACGGCTTGCGGCGCACATGACTGACCGCGACGACGAGCGTCTCTTGCGGCCGAAAGCAATAGATCACGACGTACGGAAATCGGCGCAGCAGACAGCGACGAACGTCGTTATCGCCTGCGAAGTGCTCTAGCCGTCCGAAAAGGAGTGGGTCGCTGCGGATCCGCTCCCATGCGTCGGTTAACTCTTGCAGGAATTCGTCGCCCAGACTGGGGCGTTGTTCGTCGTACCAGAGTGCCGCCTGGACGGCCTCGAGCTCAGCCGCCATCAGAATGCGAAAGGCCAAGGTCTCACCCTTTCGACCTTTGCGCGGCGAGATGCTGTCGGATGCGTTCCAGCGCGACCTCGGCGTCGCTGGCCTTGATTTCACCTCGGTCGTAGCTCACTAGACGGCGCTCAATCTCATGCGCCCAAGCCGCGGCAATTTCCGCGGACGCAAAACTACCACTCGAGAGACTCTGCTCCAATGCGTCGGCCACATAGGCTCGGTCCTCGGGAGCAAGCGAGAGCGCTTGTTCGACAATTTGGTCTCGGTCGGCCATGGTTCATCGATTCCTTGGTGAGTCTCTCCCGCCTTCATCGCTTCCGCCATCATCCCTTGTTAATCACGTCAATCAACTGTCGCAGCCGTCCCAGGCTACGGCGGTTGAAGCGGAAGACGAGGCGGGGCAGATTGGCCAGGTCGGGTTCGTCTTTTTCTTCGCTCAGAGGGCCTTCGGCAGTGAAGGCGCCGCTGGTGAGGATGTCGGCGAAGTTCGCGTTGATCGACGCCAGTAGTTCGTCCGACGGCTTTTGCTTCAGGCGCAGCACCAGCTTGTTCTTCACATAGCGCATGCTCTGATAGACCTTGAAGAACTGCAAGATTTCGGCCACGGCTGCCTCGACGTTGTCGGTCAGCTTGTAGAGCGACAGGTCGTCGGGCGAGATCATGCCGTCGCCCAGCAGGCGGCGCTCGACATACTGCTGAAACTCGGTCCAAAAGACCCCGCCGGGAGCATCGAGAAACACGACCGGCACCAAGTCGCGCTTGCCGGTCTGCAACAGGGTGAGCACTTCCAAACCTTCGTCGAGCGTGCCGAATCCGCCCGGCAGCAGGCAGACGGCGTCGCACTCCTTGACGAACATCAGCTTGCGCGTGAAGAAGTACTTCATGTGTACGAGCTTCGTATCGCCGGCAATGACCGGATTGGCGTACTGCTCGAAGGGCAGCATGATGTTCAAGCCCATCGAGTTCTCGCGACCGGCGCCGATATGGCCCGCTTCCATGATGCCGCTGGCCGCGCCGGTGACGACCAGCCAGTGGTGCGCGGCCATGGCACGGCCGAACTCGACGGCTTGTTGAAACGTGGCGGCTTCGGGCCGGGTGCGAGCCGAGCCGAAGACGGTGACCTTGCGCCGCGACCGGTAGGGCGTAAACACCTTGAAGGCGTAGCGGAGCTCGCGCAACGTGCGGCTAATGATTTTCAGGTCGCCGCGCGAGGTATGATCGACCGCCAACTTGTCGGCCGACTCCTTGATCTGGTCAATCAGGTCGACGATTCGCGAAGGGTCGACCTTGCCGTTCGCAACCTTGCCGGCGCTGGCGCTCAGCGTTTCGTCGAGCTTGGAAACGGCCTGCTCGGCTTTGGAAATCTGCTGGTCTTCAGGGGGGCTATCGGACACCGAGGGGCCTCGCGAGCGGGGACATGTGCCGGCTCGCGCGAGAGGGACCAACGCGAGCCAATGGATCGATATTCGATTATATCTTCCCACCTCCGCTGGCGGATAGCGATTGAGCCGAATGTGCGGCGCGACTCGACGCCGGAAAAAGCCAGCAGCGGCACCCGAAAAGGCAATGCCGTTGCGGTCGCGGAACTCTGACGCCAGCAAGCGCGCAAAAAAACAGCCCGCCGAATGCCGGCAGGCTGGGTGGGTTGCTGGGGTGGTTATTCGGCCGAATGAGAGCCTGAGATCAGGCGCTGGGCCGGCGATAGTGCTGGTAGGCCAGAATCACTTCGTACAGGTCGGTCGAGATCGTAACCTCGTCGTTTTCGAAATCGCCCAGCCAGGTGCGTTCGTTGCGAACCGCATCGGCCAACAGGGGCAGAATCTCGCCGAGGGGCACCGAGACCGTGTCCTTCGATTCCTTGGCTTCACTGATCGACGCACAGGCGTCGCTCTGGGGACCGTAATACACTCGCAATTGGCTTCGAGCCATGGGACGCTTCCTTACGTCTGGGACTGCTTTTCTAACCGTCGAGCGATGTCGGCCTATTTCGCCGCGCGACTCTCGTCGATCGGGGCGCATGCACATCATGCTGTCTACGCCCGCCCTTGCGCTTTGTTTATCGGCACGTGGCCCTGTGCGAGTTTGATCGAATTGTCCGGCCGTGACGTTTTTTCCCCGCAAGCTCGAAACAGCGGTAAATCCCGCTGTGCGGGGCGCAGGCACAATCAGGGGCCATTGGGCAGGTTGGCTAGTCTCAGTGATTCGCTCCGTCATTCAATCCTTGACAATTGAACCCGCACGCGCTAGATTGCGGGGCTGACAAGTCAAATGCGGGACTGCGTTTGCGTCAATCTTCACCGCGCGCGTTAGAGTGCATGGGTAGTACGAACACGATTGCCATCGACCTTGCGCCGGTGGCACAGACTCTCAAGCTATCGTTGCGCCAGGTCGAATGCGTCGTCGAGCTGCTCGACGCTGGCAACACGGTCCCCTTCATCACGCGATATCGCAAGGATCAGACCCTCGGCCTGGACGAGGAGCAGATTCGGCAGATCCAATCGCGGCTGATCAAGCTGCGGCTGTTGGCCGAGCGGAAGCAAACGATTCTGCGGTCGATCGAGTCGCAGGGCAAACTCACGGCCGAGTTGGCCGCCGAGATCGAGCAGGCCACCAGCACCAAGCGCCTGGAAGATCTGTATTTGCCGTTCAAGCCCAAGAAGCAGACGCTGGCCACCGTGGCTCGCGAGCGGGGGCTGGAGCCGTTGGCCGACGAAGTGCAGGAGGGCGCGGCCGCTTGTGCCGATCTCGACGCCCGCGCGGCCGATTTCGTGAACACCGATCGGGGTGTCACCAGCGCCGCCGACGCCTTGCTTGGCGTGGGACACATCCTGGCCGAGCGGTTGAGCGAACGGGCTGATCTGAGACAAAAGCTGCGGCACATTCTCAATCGCACCGGCAAGCTCGTGAGCGTGCGGGCCGAAGCCGACGAAAAACTGGCGCAGGGCTTTCGCGATTACTTCGAGTTCAACGAGATGTTGCAGCGCGTGCCGCAGCATCGCGTGTTGGCGATCAATCGCGGCGAGAAGGCCAAAGTGCTGCGCGTCAAAGTCGATGCCGACCTGGACGTCATGCAAGCGGCCGTCGATGAGACGGTTTGCCCGCCCGACCATCCGCACGTCGATTTTCTGCGCGGCTGCGGGCGCGACGCGCTGGCCCGTCTGGTCTTTCCCAGCCTGGAGCGTGAGGTGCGCCGCGAGTTGACCGATTGGGCTGAGCTGCACGCGGTCGACGTCTTTGCTCGCAACCTGCGCAACCTGCTGTTGCAGAAGCCGGTGCGCGGGCGTCGCATGCTGGCGATCGATCCGGGTTTCAAGAGCGGTTGCAAATTGGCGGCGCTCGATGAGTTTGGCGGCCTGCTGGATCAGGCCGTGATCCACCTCGTGGGCAAGCCGCAGCGCAAGCTTGACGGACGCGCGAAGTTGGTCGAGATGATCAAACAGCACCAGCTCAACGTGGTGGCGATCGGCAACGGCACCGCCTGTCGCGAGACCGAGGAGTTGATGTCCGACATTCTGGCCAACGAGCTGGCCGAGCAGGGCGTGGCCTACGTGATTGCCAACGAGGCCGGCGCCAGCGTCTATTCGACCAGCCCCTTGGGCCGGGAGGAATTTCCGGAATACGACGCCACGTTGCGTGGCGCGATTTCGATCGGCCGGCGGATTCAGGATCCGCTCAGCGAATTGGTGAAGATCGATCCGGCCAGCATTGGCGTGGGCATGTATCAGCACGACATGAAGGCCAAGCACTTGCGAACGTCGCTGGATGCCGTGGTCGAGTCGTGCGTCAACTATGTCGGGGTCGACTTGAACACGGCCAGTCCGGCGCTACTGCGTTATGTGTCGGGCCTGAATCAACTGACCGCGCGGCGGCTGTTCGATTATCGCGCGGTCAACGGGCCGTTTCGCAATCGCGAGCAGTTGAAGGAAGTGCCGGGATTCGGCGAGGCCGCCTTCGTGCAATCGGCCGGCTTCCTCAAGATCGGCGGCGGCGACAACCCGCTCGACGCCACCTGGATTCATCCCGAAAGTTACACCGTGGCCCAGCAGGTGCTGGGCAAGATCGACTTCACGCCGGCCGACCTGGCCGAGCCGCAGGCCGCGCAGCAGATTGCCGAACGCGCGGCCGCCTTGGATCTCAACTCCTTGGCGGCTCAACTGGAAGCCGGTGAGTTGCTGCTCAAGGACATCCTGGCTCAGCTGGCCAGGCCGGGCCGCGACCCGCGCGAGGATTTGCCGCCCCCGATTTTCAAGAAGGGGGTCATCAAGCTCGACGACCTGGCCAGCGGCATGGAGCTGTCGGGCACGGTGCTGAATGTGGTCGACTTTGGCGCGTTTGTCGACATCGGCCTGCACGATACGGGCCTGGTACACATCAGCCAGTTGGCCAATAAGTATGTCCGCGATCCGCACGAAGTGGTCTCGGTCGGCGACATCGTGAAGGTCTGGGTCCACGAGATCGACAAGACCCGCCGCCGCGTGTCGTTGACCATGATTCCGCCCGGCACCGAACGCACTCAACCGCCAAAGCGCGAAAAACGCGAGAAGCGCAAAGGCGACGGCCGCCGCGGCGCTCCCGCGCAACAACCGGCCGCGCCCGAAGGCGCGCCAGTCGAAGCAGCGGCGCCCGCCGCGCCCCCCGAACCGCCGCGCCTCGATCGCCGCCCAGGGCCGCCGCAGCGATCGCCGCAACGCTCAGGCGGCCGACCACAACAAGGCGGCCGATCGCAACCCGGTGGTCGTCCCCAGCAAGGCGTCGGTCCGCCTAAATTCAAAGACCGCGCCGCAGCCGAATACAAACCCAAGCCGAAGCCGAAACCGCTGGTTCCCTTGACCAACGAAATGAAAACCGGCCGCGAGCCGCTGCGCACCTTCGGCGACCTCAAACAATTCCTCGAGCTCCAAACTCCACCCCCCGAACCCGAACAACAATCGACCACCCCAACCGAAGCCCCCACGGAGTCGTCGTGAGTATGGGGTCGTAGTCTTAAAGCAGGCGCACGTCTCCCCCCTGTCTTCGTTTTCATCCTCCATCCTTCCGCCTTCATCCTTCTCTTCCATGTCCGATTTTCAAGAGCGCCTTGAAAAAGCCATCCAGCGCGGTCAGCGCTCGCACGATGCCGAGGCCCGCGCGCGGGCGGAAGCGGCGATGGGCGAAGAGGAGCTGAAGCGGCTGCACTCTCAATATCGGCTGGAGCTGTCGGATCACATCGAGCACGGCGTCAAGCAACTGCCGCTGCACTTCCCTGGTTTTCGCTACGAGACGATGGTCGGCAGCCGCGGCTGGGGCGCGGCGATCGCCCGCGACGATCTTTCGCTGCACGACGGCAAGCGCGAGAATTTCTTCAGCCGGCTGGAGGTCGCGGTGCGGCCGTTTTCGCCGATGCACGTGTTGGAGCTGGTCGCCAAGGGCACGGTTCGCAACAAAGAGATCTACAACCGCAGCCAATATCAAATGCTCTCCCACGTCGACATCGCCAACTTCCGCGAGCTGGCCGACCGCTGGATTCTGGAATACGCCGAGCTGTTCGCGGCCAAGAGCTGAGGTGAGCGCGCCGGCTCGGTGTGCCGCGCAGTCGTGTTCGAGGAGAGGGGGCCAGAGGACCTGTCATGCTCCGCGTGGTGGACGTCGTGCAGCACTATGGCGTGCGGCCGGTGTTGAAGGACATCAGCCTGGAGATCGCCGCCGGGCAGCTCGCCGTCATCGTCGGTCCCAACGGCATGGGCAAGACCACGCTCTTGAACGTGATGGCCGGCGTGTTGACGCCCCAGCGCGGCTACGTCGAATACGACGGGTTGCGTCGTCGCGGTTCGATCGACGAGGAAACCGCGATTCGCCGCCGAGTCGTGTTCCTGCCCGACCACCCGTGGCTGCCCAAGGAGTTTACCGGCCGCGAATTCCTGCGGGCCGTGGGGGAATTGTATGACGTCGGCGACGAGCGGCTGATGGGCCACGTCGAGCGGCTCGTCGAGGTCTTTGATCTGGCTCGAGAAGCCGATTGGCCGATCCGCAGTTATTCGAACGGCCAGCAAAAGAAGCTCGCGATCTGCTCGGCCCTGGTTACCGAAGCGCCGATCTTGCTGCTGGACGAGCCGTTTTCCGGGGGCTTGGACCCGGCCGGCATCCTGACGCTCAAACGCATCCTGCGACACCGGGTCGAGCGCACCGGAGCGACCGTCGTGATCACGACGCCGGTGCCGGAACTGGTCGAAGAACTGGCCGATTCGATTATCGTCGTTCGCGAGGGCGAATTGCTGGCCTACGATACGCCAAGTGGATTGCGGCAGCAAACGCGCTGCTCGGGGCCGTTGACCGAAGTACTCCAGCGATTGATCTTTCCCGAAGCCCAGGCCCAAATCGACCGCTACCTGCGAGAAAGTTAGTTGATGATTCGCACGGCGCTGCAAAAGTTGAGGACCTGGGTGCGGCCGGCGTCGATTCTCCCGACGCTTGCGTTGGCCTTCTTGGTGTTTGAGGGATTGTACCTGTGGACCGTGTGGTGGAAGGGAATTCCGTTGGGGCAAGATTACTTTCGCCCCCGAGACGCGATGACTTTGTTCCTGGTTTTTGTTTTCGGCGTGCTGCGAGCGAGTTCATTGCATCCACTGGTTTGGACGAGTTATGGGAGTTGGCTGGAACGAACACCATGGCGAATGCCTAAGCCGCTGCCGTTGGGACCCTTGCACCTGACACCACGTGATGCCATTTTGCTGGACTTGATTGCGCTGGCAATGCACGACGCCACCGTGAACAAACTGCTCGTGCCACTGCTTTTCCTGGTCGGCTACTATCTGGCCTCTTGCTGCCTGCTGTTGGCGACCGGAGAGACGGGATTTTGCTACGCGCTGCTCTTTGGCCTGGGGTTCGTCGCGCGGCTATGGTCCGAGTTGCCTGAGGCCCTGGCCGCCGCGGCGCTCTGTTACCCTCTGGCCCTTTGGGGACTACGGCATTCGCTGGCCAAATTTCCTTGGTCTTCGCCACTGTTGCGTCGAGCGTTCGATTTGATTCGCAACGCGGGTTTGCAGAATGCCGGAGACAAAATCGCGCCGACACCTCTACTCGGTTGGCCCCATGACATCATGCGGCCGCGCCAGCCATCCTCGGGAATCGGTTATCTCGACGGTGCGCTCGTGAGTTTGCTCGTCGGCTGGACGCTTTACGGCGTGGCTTCGAATCGCGGCGTGCGAGAATTCAGCTTGGTGCTGGGTGGGGGCGTCGTCATGATGATCGCGCTTGGTCGAATTGGCTTGTACTGCCAGTGCTATCGTCCGCCGATCAACCTCTGGGGTCGGGTCTGGACCGGGCGCTGGATCATACCCGGCTATGACAAGGTGATGCTGCCAAGCATCGCCGTAATCGTGATCGCTGTCGTGACGGTCAAGCTCCTCGAACGACGGGTTATCGAGCCGCAAATCGTGATTCCTCTGGCCGTCTCGCTGGCATTGCTCGTCGTGCTCAACAGCGGGCCGTCGCTTGAAGAGTGGCGCCATACCGGCTCGCACCGTATCGTGCCCACGGCCAATCCGAAACTAACCAAGCTTTAGAGAATGGGACCCGCAGCGGTGTCCCGAATAGCAAGCTTTGTTGCTTCTATTTTTACCCCTGATTACTATACTGTTGTCCATCATCGACGGCCGCCGCATTGGCCAGTGGGGACACGACCATGACGACAGTAATCCTTCTCGGCGTTTTCGCTGTGTTGTTGGCGTTGCAGTTCTTGCTTTTGACGTCAGCGCTGTGGTGCTTGACGCCCCGGCTTTCAACCGCGGTGCGTTCGTGGGGACGTTGTGGGCTGGCGGCGATCGCACTCTATGTTTTGGCAATTCCGCCAACCGTCGCCAATCGCCTCGGTGAGCCCAATCCAGGCGCGCCGCTGGTCATTGTTGCTTTGATGTCCATTGGGCTGGGAATCTTCGCGCTGTCACGACTGCTGCGGATGTCGCCTGGCAAAGCCAGTCTCGCCTGGCTGGCCGCGATGGCCAGTTCGTTGCCAATTCTGGCGATTGTCGCGTTAGGAGTGCGCCCGTTCATCTTTGAAGCCTACGCACAGTCAACCAACAGCATGGCGCCGACCGTGTTGGGCCACCATTGGACCGGTACGTGTCCGGAGTGTGGCGCTCGGACGTACTGCACGGCTGAGACCGACAGGCAAGCAATGGAGGACGAGCCGTTGATGATCTGCGAGCACGAACTGCGAGCCTATAAGGTTGCGCTGACTTCGCGGCGGGTCACCTCAGGCGACCGGTTCTTTATCAGCAAGCTGCTGAAGCCGGTGCGATGGGATGTGGTTGCCTATCGATATCCGGCGGAGCCGTAAACGACGTACCTGGGACGGCTGGTGGGTTTACCCGGTGAAACGCTTACGATCGACGAGGGCAGTGTTTGGATCAACGGAGATCGTCTGATTCCGCCCGAGGAGTTCTCAGGCTTGTATTACCTGAACAAGCTCGACGAAGTCCCGCAGCTAAATGATCAGATGTGGGGTACATCCAACCGGCCGGCGGAGTTGGGGGCCGACGAGTATTTCGTACTGGGAGACTTTTCGGCCCGCTCTCGCGATTCACGGTTTTGGAACGAGAGTGTCGGCGGTCGCCCACCCTATGCGCTGCCGGCGGCGAACATCGTTGGCGTCGTGACGCACATCTACTGGCCGCTCGACCGGCTGCGCGTCTTTCGCTGAGTTTCAGTCCGAGACCAGGTTTTCGAGGTCAGGGTGCTGACCGACAATCTGAATCCCCAATCGGGCTAAATCTCAGCCGGCGCCAGCGCCAGTTGCTCGAGCGATTGCAGGCTCGCGATCAGGTCGTCGCAGGAGATTTCCTGCCAGCCGGACAGCTTGTGGCGAAGGATGGCCAGCTTATAGGCTTCAAAGGCGTCGTTCACGTCGGCCGGCAGCGGCGGCAGGCTGGCGAAGGGGCGAACCATTTCGCGCTTGGGTGCCGACTGCTGCACTTCATGGCCGGCGTCGGCCGCGGCGTAATCGCCATCGCTCTCTTCGTCGTCATGTCCCCCGTCCCGCTCGCGCGACTCGCCGCCGCGTTCACTTCCCTCGGGCGCGCGGACGACGCCCAGGGTGCCGGAGGTGACTTCCTCGGGCGCGGCGCCGTCTTCGTCCCAAGGGGCCTGAGCGTCTTGTTCGGCCGCGGCTGCTTGCTCGTCGGCCAGTTGACCGTTGGCTTCCCACCGCTGGTGCCGCATTTGCGAGATCGACCAATCGCTTTGCACGGCCCCTTCAAGCCACATCTCGGCGTCGTCCCAGTCGAGGGCGGCCTGAAAGTGGCTCCAATACAGCCCGAGGTACCCCTCGCGCACGGCGCCGAACCGTTCATACACCCGGCGCAGACGGCCGACGTGCTGGGGCGTGACGTTGCCCACGCGGCGGCTCCAGGCGTCGTCGGAAAGCTCCGAGGCCGGTGTGCCGCTATCGCTGAGCGCCTCGCGCCAGTCGTAAATGATGCGTCCCTTTTCCCAGTTGGTCGTGCTGACCAGTCGTTGCCATTGGCCCAGGAACTGTTCCGACGTTTGATCGATGAGCGCTGAATCCATGCGTCGTCAAAATCCTCTTGCGGTTGCCGGACGTGAAGTGCCCCCGGCGAACGAGAAATCGCGAAGCGGGACATCCGGCTCGGCAGCCGACGAACCCGTCGCTGCCCGGCTTTCCCACTCTCGCGTTGCCACGCGGGGGCGATTCTAACAGAAGGGTGCGCGAGAACTAGCCGCGTGTCCAACCGGCGAGCGGAAATGCGCGGTCGCGCCGTGTCATAACCGGCATGCGCGCCAGCTTTTCACGCGCGCCGCGTGACGTCCGGAAACGCCCCGCGCGATTGGGGAAAACTTGTCGATCACGCCGGCGCTGTTCGAGCGTCGCTGGATCGCGCGTTTTCAGGCGGTGGGTGCCGGCGCGATCTCCTCGGCCAAAAATCCGCAACGATTGTGCGTGCCGTCACAGAATGGCTTGCGGCTCGATTGGCCACAGCGGCACAGGGCCACGTTGGGCTTATCGGGATTCGTCGGAAAGGCATTGCCGTGTTGATCGATGATCGTCACGGGCCCCTCGAGCAGAAACGGACCATTGGGACGGACGCGAATGGTAACCGACATGCGATCATTCCTTGGTTGCTATGCGAATCGCGAAATGGATGAAAGGCCGGCCGACACGCGCCGGCCATGCCTGGCAGAAGTTTACTCCACGCCGCCTTGGGAGACTACGGGCGCGGCTCGGTCTTGGGTGGCTCGGCGGCGTTACCCGGGGTGAAATCCTTCATCAGCGGCGATTGCAGGCTAAAGATCACGCCCTTGGGTGCCAGCTGGTCGTTCTGTTTCGCGTCGCGCTGGACCACGGCGCGGTTCGAGTTCGTGAGCCGGGGTCGAGCCTGATTGGAATTGGCCTGATTGCTGACGCGCGAGTCGTTGCGCAGTTCGATCACAATGTCATCGATTTGTTGCGGCGTCACTTCCAGAAAATAATCGGCCCGTGGTGCCGTGGGCGGGGGGGCTTGGTCCTTGCTGATCCGTTGATAGAAGTCGGATCGCTGGGAATTCTCTAGCGGCGCTGGTTGCTTTGCGGCCGGCATGACTTGGGCTCGCTGCCAGGCGATGTTGTTCATATCGAGCAGCTTTTCGAAATTGCGCTGGCGAATGTATTCGCTGGGCACTTCGGCGGCCACCAGCTCTTCGGCTTCGGCCTCCTCGCCTGCCAGGGTTGCCGTGGGCTCGGGCGAATCATCGGGCGTGACAGTCGACTTGTTAGCAGCCGCCTTCGACGCCGGCACGGCTGGAGCGGCTGCGGGTGTCGGGACCGGCGAGGCAGCGGCTCGGGGCGTCGCGGCTTCGGCTGGCGCGGCATACCTCGGTTTGATGTCGTGTTGGTTCTTGAGTTGGTAGCGATAGATCTGCCCCTCGCCCTCGCCCTCGGACGAGGCGAGATCGCGAGATTCTCCGGCTGCGCGCATCTCGGCCGGCGGGGCGCCAAGCTTTTCCGCGCGCTCGAGAAGCTCGCCCGCAACTTTGGTATTGGCTTCGGGCGACGCCGGCATGGCAGCGTCTTTGGGCGGCGCTTGGGCCACTTCACGCTCGGCAGGCTGCCGCTGGCTGTCGAACACGATCAACAGCAGCGCCGCGGCGATGGCCACGGCAGGCCACATCCAGCGGCGCCATGAATTATGCGACCACCATTCTTGCAGCGGTCCGTCGGGCCCCACTCGGCCCGCCACGCTCACCTCGTTCGAACCGGCCAACACGGTGCGCTCGGCTCGCCGCAACACCGCCTCGCCCAGGTCATGATCCAGCTTGTGACGCGGCAACGATTGCAGGCTGCTCTTCACGGCGCGCAGTTCGTCGTGCAACTGCCGCAGCTCGGGGCTCTCGGCGAGCCATTTTTCGACCTGCGCGCGCTCCTCGAGCGACAACTCGCCGTCGACATAGGCGCTGATCAGTTCTTCTCGCGGTTCAGCAGTCATGAGTTCGCGCCGGCCAGCGACCGGCATTCGGTTCGTTATCGGGCACCCTCTTCAACAACACCCTTGAGCTGATCGCGCAGTTGCAGCCGGGCGCGGTGCAACCGGCTGCGGATCGTTCCGATCGGCAAGTCCAAAACTTGAGCGATCTCCTCATAGGCACAACCATCCACTTCGCGCAAGATCAGGATCGCGCGATGCTCCTCGCTCAGCGTCGCCAGGGCCGACTGCACCTGTCCGGCACGTTCCTGTTGTTCGAGCCTTGCCCCGGGCACGGCACCGCGGTCCACAGGCTCGTGGCCCAGCACGTCGCGCGCCTGCTCGACCGACAGGACGGGCCGCTCGCGGCGGCGGCGGCTGATGGCAAGATTGAACGCGATGCGGTACAGCCAGGTGTAAAAGCCGCTCGCCCGCTCGAACGTTTCGAGCTTGACGTACGCCTGGACCAAGGCGTCCTGCACCACGTCGTAAGCCGTGTCGGTCGAGCCCACGACATGCACCAGCGAATTGTACAACCGGTCTTGATAACGGGTGACCAATTGTCCGAACGCCGCGGACTCACCGGCTAGTGCCTGTTGAATGAGCTGGGCATCGTCTGTCACAACCGCTCCAACCATTGGACGCCGCGAACTGGCCCAAAGTTCCGCACCGGATCGCACCAGCGACCAAAACCAGGCCAAACGCTTGTTTTAAGCCCCCGGGGAACGCCGCTCTCCGCCTTTATTCTCGGAGGCTGGCCGAGCACTGTCAAACCCGCGGTGCCCGCCGGCTATCCGGCCGTGACTCGTGGCAGGCTGCCGATGCGGTTTGCCGTCGCGTCGTTCGATTGCAGCAGCCCGGGCCAGACCAAGGGGCGGGGACGGCGGGCGATGAGGTAAATCCACAGAGCGATGCCGCCCGCCAGGATCAGCAAGCTGACGATTTGCGAGATGCTCATGCCCGAGTTGAACACGGCTTCTTCGTCGACGCGGATGATCTCGAGCAGAAACCGCGTGATGGGGTGAATCGTGAGCACTAGCGCCGTCAGGTCGCCGTCGTGCCGCTTGTAGGGCTCGTAAGCCAGCAGGAACACGCACAGCAGCAGGGCGTCGATGAGGCTGTAGAGCTGCGCCGGATGCACCGGCAGCGATCGCGGCGCGGGCGGGGCCAGCGTCCAGCTCTCGGTCGGCTTGTCGCCGGCCATTTTGATCGTCAGCGTCTTGCCCGCGCCGAAGATGCGCAGCAGCTCCCAGTGCGCCTCGTCGACCGTGTGTACGCGCACGCCGTTGATCGAGGCCACTTGCTCGCCGGGCCGCAGTCCGTGCAGCGCGGCCTGCGACTCAGCCTGCACGCTGCCGAGGATGGGGGCATCCATCGGGCCGCCCTTGAACATCAGCCCATGCACATACAGCTCGCCCCGTTGCGCCTGATCGGCGTAGGCCGGGCTGCCTTCGGGAAATCGCACGCTCCAGGGAAGGTCGCTCAGGCCGCCGTAGCAGCATCCATTCAAAAAGCAGCCGAGACGTCCCAAGCCAACGCCCAGCACCACTCCGGGCGCGATCAGATCGGCAAACGCCAGGCCCGGCAGGCGGTTCTTGTGAATGAACACCAGCAGCGCGGCCCCGCCGGCCAGCAGCGAGCCATAGACGACCAGGCCGCCTTGCGTGAGGTTGACGATCGTCAGCAATGTTTCGCCGAGCGTGGGCTTGTCGAACTTCGGCCAGTTTTTGACGACATAAAACAGCCGCGCGCCAAAGATGCCCGCCACGAAAAACCAGGTGGCCAGCGAGAGGATGATTTCCGGGTCGAGCCCGACCTGCCGCGCACGATAGATCGAAATGGCAATGCCGGCCAGCACCGAAAAAAGCAGCATTACGCCATAGCCGCGGATCGGCAGGCCGTCGAATTCGGGATCGACCAGGTTCGGCAGCAGCCAGACGATGGCGAAGGCCACGACCACGAGCATCGGGATCTGCCCACGGGTCGCGGGGCCCCAGCCGTAGCGCCGCCACGACCAGGCCAGGATGGCCGCCGACGCCACCAGCCACGCGCCGAGCAGCCAGCCGAAGCCAAAGACGTCGACCCCGGCGATCGCCCGTGGAATGACAAACAGCGTTTGAAACATGTTTCTATCCCTGCAGGTCAGCTCGCGGCGCGCGAGCCAGGCGAACCATTACACAATCCGTTCGTTGTCGATCAAGCGAGTCTGGCCCACGCGGGCGGCAATCAGCGCCACGGTCGGCCGATCGAGAGTGGCCACGCCTTCCAGCGTGTCGGGATCGGCCAAGGCGACGTAATCGATTTTGAGATCGGCCGCGGTCAGCCGCTCGCGCATGCGCGCGGTGACCGTGGCGGCGTCGAGCGTGCCGCCGGCGATGAGGTGCTTGGCCATCAGCAAGCTCTGCGAAATGGCCAGCGCTCGCTGACGCTCCTCGGGCGAGAGGTAGACATTGCGCGAGCTCATGGCCAGGCCGTCGGGCTCGCGCACCGTCGGGCAGACTTCGATATGGATCGGCAGGTGCAAATCGTCGGTCATGCGGCGGACGACGAGCGTTTGTTGATAGTCCTTGCGACCGAAGTAGGCCCGGTCGGGCCGCACCAGCAGGAATAGCTTGAGCACGACCGTGGCCACGCCACGAAAATGACCCGGCCGGAATTCCCCCTCGAGCGGCAACGCCGGGCCCACGACTTCAATGCTCGTGGCATGTCGAGCGCCATAAACGGTGGCCGTGTCGGGCGCGAAAACCAAGACCTCGCCGCGCCCAGCCAGCAGCGAGAGATCGTGCTGCAAGTCGCGCGGATAAGCGGCAAAATCCTCGTTCGGACCAAACTGCGTGGGATTGACGAAGATCGTGACGACCGTCAGGCCGCACTCGGCGGTGCTGGCATCGATTAGGCTGAGGTGCCCCTCGTGCAGGGCGCCCATCGTGGGCACCAGGCCGACAACCCGGCCCACTTGTCGCGCAGCGTGGACGCGACGCTGCAATTCGGCAACGTGGGTGATCACTTGCGGAGTTGACGGGGTGGGGTTCATGCGTGGCATTGTCTTTCGGCGGCGGCCGAATCGCTTGTTGGGGACCGCTTCTCGAGCAGTTCGATTTCTCGGGCAGTTCGGTGGACAGGCTATTGCATGGCCGCGATGGCCGCAGCGATTTCGTCGAACTGTTGTTGGGGATCGCTGCCGGCATAAACGACCGGCCCGATGCCGCGTCGCGCTGCCAGGGATGCTTCGGCGACTGGCAACCGCCGTGCCCCCCCTGGCATGGCCACGCCACCCGATGCCGGAACAACGGGCCCCAGGGGAACGTCGTCGAGCACGGCCAGCAGCTTGGGCGACATCACGTGCGCCCGGACTGTCTCCCAGGCGTGTCGAAAGGCCTCCAAATCGCCGGGGGCCAACTCCGTTTGGGCCTGGGCCAGCGCTTGATCAAGGTAAAAGTCGCTCACCGCCAGCACGCCGTCTCGCGGCCATTTGCGCGCGTCGAGCAAGAGCGAACCGCGGAGGAGGAATTGTATCTGGCGCTCCAGGGGCTGGCTAGGCGGATTCGGCGAGCCTGATAAGGTCGCCATGCTGCTGGCAAGGGGAATCGTGCGACCCCCAACGTGGCGTGCCAGCGACTCGGCCAGCGTCGTTTGCCCGGCATTGCCTGGACCTAGCAGGGCCACATAGGGCACGGCCCCGTTCAAGTGCGCCAGCAGTTGTTGGACGCTCCAGCCGATTATCGGGTGCACCATGTCGGCCGCGACTTCGACGGCCGGTTCGAGCACGAAGCGGCGAAACGCCATCCGGGGGTGGGGAACGATCAGTTCCGAAGTGGCGATCGCGAGCTCGTCGTACAACAGCAGATCGAGATCCAGCAGCCGTGCGGCCCAGCGCTGGCCGCGCGTGCGGCCCAGCTCGTTTTCGATGCGACGCAGCAGGCCGTGCAACTCGGTCGGCGAGAGCGTGGTATCGAACGCGGCGGCACCGTTCAAAAACGTGCCCTGTCCAGCCGCGCCGCCGACAGGAGCGGTTTCGTGCCAGTGACTCGACGCAAGATTCGTGACCTGCGCCTCGCCGCGGAGCCATCCAACGGCGCGGGCCAAGGTTTCGCGTCGCTGGCCTAAATTGGCTCCCAGGGCAATCAAGCAACGTGGCATGACAGTCACGGCGAAAGAGGGTTGCGGCAGCGCGCGCCGCCGAGAGACCCCGCTATTTTATCGACCGCCGGCGAGCCAGACAAAGCGGCAGCGCCGTGAAATGCGAACCGCGTGGCGAAAAGCAATCGGGGGCCGCTGGCAACGATTCGCGAGAAAAAAACCTAGGGGGTGAGTCCGTTGCTACGACCCGCAGGCCGCCGCAGTCGATCCTTCAGTTTACGCCCCCCAAGATGCAATAGACGAGCGCTGATATTGGCCTGAGCCCGCGACGCGATAACGCCACGGCCGGCGAGGGAGCAATTCGATCGAACGACTTGGCGCGCAACACGGCTTCCGCTGTCCTAGCTTCGCTTGTCCGCTGCTTTTGCCGCCGACCCCACCGCCAAGGGTCAACCGCAACACCGAGTACAACAACACCGAGAATTCGGCGTCGATCGATTTACTGCCATTGCCACACACTCAAGACTCGCGCCATTCTCTGTTGAGCTTCGGAAATGTCAAGCAACATTCGCAATTGGAAAGCAAACTTTTTTTGTGCGTGAAGATCCTCTTGCAATTTTGCCTGAAATTCGTTTCCGATAGCGCGGTGTGCCGCTGAGCCGGCGCAGCGCCATCGTGTGGCGCGCACTTGAATCGGCGGCAAATTTTCCACTAGGATGACTCGTGGATGTCCACCGCGGCGATGTGCCGCGCTGGTGCTTCGCGGCGCGGCGCGGCGCCGTGCCGGTGGCCGAGCTTTCACTGCGAGGATTTGAGCGTGATTGTCGGCGTGCCGAAGGAAATCAAACGCGATGAATATCGCGTGGCGCTATTGCCCGTGGGCGCCGAGGAATTGGTGCGCGCCGGGCATCGCGTGCTCGTCGAGGTAGGCGCCGGATTGGGCTCGGGCCTGGCCGATCGGGCTTATCGAGAGAGCGGCGCCGAGCTGATTGCTTCGGCCGCTGAAGTGTTTGCCCGCGCCGACATGATTGTCAAGGTCAAGGAGCCGATGAGTTCCGAGTGGCCCCTGCTGCGGCCGGGCCAGATCGTGTTTACCTATTTTCATTTTGCCGCTGACAGGCAATTGACCGAGGCCGTGTTGCGCTCGGGCGCCACGGCCGTGGCTTACGAAACTTTGCGCGACGATCAGGGCCGGCTGCCGTTGTTGACGCCGATGAGCGAGGTGGCGGGCCGCATGAGCATTCAAGAGGGCGCCAAGTATCTGGAGCGCCCCCAGATGGGCCGCGGAATCTTGTTGGGAGGCGTGCCGGGCGTGGCGCCGGCCCATATTACGATTCTCGGCGGCGGTATCGTGGGCGCCAACGCGGCCAAGGTGGCGGCCGGCTTCGGCGCTGACATCTGCCTGCTCGACATCAACATGGATCGCCTGCGCTATCTCGATGACATCATGCCGGCCAACGTCGACGTGCTCTACAGCGACCGCCACACGATTCGCGAACAGCTCGAACGTGCCGATCTGGTCATCGGAGCGGTGCTGATTCCGGGCGCCAAGGCGCCACGACTGATCGAGCGTGCCGATCTGGCCTTGATGAAGCCGGGCAGCGTGATCATCGACGTGGCCATCGATCAGGGAGGCTGCGTCGAAACCAGTCGGCCCACCACGCACAGCGAGCCCACGTATCTCGTTGACGACGTGCTGCACTACTGCGTTACCAACATGCCCGGTGCCGTGGGCCGCACCAGCACCTACGCCCTGTGCAACGTCACCCTCCCCTGGGCCCTGGCAATCGCCGGTCGCGGCATCGAGCGCGCCGCCGCCGAGCTAAAACCCGTCGCCCGCGCGATCAACATCATGGCCGGCGAAGTGACGAACGAGGCCGTGGCGAAGACGTTTGGAATGAAGTATGTAGGGGCTGGGGATTAGGGATTCGTGACGGCGGAAGACTACGATAAGGCAAATCACATTTTTCTTTCTAAGCCCTTACCCCTCCCCCATGCTTCCAACTCTCCACTGGGTCGGCGACGTTGACGGCCATTTGAGTCTGATTGATCAGACGCTACTGCCGACGGAGTTGCGTTCGATCGAGTGTCGCGACGTGGCCACGACGTGCGAGGCGATTCGCAGTTTGCGGGTCCGCGGTGCGCCAGCGATTGGCATCGCGGCGGCGTATGGCGTGTGCGTCGGCGTGCAAGGATGTGACGCGGCAGGCCGCGCGGCGTTGGCGGAGCGGCTGGATGCGGTGGTGAAGGAATTGGCCAGCAGCCGTCCGACGGCCGTGAACCTGTTTTGGGCGCTCGAGCGGATGCGCCGCCGGGCGGGGCAATGCAACGCGAGTGCTGCGGTGCGCGATGTGCGCGAGGCGCTGTTGGCCGAAGCGCGAGAGATTCATGAAGAAGATCGGCGAATGTGCCGGCAGATTGGCGAGCACGGCGCCCGGCTGTTGGCCGATGGCCAGGGGGTATTGACGCATTGCAATGCCGGTGGGCTGGCGACGGCCGACTATGGCACGGCTCTGGCCTTGTTCTTTTCCGCACACGAAGCCGGCAAGCGCATTCATGTTTACGTCGACGAGACCCGGCCCCTGCTGCAAGGCGCGCGGCTGACCGCCTGGGAGCTTCAGCAGCGCGGCATCGACGCCACGTTGATCTGCGACTCGATGGCCGCTCAAGTCATGCGCGAGGGCAAAGTGCAGGCCGTCGTGACCGGCGCCGATCGCATCGCGGCCAACGGGGACACCGCCAACAAGATCGGCACCTACGGCGTGGCCGTGCTGGCCGCCGCACACGACATCCCCTTCTACGTCGCCGCCCCGACCAGCACGTTTGATTTGTCTCTAGCCTCGGGCGATCAGATCCCAATCGAGCAGCGCGATCCAAAAGAAATTACCCACGGCTTCGGCCGGCAGACCGCCCCCGACGGAATCGCCGTCTACAACCCCGCCTTCGACGTCACGCCGGCGCGGCTGATTCGCGCGATCATTTGCGAGCGCGGCGTGATTGAGCCGGTGACTGAGCAACGAATCGGTAGGATGGTGGGCTCGAGCGCGCCTTAACGCTGGCCCTTGCCTTTGACCCGATCTGTCAGTTTCGAAACCACCGCCGAATACTCCTTGCGTGCCGCGGCCAGTCCCGCGGGCGTTTTCTTGCCCGAGCCGTTGACGTAGTCCAGCACGATCTTCTCGGCGTCGATGAATTCCTGGGTGATGTCGGCGATGTCGGTGGCGATGTTGATGGGGATGTTCGTCACGCCGTTGGCGTCGCCGTGCAGCAGGTCGCCGGGGTCGACGACCAGGCCGCCAACGTGGACGGGCAGGCCGATGTGCAGAATGTGGCAGCAGGCGTGCGAGCAAATGGTCGAGCCGGTGAAGACGGGATAGTGGATCGCCTGGACTTGCAGCAAGTCGCGGCCGCCGCCCGAGGTGATCAGGCCGACCGAGCCAAAGCCCTTGTAGGTCGAACACATCACTTCACCGAACGTCGCCCCGACGGCCGGGCTATCGATATCCTGAAACACCATCACGGCCGGGCCGGGCAACTCGGCAAAGCCCTCGACCTGCTTTTCCATCGACCCGTAGGCGTCCCCCTTCTTCGGGAAGCCACTCGAGCGAAACGCGGCCGTGCTGGCGAAGCCAACCATCGGCGGCATCTCGGGAAAGTTCGCCTTGATGTCCGCGCTCATGAAGCCCTGCGTCCGCGGGCGAACGTCGAATAACTCAATCACATTGCAAATCGTCGGCGTATCGAATTGGGCCAGTTTATTCAGGGTTTCGGCGGTGATGACCATGGGGCGTTCCGTTTAGTTGAAGTTTTCGTTGATTGGAGCAGAGAAGTGAGTTTAGAGAAGGGGCGGCGGATTGCAAGTTGGGTTAGGTCGCCAGCGGCCCGCTGGATTCGGCCGGTGCGGGGCGCTCATCGAGAGTGGCCGCGAGCGACTTGGGCACCACTCAAGCCCCCGGGGAGCGAATGACGAGCAGCGAGGTGATAAGGATCGAGGACTGGGGAATCCTTTGCAGTCAACTCAGTCGAATGCGTTCAGCAATTTGGCGAGATCGACGAACATGATCGTGGTGTCCTGGATCGTGATCATGCCGTCGGCCTTGTTCAATCCTTCGCTCGCTCCCGGGAAGAATTTGTGCAGGACGTCGGCCGAGACGATCGGCTGCCCGCGATGGGTTTCGATCAGCAAGGTGTGTCCCTTTGCCAAGGGCAGATTGCGCTCGTAATCGGTGTTGAACGACTTTTGAACCGCCCAGCCTTTGCCGCGCGCCGTTTCGGTCAACACCTTGTAGTAGGGATCGTTGCCAATGATGTATACCTGCGGCACGGCGGAAACCGCACCGGCCGTGTCGATGGGCAAAAGGCTGCTGTCGAGTTGCTCGAAGAAGGTCCGAGTCTGCTCTTTCCATTCTTGCCACTGCAATGACATGACCATGCGCTTTGGATCATCGCCCTTGTCGTAAGCAAAACGATTCCCCGGGAGAATGCGTGCCAGTGGTGAGTAATCCCGGTAAATGAGCTTGGAACCCACGTCGAGCAGCATCCATTTCTCGCCCAAGTAAACTTCCAAGAAGACGTGGCCGGACCATGATTCGAAGGGCCGGCCCGTTTTGAAATTCCAGATCCATGCCACGTCCATGGTCTTGACCCAAACCACGGGGATGCCCAGCGCTTTCAACAGCGCGCCGCAGACGATTGCCTGATCGGCACAGCTCCCATAGCAGCCGTCGCGGACCGCGTCGTCGAAATTACGCCATGCGTATGCCTTTTCCGCGTTGAATGAAAGGTGCGTCTCCATCCATTGGAGTACGCGGCGCACCGTGTCTTGAACATCGCGTCCCTTCAGCGCACGCGCCTGCTTGGCGATTGCTTCGCGATCGCCCAAGCTTTCGACAATACGTAGGTAATTCTGCGGAGCCGCGTAGTCGATGGAATCGAAGGAGGGCTGACCCGCGAACAGGCAAATCGACCCATGCATCACGAAGACGAAAACCAGCCATTGGAGCATGCGCGGCTTGAAAATGGCAATCATGAAGGGTCCTCGTTCAGGCTAACGACTTATTCGCGCGTACCTGCGCCCCGAAAACATGTTCCCATGACGGACCAATAAGTACAGAGGTGGTCAGGTGCCATGTCCACGCTCGCCTGGACATGCTTGGCGAGCGCCGACAGTTTGTTGGTAACGCAAATCCGCAATCAGCATGCTTGCGAAGCGCAAGCATGGCACCCGACCATTCGAGATCAGGGCCATGCTCGCGTTTATCTGACTCGACGAAAAGTCGTGGCGTCGACTAAATGTCGTAGTACAAGCAGAACTCGTACGGATGCGGACGCAGACGCATGGCGTCGACTTCTTTTTCGGTCTTGTACCAGATCCAGGTGTCGATCACGTCGGGCGTGAAGACGTCGCCACGCAGCATGAACTCGTGGTCCTTGCGCAACGCGCCCAGGGCCTCTTCGAGCGAGCCGGGGGTCTTGGGCACTTCGGCCAGCTCTTCGGGAGCCAGATCGTAGATGTCCTTGTCCAGCGGGCTGCCCGGGTTGATCTTGTTCTGAATGCCGTCGATCACGGCCATCAACATGGCGGCGAACGCCAGGTAGGGATTGCAGCTCGGATCGGGGCAGCGGAACTCGACCCGCTTGGCCTTGGGGCTGGGGCTATACATCGGAATGCGGCAACTGGCCGAACGGTTGCGCTGCGAGTAGGCCAGGTTCACCGGCGCTTCGTAGCCCGGCACCAGCCGCTTGTAGCTGTTGGTCGTGGGATTCGAGAACGCCAGGATCGAGGGGGCATGTTTGAGCAATCCGCCGATGGCGTGCATGGCCATCTCGCTCAGGCCCGCATAGCCGCTGCCGGCGAAGAGGGGATTGCCCCCCTTCCACAGCGAGATATGCGTGTGCATTCCCGATCCGTTGTCGCCATAGAGCGGCTTGGGCATGAAGGTGACGGTTTTGTTGTGCCGCTTGGCGACGTTCTTGATGATGTACTTATAGATCATCATCTGGTCGGCCATTCGCACCAGATCTTGAAAGCGCAGGTCGATTTCGCTCTGGCCGGCCGTGGCCACTTCGTGGTGCTGGGCCTCGACGTCCAGGCCGCTGTCGATCATGGTCTGCATCATCTCGTTGCGCAGATCCATCAACTGGTCGGCCGGCGGCACCGGAAAGTAGCCCTCTTTGTAGCGCAGCTTGTAGCCCAGGTTGGGCATTTCCTCGCGGCCGCGGTTCCACTCGCCTTCGATGCTATCGACGTGGTAGTAGCCTTCGTGGGCGTTCTGGTCGAAGCGCACGTCGTCGAAGATGAAGAACTCGGCCTCGGGACCGATGAAGCAGGTGTCGGCGATGCCGGTGCTCTTGAGATAATTGACCGCCTTGCGGGCCACGTTGCGCGGATCGCGCGAGTAATCCTCGCGGGTGATCGGATCTTGAATGTTGCAGATCATCACCAGCGTGGGCAGCTCGGTGAATGGATCGAGAAAGGCCGTTTCGCTCTGCGGTACGACGAGCATGTCGCTTTCGTTGATCGCCTGCCAGCCGCGGATGCTCGAACCGTCGAAGCCCAGGCCGTCTTCGAACACGTCCTCGACCAGTTTGCTGACGGGAATCGTGAAGTGCTGCCACAGGCCGGGAAAGTCCATGAATCGCAAGTCGACCGCCTTCACATCCTTCTCACGACACAAGGCCAACACTTCTTTCGGAGTCATCGCAGCATCTTTTGCAGCCATAAGGTCCCCTTTCCCGGCAAAGAGTGGTCGTTCGCGATTTGCCCGCCGGGCGGCACACTGACGACACGGTGCCTGGCCACGGCGCTGCCACGCGAACCGAAGTTTCGCTTGCCGTTGATCATAGGCGATTAGCGGCGCGTTGCAACTATTTGGACGCCATTGCAAGCCAGCGGTGGCAAACCGATGGCGAGCGAATGTCACCGCGTGCTAGCCACTTGATTCGACTCGATGGCCGCCGGAGCGACGGATTGCGGAGCGGCCCGCCGTGGGCTCGGCCAGATGCGTTCCATCAGGGCCAAAAAGGCCGGGACGAGGATGGGGCGGACGATGCAGGTGTCGAGCATCACGCCCAACGAGAGGGCAAAGCCGAGTTCGAACATGCCGCGCAGCGTGCCGGTGATCATCGAGATGAACGTGCCGGCCATGATCACGCCGCAACTGGTGATGATGCCGCCTGTGCGAGCCACGGCGCGCCGCAGCCCTTCGATCGGTCCATGGCGCTTCTGTTCCTCGACCACGCGGGTCACGAGGTAAATGTTGTAGTCCTCGCCCACGGCGATCAGGATCACGAACAGAAACAGCGGCACCTTCCAGTCGAGCCCGTCGTAGGTCGGACCGTAGCGCCAGGAAAAGAAGAGTTGCGTGGCGCCAATCGTCACGAAGTAACTGAACAGCACCGACAGAATCAGGTAGGCACAGACGACCGGCTGCCGCAGCAGCACGATCAATACCGCCAACACCGACAGCACGACCAACTGCTCGATCAGCCGTTGGTCGCTGCTGGTGACGTCGGCCAGGTCGCGAATGCCGGCCGTCGTGCCGCCGAAGGTGAACTTGGCATTGTGAAAGGCCGACTGCGGGTCGTCTCGAAGTCCGGCCAGATAGTCATCGACACGATCGACCGTGGCGATGGCGGCCGGCGAGAAGGGGTCGTCGCGCAGCACTAGGTCGAACCGGGCCACGTCCCCCTTGAGCGCGTCGACCTGCGTCAGATAGCGGGCTTTGGTGATGCGATGCTTGAGCGCGGCCAGCTTGTTGCGGCCACGCGCGCTCAGCGGTTGAAAATATCCGGGGCGGTCGCCCAGCGGTTCGGCGATGCTGCTGACGCGGCCGATGCCTTCCAGCTCATACAGTTGTTTGGTGAGCCGGGCGATGTTGCGATTGCCCTCGGGTTGATCGAAGTGGGCGTTCTCTTCGAGCACCAGCACGGTGAGCGGCGCCATCTCGCCGGCCGGAAAATGACGTTTGGCCATTTTCGTGCCTTGCACGCTCGGCGCCGCGTCGGCCAATTCGCTCAGAAAGTCATACGTGATGTGCGGCGACAGCCCGGCCCAAGCCAACGGTGTGAGCAACGCCACGCTGGCCACCAGGATCAGTCCGGGTCGCTTGATGATCACGCGGCTGGCCCAATCCCAAAAGCGGCTGACGTGGGCTTCGCGATAGGCGTCGCTTTGGTCGGCCAGGACGCGGGCGCCCATCGGCCAGAACACGGCGCGGCCGGTTGCGCTCAGCAGCGCCGGCGCCAGCGTGAGACAGGCTACGAGCGTGATCACCAGACACAGCGCGATGGCCGGACCGCTGTTGCGAAACTTGCCAAAGTCGGCGAAGAACATCATGCCCAGGCCGCAAATCGTGGTCATGGCGCTGCCGACCAGGGCCTCGCCCACCCGTGTGATCGATTCGGCCACTGCGTCGCGTTGGCCCAGGCCGCGTTCGAGCTCTTCCTTGTAGCGGGAAATCAAGAACAGGCAGAAGTCGGTGCCGGCGCCGAACAGAATCACGACAATGAAGATCTTGGTGGTGGTGAAGATCTTGAAGTTCCACCAGGGAATCGTCTCTTGCCGGGAGAGCTGGGCCAGGATGGCCAGCGTGTCGGTGGCCACGAAAAACGCGGCGCCGATCGTGGCCAATGGGATCAGCACCAACAGCGGGGCTCGATAGACCAACAGCAGGATCACGACCACGAGCAGCACGGTCGTGACTTCGGTGTTTTGAATGCTCTCGGAAGCCGATCGCAGCATGTCGCCGCCGATGGCCGCCGATCCGCTGATGCCGACCCGCAGGCCTTCGGGCGCCGAGGGGCGAGCTTCGTCGAGCACGGCTTGCACTTCTTTGAGCAGCACCAGGTTGGCCGTGGCCATGAACTCGTTCTTGACGTTCAGCAGCGTGACGGCGGCTTGGCCGTTCTTGCTGACGCGGCTGAGCAGCTTCTCGCCGACGACGTCGGTGTTGCGATTCCAGACTTCGACGATCGGCAGTTCGGCCTGGTGTTCGCGGAAGCGTTCGGCCAGCCCATCGGACCAGAGCAGGTCGGGCCCTGACAGCGGACCGCCGGGCCGCTCGACAACGACGGCCAGTTCGCTCTTGGCACGTTCGCCTGGAAAGGCTTGTGCTAGCAGTCGCTCGCACTCGACGCTGGGAAGGTTGGCCGGCAGATAGGCCATGTCGCCGTCGTAGGTCACGTCCTGCCAGCGAGGCGCGATCGCGTGGATTCCTGCGGCCAAGACCACCCAGACGGTGATCAGGAAGGCCGCGTGACGCGAAATGAATGGCCCCAGCCGCTCGAACACGAAAAGCGTCCTCGGAAATCCGCCTCGGAAGGGCCGGAGGAAGAACGCCTGACAGAGCGACCGGCCGTATTCAGAATCCTAACGCCCCGAAGCCGGCGAGGGAACAGGAAGCCCCGCGCGCGATCCAATCGGGCCAGCAGCGCAAGCGGGGAAATAAGTTATCCCGACAGAAAGGGTGCGCTGGGTCCGCAGGCCTGCCGGCGCCTGATAGCTCGGCGGCGAGGGCAGGCTGGTTGCCGCCTCGCCCTCGACGATCGATTCCGCCGCCTAGCGCTTGGCGGTCTGCCGACGGGCCGCTTGCACGCCCGCGGCCAGCACGGCGTCTTCGGCGTTGGCGTTCGCGGCCACCACGTCGTGGTTCTTGGCGGTGCCGTGTACGACGATGTCGGGTTGCACGCCGACGTGGCTGATCGGATGACCGTTTGGCGAGTAGAACTTGGCCGTGGTCAGTCGCACGCCCGAGCCGGCCAGGCTGAGCGGGAAGATGCCTTGGACCGATCCTTTGCCATAGCTGCGCTGGCCGACCAGGTTGCCGCGGCGATGATCCTGAATCGCTCCCGCAAAAATCTCACTGGCGCTGGCACTGTCGCCATCGATCAGCACGACCAGCGGAATGTGCCAGGTGCCGGCCTTGTGGGCGGTGTAGTTGTAGTCTTCCAGGGCGCTGCGACCGCGGGTCGAGACGATCACGCCGTCGTCGACGAACTTGTCGGCCACCTCGACGCTCGAGGTCAGCAGCCCGCCGGGGTTGCCCCGCAAGTCGATGATCAGGCTCTTCATGCCCTCGCGTTGCAGCTTCCACAGCGCGGCGTCGAGATCGCGGCTCGTCGTCTTTTGGAAGCAGGTCAGTCGCAAGTAGCCGACACCCGAGTCGCGGTCGACCATCTTGACGTCGTCCACGCTGGGCACGTCGACGTGCTCGCGGCGAACCGTCAGCCGGCGCGTCGCGCCGCTGAGGCTGATCGTGGCGACGTCCACCAGGCTGCCCTCTTCGCCTTGCAGCAGGTCGGCCGCCTGATCGGTCGAAAGGTTGGCGGTGGGCTTGCCGTCGACTTCGGTGATGCGGTCTCCGGCGCGAATGCCGGCCCGCTCGGCCGGGCTGCCGGTGATGACCTTCACGATCTGCAAGGCGCCCGAGTTGGCCTTCAACTCGATGCCCAGACCGACAAAGTTGCCTTCGATCTGCGAGTAGACGTCGTTCAACTGATCGCTGGTCAGGTAAGACGAGTAGGTGTCGAGCGCCCCGATGGCCCCGCAGGCGAATTCAAAAGCCACGCTCGTGGCCGAGAGCTGCAACTGCTGTCGGCCCAACTGCACGGCGGCAGCCACGGCGTCGATCGCACTTTGACGGGTGCGGACGACGCGGGTTTGGCCTTGGCGACGCAATTGAGCGATGAAGGCGTCGATCTGCTCGGGCGACTTGCCGGTCAGGTTGCGCTGCTGGAAGCCTTTTTCGCGAACCGCGATTTCCAGGTCCTGCGCGCCGCGAGCCACCAGGGTCGCCCAGTCGGGGGCGGTCACGTAGTGCGATTCGATTTTGACCAGCACTTCCGAATAGAGATCGATCGCTTGCCGCTCGGGCAGGCTGGTGAGCGCCCGCAGGAAGCTCGAGTCACTATAGCGGCGGCCGAGGTCGTAGTGAATTTTGGCCAGGTTGTGGCGATCCGTGACACCCCGCTCGCTGGGGTACTCGCGAATCATCTCGTCGTAGACCGAGAGGGCCTCGCCCCAGCGCTGTTCGGTTTCGAACTGCTGGGCCTTTCGCAACATGCCGTCGGCCGATTCGCCGGCCAGGTCGCCCGGCGGAGAAGAGCCTTTGCTCTGCGCCGAGGCATTGGCACAAAGCAAGAGCAGACACAGCACAGCCAGTTTCCAACTTTGCCGCTGCGTGATCGTTTGCATGAGCTCTTTCTTTTACGGGGCTCCAGGACGCCTCGGCATGGTGGCATGCCGCGGAGCGCTCAGCGGGCGAAAGGCTAACCGATCGGCCAGCCAGCGGCCGCAGTCGCTGCATGTTCGGTGATGTCGTTCAATTCAGCGGCCGGAAAGGCGAATCCATGGCTTCGGCCAGATCAAATATAGGCCACGTTTTGGCGGTGGTCAAAAACGCCGCGAAAACTTTTTTGCGGCCATTGCATCGCGCATCCGCTACAGATGTTGCCACGGGGTGCTCACCGCGCCGGCTGCAAGAATCGATTGGTAAAAATCACACATGCGACATGCTCCCAAGCAATCGAAAAGACGCACGATGCGCAATGTTCCGTGCGCGCCCAGGGCCCCGCACGCGGCAAAAAAACGATCCAGCCGCTACAACGCGCACCGCGCGCCTGGCGCCGGTCGAATCGATTGAAACAATTGCCGGCGCGTTGCAACTTTTGCCATGCGAAAACGATGGCATTGCCATCAAGCTTTGGATGCGGCGCCTAACAGCGTCACTGGACACTTGGACAGCGGTTGGCGCCCCTGGCAAGGCACGTGAAATCGTCGCATTCGGCGCCGGTTCTTCAATCGATCGTCGCGTCGTGGGTGCCACTGCTGGCTTGTCCAGCAGTGCTTGATCGTCCGCCAGGTTTTCCACTGCTGGACGAGCCAGCAGTGGCACACTGAACCACAGTCGTAGGGTTCGGCGTGCGCGATTTAACGGTTGTGCCGTCGGCTACGGCTAGACCGTCACCAGCCGGCCTTTCTGGATCGAGGCGGTTTGCTTTTGGCAGAGCACCACGGCGTCGCGGGCCAATTGACCGTCGAGCAAGGTGGAAGGTTTGCCGCTGCGCACGGTTTTAAGGGCTTCGCTGAGTTCCGCGGCGAACGAATCGATCGGATCGGCGGACTTCATCGTGGGGCGCGTGACTTTGCCGTCGGCGCTGAGCACGGTCAGCGGCATGGGCGTTTCGGCCTGGCCGCCGATGACGGCAAAGTCATACAGCAGCGTCGCCCGTTCAAGATGGATTTCAAAGCCGGCGCAGAACCCCCGGCCCTGCTGATGGATCACGCCGCTCTCGACACTGACAACCAGCGACGGATCGTCGAACAGGAATTGCGAGGCGAAGTATTCGGCCACCTCGCCGCGCATCCGCCCACTGGAGAACACGGCGCGGGGCATGCCACACAGCAGGCGAATGAAGTGCGCGTCGTGAACGTGCAAGTCGAGCATCGGCCCACCGACTTTGTGCGGGTCGTAAAAATCCTTCAGCCACAGTGGATCGGAGATCACGCGCTTGAAGTGCCCGCCCAGCAGCTTTCCATATTTGCCGCCGCGCACGGCCTGCACCGCGAAGGCATATTCGGGAAAGAAGGGGAGCACCTGGCCGATCATCAATTGCTTGTCCGCCGCGCGGGCTGCCTTGAGCATCCGGTCGCCGTCGGCCGGCGTGAGCGCGATGGGCTTTTCCGAAAAGACGTGCTTGCCGCGCTTGAGCGCCGCGATCGCTACCTGCGCGTGCGCGGCGGGCGGCAGGCAGATGTCAAACATGTCCAGCTTGTCGCTGGCCAGCATCTCGTCAAGATTTTCATAGGTGTCGATGCCCGACAGATCCATCATCGTGCCCGCCGGCCCAAAGTTGCCTTTGATCGCCCGCCAGTCTCCCTCGAGCCGCTTGCGGTCCTGCTCGCACAGCGCGGCCACCTTCACTCCTTTGAGCTTCTGATAGGCCAGGTAATGGATCATGCCCATAAAGCCGATGCCGGCGATGCCAACGCGAATCATGGTGCGGTTCTCTGTGAAGTGCTGGGTTACTGTTCGTCGATGTTGCCAACCGTGGCCGCATTCTAAATCGCCGCGAAGTGCAGAGGTAGATAGTGGTGCCAAAGTGGTCAGCGGCCGGCTGCTGGTAGGACGTCGAGGGCACCAAGAAGCGGATCAACGAGCTACTGGGCAGATGATCGCGCCACGGCCCGGTGCGCAATAATTGGCGAGTTATGGTTGCCTACGCGTGCCACGGAGCTTCCATGCGCTCCAAAAACTAAACGCGGCTCCCACGGCTTCGGCCGGAATCAGCAGCAGTGCCGTGGCGGTGAACAGCCCGCGGGCGTCACCCTCGGGCAAGTGGCCCAAGTGGTCGTTGCTGACGGCGATCAGGTGATAATAAATGCCGAAGAGCAGGGCACCGAGCATCGAGATCGCCAGCAGCCGCGCTCCCCAGTCGCGCAGCGGCGTCCAGTATAGGACGACCGACACGATCGGCGCGGCAACGACTACGACGCGGACGAAGGCGGTTTGCCAATCGTCCAGGCCGACGCCCAGCGCGACGTGGGCCTGACCGTGAATCGTGGCGACGGCCAGGTTCGCCACGACGACGACCGTCGCCAGGATCGCCATCTTGTTCATGCATTCACCAGGGCTTGGAACCGCGCGAAGGCATCCTGCCAAGGGGCGGCATCATGCGGCTCATACTTTTGCACCGGAAAACTTTCGCGGACGACTTGCCGGGCTTCGCTGATCGAGCCGATGTCGCCGGCGGCGATGGCCTGCACCAGCAGATTGCCGATGGCCGTGGCTTCAGTTGGTCCGGCCAGCACGACGCGTTGGCAGGCGTCGGCCGTGGCCTGGCACAGTTGCACGTTCTGCGAGCCGCCGCCGACCACGTGAATCGTGTCGATCCGTCCGCCGACGAGTTGCTCGAGCCACGAGAGCACCTGCCGATAGCGCAGCGCCAGACTCTCGAGCGCGCAGCGAATCACCGTGCCTTCGTCCGGCGGCACCGGTTGATTCGTGCGGCGGCAGAAGTGGCGGATCGCCTCGGGCATGTTCGGCGGCGCCAGGAACGCAGGATCGTCGGGGTCGATCAGCGACGCCAATGGCCGAGCAGCCTCCGACAGGCGATTCAGATCGTCCCAACTGTGGTTGGCCCCGGCATCGTTCCAGACCCGACGGCATTCTTGCACCAGCCACAGCCCGGCGATGTTTTTTAGCAATCGTGTCGTGCCGCCGACCCCTCCTTCGTTCGTGAAGTTGAGCGCCAGGCACGTGTCGTTGATGATCGGACGCGGCACTTCGGCGCCCATCAGCGACCAGGTGCCGGAGCTGATGTAACACCAGTTCGGTCGCTCGCCGCCGGTGCCAGTCGCGGGCACCGCCACCACGGCGCTGGCCGTGTCGTGCGTGCCGGGAAGCACCACGCTCAGGTCGTCGAGTTGGGTTTCGATGGCCACTTGGCGCCGTAGCTTGCCAAGTGTCGTGCCGCTGTTGGCCAAGGGGCCCAGCATCTGATCGGGAATCTGGAAGGCGCTTAATAACTCGCGCGCCCAGGCGTTTCGTTGGGGGTCGAAGAATTGGGTCGTCGTGGCGTTGGTCACCTCGTTGGCCTTCTCGCCCGTCAGCAGCCAGTGGAACAAGTCGGGCATCATCAGCAGCGTCTCGGCGCAATCCAGCAGCGGCGAGTTGGCCAACCGCATGGCCCACAACTGATAGAGGGTGTTGAACTGCATGAACTGCAGGCCCGTGGCCGCGAAAATCTTCTCGCGAGACACGATTTGAAACGCACGTTCGAGCAATCCGTCGGTGCGTGGATCGCGATAGTGGATCGGATTGCCCAACAGCTCGTCGCCGCGTGCCAGCAGGCCGAAGTCGACCCCCCAGGTATCGACGCCCACACTGACCAACTGGCCCAGACCGGCGACCCCCGCAGCCCGCAGGCCGCGGCAGACGTGCGCCCATTGGGCCGGCAGATCCCACACGAGGTGTCCGCCCAGGGGCACTGGCCCGTTGTCGAAACGGTAGATTTCGGTCAGTCGAAGTCGCTGGCCGTCGAACGTGCCGGCCACGTGCCGGCCGCTCGAGGCTCCCATATCGATGGCCAGGTAGGCACGCTTTGCCATAGGAGTGGAGGCGAACATCGGCTAAAACCTGGTAAACCCCGGCGAATTGAGCCCTGCACGCGTCAGGATGACGCAGCCCTCGCGCTTCGTCAAGCCATTGATAGGCCAAGGACTTGCGTCGACAGCTGTGGCCGATGGCGACCGCTTCGGACGTGCGAGGACCGGCTCAATATCCGCCGAAAGCACGACCGATACCAATGCTAAGCTCTTATTGTTGACCTTGATAAGCAACATAAGTATGATTCAGGGTCAAACCCATCTGGAATTGATTGTCCACGGTTGGTGAATCATGGCGGTTTCGAGCACTGCGTCGTCGGCGGAACTTCCGCAACTTACGGGAACAAGACCCACTCCTGCGCCGATGGCGGCATCGCCCGACTTGCTCGAGGAGGTGGCTGCGGCCAGCGCCCTGCTGGACGGCGCCAGCCCGGTGGAAATCATCACCTGGGCGGTGGAGAAGTATTTTCCGAAGTTGACGATGGCCACGGCCTTTGGGCCCGAGGGCTGCGTGATCATTCACATGCTGGCCCAGATTGAGCCGCGGACGCACGTTTTCAATCTCGACACCGGCTATCAGTTTCCCGAGACGCTCAAGCTGCGCGACCGCATCGCCCGCCGCTATGGGATGGAAGTCGAGATGCGGCAGCCGGCCACGACCGTGGCTGAGTACGAGAACTTGCACGGCGGTCCGCTCTATCAATCGAATCCCGACCAGTGCTGCTTCGATCGCAAGGTGACGATTTTGCGGCAGTCGGTTGTCGGTTGGAACGCCTGGATGAGCGGCATTCGCCGCGACCAGAGCAGCGACCGGGCAGGCGTGCCGATCGTTGCCTGGGATAAGAAGTTCGGACTGGTCAAAATCAGTCCCTTGGCCAATTGGACCAAAAAGGACGTCTGGAAGCTGATCTCGGACCACGACATTCCCTACAATCCGCTGCACGATCAGGGCTATACGAGCATCGGCTGCTGGCCCTGCACGCGAGCCGTGATGTTCGGCGAGGACGAACGGGCTGGTCGCTGGAGTGGCAAAGCCAAGACCGAGTGCGGCCTGCACACGAAGGATTGATCTCCCCCAGCCGGATGCCGGCACCAGCCGATTGAGCCGTTGAACCAGCCTCCGAGATCCCATGAAAGTGTCGGCCAAAACAGAATACGCTTGCCTGGCCATGCTGGAACTGGCGGCCCACTATGGCTCGAACGAGCCGGTGCGGATTCGCGCCATTGCCGATGAACATGGCATACCCTCGCGGTTCCTGGTGCAGATTCTGCTGCAACTCAAGGGTGCCGGGTTCGTGGCCAGCACGCGCGGAGCCGCCGGCGGATATCAACTGATCAAGTCGCCCGAGGACATCTCGCTGGGCGAAGTCATGACCGTGATCGAAGGCCAAGAGACTGAATCCACGGGCGCCGTGGCCGCCAATTCGCCGACTGCCCGCGTGCTGGTCGACGCCTGGCGCGAGATCTCGCAAGTCGAGCACGACGCTCTCTACGCCATCAGCTTCGGCGACCTCGTCTCGCGCATCAAGCGTCAGAACGAGAATATGTTTTATATCTGACGGCGCTGCACGCCCCGGTCAGTGCCGCTACGCCTGACCCTTCATCGCTTCGGCCAGAATCTTCGACGTGCTCTCGCGCATGATGCGGGGGTCGACGGTCTTGCCTTCCAGCAGGGTCTTGCGAACGTCCTTGCCCGAGATGAACACGGGCTTCTCGTCCTTGTGCAATTCCATCAGGTCGACGCGGCCGGCCGACTCGTAATAGGCGGCGAAGCCGACTTTGACGGGTTGAATTTTCAGATCTCCCTTGAGCTTGCCAAAGATTTCCTGGGCGTCGAAGTCACCCCAGATCGCGTTGCCGTCGGCATAGGGAGCGTCGGCGTGCTTGCGGCCGATGACGATATCGGTAAAGCCGTAGTTCTGGCGATAGATGCCGTGCATGATCGCTTCCTTCGGACCGCCGTAGAACATCTTGATGTCCAGGCCCAGCAGGATCACGCGGTCGGGCACGGCTTCCTTGCGCTGTCCCCAAAGCTGCGGGTCGCTGTCGCCTTCGCCCAATGCGCGGGTGTTGATCAAAGCCTCGTAGGTGTGCATGCGGACGTCGGCGTTGACGTCGTCGCCCTTAGTCTCGCCGATCAACGGGTTGAGCGCCGCGCCGGCGTTGTGACCCGCCTTGAGCAACGTTTCCAGACCATAGACCAACGCGTACTCGTGGGCCCGGTGCAGCGGGTTGCGGGTTTGGAACGCGACGACGCGATTCCAGCCCTTGCTGGCCAGCAGCTTGCGCACTTCACGCGGCGAGAGGACGTACTTACCGAACTTCGGATGCTTGGGCTGCGGCAGGGCGCGAATCGTGCCGCCCAGCAGGTGCGTTTTGTCGGCGTCGCCCTTGAGCACCATGTCGGCGCCGGGGTGATCGGTGCGCTCGGTGAGATAGACGCTTTTGATGTAGCGGGGCTTGTCCCACTCGAAGACGTCGCTGATGGCCAGCGTGGCCACGATGATGCCGGCCGAATTCGTCAGGGCCACGGTTTGGCCCGGCTTGACTTTGCCGGCCAGCTCGGCCGTGACGGGCAGCGAGATCGGAATCGTCCAGGCATAGAGCTTGCCATTGTGCTCGATGACCGATTCGTCGAGCACGCGGTTATAGGTCGCCCGATCCATCGGTCCGGTCAGCGGGCTGAGCGCGCCGTCGGCAAAGCGGTAAACGGCCGACAAATCGGCGTCGGAAACCGGCACCTTGGTCAGGCCCGCCGCGGCCGCCTTGAAGGCGTCCAACTCGCCAGCCCCCACCGTGCAGCAAACAGGTTCCGAAAGACCACCGTGCGGAGCAATAAGATCGGCCATTTTCACGTTCCTTCCAGCTTCAAAACGACGACTTTTACGTGTGGGAAAGACGCTGAGTATAGGGCGATTTGCGCGAGCCCACAAGCGTACTTACTCCGTACCACAGGGGGGCCGGAGGGGGAATCGAAGAGCCGGCTCAGCGAGCGCCGCGGGTCAGACGAACTCGCTCTTCGGGCTGATCGACAGCACCACGCTTTCCGACTCGCTGCCGGGCAGGGGATAGCCGGCAAGCTTGCGAAGATCGAGGTTGCGCAACAGCCCGGCGGCGCGTGCGTCCTTGCGTTCTTCGAGCCAGGCAGGGCCCTTGATGATGAGCATGCGGTCAAAATGGTCCCAATGGGGGCCGAACCAGCGCAGGATCTTGGACAGCGGCGCGACGGCGCGCATCACCAACGTGTTGAAGCTCTGTTGCGCCACCAATTCCTGCGCGGGACCGTGATGCACCGGCAGCTTCAATCCAATCTCGCCGACGATCGTTTCGACGACCTTGGCCTTCTTGGCCATCGAGTCGCACAGCGACAACTCGAGGTCAGGACGCACGACGGCCAGCACAATGCCCGGCACGCCGCCGCCGGTGCCGACGTCGAGCACGCGGTCGCCGGCGTCGATGAACGGTTCGAGCGCGAGGCTATCGACAACGTCGCGCGTCACGAATTTTTCATAGTCGGTGTGCCGTGTCAGATTCAGCTTTTCGTTCCAGCTCCACAGCGACCGACAGTAGCGGTCGAGCAATTCGATTTGATCATCGGGCAAGTCAATCGCGTGCCGGGTCAGTGCGTCTCGCAGGGTATCGGTCTGAGTATCGTTCAACGGTGGCACTCACATTGCATTAGCGAGGACAGAGGCGTGTGTTCGATTTTTCCGTAACCCACCGCGTATGACAAGGCCCGGCCGTCGGCGAGGCACAGGCGAAACCAACGAAAAATCGCCGCCGGTCGGCGAGATCGTGGTCGCCGATTTCAACGAAACGAGCGGTTTTGACTCGCATTTCAGGGGCGGACTCGCTCGCGCCTTTTTGGCTCATCGTGCGAAGGTGACTGCCAAATTGACATTAGCGAATAACGGGCGTTTCGCGGCGGAAAGCGCAAATTCATCAGCCGTGCGAGGATGCGCTTGACCGCGAGCCGCAGGCCATGGTTTGGCACTGCCTTTGCTCCATTCAATAGCTGTCGGCCCAATTGACTGCCAAATCACCTCGGCAGCGTGTTCTTCGTTGGACGGCTGCCGTGAAATAATTCACGAACTCTATCACGAGAGGAGTTTTCACCATGGTCTATCGTAGAAATGGCTTGAATCCTGTCATCCAGCTGCGCGACGAAATGGATCGGCTGGTGGGCGATTTCTTCGCACCACTTGCTGGCGGTCCGGCGTCGCGTTCGAGCATTTCGGCCCAGGGTTATCCGGCACTCAACGTGTGGGAAGAGGCTGACGTGATTCACGTCGAAGCCGAGGTGCCAGAACTGAAAAGCGAGGATCTCGACATCTCGGTCGTCGGCAACGAGGTGGCCATCCGCGGAAAGCGCAGCGCGGGGGTGCCCGAGGGCGCAGCCTACCATCGTCAGGAACGCGGCGTCGGCGAGTTCAACCGTCTGTTGCGGCTGCCGGTCGAGCTCGATCCCAATCGCGTCGAAGCTTCACTGAAGGATGGCATCCTGCTGATCAAACTGCCCAAGGCCGAGAGCGCCAAGCCCAAGAAAATCAAGGTCGAGCCCGGCAAATGAGCGGGAGCGAATCGTGTGGCGGCTCGCGCCGCGATCCAAACATCCAACAAGCAATGAGGTATCCAATCATGTCCACTGTCAACGTTCATCAAAAGGCACACGGTCAAACCGAGGAAGCTCGGGCCGAGCGCACCCGCGGCGGCCAGGCTTATCGCCCGCACGTCGACATCTTGGAGTCGAAGGACGAATTGATCCTGGTGGCCGACATGCCAGGCGTGAAGCACGACAACATCGACATCAACTTCGAGGAACACGTGCTCACGATTCAAGGCCGTGTCGAGCCGCGCTATGGCGAGGGCGTGAATTTCCTCCTCTATGAATATGGGGTGGGCGATTTTTATCGCACGTTCCGTCTGAGCGAGGAGATCGATTCGACGAAGATCCACGCCGAGCATGCCAACGGCGTGCTGACGGTGTACCTGCCCAAGTCGGAAAAAACCAAACCCCGCAAGATCGCGGTGACGGCTTCGGCCTGATCCGAGGCCTGCGCGGAACGAGACGCCTCGGGTGGGCAGGGCAAAGGCGGTGTGCTGCCCGCTTGAGCGCGATGTTTTAATCGTTTGACCGGAAAGGAGGGTTCATCATGTCCCTGATTCCTTGGAGAAACAAAAAAGAGGACGGCGGCGCCGGGCAACTGACGCCCCTGGGTGAGTTTCGCGGTGAGATGAATCGTCTGTTCGAATCGTTTCTTCGCGACGGTTTCAACTTTGGCGAGCGTGCCACGGGCTTGCCCTCGCTGTTGAGCAATTGGGGCCCGGCGGTCGACGTCGAGGAAACCGACAAGCAGATCCGCGTCCGCGCCGAAATACCCGGCGTCAAAGCCGAAGACCTCGAGATCTCGATCCGAGGCGATGCCTTGGTGATCGCCGGCGAGAAGAAAGGGAGCGAAGAGCGCAGCGAAGGCGGCTACTATTATCAGGAGCGCCGCTTCGGCAGTTTTCGTCGCGAGGTCACGCTGCCCACGGCCGTCGATCCGGACGACGTAAGGGCCGAATATGCCAACGGAATTTTGACGGTCGAGTTGAAGAAATCGCTCGAAGCGCTGCCCAAGAAGATTGCCGTCAAGGCGACCTGAGTCGGCTGCTTGCCGTCTGAGGTCGTGAGTGTCATGGGTGATCGGTCGCGATCATCCATGGCACGTCGTTTTTTTCGCCGTCGCAAACGTGGCGCCTTTCAGCCGCGCGGCGTAGCGTGGGCATCGCGCTTAGATGAACGCCGGGGTCGGCGGGTACGTGCCGATCTCGACGTGGTGGCCGTCCGGATCGCGGCAGAAGAGTTGTGTGATGCCGCGGTCGGCGACCACATTCTTGCGATAGGGCACGCCGTGCTCTTTAAGCAGTCGCTCCACCAGATCCAAATCGTCGCAGTGCAGAGCCAGATGATCGTGCCGCGTTTGAATCTCGCCCTCCGGATCGGGCGCGGCTTCGTTGTAAATCAGGTGGATCATCAGGCCGTAGTTGTAGAGCCACGCGCCGGGAAAATTGAAATCGGGGCGGACCACTTCGCGAAAGCCAAGCACGTCGCGATAGAAGTCGCGGCTCGCCTCGACCCGTTTGGTCATGCGGCCCACATGGTTGACGCTCTGGACGGGCAGGGGGGTGGTCACGGCGTGGTTCACTCCTGATATCTCGCAAAGCCCATCTGCTTTGTCAGCGGGATGCGACGGGAACCGGCGAAATGCCGATCCGGCGGCCTGGGCTCTCCGGCAATATAGTCAGCCCAAGGGCAGGGTGGCAAACAATTGCCGATCTTTGCACCGACGGCTCTCGGCTCCCATTGGGGCAATTTGGGAGGGTTTGGGACCGCTGTCAGGGGCTGCCGGATCGGTTGAATTTCTCGATTCTGACGATTCTCCGGCCGATACCACTGGGTAGGAGCGTGCTTCGGCAGCCGCTGGCGGACAGGCGATTGGCATCGAGGCCGTCGTGCCAGCGCCGAGTCGACCTGGAATTCTGCACGGCAGGACGCCAGCGGGCACCCGACCAAGACATTTGAGCCCAGGGGGGAGCGTGATGTTGCTGCAGAGAGCCTATCTCGGCGTGTTCGCACTGGTGCTGGCCACGCAGGTCGGCTGCACGACCTGCCATTCGTGCTGGCCGTGCGGCGATACCTGGTGCGGCTCGCAATGTGGGCAGTGCATTTGGAGCGAGTGGTTCAGCATGCCGCCCAAATGCTGCGATCCCTGCGACTGCTGCGGCAATTTTGTCGCCTCGCGCAATCCCTGGGTCCGCCGCGGTGGGCCTCCAATGGGACGGCCCTGCAATCAAGGCCAGGGTTACGGTGCGGGAGCTGCCGGCTTTGCCGACGCCGGCATGGATTACGGCGACGGCGGCAGCTATAGCGATGGCCAGAACCCGGCCGACTCCACGTACACCGAAGGCTACGATTCGCAAGACCCGGCGCCCGTGGAGGAATTGCCGCCGGCCCCGCCCGGCGCCGGCATTTATCAGGATCAATTCGGGCGAACGGCGGGCTACTCGCGGCCGGTTGATTCGCAGCCCGCTTCCCGTAGACTTGGGGATCGGCGGCCGCGAGATTTTGACCGATAGTCTGGCAAGCGTGTCGGTCGCCGCGTTCTCGGGCGGACTTGCGGCATGGCCATGACCGGCGCACACGCGTTGCTCCAGATGCTCGCCGATGCGGGCGTCGAATATCTGTTCGGCAACCCCGGCACCACCGAACTGCCGATCAGCGACGCCCTGATTGGCCAGTCGCGCATCTGCTATATCCTCGGCCTGCAAGAAGTGCCCGTCATGAGCATGGCCGACGGCTATGCCATGGCCTCGGGCAAGCTGGGCGTGGTCAACCTGCACATCAGTTGCGGCCTGGGCAATGCGATGGGCATGCTCTACAACGCCTTTCGCGAAGGCACGCCGCTGCTGGTCACCGCCGGGCAGCAGGACCGCCGGCTAAAGTTTCAGGAACCGATCCTGGGCGGCGACATGGTGGCCGTGGCCCGGCCGTGGACCAAGTGGTCGGTCGAAGTCGAGCGGCTCGAGGATCTGCCCTCGGCTCTGCGCCGCGCGGTGCAATTGGCGCTCACTCCGCCCACTGGGCCGGTGTTCTTGTCGCTGCCGATGGACCTGCAAATGGCCGATGCCAGCGGGCTCGACTTGACGCCGCCGCGCGTCGTGTCGCACCGCGTGCGGCCGCCGCTCGACGCCTTGCGAAGCGCGGCCGACGTGCTAGCGACGGCGAAGAATCCCGCGATCCTGATCGGCAGCCGCATTCAAGAGGCCGACGCCGTGGCCGAACTGGTTGCGGTGGCCGAGCGGCTGGGCGCGCCAGTCTACTCCGAGCCGGGGCATGCGCACGGGCGGCTGGGTTTTCCGCCCGACCATCCGCTCTATGGTCAGACCGTGCCGCTGTGGGCGCCGGATATCGCCAAACGGCTGGCCGAGTTCGATGTGCTGCTGGTGGGCGGCTTGGATCTGCTGCGCGAATATGTCTATCACGGGCCGCAGCCGGCGATTCCTCGCCACGCGCGGCTGATTCACTTCGATCAGAACCCTTATCAGATCGGCAAGAACTACCCGGTCGAAGTCGGCGTGCTCGGCGATCTCAAGACCGGCCTGGCGGAATTGGACACGACGCTGGCCGCGACGATGTCCGCGGATCAGATTCAGCGCGCTCAGACGCGCGGCGCGGCACGCCGGCAGACGCATCGCGGCGTGCAAGCCAAACTGCGCGACCAGATCGCCACGCAGCGAGGTGAGAGGCCGATGATGCCGGGCGTGTTGATGGAGAGCTTGTCGCGCGTGCTGCCGGCGAACGTGGCGGTCGTCGAAGAAGCCGTGACCACGACCGGCAGCCTGTTTCAGCGGTTGGGCGCGCTCAAGAACACCAGCGGCTATTTCGCCCATCGCGGCTGGGCGCTCGGCTGGGGGCTCGGCTGTGCCCTCGGCGTCAAGCTGGCCTGGCCCGATCGACCGGTGCTGGCTCTGATCGGCGATGGGGCCTCGATGTACGGGATTCAAGCCCTGTGGTCGGCCGCGCATCACAAGCTCAACGCCACGATCGTGATCTGCAACAACGCCCAGTATCAAATCCTCAAAGCGGGCGCCGCCGGTCTCGGCCTGCCCGCCGCCCAACGCGGCCAATTCGAGGGCATGGACCTCACCGGCCCCGAGATCGACATGGTCCAACTCGCCCAATCCCTCGGCGTCGAAGCCGAACGCGTCCGCGAGCCCGACGAGTTGGCCGAGAAAGTCAGCACGTCACTCCAGAACCAAGACCGCCCACGGCTGTTCGACGTGCCGATTCAAAGGTCCTTGGCCGGGCCGGGGTGACGGCCGACAAGAAGGTGGTCGGGAGTCCCGACCCCGTTCCGTTCAGTTTTAATCCTGCGTCTGCGTTGTCGGGACTCGTCGGCCGACGCCTAAACCCAAAACCCGAAGTTGTGTTCCCCTGACTCGATCTTGCGCAATGCGTCGGGAAATGCATAGATGGTGTTTAGCAGATAGTCTGGATTCCAAAGGTTCCTTGACGGTGCTCGCCAATCGTGCACGATTGGACAAAAAAGGGACAAAAAAGGGGTCGGGCGTCAAATCGCGATTTGGTGAATTTGATTCCCGTCCCCTTTTTTACAGCCGCGGGCGGATTCGCGCGAGCGTTTCGTCCAGCCCGGCGGCATTGATGAAGGCTCGCAATGCTTGCTTCAAATCGGCAATCGCTTCTTCCTCGGTTTCACCTTCGCCGTAGGCGGGGATGTCCGGGACGGTGGCTGTGTAGCCCCCCTCCTCGGGATCGGGAATGAGCTCAATGGTTAGTGCCATCTGTTCTGGGCCTTCCTTTTGTCAACGCGGGAGCTAAAAAGGGGACGGGAGTCAAATTGCGATCGGCAAACTTGACTCCCGTCCCCTTTTTCACAGCGACTTCAAATACTCGATCAAGTCCGCCCGTTCGGCGTCGGTCAGGGGGCGGGTGCCGGAGACTTTTTCGGGGCTGTGGAGGTCGGTCAGTAGCTCGTCGAGGGTGTCGGCGCGGCCGTGGTGGAGATAGCGGGCGCGGTTGGCGATGCCGACCAGGGACGGGGTGTTGTAGCCGTCGTAGACGTCGTACTCCGAGGCCAGGCCGACGTCGTGAATCTGGCCGTCGGTGAAATAATTGCCCCGGTGGCAGTTCGCGCAGCCGGCCGCGGCGCTCGTGAACACGGCCTGGCCTCGCTGGGCTTGCTCAGTGAGCGTACCATCGGGATTGCGGAATGAATTGGGCGCCGTGGGCAGTGTGTCCAGAAAGGCGGCCATGGCACGCACGTCGTCATCCGTCGGCGCCGGGCCCTGCATGGTTTCGGCCAGGCTCTTACGCAAGGCGGCGTCCAAATCTTTCTGCCAACCGTGCCAGAACCAGGGGCCGGTTTGCCGTACGTTGTGCAGGCTGAGCACCATCTTGTAGGTGCCGTTCGAGCCGTCGTTCTTGGTGTCCATTGTGACGGCGTTGGTGCCCCCCTCGTAATGGCAGCTATGGCAACTGTACCAGCCGTCGGTGCTCCGCTTGGCGTCGTAGAAGATCGTCTCGCCGCGCCGTGCCAGCGACGGCTCGGCCGCGCCGCCCAAATCGATCGTGCGCTCGACCGTGCGGTCCGCCAGGTTCACCACTTGAATCGAGTTGTTCAGATAGTTGGCGACGTAGACGTGCTGGCCCGAGCGGTCAAAACAGATGCCCATTGGCCGGCCGCCCAGCGCGACGCGAAAGAAACGATCGCTATCGCGGGCGATCTCTGGCTTCAAATGGTCGCCCGGGCCATCAGTGCGCAGAGGCAACTCGTCGAGTTGAAACACGACCAACTCGTGCGTGCCGGAGGCCGACATCGCCAGGGTGTGCTGATCGGGGCTGAGCGCCAGGCCGTGCGGATCGGCCACGGCCCGGCCGCGGGGATCGAGGGCCATCGCCTCGCGCCGCGCGGGCCCGTCGAGCCGCACTCGGCCCACGCGATTGCCCATCACCCAGCCTTCGCGAATGTTGCCCGGTGTGATCGGCCGGTCGGCATAGACCATCCAGGGAAAGTAGGCGTACTGGCCGTCGGCCGAAACCTGCACGTGGCCGATGTTGAGGCCCACGAATTTCGTGTCGTAGAGTTTCTCGCGTTTGACCGTGTCGACCACGGAGACTCCGCCATCGCCGCTCGCGCCCACCGCCAGCCGGCTGCCGTCGGGCGTCAGCGCCAGGTACCGCGGCCAGCGTCCCACGGCGATCCGCGCCACGCAGGCGAGCGAATCCAAATCGATCACAGCCACCTCGTTCGTGGCCGTCAGCGCCACATAGGCCAGGCGACCGTCGGGCGCAATGGCCACGCCGCGCGGCTCGCCGTTCACTTTCAGCGAACCGCTGACGCGCAGCTTGCCTTCTTCGATTGCCAACAAGTGGATTTCGCTGCTGTGCGTGCCGCTGACCAGGGCCCGTCGGCCGTCGGGTGCGATCGCGATTGCCGAGGGGTGGCGACCGCAGGCAATTTCGGCAACGACGGCGCCGTCGTCGACGCGAACCAGCGAGACGCTATCCGAGGTTTGATTGACCGTGAGCAGCCAGCGACCATCGGGCGTCAACGCCACGTCGACCGGCGAGCAATCGCGCGGGCGGGAAGACGGCGCATCGTCGGCCCGCACCGCGAGTTCGCCCGTGTGCCAGGCGTGGCGGTGCAAGCCAACCGCCAAAGAAATCAAGAGCAACGTGATTGCCCAGCGACGCAACATCGGGCTTCTCCTGGCGACAGCACTTCAGGCGCGGGCGAAGCAGGCACCGCGCGAAAGTGATTATCGCCCCCGCGACGCCAAGAGGCAATCGCAGCGCGGCCGAATGCCGCAGTGGCTGAATTATCGCGATCAGGCCAGCAGCAGGGCGACCTGCCAATCGTGTTCTTGCGTCAGTGCCGCATCGGTCGCGGCCGACGAGCTGGCTGCAGCGGCCATGGACGAGGCGACCCCGGCCAGCGCGGGTGCGAAACTTGCCGACGCGGCCGACTGGGCCGCGGGCGTGGCGCTGGCGCCGGTGGTGGAGACCTGCAACGACACGCTGGGATTCGTGCCCGTGATGTGCAGGAAGTAGGCTCCGGCCGACGTCGCGTTCAAGGAAATCTGCGAACCCGTGCTCGTGGCGACGGACGTGGCCACGAGCTGCAGGTTGTTGTCGTACAGGCTCATTGTCACGCTGCCCTGGCTCGCCTGGAACAGGGCCTGGATCAGCGTGGCGCCTTGCAGGCCGTTATCGAACGAAACCCAAACGTCGCCCTTCTGCAAATTGGTCGAGGCCGGATTCATCTGCGAACCGAGCTCACCGGTAATGATCGACGAAGCGAAGTAGGCGCGACGATTGAGGAAGGCGGCGGCGAACTGCGCCCGCAGACCTTGCTCTCCAAAGTCAAAGCCCGAGGCGGTCTGATTCGAGGCCACGGTGATGTTGGAGAACTGGTCGTTGTAGGGGCTGACCACGCCATTCCGCGCGTCGATGCCGTCGACGAAGAAGCCGGGCTGGACCTCGCGAAGGGTGTAGGTGCCGGGTTGCAGGTTGCTGAAGTTGAACGTGCCGTCGGCATTGGTCAGTAGCGAGGTCGAGACATTGGTGCTGGTGTTGATGGCCGTCACGGTGACATTGGGAATGCCAGCCTCGCCAACGTCGGGCCGGCCGTTGTTGTTGAGGTCGGCATACACCAGGCCCGAAATCTTGGCCGGCGGAATCACCTTGACCGTGCCGGTGGCCGTGAAGTTCGTGCCCAAAGCGGCGGAAGCATTTGGATTGCTGAGCACGACCTGGAACGTTTCGTCCACGGCCTGAGAGATGTTGTAGAGCGACTGAACGGTGATCGTCTGGGTCGTGGTGTTTGGCTGGAAGGTCAGCGTGCCGCTGGTGGGTGTGTAGTTGACGCCGGGTAGTGCGGCCGTGCCGGTCGTGGATTGGGCCGTCGAGAATTGCACCGTCGCCTGTTGTGTACTGGGTGCGTTGAGCGACACGGTAAACACCAGCGCCGTGCCTTCGCTCTCGCTGTCGCCCGAGATTGAAACCTTGGGGGGGAAGCCGGACTGAATGGTTCCCACGCCCGCGGCGGTTGAGGCTTGCGAATTGGTGGGATTGGACAAGAGCACCTGGAAGTTCTCATCGGGAAACAGCGTGTTGGTGCCCGGTACGAATACGGTCACCATCTGCGTCTCCGATTGCCCTGTCCCGTTGAAGGTCAAAGTCTGCGTCAACGGAATGTAGTCACCGTTGGCCGATTTGGCCGCAACCAAGTTATGGGCCGGGTCGGTGACACCGTCGTGGGTGGTGACAACGACCGTGGCGGTCGTGCCGTTGGGCAGGAAACGCGTCACGGGGAACACGAAGGGCGTCGGTGGGCTGTCAGCCGCGCCAACAGCCTGCGTCACATTGCCCACCGCGATCACGTTATTGCCGATGTTGATTTGCAGCGGCGTGTCGACCGTGTTGATGAAGTTGACTTCCGAAGCCGGGATGCCGTTGGTGATGAATTCCTCGATGTCGTGCAACGGTTGCGACGAAGAGCTGACGCTGAAGCTGGCCAACCCATAATCTTTGGCTGTCAGCGGGATGCTGAGCAACAATTGCTGCGCGCCCTTGTTGGCCGGCGGCGACAACTGGAACGCGCCGGCATCGATGATCTGGCCGTTCGTCGACGTGATGTCGCCGGTTTGATTGTTGATAAAGGCCGATCCATAGACAATGTTGCTGGCCGTGTTGACCTGAACCAACTTCGAGTCATACAGAGCGTTGACATAGGCCTGGAAAATTCCGGTCGGAACCTGCTGCGTGTCTTGCACGTAAACCGCCAGCCGGAAGTTCTCGTCCTTGGTCAGCACCGTGTTGGGCGGCAGCAGGTTGCCGTTGGTGTCGGTCAACTTGAGCTGCACCGACGCCAACTGGCCCTGTTGATTGACGATCGTGCCAGTGGCCTGTCCCAACAGGATCTGCACTCCGCCGGTCGGATTCGAAAGCGCGACCGAAAAGGTCTCGTTGGGCTGGATGGCCGTGCTGGGCAGAATCGCCACGGTGACCAGGGCCGTGGTTTGATTGGCCAGGAACGTCAAGATGCCGCTCGTGGCTGCATAATCGGTGCCCGCGATCGCGGGGTGCGCGCCGGTGCCGTCGACCGTGTTGTAGGCGACGGTCACCGTGTGGTCTTGCACCTGGCTCAGGCTGACGGTGAAGATGGCGTTTTGGCTGGGCTGCGCGCTGGCATCGGCAATCGTCAGGCCCTGTCGCACGATCGTGGCAACGCCCGTGCTGTTACCTTCGATCAGACCGTTCGTGGGGAACGGCGGCGTCAGGGTGAGGAAGAAGCTTTCGTTCGACGTGGGCGTGGTCTGACCGAGGACGGGTACCGTGATGAACTGCGTGAGCGAAGCGTCGGCCGGCGTAAACGTCAACTGGCCCGACTGGGGTTGATAGTCGATGTTCGCGAACGCGGTGTTGTCCTTCGTGGAGAAAGGGACCGTGACCAATTGCGTCACCGGGAAATTCAGACTCACCGTGAAGACGGCAAGGGCGCCGACCGCGCCGGGATTGACAGTCGTGCCACTGAGGGTCAGCGTGGGCGTGCCCTTCTGGCTGATGATCAAGCCCGTGCCGCTGGGCGAGCCCGTCACGTCGGCCGAGATCGGCGACAGGTTGACGCTGAAATCTTCGTTGGGCACCGAGGCCGCGTTGCCGGGCACCTGCACGGTGATGAATTGCTGCGTCGAACCCGGCGCGAAGGTGACGGTGCCGCTGGTGGCATTGTAGTCGCCGCTGGCAGCGTGGGCCGGGTGGGCGCTGGTGCCATCGGCCGTGGCAAAGGCGACCAACAGCGGTTCGCTGTTCACGGGGTTCGAGAGCGACACGGTGAACACGAAGTTCGTGAGCGGAGCCACGTTCGTCAGCGAAACCAAGGGCGTGATCGATACGGACGGAATGGTGACGGCCGGCGCGATCGTGACGGTGGCCGTTTCGGTTGATAGGCTGTTGTTCAAGATCGCGTTCGTCGGACTGCTCAGCACGACCTGAAATTGCTCGCTGACGTCGGGGAATGCATCGCCGATGATGGGCACGGTGAGCAACTGCGTGGTCACTGTGGGATTGAACGTCAGGGTGCCCAGGGTGCCGCCGGCGGGGGCGCTGTAGTCGTCGCCCAGCGTGGCCGTGCCGGGCACGAGCAGATATTGAACCGTCACAGGAGCCGTGGGCGCGACCGACAAGCTGACGGTAAATACGGCGTTGGCGCCGGTGACCGTATTGTTGACGTTCACGTTGCCAATGGAAATCGAATCGTTGAGGATCGTGCCCGTGGCGGCCGAGGTGGGCGAAAGCAGCGCGTCACCGCTGGCATTCGACAGCACGACGCCAAACGTTTCCGGTGCTTCAACGGTCGGATCGGCGTTGACCAGCACCGTGACGAGTTGCGTCAAGGGACCAGCGGGCGAGAATGTGAGCGTGCCGCTCGTGGCGTTGTAGTCGCCGTCGGCCACCGTGGCCCCGTTGACGCCCGATCCGTCGGCCGTGGCATATTGCACCGTGACCGGGGCGAGCGGAGCTTGCGAAAGGCTGACCGTGAACACGAAGGGGGTCGTGCCGACGTTGGCCTCGTTGATCGACGGGCCAGGGCTGATCGAAAGCACGGGCTCAGTCACAACTTGTAGCGAATCGCCGATGAACAAGATGTCGCCACTTGTCAAATCGGCGATTGGGTTAAAGAAGCTCGTGTCGTGATGCGCGAGGGAATCGAAGAAGGGGGTGAACGTTTCCGTTCCGCTGGCGACGGCCGTGGCCGTAAACGTAAACAACTGCTGGACCACGGGAGTCGATGGTCCGCCACCCACGGCCAACGCGCCTTCGTCGGTGATTTGATTGGGCACACTCAAATCAAGCGGCTTCGTCCCCACAATGTCGAAACCGGGTCCGGCGACGGGAACCTGGCCGCCCAGCGGATTGTCGACCGTGGCGACGCTCGAGTCATAAGTGAAATTAAGAGCTGCCGCCCCCACGCCGGGCGTCGAGTTGACCGGATTGCGGGTGTCTTGAACGTCGGTTTCCACCTTGAATTGGGTGCCCACCGTGATCGGCGAGGTGATGGGGTTGCCGGCCATGTCGGTCGCGAACGTGTGAACGGTCATCACCGTCGTGGCGGGATTGGCCAACTGTTGGACCACGGTCAGCGCATCGAGCGCCGAGACCATGTTGTCGCCGTTGACGTCAAGGTACAGGACGCTGGATGAACTCGAGCTGGTAGTGGCGGCGAGCGGCGACGCGCCCTGCGCGGAGTGCGGGCCGTGCAGCCTCAGGTCATTGATCAACAACAGCGCGTCGAGCGGCGAAACAACACCGTCATGGTTCACATCATCAGCCAGCGCCGGATTGTGCAACGGTGTGAGCGCGGGGTTGGCGGTCAGCATTGCCCGGCCCTCGAGCATCTCGAGCTTGCTGATGTGCCGTCGCGCCTTGCCGTTTTGGTACGCCCGTTGCCGAATCTTCGCGGCTTGACGCCGTTCAATGAATCTCATGGTCGCTTTCTCTAGGTCTGATCGAGGAGCGAGGCCGCTCCGCTGGTTCCGAGTTTCCTGGTGCGAAGGATGGCCTGAAGTCAAAGCTCGCCGGGTTGATCGTTTTCATCTGCCGGTTCATCAGCCGCGACTCACGTCGCGATGGAGTTGGTGAGTCTCGGATCTTCTGAGCTGGCCGTTAAGTCGGTCAAAATGCTCTCCAGATCATTTTGCGAATCGTTCCAGTCGTCGCTGGAGAGCGTCGAAGCGATGGCCGCCGTGGCGCTGCTGGGATTCGAGGTACTCGTCGAGGCTGCCGACACCGTTCCGACACTGGCTGCGTTGACCGTCACCACCGGCGTAGTGGCCGGCGAACTGCTGGCCGCCAGGCTCAAAGCTACGGCCGCGCCGCTGCCCGAGACAGCCGAGGCCATGGGCGATGTCGCCGGCGTGGCCAGATTGGACGCCGTCGCGACCTGAGGAGTTGCCGCCACCACCTGCGGAGTTGCAATCGTCGCCTGAGACGTTGTCGCCGCCGCGCCGGCGACGTGTCCAGCCGGCGTAACCCCAAAGGTGTTCAGGTACTGGGTTATGGTCAGCAAATCTAGCGGGCTCAAAAAGCCGTCGCCATTCACGTCGTAATAGAAGTCCGGCGGCACCGTGGGCGTTCCCGGCAGCGGCCTCGGACCTTGCGTGATCAACGAGTCGATGATCAATAGGGCGTCGATACCCGAGATGAAACCGTCGTTGTTGACGTCGAACTTGTTGACCGGGTTCTGCCACGAGGCGGCCGCAACTGCGGTTTGCTGGATTACGAACTGGGTGACGCCCGTCGCATCGTTGGGAGCCAGACCGTTGCCGGCCAGATCCTTGATCGGGTTTGTCGAATTCGTGTTATTCAGCGTGATCACGTACGTTCCGTCAGCCCACACGCCTTGTGGCGGAATCAACTGCGCGATGTTGTTGGTTGGGTCATAGGACAGCGAATAGTCGGTGCCTCCGACCAGGAGAACGCCGTTGCGCGTGATCGAGAACTTGCCGATGTCGACCGTCGAGTCGTCGACGCCCACGCCGGTATCGCTCAATTGAATCGAGAAATTGGTCAGTTGCTTGCCGACGATCAGCACCTGGTTAACGCTGGAATTGCGATCGACTCCGGCCGCGTCATTGTCTTGCGGATTGACCAGCAAGGCGGTCGGACCGGCGAAGTCAGCCCGTTCGATGGCGCCACGGTCCTTGAAGACGTTGCTGCCCAAGCCCGGGGGGCTGGAGACATTGGGATCGTCGACGCGCAGTTGACCGAGGAGGTCGAAGTTCGGGGCCTGAATCGCCGAGGCCGGAATGCCCAACGGCGTGTCGACGGCCACCATTTGCGGCCGATCGGGCAGGGTGTTGAGCGAGCTGTCGATGGCCGGGGTGCCTTCGGCCAGATAGAAGTTGCCGGCCGCGGCGTTGACGAACAATGGCAGGTTCTTGTCCTTCGACAAATTAATGGCGTTCGATTCGGCGACACCCACCAGGTTCGTGGCGTTGTTTTCATAGACGCTCTCACCCACGACCGTCGTGCTCGACGTGCTGTCGACGTTGATGCCGATGGCCGTCGCCAGCAAGCTGATCGGCAGGAACTGGGCGATAATGTTGTTCAACACCGTCGGGCTGGCGTTGTTGATCACGTTGATGCCAATGGGCGCGCCGACAATCGTGTTGTTAAAAATACGACCAAACGGGACGGCGTGAGTCACGTCCGTCGTGGGACTGCCGCTGAACAGAATTCCGTTCTGTCCTGAGTTGACGATCAGGTTATTGGAGAACGAGATGCCGGGCACGAGCTGAGACGTATTGAGCGTTGGCAGGTTGGACACGGCGCCGGTGTGACCCGGAACGCCCACGCCGATTGGATTGCCGTTAGCATCTGTGACCAGCTGCGGCGTGGAGGATAACCCCGATTTCAGCGAATTGCTGATGCGGTTGTTCTGGATGATCGTGTAGCCCTGCGGAGCCGGTGTCGGCACGGTGTCGCCTACGCCGCCCAATGCCCCCGTCAAGCCTCCGATCGGGGTGTCGCCCAGCGCACCGGCGCCATAGACAATCAAGCCCAATTGGCCCGGGATCACCTGATCGACGTCGCCGAACAAGTCAATGCGTTTGCTCGTGGGTTGAACCCCGGCCTTCACTTTGAAGTTCTTGGCCACCGGCAGGGTATTGATCGCAGTCTGAATTGCCAGCGCCACGGCCGCGTCACTGTCGCCCGTGTGGATTAGCACGGGGATGTTACCCGACGCCGAGCTCGTGTTGGCTTCGGTCGCGTTGGTAACGAATTGGAACGTAACGGTCACGTGTTGCGTGTCGATCGTAAAGGTCGACAGGTCCACGATCTTCTCGGCGCTGATGCTGGTCAGCGTGAACGCCTGCGTGAACCGGTCGTTGATGTTGTACGTCTGGAACAGGCCGATATAGGGGAAACCGCTGTTCAGGCTGGCCCCATACTGCGTGGCCGGGCGAATGTCTAATTGGAACACGCCCACCGAGATGTGCTTGGCCACCGTCGGATCGGGATTGATCGGAACCGGCGTAAAGGTAGTCAGACCCGTGATCGGGATCGGCGCGTTGGGATTCGATTGCTGGGCGATCAGGTCGGCCGTGGGGTTGTACGTCCCGGTAACCATTTCGCCGCGCCCCGCGAAGCCCACTTGAATGTCATCGATATACACGCCTTCGTGCGTGTTATTCTGTCCGCGCATTTCGCCGATGGTCGGTCCCTGCCAGACATTGTTGACGATGGGCGTATAGAAGTTTCCAAAGCTGTCGCCCGTCAGCGTGCTCGACGTGTCCAGTGGGCCAGCGCTCACGACGCTGTGGCCGATCAGTTGCAACACGCCGCTCGGCACCTGCGAGGTGCCGCTGGGCGACGCCATGTAAACGATCTTCGATGACGTGAAGATGTTGGGGTTGTCGAGGTTATCGGCGGGCAATTGATTCGCGGAGCTCCCGACGACCGCGGCGAATTTTGCATCCATGGCCTTTGCAACCAGCACCGACATGTCGCCGGCCGACATGTTGATGTTGTAAGGGATGTCGGCGTTCTGGCTCGTGGCCGCCGGCGGTGCTTGCAACGCGCTGCCCGTTTTGATCAGGGCGTGGACGGCGCTTTGCGACAGCGACGTGGCGCCATTGAGTTGCACGCTCGCGCCCGAAACGATGGGCGTTACTCCTGGCGCCGCACCGAGCAACTGCAACGAGTGTCCGGCGCTTTGGGCGATCGACGTCACGCCATTCAACGTGATGTTCGTGCCAGCGACTACCACCGGCGTGACACCGGACAGGACCACGTGGTCCGTCAGTCCGTGAGCCGCGCTTTGTGACAGCGAAGTCGCGCCGGCGAAGATCACGTTGACTCCGTCCAACACGGGAGTCACCCCGGCGGGTGGACTGGCCAAAACCGCGGTTTGGATGGCCTGGGCGACTTGCGCTGCGCTCATGCTGCTGAAGACGTCGATCTCGACGTTTCCTGGAGCGGCGTTGAAACTCTTACTGAGCTGATAGGTCTTGCCATTGACGGTAAACGTCTCGCCATCGATCACGTTGGTCCCCGTTGGCGCGGTGACGCTCATCGTATTGGTGGTCATCACGTGACCGGCACTTTGAGTCAGCGACGTGGCGCCGACGAACTGCACGTTCGTTCCGTTGAGTACGGCCTGCACGCCCGACACCGTCGAGCCAACCGCCGCGACAATCTTGGCGGCAATCTGATTGTTCGAGTCGCTGGTGAAAAAATTGATGGGGTGAGCGCCGGCCCCGACGTGGGTCATCGTGAAGGTGGTGCCGTTGACCGTGAAGGTTTCCCCTTCCTGAATCAAAATGCCGCCGCCGCCTGGCACGGTCAGACTCAACGACTGGTTCTGGATCGCCGTGTTGATCAAGGACGTGACCTGGGCGGCCGTCGCCGTGCCGTTGTAGGTGATGCCGACGTTGCCGGGCACGATGGGGGTTGGAGTCGGGGCCGACTTCTGCATCTGGAACGTGATGCCGTTGGCCGTGAACGTTTCGGCATCCTGAAGGGTGCTTCCGCCGCCCGTCGGGATCTGCAACTGGTAGGGCAACTGCGTGAGCTGCGCCGCGATGGCCTTGGCGACGTCGTCGGCCGTCATCGAATTCGTAATGTTGATCAAACCGGCCCCCGTGGCGCCGGTTTTCGTGAAGGTGAAGGTCGTGCCGTTGACCGTGAAGGTTTCGCCCTCATTAATCAGTTGGGCGCCGCCAGCAGGCACGGTGAGAACCAACCCCGAGCGGAACGTGAACTGATAGTTCAGCGTTTGGATGACCGGCGAGCCGTCGGGATTGAAACTCGTGGTCATCGAATTATTCACGCTAAACGACTGCCCGTCCAACGAGGGTGTCGCGGCCGGGGCGCCCAGGTATACGCCACTTTGCAGCGTGGCGCCGATGCCCAGCGCGCCTGCCGTGCTAAAGTCGAAACGCAGCATGACGTTCGACTTGCCGGCAAAATCGCCCAAATCGACGCGGGCTTGCCGCCAGCCAACCGCCGTCGTGTTCGGGTCCGTGTTCACGTTGACCGGAGGGTTGCCGGTCGGATCGAAGGCCTCTTGCACCTGCTGGTTCGAGGCGTCGCCCTCGTAAGCGCCGCCCTGGGCGGAAATGTACGATGGCAACTCGGAGTTCGTCGTACGCGGGGACGACAGGGTTGAGTTGTTGGTCACCAACTCCTCCCAATGCACGCCGCCATCGCTTGAGCCATAGACGCGAAAGCTGTCTTGCATGGAGGCGCCGTTGGCATCCTGCGTGTCGAGCGCGTAATTGAAATACAACGTCGGCTCGTCGGCCGCGGCGTAGCCTTGCAGGCTGAACGGCTGGGCTTGCAAACTGCCATAGGCTCCGCCCGGCAAATTGTAGCTGTTGAACAGCGCCATATTGCTGCTCGCCGCGATGTTCGAAGCGTTGGGCAGATAGCCGATCGATCCCGGCTGGGGCGTCAGCGCCGTCGTCGGATTCTCGAGACCGAAATAGAAGCTGTTGCCGCCACTCGTCGACGCGCCAGGACCGGTTGTTGCCGAGTTGAAGTCGAAGCTGGGCGTCGAACCGTGGCCCGCGTTGGCGGCAAACTGAGCCGCCGCCGGAGTGCCCGGGGCACCGCCGGGGCCAGGATCGCCGCCGCGATTTGCCGTGACGTGCCAGAGGTTGTAGTCGAGCGTCGAGAAGGTCACGCCTTGCAAGTCGAACAGTCCGGTGTCGACGTGCGTGGCCCCATTCAGGAAGACGTGCCCGAGCTGGCCGCCGGCGGCCGTCGTCAGTCCCGTGGTGGGATCGGCCGGAACGTCGAAGGACCAGAGATTGCCTTGTTCGTCGGTGGCAAACAGCGAGTACTTGTATGCGCCGTTCTCGACGTCTGGCGGACCGGCCGTCAGTCCCGTGAAGTTCACCAGGCCATTGAGCCCGTTGGGCTTGCTGGCAATTCCGCCCGACAGGTCGGAAACGACGTTCAGCAGCGTGAGCGTAGCTCCGTTGTTGCTCGCGTTGGGAAGCGAATTGAAGTTCTTCACTTCGTACAGGGCGCCCGTGTCGCTGACGGCAAACAATCGATCGGGCAGCGTGGTGCCGTTTGGTAAGGGTGGCGTTGGCACGAAGGCAACGCCCGTGATGTCGCCCGTCTGGCCAAAGAAAAAGCCGTTGGTACCGAAAAGGTTCTCGCCATAGACGGTTTGCCCGGCGGTGTCCGTAAAGCCGAAGATGTTGTTTTCCGGAGCATCGGTGGTCAGCGGGTCGTAAACCGTGGTCGAACCGGAACCGAACGATCCTGCCAACTGGGTTGGCGTCAGCGTGGGGTTCAAGTTCACATCGCTGCCCATCACGTTCGTCAGTTTGATGAACACGGAATTGAGATTGTCGGTCTGCTCGCCTTGCACGGCGCCTTGGCTGACGGTGGCGCTCACGCGGTAGTTGGAACTCGCGCCATCGGGCACGGGAGTGGTCGCGGGCTGCGCGGGATTGTTGGTGGGATTGTTGATCTTGGCGGCGATGGCGGCTGCCAAGGTGGCGGCCGAATCGCTGGCCTTGAAGTGAATGGCGATCGGCGCCGGTGAAATCGCCTGCACAAATCCGCTGGGAGTAGGCGGCGAGCCTGGCAGCGGAGCGGTCAATGCGGAGAAGTTCGCCGTGGCTCCTCCGTGGATGACGATGGCGCCGCCGGTGAATGAGGCCACTCCGGACAGGCCCACGGTGCTATTGATCGCGATGACCATCTCGAGTGCCACGGTCGTGCTCGAATCGGTCGCCGTATAGGCCACCTTTGTGTTCGTGCCCGTGGCGCTGCCCGAGGAACGAAACTCGAACGTGGTCGTGACACCCGTCGGGGAGGTGATGAAGAACGTTTCGCCGTCGGAAAGGCTCGATCCAGGACCGGTTTGCAAATACGTCGTTTTGCCCGTGGTGCCCCGGGCGCCCGTAATCGTGAATCCGTCGTTCGTAAGCGTGGTGGTGTTGGAAAGGTCGCCGGTTCCCAAGCCTCCGGTCGAGGTGTTGATCGTGATCCGATGGACGCTGAAGTCGGCAATGCCGGCGAACGCGGGCCCGGCGCCGTTGATCGCGGTCGTGATCTCGGCGCCCAACGTGGCGGCGCTATCGGTCGCTAGGAAAGGGATCGTGATGTTCGAGCCGCCGGCCAGTGTACCGTCGTTCTTGAACACGAACACGGTATTGCCGATCTTGAACGAGTCGTTGTTGTGCAATCCCGCCGCCGGCGTCGCGGTGTTGGGGAAGTTCAGGATCGGACCGCTATCGAACTCGAACGTGACGCCGGTCGGGAGGACGGCTGCAACGTTGCCGCTAGAGTCGAGCTTGAGCGTGCCATCGGCATTCAGGGGCACCGGATTGTTGCCAATGCGGAATTGCTGCCCATCCTGAATGTCGTTCGTCGGGTCGGTGGCGCTGGTGGCGGGCACCGAGATGATCGACACGCCCGTGGTCAATTGACCCTGCGGTATGGCCGACGTGCCAGACGCATCGCCCAGCGGAGAGTTGTCGGGAACTGGGTTGAACGTTTGGAATTTTCCGTTGCTCGCTTTGGCCTCGGTGTTGAGCGGCGCGCCGGTGTTGGCGTCCAGCGCGAACAACAGATTCTGCGACCACTGGATCGAGGGGTCACTGTTGCGATTGCCAACGGCAAACAGCGCTCGGCCGGGCACTTCGAATTGGCCATACGCACTGTTGAAGTTCGAGGGAAAGTTGACCGTGTTGGAGAATACGTTCGGATCGTAACCGAATGTCATACCGTTATAAAACACGCCGGCATCGGTGCCAGTCGGGGATTTGAAGTTGTAGGATGGAGGGATCAGATTGATCGGCGTGGTGGGATCGAGGACCTGCGTCGCAATCGGACTGCTCTGGTCGCCCAAGCCGTTCTTGTCGGTCGTGGCGATCGCGCCGTCCGTCGTGTCTAACTGCCGATAAGTGCCGTTGGTTTGGGATGTGTCGTTGGTACCCAAGCCCTGGGGGAAGGTGAACAAACGACCGTCGCTGCGCATCGCGATGTCGAAATACTCGTCGACGAAGTCACCGGGACTCGAGTGCGGCAAACCGTTCTGGCTCTGGCCGCTGGGCGAGCCATAAGGCGTGGGCTGCACCGTGTTCGACGGGTTCGTGATCCAGGTTTGCGGCTGACCCGTAAATGGATTGACCGTATACAGCTGGCTTGGGCCGTTCACATACATCACGACGTCGCCCAGCGAGAAGGGCGTGGCGCTGAGGTTGAGTTGTTGCGGGGTGCTGCCAGGGAAAGCCTGTTGCGCCGGCGGCGTGGCCGTGGCCTGGGCGTTCGACGCACCAATCGTGTCATTGATGATGCTGGCCATCGAGTCGACCGGCTGCAATCGCACCAGGGGATTGGTCGCCGTCATATTGAACGTGGCGTCGAGAACCGTGGGCAGATTGTAGCTCGACGAGACCGCCACGTAGTACGTTCGCAATCCCGACGTGGCGCCTTGTGGGTCTGGTCCGCCGGCGGGCAATTGCACGCTGCCGATCGTGGGATCCAGGGTGCCGAACTGGCCGTGCGAAGCATTCGCGGTGTCAGAGCCCTGACCGGGCGTGGGCTGCGCATCGACGACGTCCGAACCGCGTCCGATCAAGACCAGATTGCCAGCCTGGTCGAAAATCGACATGGTCGTGTCGGGCCGCGTCAGGCCGTCGGCGTAGTCGATGGCAAACATGGCCGCGAACGTCTTGAGGCCGTCGCTGCTCTTGGCGATGGCTTGGACCAGGTCGTAATTCAAGTTGAATTTGAACCAGTCGACCTGCAATGGATTGCTAAGCTGGCCGGCGACGCTGATCGAACTGTTGGCTGAATCGAGCAGGTTGCCGAGGTTTTGCGCCGTGTCGAACGTGCCGTTAGGCTCCGCTTCGATCAGCGAGTGCGTCGTGCTCTGCGTGAGGTTCGTGGCGCCGGCGAACGTCACGGTGGAACCGGCTGCGGTCGCGGTGACTCCCGTAACGGTCTTGCCCACCACCGCCGCGATTGCGGCGGCCACGTCGGTGCTGCTCATCGTGTCGGTGATCTGAATGAAGCCGGTCCCCGACTGGGTCGTATCCTTGGTGAGCGTGAAGGTGGTTCCCGTCGCGACGGCGTTGACGATCGTGCTCGAGTTGAGCGTGAACGTCTCGCCGCTGATCACGGCCGTGCCGCCGCCAGGCGCGGCGGTGAGCGAAGGGTTCGAGACGATGGTCTGCGACGTGGTTCCCTCCAACGGCGAATGCTCGGGCTTGCCGACGACCTGCACGCCGTTCACCGCATAGCGAATGTCGGCGTTTCGCACCACGTTGCCCGGATACTGATACTCTTCCTGCAAGCGAACCTGCAGCTGATATTCGCCCTTGGTGAGTCCTGCCCCGAGGTCGGACATGTTCGCGCTTTTGTTGCTGGCCCGCACGCGAATGTAATACGTGTTGATCGTACCGGTCGTGCCAGGCAACTCGACCCGCATCGCGGGATCGAGCGGATTGGTGCTGAAAAAGTGTGGCGCGCTGAAGGTGCCGACACTGCCGGGTAAGCCAGTTTGGAACGGCTTGGCGATGCCCACCAGCAAGGTGGGATTGATTTGCTCGGCGATGGCATTGTCGGAGCGGGCCAGCACGCCACCGTTGGCGTCGACCAACTCGACGACGGCATCGAGCGCCGAGGCCGTCTGATTCATGTCGATCCAGACGGGCGTTCCGGCCGTGCCTTGGAAGCTGTAAACGTCAACGTCGCCCCGACCGGGGCTGGAGAACGTCTGGCTGATCGAACCATGAATCGTAAAACCAAGCCGTGCGTTGTCGTCGCCGCTCAGAGAGTCCTTGGCCAGAATGCCCAGGTACTGCGCGGTCGACGGCGTGCTGTTGGTATCGGCGCCGGAAACGAAGCCTTGTTCGGCTTCATTCACGACGTCGACGTTCGTGTCGTTGCTGTACGTGTCGAGCGTGACTCCGACCCAGTTGCCGGGGGTCGGAGCGGGGGTGGTGGCGCCCTTGCGGTTAGCCGTATCGTTCTGCGGCTGGCCCGACGGCGTGAAACCTGCGCCGGCCGTGGTGTCGTAGATCGAAGTCAGCACCACCGGGTGACTGGGCGTGCCAATGATCTGCACCGCGCCGCCGTAACGATTGGTGATGTCCAACGGCTCGCCCGAGGCCGTAAAGCCGGCCGTGGTACCCAACAGCTTGACCACCAGGCTCTCGGTCGGCGAACTTTGCAGCCGGATCGTGCCGGTGAGCGAGAACTGATTCGACGTGGTAATGAGATCTTCGAGCACGTGGACGATGTCGGTATCGTCCCACACGACGTCGGTCGTGATGATGCCGCCGCGGACCAGCATGCCGTTGATCGGGTTGTTGTCCAGCTTATTGCCGCGCACCAAGGGACCGTCGTTGGTCAGCGAAACGACTTGCAGATTGATCGCGCCGATGGAATCGCCCCAATCGGTGACCAATTGCGAGTTCAGCGAATTGACGTTGATGCTGATGGCGGCCGTGTTGGCATTGGCGCCTGCGAGGTCGTTGTTCTGGATCGTGTTATTGACGATCACCGGCTGTGCGCCGCGGACGAAAATCACGGCCGAAGTGGCCGAACTGCGTCCGGATCGATCGGTGCTGTCGCCGCCGGCGGCGTTGTTCTCCAGGGTGCTGTTGGCGATGCGGACCTTGGCTTGGTGGATCTCCACGGCGTCGAAGGTGCCGAAGCCGCCCTCGACCGTGGTGGTGCCGCCGCCAAACGTGATCAGCGCATGATCGACGCTGCCGGTCGAGAGGGGGCCGAAGAACAATCCACCCCAGTTGCCGGCCGTAGGCGTAGTCGTGGAGCCGTCGTTCGTCGTATCGAACGAGCCGGCCGCGCCATACCGATCATCGAAGACCGAGGTGAAGACGATCGGATTGCTGGCCGTGCCCTCGGCGATCAATTGCGAGCCAATTTCGGTTTCGATGCGCGCGCCACCCAGCTTGATCACGACCCCCGGATCGATCGACAACCGTGCGTTGGGCCGCGCGGTCAGCACGGCGTTGGGGTCCGACGGATCGGTAACTTGCCCTGTCAAGCTGCTGACGTAGTCGAAGCCGCCCGGCTGCCCTTGAATTTCCAGATTCTCCTCGACGACGTATACCATGTCGGTCGTCGAGAACCGCGCGGAGACGGTCAGCGGATCGAGCACCGAACCGGTGCTCAGGTCGGTGCGGATGCGCACGAACAACCCGTTGATGCTGTTTTGCTGGATCGAGTTGACGGCCACGATTCCGTGGCTGGCGCTTTGCGAGAACGTGTTCAGGCCGAACAGCAGCACGCTCGATCCGGCAGACGTCGAGAGCACCCCGGCGATCGGATTGGCGACCAGCGAGGCCTGGGCGGCCGCCGCCACTTGCGCGGCAGTCATGGAGTTGGTGATGTTGATCACCCGAGTTCCGGCGGTGCCGGTCTTGGTGAACTTGAATGTCACGCCGTTGACCACGAAGGTCTCACCCTCGATAACGGCCGATCCACCGGCGGACGGCACCGTGAAGGTCGTAGAATTGACGCCCAGCGTGTTGCCGCGAATCTGCGGCCCGACGCGCGAATAGTCGGCTTGGAACGCACTGCCCGGGACTTCGCTTTGGAATTCGGATTCCTGGAAGCTGTTGGGATCGGCCGATACCGCGGCGTCGGCACTGTTGGTGATCGTGTTGTAGGTGATCGTGGGCCGCGAGGAAATCAAGTGAATGGGATCGTAGACACTCAACAGTGAGTTGACATTGACCTGGCCGCCGCCAAAGCTGATCGAGGCGTGGTTGACATAGTCAAGGAAGATGCCCTGCGACTCGTTGTCGGCGTCGCCATGAAAGACGATGCCGCCCCAGTCGCCCGCCTTCAGCGGGCCCTTGGCCGTGCCCGGATCGGTACCAAAGGCACTGTTGTAGTACGACGTCAGAAAGACCGAGCCAGTCGGCGGGGTAGGGGTAGACGAATTCGCCGGCAGAACCGGCGTGCCCAACAACTGCAGAGCGCCACCGGCGGCGGTGCCGGGCGTGACCGACCCAACGTCGATATTCGCCCCGTGCAGCTTGATGATTGCTCCGGCGTCGACCATCACCGTGACGCCTGCCGGGATCTGAAAGGTGGAACCGTCGGAAAGCGGATTGCCCAAGCTGTCGAAGCCGATGTTATAGCTTTGCCAATTGGCGATCGATGTGGCCGGGTTATTCGTGGGGCCGTAATTGCCTTCAATGCGCACGATGCTGCCGGGAGCCGCGTGGGCCAGGGCAAAGGCGATGGTCTTGAAGGGCGCATTAATCGAGCCAGCCCCGTTGCCCGTGGGCGCCAGATCGACGCCCGTCACCTTGTCGACGAAAAACGTTTGGCTGGCCGAGGCCACGTTGAACCAGAAGTTATAGTTTCCGCCGGGCGAGCCGTCCGAGTCGCCGTCGAGCAGGGTCCCGGTCGTGTCCTTGATGCCGTTGGTCGTGGCGGGCGTGAACGTCATCCGCAACTGGTAGCTGCCTTGCGTCGTGCCGCCAAATCCGGTGTTCGGAATGGCTGGGTTATAGTTCGTGTTGCCCGTGCTGGTCACCGCGACATAGTAGGTGCCGGTGCCGAGTTGCATCGAGACCAGCGAATCGGTGCCGTAATAGTCGTCGTTACGCGCGATGATGTTGCCGTTACTGTCGAACAGCGTGATCACGGTGTTCAGCTGGCTGGGGGCTTGGCCGGCCAGCGTGCCGAGCCGCTGCGCGATCGTCTCCAGATTCAACAAGCCCGACTGATTGAGCGCGAACTGGTAGATGTTGATGTCGTTGCCGACCGGCGGGTGCAAATATTGCCCCAGCAGGATGTCGGCGTCGCCGGGAAACACGGGCTCGGCTGACGAGACGTTGGGACCCGTCTCGGAGCTGCCTTGAATTGTCAGCGGGGGCAGTTCGTAGGTATGGCCCAAACCCAGCAGATGCCCGATTTCGTGCATCGCGGTGGTAAAAAACGCCCCGCCGGCGGCACTGTCGCCCCAGTCGACGGCCGAGTTCATGACGGCCTCGTTGCCACCGGCGATGCCGCCGATGCCCAGTGGATTGACGTTCGGATCGACCACCAGCGGATTGCCGCGCGCAATCGTGAAACCGGAAGTAGCCGTTTCGACGAATTCGACACCCAAATAATTCGCGTAGTATTGCAGCACTTCGCGCACGCGCTGCTTCTGGACGTCCGTGATGAAGTTCGTTTGCGCCAGGCCGTTGACCGAGCCGATGTTCGATTGGAAATTGTAGAAGTAGACCGGGATCTGGCCGCTGAGATCGGGGCTGCCGTCGAGATGGTCTTCGACGTTGATGGCGCGCGTGCCCGGCTCATTGTCGCCGCCCGGATAGAGCACGGTCACCGGACTGCCGCCGATGTTCGCGCCCGGGCCGGAGAGCGTGAGGCTTTGCGTTCCGGAGGTGGCGGTGAACAAGGTTTGCAGATTGTCCGCCGTGCCAAAGCTCGACCCCGCGGCCCCGCTGGCCACGTTGGTTGTCGTGGTGGGCAAGGAAATGGGGTCGGCATTGCCGATCCGCAGCCGGTAGGTACCGGGCACGGCCAAAGCGCTCGAGGCGAACATCAAGACCGCTTTGCCCGTGGTCTGGTTGTAATTGACCGAGACGGGGTTGATGATGGCGCCGTCGTCGAGCGTGGAGGCGGTGTCGTTGGAGCGGATCAGTTCGTAATAGGTCTTGGTTTGCGCGCTCGTCATGTCCAACGGATCGTTGGCGTTGAAATAGACGTCGATTTCACTCTGCGCGCTGGCCGATTGCGTGATCCGGCCCGAGGCGTCGCGCGAAACAGGCTGCGGCACGACCGCCACCACCTGGGCGCCCAGGTCGAGCGAAAATTGCTGGGTGACCGACTGCCCGGCATTGAATACCGTTCCATTCGTGCCTTTGAGCGTGCCAGCGATCGAAAATTGATAGAGATCGTTCGGTAGATCGTTGGCAAATCGCACGACGACTTCGTTATTGCTGGCGCCGATGCCCACGAAGCCGGCTGCGACGCTGACATCGTCGCTGGTCCCCAGAACATGATCAGCGCCGGCCCGAGTAACTTGAATGGCCTGCACGCCGCCCGCGGTGAGCGTGGTCGGATCGATGTTGCTATCGAAGCGGAAAATCAACTGCGTGGGCGCCACGTGCAAGACCTGGTTCGCCGCCAGGCCCGAGGTTTCCGAGGAGTCGGGAAACACCGCCACGAGTTTCGGCCCGATCGCCAGCATCACCCGTTCTTCGAACGGTTCCAGGCGCATCACGCGCGGGCTCAGCCCTGCCGCCTTGCGCGACCGTCGTTTGCGCTCGAGGGAAAAGGGGTTGCCGAGTCGATCGGAAAGGTTTCGCCATTTCGTCATAGCGGACGCCCTGTCTCTGGTTGTCAGTCGAGAGGCTCTCGAACGCGCAAAGGAGATTTGAATTATGATTGCGGCCCCATGCGAACTCCAATTCGCCGGCAAACCCCACCCAAATTTCCTAATCTCGCGCGCGGGCCGTAGGCTGCGCGCGACGCTAGCCTCTGAGGCAACGAATTAGAGTTTGAGTGGAATGAGAAGCTGTGCCGGTTCCTGGCGACGCAGCCGATAGGCCGATCATTCCATATGCGCAGAACAAAACCCTTGATTCAAGTCCCGGTTCCGAAAAATAAAGTAAAACGCCGGCAAAATCGCCAAAAAATAACGGCGCTAAACGGTGTGTGGTGAGACCAGGTTGGGTATGTGCGGGAGGGAATTCAAGCCTGTTCGCGCCCCTTCCACAGGGCGTTGCCTCTTCATCACGTCACCTGCCGATCGCCACGGTGAGCGACCGTCGGCACCCCTCTCTGTTTCCGTTTTTGCGACACCCGAGATCCCTGGGGCGATATCGCGCACTCTCTTCGCCCAACCCGTTAAGAGTTATTCCCAGAAAATTCGTCAGAACCAAAATAAACGGAAGGCGTGCGCGGGACGCGGGCGGGGGCGCGGCGTTGCAATCGTGGGGGGCGGCGAGCCCCCGATTCGACGCGGGGCGGGCGGGACAGCGCAAGGAGGGGCCGAACACTAGACTTGCCAGCCCGTCAGGAAACGCGCCGCGGCCCAGCGCGCAAACCATTGGCCCAGGTCGCGTTCGAGCGACGCCAAGCGAGCTCCTGGAAGTTCCGCGGCGGTCCGCAGCGCATCATTCAGCGTATCGCCGGCCGCCAAACGCTCGAGTAGCGAAAACTCGCTGGGCTCGAGCGCATGGCGTTCGATCTGATACTCGCGCCGATTGATCGCCAGGCAGCTCGCACTGGGTTGCGGCGCGACGGGCTGCTCCCCGTTTTTAAGCGCGGTCCAATAGACGTGCACCGGGTGATCAAAGCGGTGCAATCGCAGGCAGGGGGCCGCGACAAATCGCAACTGGCCCAGTCGATCGCCGGGAACCTTCGCCAGTGCGGCGAGGTCCAACCTCACCAGGCCTTCGCTGCCAGGTCCGTCGAACACGTCGCGTTGCGATCGCTCGAAAGCGGCCAGCTCGATCACGAAATCCGCCCAGCGGGCTGGCGTTCCAGCAGGCGCGGCTCGCTCGTGCAACCGCGACTCGGCGAGATAACGGGGAAAGCTCGCGCCCAGCTTGCCCAGCGTATAACTGTGCGAGGGGTAATGCTGCAAATAGCCGAATGCCACCGCTTCGAACAGCTCCCCCCCCAGCGCGGCACGCGTGGCGGTGAATTCCTCGCGCAAGCATTCCAACAGCCGCTCGTGATAGGCGTCGACGTAAATCTCGAGCCGCTGGGTGCTATCCAATCGGGCCGAGGGCGCGATCACGCTGGCCAGGTCCCTAGCCGGGATGTCCAGATGGGCCCGCGTGGCTGGCGCGTCGAGACCTTCCTCCACGCCGCCGGGATGCGTGATCACGCTCTGCATCCAGCGCTGGATCTGTTCGAGACTCGCCGGCCGGCCGCTCATGTGATTTCGCCCATGATATAGGCGATCGGATTCGAGACGCCGTGCGCCCCCGGTGCCGGATCGGCCGACGTTGTAGCCGCGGGGCGGGCCGTGGTCGGCAGATCGTTCATATACTGGCGTGCCTTCAGCACTTCGCCGTGTACCACCGGAAACTCGGGAATGCGAGCGTCCCATTCGAGCAACGTCGACATGCCGCCGGTCAACCGGTGGGCCAACCGATACAGCTCCCACACCGGATCGATCACGTGATCGTCGTGCGTGTCGATCAGGTGCGTGCGGCAGTTGGTGTGGCCCGCCAGGTGGCACTGCACGATCCGCTCGTGCGGCACGTTTTCGATGTACTCTCGCGGATCGAAATCGTGATTGACGCTCGACACATACACGTTGTTGACGTCGAGCAGCAGGCCGCAATCGGCCTCGGTGGCCATCCGCGTCAGGAATTCCCATTCGCTCATCGTGGACTGGGCAAACGTGACATACGTGCTGGGGTTTTCCAACACCAGTGGCCGCTCCAGAAAGTTCTGCACCATGCGAATGCGGGCCACAACGTGCGCCAGCGTCTCCTCGTTCAGCGGGATCGGCAGCAAATCGTGTGCATTGATGCCCAAGACTCCGGTCCAGCAGAGGTGGTCTGAAATCCAGCGCGGGCCGATGGCTTGCTCGAGTCGTTTCAACCGGCCCAGGTACTCGAAGTTCAAGGGGTCGGTGCTGCCGATCGACAGCGAGACGCCGTGCATGACCGTCGGATACCGCTCGGCAATTTGGTCGAGCACCCAGCGCGGCCGGCCCGCCGAGTCCATGAAGTTTTCGGAGATCACCTCAAACCAATCGACCTGCGGCCAATGCTCGAGAATGTAGGGGAAATGAACCGTTCGCAGGCCGATGCCCAGTCCGAGATTCGGATGTCCCAGGCGCAGGGCTGCCATGGCAGGTGTCTCGGAAGGTGAGGAATCGGAGGGGCTTACCGCGATTGTAGCGGTAGCCAGCACCGCGGACTATCGGCCAAGCCGTCGCTCCACGCTGACGGTGGCGTACTGGCCCAGGGTGGAATTCGTTGGTCCGGCGCCGAACAGTCGACCGATGTTGGAAGAATGGTGACCATGATGATTTGTTTTGTGGTCATTTGAAAGTGGGTTGCCCAGTCGTTAACCTTTACCGCATTGGGGCAAATTTCCAAATGTCCGAGTTGGCTCCCTCCGGACGGCGAAGAGTCGGGGGGCGGCGTCCGAAACGTTGGAAAACTCCGCGCCGTCCGTCGACGAATAGGACAGTCAGCGCGGTGCCGCCGGTTGTCCCGGGGGACTCGGCCCCACGCCCTCGTGGAACGTGTGTTTGAATGTCGCCTGAGCAGAATTACCCCGGACCCACTAAACCGCCATGGCACTCATTCCGATCCCGGGCCTCGATAAGAGCATCAAAGGCAAGTTCATTGCGCTGTCGCCCCAGCGGAAATTTGTCTGCGACTTGATGCGCTACTCGAGGAAGGTGCCGAGCGTCCCGTCACAGCGGCGGATGCACCTGGCCGACGTCGTTTCGGCCCGCCGCAGCCAGCCCAGGCACGTCAGCTGGTGCGCGATTTTTCTCAAGGCCTACGCGATCGTTTCGGCCGCCAATCCGCAGTTACGGCGTTGCTACTTGCCCTTTTTGTGGCCGCACATCTACGAACATCCGATCAACGTGGCAAGCTTCAGCCTCGAGCGAACGTACCGGGGCGAGGAAGGGGTGTTTTTCGCCCACGTGCCGCGGCCCGAGTTGCTATCGCTTGAGGAACTCGACGCCTTGGTGCGGCACCACAAAACGGCCGACGTCGATAGCATCCCCCACTTTCGGCAGGCGATGCTGTTGAGCCGGATGCCCCTGCCGCTGCGGCGGCTGCTTTGGTGGATGGCCTTATATACCGACGGGGCCGCCCGAGCGCATTTTTTTGGCACCTACGCGGTCAGTGTCGTGGCCGCCTTTGGCGCGGGCGCCCTGCACATCCTCTCGCCCCTGACCACGACGCTCCACTACGGCACGTTCGATGACCAGGGCGCGATCGACGTGCGGCTGACCTACGACCATCGCGTGATGGACGGTGCCACGATCGCCCGCGCGCTCACCGCACTTGAGGAAGTGCTGCAGAACGAGATTTGCGCGGAGCTGCGGGCTCTGGCCTCGCCCGCGCCTGCCCGACAGGCGGCTCACGCCTCGTAGCCGGTTTGGGCCTGCCCTCGGCAAGCTTCCGCCAACCGCCGCTCGCGCCCAATAATCCGTTATTGCCGGGCGCGCAAGGGCTACCTATACTAGAACTTGAGTAGCGTGGGCTTGCCTGGTAGCCAGGGAGCCGTCCGCTGCCCCTGCCGCCCCGCCCGAGGGCACCGATCGACGGAACGCCCGGGCCGTGCGACCGCGTCATGCCGCACACTTTCGGAACCCTTTGAACGGAGGAGGCGCCGATGGATTCTTGCCGCGGACATGGTTTGTCGTGGGTCTCCGCCGTGGCATTGGCCGGCCTGCTGGTGTTCTCGAGCGCCCTGGCCCGCGCCGCCGAAAAGGAAGGCGAGAAGAAGCTTCCGGAAGACGACTACGAGCTCTATCAGATCTTTGCCGACACGCTCGACCAGGTCGAGCGTAACTACGTCAAGGACGTCAGCCGCCGCGAATTGATGGAGGCGGCCATTCACGGCGTGCTGAGCAAGCTCGATCCCTACTCGAACTACATCAGTCCCGACGACATCAATCGCTTCAAAACCAGCGTCGAGAGCCAATTCGGCGGCATCGGCATTCGCATCGACCACCAGGGCGATCAACTGCGGATCATTAGCCCCCTGGTCGGCACCCCGGCCTATCGTGCCGGGCTGGAGTCGGGCGACACCATCCTGGAAATCAACGGCAAGAGCACCGAGGGCATTGGTCCCGACGAAGCGATCAAGCGACTCAAGGGGGACGCCGGCACGCAGGTGACGTTGACCATTCAACACGCCGACGCGCGTCCCAAGGAAACCGTCACGATCACGCGCGAGTGGGTACACGTCGAGACGATCCAGGGCGATCACCGCAAGCCGGACGACAGTTGGGACTTCTTTCTCGATCACGACAAGCACCTTGGCTACATCCGCCTGTCGGCCTTCAGCCGCGACACGGCCCTGGAATTGAAGAAAGCCCTGGTCGACTTGCAGGGGCAGGGCCTCAAGGGGCTGGTCGTCGACCTGCGATTCAATCCCGGCGGGCTGCTGACCTCGGCCATCGAAGTCAGCGACATGTTCGTCGCCAGCGGCCGCATCGTGAGCACCAAGGGGCGCAACACGCCCGAGCGCGTCTGGGAAGCCGAGAAGGAGGGGACCTTCGAGGGCTTTCCGATGGCGGTCCTGGTCAACCACTATAGCGCCAGCGCCAGCGAGATACTTTCGGCCTGCTTGCAAGACAATCATCGCGCGATCGTCGTTGGCGAAAGAACGTGGGGCAAAGGAAGCGTGCAGAACGTGATCGAGCTGGAAGGGGGCAAGAGCGCCCTGAAGCTGACCACGGCCAGCTACCACCGGCCCAACGGCAAGAACATTCACCGCTTTCCCGACGCCAAGGAGAGCGACGAATGGGGTGTGATGCCCGACGAGGGCTATTCGGTGAAGCTCACCCCAACCGAAACCGAGCGGTTGATTCGCGAACGTCGCGATCGCGACATCCTGGTCAGCAAGCACGGTAAGGCGCGCGTCGACGGCTACCCCGCGAAGCCGCCCGAACCGGGTGACGCCAAGCCGCCAGAAGCCGCGGCCAAGGATTCGCCCGCCAAGGAGCCGTTCGTCGATCCGCAATTGCAAAAGGCGGTCGACTATCTGACGCAGCAACTCGCCCGAGCCCAATAGGACGGCGGATTTTCCGGCGCGCTTGCGGTTTCTTGTAATGCTAGGCGTCACGGCGCCATGGCGCGGGATGCTCGCGAAATGGCAAGAGACTAACGCTCCAATGCGTCATCCATCGCCTTGGATTGCGGCAAAAAGGCGTCCAGGAGATGGTCCTGGTTGCCTCCCAGGAACTCGGCACGCACGAAATAGAGTTGCGCGCGATCGCGTTGGCCGGTAAAGAACAGCTGCATCGCCAACAGAAAAGCCAGGTCGGCGTCGAGAGGTTCGGCCTCCGCCGACTTGGTGAGCAGTTTGGTGATGCGTCGCGAGCGTTCCTCACCATGGAGTTCGTCGAGTCGGACGACCGACCGGCTCCAGTCGGCCGCCAACTCGAGGCTGCGATGATAGAGTCTGACGGCCGGGACGTATTTTTTCTGCGCGACGAGCGTGAAACCTTGACGGAGGTAAGCATCCGCCAGGTTCGGTGCTAGTTGCGCGGCGACCCGATAGCGCTCCAATGCCGCGGAAAGTTGTTGTTTGCCGAATCGTTCGTCGCCATCGGCCAGCAGCTTGTCGGCCTTCGCCCGGTCATCGGTGGTATTAATCCGAAGGCTGGGCTTGATCATCGCGAGTCGTTGCGGCGCAGGCTGCGGTTTGAGCCAGCTAGGCGTCGGCGCGCGGGCGGGATACTGCGATTCGGAATTCTCGGTCGGATAGTAGGGCATCGGTTGCGGATAGAAACCGAACATGCCGATGGGATAGAGGGGCTGGTACGGAAAGCTCATGCCCGAGCCGCCATCGCCGCTCGACCCCCTCCACGCCTGCATCCAGTCTCCGTGCCCCATGTAGGTAAAGCCCTGCTTGCGCAAGTCGGGCTCCCCGTACTTGGCCCAATCGTTCACGGGATAGGGAGTGAGATGCACGCGGTGCATCGGGATGGTGACGGTGATCTGCGCGGAAGCCGAACGGACCGCGCCGAGAATCGCCGTGAGCACCAGCACGCCATGGACGGTTTTTGCGCGCATCACCAATCCCTCTCGCAAGCCTCGTCGCCCCTACTCATTGTGGGCCTTGCGAGCCAGGCTTGCAACGAAATTTGACGCGAGTCTTCCGCGGGGCACTACCAAATCGCCGGTTGCTCGAGCGCTCACGCGGGCGCGCAGCCGCCGATGCGGCCATGGCCTGCTCGCCGCAAGTCCGCTAAAATCGGCGGCTCGCGATGAAAACCCTACTGATCCTGGAAAGCACCTGCGACGAGACGGCCGCGGCGCTGGTGACCGAACAACTGGAAGTGCGGGCGGCGGTCGTGGCCTCGCAGGAGAAACTCCACGAGCGCTATGGCGGCGTGGTGCCCGAGATTGCCGCGCGCGCCCACGTCGAGCGAATTCTGCCGGTGATCGACGAGACCTTGCGCCGGGCAAACATGAAGCTGGGCGACGTCGCGGGGATTGCCGTGGCCAACACGCCCGGTCTGGCGGGCTCGCTGCTGGTGGGGCTAGCAGCGGCCAAGGCCCTGTGCCTGGCGTTGGGGGTGCCGCTGGTGGCCGTGAACCATCTGCACGCCCACATCTATGCCTGCCGCCTGGCCGCGGGAAAGGAAGTCTTCCCCTGCCTGGGTCTGATCGTCAGCGGCGGTCACACCAGTCTCTATCGTTGTGCCTCGGCGCTGGAGTTCGAGTTGCTGGGGGGCACGATTGACGATGCGGCCGGCGAGGCCTTCGACAAGATCGGGAGCTTGCTGGGTCTACCTTTTCCGGGCGGGCCAGCCATTCAGCGCGCGGCCGAAAGAGGAAACGCAGCGGCCTATGCACTGCCGCGACCCATGATCGACAGCGAGGGGTTCGAATTCAGCTTCAGCGGCCTGAAGACGGCCGTGCGCTATAAGATTGCCCCGCCGGGCACGACCGTCGACGCCCCGCTGGATGCGCAAGTCGTGGCCGATTTGGCGGCCAGCTTTCAAGAGGCGGTCGTCGACTGCCTGGTGGCCAAATCGCTGCTGGCCGTGCGGCGCACCGGCCTGAAAGTGCTCTGTGTTGGCGGCGGCGTGGCCGCCAACGCGCGTCTGCGTCAGCGGCTGGGCGAAGAGTCGACCAAGCGTGGCATCGAGTTGCACATTCCGCCGCTGCAACTCTGCACCGATAACGCCGTGATGGGCGCGATTGCCTGGGAACGGCTGGCCGCCGGGCTGACCGAGACCCTGGACCTGGACGTTTATCCGGGGCTGGTGCGCGGAAAATGACCGCGCGGCGCCGCGAAGCACGCGGCCGTGCGCAAAATGGGGCTGCTGGACCGCATTGGGGCCGGCTAAAACTGTCCCCCGCCCGCAGCGCCACCGCCACCGCCACCGCCGACAGCGCCTCCGCCGCCACCCTGAGGATTGCCGCCGCCAACGCCACCGCCGCCTTGCTGGCCCTGGCTGGTGCCCGTGACACCCTGTTGCAGGTTGAACGTCGTGACCTGGCCGATCTGCATGAACTGCGGCTGCGGCGAAACACGCACGTAGCGGCGATCGGCCGAGATGACACCCGAGGTGAACAACCGAGCACCCGAGGGGATGTTCTGGATGATCGGTTGATAGCCGACGGCTTGTTGGATGAACGGAATGCCGAGCAGGCCCTGTCGCGAGGCGCCGAAGTTACCGCCCGCGCCAGCTTGCGCGCCAAGCGTGCCAATCTGCTGGGCCAGAATCGCCTGGTTGATCGCGATCTGTCCAACGGCCGCGTTGGCCAATTGTTGCTCGGCCAACGGTTCCTGGCGACGGCCCCCCTGCATGTCGAAAACGACTTGCGAATCGGTGTCGCCCAGCGCGATCTGATCGCGGAGGTGCTTTTCGTTCTTGCTGCCGTAGTGCGAATAAACGTCGACCGTCACTTTTCCGGCCGTGACTTTGCCCCACACGCGACGGATGGTCACGCGATAGGTGCCGTCGAACGCCTCGGGACAGACGTACGTCTCACTCGTGCCTTGGGCAACGTTGGTCTTTTCGGTCGACGACGAATCACCCAGCAGCACGCCGCCGCCGTTGGTGCGCGGGTTGCGGAACGAGCAGACCGTGCCCGAGGGTTCCTCGACCAGCACGTCGACGTCGGCGTCGCCGGTCCAAGTGACCTTGACCTTGCAATCGCGAACGTTGGCCGTATTGAGCTGAGCCTGGAATTCGGCCGCCTCTTCGGCTCGCTTCTCCGCCTTCAATTGGGCCAAGACCGCGGCGGCGGCACGCGAGGCGGTTTGCACCACTCCCTGCTTGTCGCGAGGCCACTCTTGCTTGAGGATGCCGACGCTCGACCAGCGGATGCCGTCCAGATCGTCGAGTCGCTGGGCCAGTTGCAGCCCATACAGATACGGCTCGGGCCGCAACGGTTCAAGAATCGTGACCTGATGGAAGATCTTCAAAGCCCGCGATTCCAGCCCGCTACGGGCCATGTATTGGGCGACATACATGAAGTCTTCGGTGTTGTCGCTAAAATCGACGGCCGACATCAGAGCGCGTTCGATATCGGGCTTCGGGCTGCCGTTGGCCTGCATGGCCAAACCCATGGCTTCATACATCCAGGGTTGAGGCTGGCCGGTGCCCAAGGCCGCGCGGATCATGCCAATCAGGTTCGCGTACTGGTGCTCGTGCATCAGTTGGCGCGCCGTGGCCCGCAGCACGGTCGGCTTGACATCCGCATGTTCGGCGAAATAACCGCGCCAAGCCGTTTCCGGATCGACACCTTCGGCAATCGTCAACTGAATCGGCGGAATTCGCTTGGCAGGCTTTTCGCCGGCGACAGGCGCCGTCGAATCCTTGCCCACGTTGGCCGGCACAGCACCTTTCGTCGCCGGTGCCTTGGCGGCCGCTTTGGCCGCATCGCTCTTGCCAGTCGGCGGCACGCTGTTGGCGCTTTTGGATTTCGCGCCGTCGGTCTTGGCCGCGGGCTTCTTGGGACCGAGCTGCAGATCGTCCTGCACGGCAAAAGCGCGGAACGGGATCGGGGGCTCGAGGGCGTCGGGCACGCTGAACATGCCGCCACCCATGCCGCCCATGCCACCGCTCACGATGGGGACGACCAGATCGCCGACCGGATAGACTTTGCGGACCAGATTGTCTTCCGACTCGGCGACATCCTTGCTGGTGATCAGCAGCATGTCGTCCTGAATCAAGTAATACAGTCCGTACTTCTTGCGGAGCAGGCCGAGTACCGAGCGGAAGGAGATGCCTTTGATGCGGGGCAAGGTGATTGGCGTGTCGCGCGGGACGCCGGCATC
>PLYM01000193.1 GCA_003153375.1 Planctomycetaceae bacterium
GAAGAATTAGATGCGATTGCCGTGGCACGAACCCCGAGAGCGTAGCCATCGCCGACCTCAACGGCGACGGGCGGCCGGATCTGGTGGTGGCCAATTTCGGCAGCATCACGCTCAGCGTGCTGCTGGGCAACGGCGACGGCACGTTCCAGCCGCAGACGACCGTGGCCACCGGCTCGAAACCGCAATCCGTGGCCGTGGGAGATTTCAACGGCGACGGGCGGCCGGATCTGGTGGCCACCAACGCGTGGGACAGCAATGTCAGCGTGCTGCTGGGCAACGGAAATGGCACGTTTCAGGCACAAATGACGTTTGCGACGGGCTGGAAGCCGCAATCGGTCACATTGGCCGACGTCGATCGAGATGGAAATCTGGATCTGGTGGTCGCCAACTTCGGCGACAACACGGTGAGCGTGATGCGCGGCACCGGCACGGGCTCGTTTCTCCCCCAGACGACGTTCGCCACCGGCTCCAAGCCGCAGAGCATCGCCATGGCCGACCTGAATGGCGATGGCAACGCCGATCTGATCGTCGCCAATTTTGGCGACAACACGCTGGGCGTGTTGCTAGGGAATGGCGACGGCACGTTTCAAAATCAAGTCACCTTTCCCACCGGCACGAATCCCTATTCGGTCGTCTCAACCGACGTCAACGGCGACGGCAAACCCGATTTGTTGGTGTCGAATTTCTCTGCCGCGAGCTTGAGCGTGCTGACCGCCAACTCACCGGGAGACTTTACCGGCCAGATCTACACGGTCGTGATGCCGCCCATCATCAATCTGACCGTCGGCGCTACGGCGCCCAACTATGCCACGACCTGGTACAACGGCGGCCCCGTGCCGATCGAAAACATGGTCGTGGCCACGGTCACGGCCGCGTCGACGCTGACTTCCTTGACGGTCACTCTCGATACGTTTCATCCGGGCGACGTGTTGTCGGTGCCGAGCCTGGCCGGCATTTCGATCGCCGCCAGCTACTCGGCTGGAACGCTGTCGTTGTCCGGCAGCGACAGCGCGGTTCACTATCAGCAGCTGCTGCGCTTCATCAATTAAAACAACACCGCCGGTGGACCTGGCGTGTCGCAGGTCACCACGACGTTCGTGGCCAGCGACGGAGTATTGACCAGCAACCCAGTGTCGACCACAATCGCGATCGCGGTTCCCACGGGTCAGGTCCTGGGCAATCGGCTCTTCTACAACAATTCGAAGTACGACGGCAACAACGGCGCGATCAATGCCGCCGACGACGCCGCGCTGGCGTCGGACAAGATCGGATTCGACGGCACGGGCACGGCCACGTTCGCCAACGTATCCGGCTCGAACCGCGGCATCACGGGCATCATGGTCGACATTGCCAGTGGTCTTGGCAGCCACGGCCTGATCAACCTCACCAGCGGCGACCTGTCATTCCTGGTCGCTCCGGCCGTCTTTGTCACGACCACCTACAACCAGCTCAGCACCTGGACCGCCGCGCCGACACCGGCCAATGTTTCGGTGCGACTTGGCGCGGGCGTGGGAGGGTCGGATCGGCTCGAGATCACCTGGGCCAATTCGAAAATCACGAACACCTGGCTGGCGGTGACCGTGGCAGCCAATGCGCACACCGGTTTGAGCTCGCCCGACACCTTCTACTTCGGCAGCGCGGTTGGCGACACCGGCATCGGCAACACGGCCGGCCTCGCGAAAGTCGACGGCAACGATTACAACGCCCCGTTCAATAACATCGCGGGCGTGACGACCCCGGTCTGGAACGTCAACGACCTGACCAAGGACGGCAAGGTCGACGGCTCGGATGCCAACGTGGCGATCAATGGCATCTTTTCCTTGCACTACTTGGCCAACGTCGTGGTGGCCACGCCGAGCGTCGACTTGAATGGGTCGGCCGGCGGCACCGGTTTCACGGCCATCTGGGCGCAAACGGGAGCCGTCAATCTGGCTGACTCGGCTGCCGCCGCCGTCTCCGGGGCGGGCGGTGCGAACTTGCTGGGGCTGACCGTGACGCTGGCCAGCGCGACGGCATTCGACGTGTTGACCGCCAACACCGTCGGCACCAACATCTCCGCTTCCTATTCCGCCGGCACTCTCCTGCTCTCGGGCAGCGACACGGCGGCCGACTATCAGCAAGTGCTCCGCAGCGTTCGCTACTACAATAACGCTCCTGGCGGACCGGGCGTGGAACTGAAGATTGCCAGTGTCGTGGCTTTCGACGGCTTTCACTCCAGTCCCGTGGCCATGGCCACGATCACGGTGCCGCCGGTCGTCAATCTCACCGTGGGCGCGGCTGCCCCGAACTTCACGACCTCCTGGTACAACAGCGGTCCCGTCCCCATCCAAAACATGGTGCAGGCCGCGATCACCGACCCGGCCGGGCTGACCAGCCTGTCCTCGCTGACGGTCACGCTGGCCACGTTCCATACGGGCGACGTGCTGTCGGTGCCAACACTTGCGAGCGTCTCGATCGCGACGAGCTATTCCGCCGGCACGCTCACGCTCAGCGGCGCGAACTCGCTGATGAACTATCAGAAGCTTTTGCGGCTGGTGAGTTACGACAACTCGGCCGGCGTGCCCAGTGCGTCGCCGATCACGGCCGTGTTCGTGGCTAGCGATGGCACGGTTGCCAGCCGACCGGTGTCGGCCACCATCAATATCAGCGCCGCGTCGGGCCAGGTTTTGGGCAACCGGCTTTTCTACAATAATTCGAAATACGACGGCAACAGCGCGGCGATCAATGCCGCCGACGATGCGGCCATCGCCTCGGACAAAGTCGGATTCGCCGGCACCGGCACGGCGACGTTCGCCAATGTCAGCGCGGCGATGCGTGGCATCACGGGAATCATGGTCGACCTAGCCGCGGGCATCGGCACGCACGGCGCGATCAATCTGACCAGCGGCGACATCACGTTCAAGCTCGCGCCGTCCTTCACAACGACCACCTACAATCAGCTCAGCACTTGGACCACGGCCCCCACGCCGTCGGCCATTTCGGTCCGCCTGGGGGCGGGCACCGGCGGTTCCGATCGCATCGAAATAACCTGGCCAAACGGCGCCATTCTGAACACCTGGCTGGAAGTTTTTGTCGCGGCCGATGCGAACACCGGCCTGAGCACGCCCGACGTTTTCTACTTCGGCAGCGCCGAGGCCGATTCCGGCGCGGGCGACACGCCGGCTTTGGCGAAGACCGATGGCACCGACTACAACGCCCCGTTGAACAATATCACGGGCCTCACAACGCCGGTTTGGAACGTGATGGACTACACCAAAGACGGTAAGGTCGACGGATCGGACGCCAACATGGCGATCAATGGTATCTCTTCTCTGCACTACATCGCGAATCCAACCGGACCTTTTTCTCCGGCCCCATCGCCCGACCAAATCGCGGGCGTCGCCACGATCGCGGCAGCTACCGATCCGATCGCGGTCATCGCGCCCAGCACGAACGCGAAGAGCGACGCGTTGCTTTCGACGCTCAGCACCATAGCGACCGTGCAATTCACGGCGCCAGCAACGCCTGGATCCGCGCGGCATGCCGAGCTGGGCAACCTCGCAATGCTTCAGCACGTCTTCCAACGACTCGACTCCCTGGCAACTCGCGCTGAAGCCATGAGGTCTCTCGATACCGCGCTGGTCTCGCATGTCCTGGACCGGGACGCGTGGCTCGACGACCTGCTGAGCGCACTGGCCAACGATCCGCCATCCGGCTAAAACGTCGCGTCGAGGCAGGCGCTCATTTCCCGGCCGCGGGCTGCGACCGCAAGAACGCCAGTAAATCGCGGAATTCCCGCACTGTAAGCTGTTGGGCCAGGCCGTCGGGCATGATCGAGGTGGATTGCGCCCGGCGCGACTCGATCTCCGAGGGCTTCAACTCCAGCAGCTCTCCCTTCGAGTCCGCATAGGTTTGTTCGCCGGTGGCCAGTTCCTTGACGATCATGCCCACGAGCGACTTGCCGTCGGTCGTGACGACGAGCCAGGTGGCAAACTGTGGCGCGATTTCCTTGCTCGGCCGCACGATGGATTCAATCAATCGCTCCGCCGACAGGGCCCCGGTCGTGGCCGTCAATTCTGGACCCACGTTCGCGCCGCGGCCGCCGATCCGGTGGCAGCGCGAGCAGCCGGCCGAGCGATGATGAAAGAAGATTCGCTCGCCCGCCTTGGCATCGCCAGCTTGCAAAGCGGTTGCATCCCCCAACAGCTTCAGCCAACCAGGCAAATCATCGACCGCCGGTCTCGCGATCGAAGCATTGGGTTCGAGCACGCGCTCCACCAGTTCCGCAACGCTCGAGTCCGCGGCCGCCACGCGTCGGAGTGCCTCGCGCTGCGTGGCGTCGCACTCGGCGCCGCGCAGCGATCGCAGGGCTTCGTCACGCAGCGCCCGCTGGTCGCCGAGGGCAAAGTCCAACAGCAGCGCTCGTCCGCGCGGGTCGCTCGGCGAGAGCCCGACGATCGCCTCGGCGCGTAAGTCGATCGAATTGTGGGCATCAGCCGCGACGTCGGCTAACAGTGTGGCACGCCCGTCGTGCGGACTATCGCGAAGTGTGCGCACCGCTTCGAGCCGAAGGGCCGCGTCGTCGCCGGCCAGGTAGCCTTTCAGCCGCTCCAGCGACAACGCCGGATGATCGGGGCGCAGCATTCGTAACGACCAGAGCCGCACCTCGGGCGTGGTTTTGGGATCATCCAAGGCGCGGACGATATATTGCTCGCCCGCCCATTCGTCGGATGGTGTGCGCTTCACGCCTTCCAAACGCTCCAGCGCCGCCAGGTAGCCACCGAACAGCCGCGCCGTGGCCGGTCCGGCGGACAGAGCCGCGTGCAAGGAATCGCCCAGCTCGGTCAGTCGCTCTTCGGCGACCCATTGAATGGCGGCAAAACGCACCGCCGAGTCGGGATCGCGCAGGAAATGCGCGAGCGCCTGACGCCCCGCGGGATCACGCGTTTCGCGCAGTACTAGCAGTCCTGCCAACCGCTCGGCGGGATTCGTTTTTGACAGGGCGATTTCCGCCGTCACGGCGCGCGAGCGTGCCAGACCTTCCCGCGCGGCCTGGGCGATGAACGCATCGGGATCGGAAACGTACTTCCACAGCACGTCCGCATGCCCGGCGTCTTTCACGCGTCGCAGAGCTTCGGCGCGAACTTCCGGCGGTGCGTCACCCGTCAGCAACTCGCGGGGTTGTTGCTCGCTCGGCAAGCTGCGAATTGCCAGCGTTCGGACGTCGATCGATTGGTCCTTCATGGCGATGGAGCGAACGCTCTCGAAATCGCCAGCGCTCACCAGGGCCGAGGTTGCAACGGCCCGCACGCGCGGCGCGTCATCGGATTGCGCGAGTTTTTGCAGCAGCGGCCGACCGATCTTAGGCTCGGCGACGAGTTTTCTCGCGACGTTTTCACGCACCGTGCGGTCGGGCGAGTGCAGGGCCAGCTGCGGACTCTGGGGCCGTGCGGCGGGTTTTGTGTCTGGGGCCGTGATGTGCCAGATGCGCCCCTTGCCGTGTACGTTGTACGACTTGTCGACCCAATCGCTGACGAATAGCGAGCCGTCGGGCGCTACCGCGATGCCCACGGGCCGGAAATTCTCGTCGCCCGAGACGATCGGTGCGCCCGTGGCGCGAAAGCTGGCTCCGCGCGGTTCGAGATGAAAGCGTTCGATGCGATGATCGCCCCAGGAAGTCGACAGCACGTCGCCAACGTATTCGGCCGGCAGGTGATCGGACTCATACACCAGGACTCCCGAGGGGGCTTCGCCGGTGCCCGCCACCATCGGCAGCGTGCCGGGCAATTCGCCGTTCCAGGCCGTGAAGGGGTGTACGCCCTTGCGACCGTTGCGATAGCGATAGCCGTAATTGCCGCCGGGCACGATGTGCATCAAGCGGCAAGGGGGCAGCGAATCGGGATCGTTGTCGACCGCGAACAGGCGGCCAAAGGTGTCAAACGCCAAGTGAAACGGATTCCAGAATCCGAAGGCGACCAACTCGACATGACTGCCGTCCGCGCGGCAGCGATAGATCTGTCCGCCCTCGAGCTCCGTGGCCGACGAGCCGTCGGTGCCCACCAGCTTGAAGTTCAGCCCCAGGTTTTCGCCGAGGCCGAAATAGACATTGCCGTCGAAGTCGAAGGCAAAACCCGAGAGGCCGTTGTGCGGATAGTCTCCCTTGGTTTCCAGCCGCGCGATCGACGTTCGCTCTTCAGCCCGGCCGTCGCCGTCGCGATCGCGCAGGCGAAAGATCTCACCCCGCGTCGCCACGTAGAGTGAGCCGTCGGGATGCACGCCGGCGTTCATGGTCCATTTCGTGCCCTCATAGAAGGTCGAGACGCGTTGGGCCTTGCCGTCGGGCTTCGTGCCTTCAAAGACTCGAATTCGGTCGGCCGGTGGCCCCTGATAGTCGCTGGGTCGAAAGTGGGTGTGGCTTTCGACCACGAGCACGCGACCTTGAGAATCGACCGCGATCCCGGTGGGCGTCACGATGTCGGGCTCGGCGGCGTACAACTCGATCTTCAGCCGCGGGTCGTGTGCCTTCGGTTGCGCGATGCCGGTCGCGTCGGCGCCCCACAAGATCAATCCCATCCACCAGATCGCGCAGCTCATGCACCGTCTCCTCACACTCGGCTAACAATTCGATTCGCTTGCGAGCACTTATCGTAGTCGAGCGCCGGGCGTTTTACAGCAGCCGCTCTGTCGGCCAGGCATGGCTTTGATATACTGGGCCTGTCAAACTCACCCTCCCCGATTTTGAGGCTGTCCCATGGATCACCGGGCGCAGATTTGCCAGCCCCGCAGGAAGCAACGGGCCGGTTTTACGCTGGTCGAACTGCTGGTGGTGATCGCCATCATCGGCGTGCTCGTCGCGATGTTGTTGCCCGCGGTGCAGGCGGCGCGCGAAGCGGCACGGCGGACACAATGCGCGAATCAGTTGCGACAAATCGGCGTTGCCATGCAGAATTATGAGTCAGGCCAGCGCTCGCTTCCATCGGGCTACATCTCGCAATTCGATGCGGCCGGCAACGACACCGGACCCGGTTGGGGCTGGGCGGCCCTGTTGCTGCCACAGATGGAGGAGACTTCACTCCACGGTCAACTGAGTTTTGGCCGCGGGCTCGAGGATCCGGCCAACGCCGCCGTGCGCGTCAGACAAGTGACTGTCTATCTGTGCCCCTCGGATTTTGTCGGGGCCACGTGGACCGCCTACAAAGAGGCTGGCTTGGTTGATCCGGTATACAAGATTTGCGACATCGCGTCGGCCAACTACGTGGGCATGTTCGGCGTTGGCGAGCCGGGCATCGACGGCAACGGCCTCTTCTTCCGCAACAGCCATGTGCGGCTCCGCGAAATCACCGATGGCACGTCGCATACCATCGCGGTCGGCGAACGTGGGCACCTGTTGGGAGAAGCCACCTGGGTCGGATCGGTGACCGGCGCCAAGCTGGCCCCCGGTCCCGACGATCTGGATGGCATCGGCACCTCGGAAGTGGAACATGGCTCGACGATGGTCTTGGGGCAATCAGGCGAAGGTATCAGTCCCGGCGATCCCCAGGGCGAGACCGACATGTTCTATAGTCAGCATCCTGGCGGCGTGAACTTTGTCTTTGCCGACTCCCACATCGCGCTGCTGACCCCCGACGTGGATGCCAAGGTCTTCGAAGCCCTGTCCACTCGTGCCCGCGGCGAGACCATCTCGGGCGAGTTTTAGCCTCCGCGGAGCTTGTCGAACATGCGCTATCTCATTTGCTTGTCGTTCTTGCTGTGTGGCTGTGGTGCCCAGCCGGCGCCGACCAACGTCAACGTGCCGCTGGCCGAGCTAGCGCCCGGAATGCTTGATGCCGCGAAGAAGAAGTTGCCGGACGTGACGTTCGACAGCGCTCGCAAGAAGAAAGTCAAAGGCGAGGAAGTCTTTGAGATTCGCGGCAAGCAGCCCAATGGCAAGATCCGCGAGGTCGAATTCAATTCCGCCGGCGTCGTGATCGAAGTCGAGTAGCCCGGGCGCGAGCAGATCGCATTCAGTTAGCCGACCTGAACACCGCCTCGATCGGCTTGCCGGCTTGCGCCACCGCGGCGTTGTAGTCCTCTCCCAGCAGGGCCGCGAGCGTCGCGGCCACCTGGCTTTGCGTGACGTTCGGCACGTCGACTCGCTCGCCCAGCGGGGGCGTGTCGGGGCCTAAAAACGCCATCCAGATAAACTCGGAGCGGAGCGTTTTCTTGCCGTGGTTCTTCCACTCGACCGGCGCGTCGCCGCGGCCGTGATCGGGAACGAAGATCAGCGACGTTTTGCCCCGATACTCGTTCATCGACTGGGCGGTCTCCCAGATCATCTTCAAGTAAGCGTCGGCACGGTGGGCCGATTCCAGGTAGTTGTCATATCGGCCCTCGTGACCCCAAGCGTCCGTCTCGTTGAGTGAAACGAAGAATAGGCGCGGCTTGTGTTGTTCGAAGTAGTCGAGAGCCGTGTGGAACAGAAAGCAGTCATACGGCTCGGTGGGCCATTTGCGGGTCGTTTCGTCGCGCAGCGTAAGCAGCATTTCCATCCGCGGCGAGAGCTTTCCCTCGAGCGGCTCGTAACCGGCATGAACCGGAAATCCGCAGCGCTGCCGATTGAAGATATAGGGGAAGACGTCCCACACGCCGAAGGCCGCCACCTTGCCCTGAAAAGCGGGCTTGCGGTGCAGCCACTCGAACACCGTGACGTTCGGATTCGAAAACTTGCCGTTACTGTCGATGCGTGGATCGGCGAATCCGCACAGCGTCTCGTTATAACCGGGATAGGAGAACTTGTGGCCATTCGTCACTTCGGCGTTGCTGTGTTTGTGCTGGTTGCCATAAATCTGCCCCTCGCGGGCGATGACCGTCCAGAGAAAAGGCATCAAAGCCTCGCGCCGCGCTTCGGGCGTGTCGCGCCAGTAGGCGTTTTTCAATGCTCCCAGTTCGCTCACGCCTCCAGCGTCCTTGGCCATCAAGCTCTCTTCGGCGCCCGTAAATACCTCCTGCCAGCGTAATCCGTCGGTCATGAACAGGATGACGTTTTCGGTGCGACGATCGGGCGCGGCGCCGGGCGCCGCGAGGGACGTTACCAAACCCAAGGCGATCGCGATGACCGAGGATGCCAGCAGCTTCATGATGAGGCTCAAGAGGGGTCGAGGAACGAGAGACCGACGCCGGCGGCGGACGACGGCGTTCGGCTTATGGCGATTGCAGGAAGTTAACGGCTGGCCGACTTGGTGGGAGCCTCGCGCGGGCGGATCGTGGAGTAGAAACCGAACATCATTTCATCCCAGGTCTGTTCGCCCCAAGTCACGCGTTTCGACGGATCGGGGTTGGCCGGGTTGTCGGCCGAATTGTCGAAGTAGGCCGTGCAGATCATCCGGCTTCCCTTGGGGATCAGCTTGGGCTGCTTGAGCAGATACCACAACTGCCAGTTGAAGTCATAGCGCGGGACATCGAGCAGGATTTCGTGCGAGCCGTCGGGCAGCTCGAGTTCATAGCGGAACGACTTGCCACGCAGGTGCATGTGAGGATTCATGCCCACCAGCAGGGTGTCCTTGAGAAACATCTTCTTGGCGGTCACTTTATAGTTGGCATCGTTCGGCGTGATCCGAAAGGACAGATCGCCGACGGCGCCGCCCAGGACTTCGTGGGTCACTTCCTCGGGATTGGCATACACGAAGCCCACGTAGCTGCGGTCGTCCTGACTCGTGCCGTTGGGCGTGTAGTGGCATTGAAAGATGAGCTTCGACCCGGCTGGCACGCGGATGGCCATGCCCTTATCGAAGCGTCGCGGTGTCATGCCCGGTGCATAGGCCATTTGTGGCGCACCAAAGCGATCGCCGCCTGGCTGCTGAATGAACACGATCACGTGATGCACCACGGCCGGACTGCCGGCTTTGACTTCGGCCTCCTTGATCCAGCGTTCTTCCTTGAAGCCCGGGTCGACTTCATACATCTGATAATCGACAACCCCGTCGGCTGGCACCGTGAACGGCTTTTCGCCCATGTAGAAGACCTGGTCGGGCTTCGAGATGCCCCAGCCTTGGGCATACGGCACCGGTTCGGGCAGGTCGCTGGGCTTGCCTTGGGGGCAGCCATTGTCGACCCAACGATCGATCAGGGCGATTTCTTCGGCCGTGAGCGAAGGGTTGTTCTTGAAATCGCCGTGCTCGCTCGAGGCGTGCCAGGGCGGCATCCGCCGCTCCTGCGTCACTTCGCGGATCATTTCGGCCCAGCCCACGACTTCGTCATAGGTGGTTAGGCCGAACGGCGCGATCTGTCCCTCGTGATGGCATTCGACGCAACGGCTTTGCATCAGCCGCACGATCTGATTCGTATAGGTCACGTCGCCCGAGGGCAGGGGACGATGCACCCGGCCGATGCGGCAGCCGATCGATTCAGCTGTCGGCTGGCTTACGGGCTTGCCGGCCAGCAATTCTTCGATCGCTAGCTCCAGATCGTTGCGCGCGGCCTTCGGCTTCTGAAAGCCGACGCCGTACTGATCGTCGATGCGTCCCCAATAGCGGACGACGCGGTCTGCGTCGAGGACGAACACTTCAGGAGTTCGAATCGCTTGGAACTTGTCCGCAACCTGGTTGGCGGGATCCTTCAGCACCGGAAAACCCAAATGATGCCGCTGAGCATGGTTGGCCGTTTCGGTGTTCGAGTCCTGCTGATTCGAGTTGATGCCCACGAACGCCACACCCTTGGCCTGCCAACGCCCGGCCAATTCGGCCAGCCGCGGAGCATAGAGATTCGCCAGCGGACACTCGGTGCCCAGGAATGCCACGACGACCAGCTTCGAGTTCGCAAAGTCATTCAGCGAGCGGCTGGCCCCTCGAACATCATTGAGCGAGAAATTCTCGATCTTCTGGCCGACGCGCGACGACTCTGCGGCGCGGGCAGACATGCCGAGTGCCAATGTGGCAACCATTGTCAGGCTCAGAATCCACGAGGCGTGACGTTGCCAGGAGATAACGTTCATGGTCAACCTGCGGGAGGAATGTGGGGTCTAAGTGCGGAACGCCGTCTAGCAGTCGCCGAATTCGGTTTGGGGCAGATGACCGATGAGTGGCCACTTTAAGCGAGCGATCGACTTAGAATATCGTTGCAGCGCTCGATTGTCACGATAATTTCCGGTTAGGGCGCGGACGGCTGCGTTATCGATCCGAGCAAGCTATCAATGTCTCTGGAGCCGTCGAGGATTCGATGGATTTCAAGGGTGTCATCAACAACGCGGTAGAAGATGACCCAGCGCTCGACGGGCAGGCTGCGAAGCTCTCCGGGAAACTCGGGACGCAATTGGCCGATTTGCGGGTGCGAGACCAAGAGATCACATTTTTCCCGAATTCTGGTCACCACGGCAACCGCGGTCAGCGGCCGATGCTCCGCGATATAGTCCAAAATCTCATGGAGATCGGACTCGGCTAGAGGCGTGAAAACAAGACGGTTCATGCCTTCTCGCGGGCTCGGTCCTCGATTTGGCGAGCCCGCTCGAGAAGACGTGCGAAGACGCTTTCGGAGTCTAACAGTTTGCCCCGATTGGCCTGTTCGAAACCTGCCTGAACATCGCCTCGGAGTTGATCACGCTGCATGAGCAATGCGATCGCCTCGTCAATGGCTGCGGCTCGATCGGGATAGGTGCCGTTGGCAACCGCCTGCTCGAGATAGCGCTCGTGCTGGGATGACAGTTCGGTATTCATCGTTCATATCGCCTCGGATAGGGACGATTATAACATGGCCCATGCGGGACGATTACAACGCTTCGACTACTTGACCCAGTCGTGCGAATTTGCCGGAAAGTCATGCCGAATCGTGAATTCGTCTAGTTGCGAGGGATTCGGCGCGGGAAATTGAAGCTCGCGTCCAGCCGTCGGGCGTATGCAGGTCCAGCCTTCACGCAAAGCCTTTCGAGTGCGTCCGCATATTGTCGATCAACCGAGGGAATTGCAACAAGACTAAACCGATCGGCACGCGATTTCAGCCTCGCAAGACGTTGCACTTGCGCTACGCGTGCGGCAATTTGATCACGAAATGGCACGCCAAGTTCGGCTGCCAGGCAGTCGTGGGCCGCCTCCCACACCTGGTCGCAGGTCCGCTCTTCGGCGTCAAACGCCGCTTCGATCATCGCAAAGCGCTCTTGCGCCAGGAACAGGATCGCGTAGCGGTAGCCCCAGTGGCAAATCGGCACGACGCTCGCTGCAACAAGTAAGAATGCCTTGAGGTTGAATTGATGCCGTCCGTGCATCGAACACGCCCCAAAATTCGAGGGAGGGGGCTGTAGTTGCTCAAGAATCGTCTTCGAGGAAGCTACCCGGCTAGGACTCGAACCTAGAATGAGAGAATCAAAATCTCTAGTGTTACCATTACACCACCGGGTAGGGCGACAAGGCGCTAAGCCTTGGCAGGCTGAAGTTTATGCGATCTGCCGAAGGCGTCAAGACGAACGAATCGCTCGACTCATTCGCCAGCTTCCGCACCGTTGGCGCTCGAGCGGTTGACCACCGAAAAACTAAGCTGTTCCAGTTCGATGGCCAGATCGACCCCCACCTGGCGAACCGTGTCGGGCAGGGTGATCGTGACGGGCGCGAAATTGACGATCCCTTCGATGCCTGCTGCCACCAGGCGGTCGGCCACGGATTGAGCGGCCGAGGCAGGCACGGCGATCATGCCCAGCTTGATCTTCTGCTGGATGGCGTGAGTGGCCAGATCGTCGAGGTGATAGACCTGCACCCCCTCGATGGCCTCGCCGACTCGCGCGGGATCGACGTCGAAGGCGGCCACGATGCGAAATCCCTGATGGCTGAAGCCCTTATAGCCCAGCAGCGCATGGCCCAGGTTGCCGGTGCCGACCAAGGCCACGGGCCAGTCGCGGTCGGTGCCCAGGATTTTGCGAACGGCCTTGATCAGGTCGTCGCAGCGATAGCCGATGCCGGGATGGCCAAAATGACCGAAATAGGCCAGATCCTTGCGCACTTGTGCGTCGCTGAATCCCAGCAAACGGCCCAATTGGCTCGAGCTGGTGCGCTGATGGCCGTCGCGCACCAAGTGTTGCAGCTCCCTCAGATAGAGGCTGAGCCGGCTAACAACTGCTTTGGGAACCGGCACTTCGGCTGGCGGGGCGGCCGGTTTAGGTTTCGGTTGCGGCATAGCGCGGCGGGAACAGACCAACAGACGGACCAGACGGGATTTTTACTTTAGACCATGCCCGACAGCACGGCAAGCCTGCGCTGCGAGCGGTCACCAGGCCGCGCGGCCGGTTCGTTTGAGGCATGCTGGCGCAATTCATCGCTGGCAATGCGGTTTCAAACGGCCTGCTAGCACTCGAAGTGGGCATGAAATCCGCGCGGCGTAACCTCTCCCGCGGCGATCGGCCCAATTTCGTTGCTAGGCATTGCCATACTGGGATTTAGGTCGTCAAAGGATGGCCATCGAGCGAATTCCCGAGTGAGCGCATAGGTAAAAGGCGTTGCCGGTTCGTGCCAGGGGATACAAACCGAACTTTCGGGCGCGACCGGCCCGATACGAACTGTAGGACCATCCGCGCCTAAGCCTACCACCAGTCAATCCTTAACCAGCCTCGGTCAGGTCAGACTTTCTCCAGCATATCTATTTCAATCTGTCCACCCATTTTGACGAATCATGGAGACTATTAGGTAAGCGGTCTGCCGGATTGCACGCTCTGCATCAAGTGGTGAGATGTGGAAGGAAGTGCGATTTGGGGTGACCAGCTAATGCACATGGAGTGCGCTAGCCGAAGAACCTAATGGCGACTTTACGTCGCCCGACCAGACCCCCCATCCTGAGCAGTCTACGAAGGAGGCTTGAACCATGAAAACATTGTTGGGTGTGCCGATTGTCGCGCTCATCCTGAGTGTCGTGTTGATGGACACGGCACAGGCAGGATATTGCGGCGCGGCGCGGTATCGCTGTTGTGCGAGTTGTTGCGACACCTGCGGCTACGCCGCGGTGAAGCAGCAATGCCACACAGTGATGAGAACGTGCAAGGAGGTTGTCTACGAAAAGCAGGACTACACCTGCTACAAGACGGTGTACGACACCGTCTGCGAGAACAAGACGATCGACTGCTGCCACTACGTGAACGAAACCGCCTACCGGTCGTGCGAATACACGGTCTGCAAGCCGGTGTGGGAAACCAAGACTCGCGACATCTGCTACACGGTGTGCAAGCCAGTGTACGAGACCAAAACCCGCGAGATCTGCTACACGGTATGCAAGCCAGTTTACGAGACCAAGACCCAGGAAATCTGCTACACGGTCTGCAAGCCCGTGTACGAGACCAAGACGCAGAATATCTGCTACACGGTCTGCAAGCCGGTCTATGAGACCAAGACCCGCGAGATTTGCTA
>PLYM01000066.1 GCA_003153375.1 Planctomycetaceae bacterium
GCGGTTCAGCCGCCCCGGCAGCCTCCCCCGCCGCGGCACCCGCCAGTGTTGTGTCCTCCGCCGCGTCACCATCCGCCGCCGGCGCGATCTCGAGTGGCCTGAGCATCTTGGGCAGCGGCACGAGCAATGCCTCCACACTCCGCAACACCGTGCAGCACGTGCTCGCGAGCCCACAAGTCACCAAAGCCATCCAAACCGCCTTGCACAACCCCCAACTCCTGCAAGCCGTTGATCAAATCGCCAGTCAGTTCAACCTACACGGCGACGCGCTGGATGGCCTGCTCAAGGAGTTGGGGGTTGAGTGAAGTTGACCATGGATGCTTGTCACGCCGCTGTTGACTCTCTTGTCAGAAAGGTTTGGCGATGGGAAAAATGACAAAGCAATTAACAGCCCATCTTGACTGAGCGTTAACCCAAGAGCGCCAGGTTCGTGACCGGTCTCATTCGGTTTGGGCCCCATCGAACAGGACTCGAACTCAGCAGGTCCTATCCTCCCACGCATTTGAGGAATGCGATCTCGCGCGTTGGTTCGAAGAGGGTTACCTACGGGGAGCGTCCACGTCCGCCGGGTTTAGCGTTCCACGGGCGCCGCGATATACCTGTCATTCCGGTTGTGCCGCCTCGCGGCCAGTAGCCAGCGACCTATGCTTTGGCATGGCAACTCGCGAGCAAAACCGACTCGATGCAATTTACGGGCGCCTCGCCAAGCTGTCCGCCGAGATCCGGGGGATTCGCAGCGCGATATTGCCCGCGGCGGACGCGCAGCAGGCTGAACAATTGCATCGGGAAATCGTAACTCTCAGCCAATGGATACTGTGCAACCGGTTCGGGCAATCTGCTCACAAGGCCGAGATGTTCCCGCAGCGTTCCGAGCAAGCTCACTTGCCCAGTCCGACAAGCAGGCCGTCGTCCAACGCGGCCCCTCGAGGCCCGCTCTGCTGGACGCGATGAATCGCGAGCGTCGTCAGGCCTTCCGCCCAACCTGATGCCGGGCAGCTTTCATAGTGCAGGTCGACGGTCAATTCGTGTGTGGCATCGCGGACCTGAGCCACTAGCTTGAGCGCTTGATCGTCTTGACCCCCTCCCGATTTCAGTGCCAGTGTCTGTGAGAGAATCGGTTTGGGTTTAGTTCGCGTGTTGAGTCGGAGAGAGGGGCGCAGCCCCGATCGTGGCCTCGACACGCGACGCGGCCGGGAACGCCCCAGCCTGTCAATCAGTCAACGTGGCAGCGTAGGCCGCAGGCGTTTGGCAGTCCGCCGGAGTTGGATCGCTCGCAGCTAGCGGTCGTCCATCACATCGACGCCCCGACCGGCCCCCAAGCTTGAGACCGTTGGGGCGCGTGGCTGCCCGACGACAGTTCAGTCATAATGCCAACATGCGATGCCTCATGGATTGGGCTCGCGGAAGCGATAGGCGAACCGTCTATTGAAGTTGTGCGACGGTTCGTTGTTCTGGGAGCCGTGCCTGCCGCATGCGAGGACAATCGCTAGGCTGGACGCACGAAGTCCGCACGTCTGATTTGAACGAGATGTCAGGCAAGGCATCCTAAAACCTCGGGCATGAATGTCAGTCAAGGAGTAGGGCGCCATGAGGAGGGGACTATTTCGTTCGCTACGGAACCACCAGGGCGCCGCACGACGCCGGACCTTCGTGCCCCACGCCCAATGTGAGTTGCTCGAAGACCGTTGGATGCTCACGGCTGTCTCGTGGATCGGTGGCGCCGCCGGCAATTGGGACGTTGCCGCCAACTGGAGCAATGATGCGATCCCCACCTCGGCGGCAGACGTCACGATTAGTACAGTGAGTTCCGCGACCATTACCATCAAACCCGGCGATGTGGAATCGGTCCATAGCCTTACCATCGGCAGCATGGACTCGCTCTCGATCGCTGGTGGTTCCCTCACAACCGCGCTGGGCCTGAGCAATAGCGGGACGGTTTCCGTCGCCGCCGGTTGCAGTCTGACGGTCAATGGCAATTACAGCCAAGCGGCCGGAGCAACGCTGTCGCTGCCCGGTGGCGGCTCGATGGCCAACCCAACGACCAACTTCGTCACGAATTCCGCTTTCGAATCACCGGTCGCTGCCAACAGCACAACCATCGCCAGCAGCTGGGGCGCATGGGGCTCCTCGTACCTGAGCACGCAGTACGCTTATACCGGCGCGCAATCGCTGCGGATCAGTGGGGCAAATTCAGGCGTCGTGGAATCGTTTGCTGCCACGCCGGGGGCGTCGTACACCGTGTCGGCCGACGCCATGACGCCGGCCAGCGATCCGCTGACCGGTAACGAGACCGGCCAGATGGAATTGCTGTTCTTCAACTCCTCGGGCACCCTGCTCAATTCCTATTCCGCGCCGAATGCGATCAACGTGTTGACCGGTTTGAGCGCTACGGGTGGCACACTTGCCGGCAGCGTCGGCGGACAGGGCTGGAACCACTTCAGCACGACGGCGGTGGCACCGTTGAACACCACCACGGCGGAAGCGATCATCACGACCCAGATCTACACCGGCACCGGTGGCGGATCGGTTTTTTGGGATGACGTGCAGTTCGGGCCGTCTGTCCCGGGCTCGTCCGCGTTCGCGGCAGCCAACATGTCCAATAGTGGCACGATCACGGTGGGGCCGAGTAACACGGTTTCGATCGGTGGGACTTTCACGCAGGCTTCAAGCGGAACCTTGGACATTCAACTCGGGGGATCACCCTCATCCGGTGCCTTTGGTTTCGTTAACGTAAGTGGCACGGCGACGCTGGCCGGCACAATCAAATCAGACCTCGTCTACGGCTACACGCCCTCGACGACGGACAGCTTCACTCCGCTGGAATTCGCGCGAGAATCAGGCGCGTTTTCGAATTATTCGTTTCCTAGCAGTTCGACCTATCAGCTGGCTGGGGCCGTCACCTTTACAAACGTCGTGATCAGCGCCGCCCCGGTGATGCCAGTGATCTCCAATATCAATGCCGGTGTCAGTATCGGCGCCGCCGCGACGAACCTTTTGGGCATCAACCTTGCTTATTGGGATGACCAAGAGGGGACCGCCCAGACACAACAGCTCGTGCAGGCGGCGGGGCTCAATATGTTTCGTTTTCCCGGCGGATCCGCCTCCGATGACTTCCATTTCAACGTCTCCAACAATTATGGCGACAGCGCCGCCAACAGTATTCCGCAATTTGTCCAGTCCATTTCGACGGTAGGTGGCGTGGGCATGGTGACGCTCGATTACGGCTCGGGCAGCCCCCAGGAAGCAGCGGCCGAACTGGCCTACCTGCAAGGCTCGACCAGCGACACGACCACGATCGGCACCGGATTGCAATGGAATGACAGTACGAACCAATGGCAGGGCATCAACTGGCGGACCGTTGGCTATTGGGCGAGCCTGCGGACCGCATCACCACTGGCCTCGGATGATGGCTTGAATTTCATGCGGATCGCTCATCCAGCGCCCTTTACGAACATCAAGTATTGGGAGATCGGCAATGAGGAATATGGGAGCTGGGAAGTCGATCACCACGGCACGCTCGCTCAAGGCGGAGGCAGCACCGGCAGCCAGCACGACCCAGCCACGTACGCGGCCTTTGCTGAGCAGTTTGCCAGGCAAGCAACGGAGATCCTAGGGGCAGCCGGCCTGCCGGCCATCTCCATCGGCATCGACAGCGGCGATCCAACCGGCACCTCCGACAACAACTGGACGAAGAATACTCTGGCCGACGGCTTGAGCATCGGATTCGTGCCCGGCTTCGTCTCCGATCACAGCTACATGCAGGCGCCCGGGGCCGAGAACGACCCCTTTCTGCTGAATGACAGCGTTTCCGATCCCAATAGTATTTTGGATTGGTCGACGCGCTATGCAGATTACACGTCGATGCTTCAGCAAACGCTGTCGAGCCAGGCTTCGAGCGTGGCCGTTATGGCGACGGAATTCAACTCCGTCTACACCAACCCGGGCAAACAATCGACGAGTCTGGTCAACGGACTATTTATTGCCAACTCAATCGGAAGCCTGCTCGAAAGCGGCTACCAAGGCGGGTTGGTTTGGGACTTGCGCAACGGTTGGCAAACCGACGACAACAACAGCAATCTGTTGTACGGCTGGCGTGAAGGCGGCGACTACGGCCAATTGGGAGATCCCAACAATAGCAACGCTCCATTTACCGGGGCCAATATTGCCTATCCAGGGTACTACGCCTTGCAGCTGGCATCCAAGATCGACGTCGGTGGTGGCCAAGTAGTCTCGGCGACTAGCAATTATGGTGGCCTCGATGTCTACGCGGTCAAAGAATCAAACGGGCACTTGGCGCTGCTCGTCATCAACACCAATCCCGCCGCCAGCTTGACCGACCAATTCAACGTGACGGGCTTTCAGCCTGCCAGCTCGGCGCAGGAGTGGCAATACGGCGAGGCCCAGGATACCGCTCAGAGCCTTTCCACTGACGGCTCGTCAGCTCTGGCTAACTCCACCGCCACATTGAATGTGAGCGGCGGGAGTTTCAGCTATACGTTTCCGGCCTATTCGATGACCGTTCTCGACTTGGCGTCCACATCGATGATTAGCTTGACGGCCGGTGCCGGTTCGGGCGCGCCGAACTTCACCACGACCTGGTACAACCAGGGCTCGGTCCCGATCGAGAACAACGTGCTGGCCACGGTCACCGCGTTGTCGGGTGTGACCACGCTCAGCTCGATCAAGGTCACGCTGGCCACGTTCCACACCGGCGACGTGCTCGCCCTGGCACCGTTGGGCGGCGTGAGCTTGTCGCTGACCAGCAGCTACTCGGCCGGCACGCTCACCCTGAGCGGCACCGACACGGTGGGGCACTACCAGCAAGCTCTGCGGTTCATCAATTACAACAACACCGTGGGCGGCCCGGGCGCCACGCCCATCGTCGCCACGTTCGTGGCCAACGACGGCACGCACGCCAGCAACCCGGTCACGTCCACGATCAATATCACCGTGGGCAGCGGCCAGATGTTGGGCAACCGGTTGTTCTACAACAACTCGAAGTACGAC
>PLYM01000061.1 GCA_003153375.1 Planctomycetaceae bacterium
TGCGGGGCCCGCTCTGCTGACCGCGATAAATTGTCAAAGGACGCATGGTCAATCCGCTGACCACCGCCCCTAAACGCGAATGGCACTAACTTAAGGAACGTCACGCCGAATTCAGGCGGCTCTTTCATGCGAAGTGGGGTAGGATGAGGAGATGGACCTCGAAAAATCTGGAAACCTAATTGAGGCAGCATTGTGGCTTGCGGTTTCGCTGGTATTCGCCCTGAAGGCGATTCGAGCAAATGGCCGCTTGCGATTGGCGTTCACGATTCTTGCGGTGTCCTTTGTCGTATTTGGCATTACTGATCTGATCGAGTCCGAGACAGGAGCATGGTGGAGACCCCTGTGGCTGCTGGCCGTGAAGGCGATCTGTGTTGGCGGGTTCCTAGTCGGCTTTGCGGCCTATTACAAGATCACGCGACCTCGACAGTCTCACCCTTAAGTTAGTGCCATTCGCCCCTAAACGCCGCTGGCTGCGATTCACGCTGATCGCGGTCACGTTAGCGCTGATCGCGATTTATGCAGCCGGGTGGTGGTTTATGGATGTGATTCCAGAAAACGCTCGGCCACCAGCGCGCCGATCAACACGCTAAGTGCCAACCACCGAACTACGCACGCTGCACAGCCCGCTCGGCCCCACGATCACCGCCGTCTGCGAACGGCGAGCAACGCACCGGCCCCAATGCGAGGGCGGCCGGCGTTCGCTGACGGCTCGGCAGGGGAACTGTGCCTCTGAGCCTGGCGTCCTCAGGAATCGCTTTGGACGGGCGAAAAGTGCTAGCACGAATCTCACCTCGTTCCGCCACCGCGTTTTTGAAAACGGACGAGTTGGCGTGGCCGAGCTACGAACGGCAATCCGGCATTACAACCCATAGTGCAAGGTGATGCTCTTCGTTAGGCGCGATCTCGGTCCAACAGCAGACGCCTCTCGCCCTTCTCGCCGTAGAAATAGGCCAAACGTCCCGGTAGGCAACTGAGAATTGTGCCCCAACCGCCCAACTCGGACTCCCCCACAGCTTCGGCTAGCGGCAGTTCCCGGCCATCGATGTCCGGCGAGTCCGATACTACATAACAGGTGTCCGGGGCACCGCGAGCGGTTAGCACGGCAACGACGTTCGCGTTCGACTCCAGCGGAGTGCAGTACCGCTCGTCGAAGTCGTCGCAGTGGTTAAGCCGATCGAGGAACTTAGGCCGTCGTTTGGATGAGGCGAGAGATTCGAGCCACCTCGCCCGCCGGAAAGGGACTATGAACGCTCGAATCAGCGCCTCCTCATGCGGGTGCATTTATTGGGTCCCAGGAGCAACAGGCGTTTAGGGCGGGTCATGGAACTTCAGCGTGTTGCTGGGCCGCTTGGGCGCAACTGCGCTGAGATCAGACCGCTTTTTGCCTCGCTCAGCCGCCGACAGGGGGATTTTACTCATAGGCAGGTTCGATGACTCTCCAAACGACTTCCGCCATCCGCTGATGTCCCCGTTCGGTTAGATGGATGGAGTCGAGGGTGGCTCCGTCGCGAGCGATTACGTCAACCAGAACGCGCTTGGGGATCAACAGCACATCGTATTGCGCCGCCAGCCGGCGTTGAACTCGACCAAACTCATTGTACAGCGGTGGCAGAGGCAACTCGAACATCACGACATGCCGGCCAGGATGGCAAACTCGGCCGAGTAATTTCTCAAGATCACGAGCAAACTCGGCGCTGCCGGTCGAGCCCAAGACGTCATTGCCGCCGATTTCCAGTAGAACCAAGCCGTCACCGAGCGAAGCTTCGTTGGCTTGACGCAACGCCACGCTCACATTGGCTCCAGGCCGCGCGTAGTTCGAAAGCTCAAGTTGATGCGAACGGGCGAGTAGTTCAGGCCAGTGGTTCGGTTCGTGCTCGTCAAAGCCCGCCGAAAGCGAGTCGCCAAATAGATAGAGTTGCCGACCTGTGACCGGCAGCACGGTCGGTGAGAGCTGGTATTGCAACTCAAAAGCCGCGCCGCCGAGCAAGACAGTCGCCGCAAGCAACCGCAGACCCTGGGCTCTCCGCGGTGTCACTTTGGCGGGCAACCGGATGGCAATCAGCCAGGCAGTGAGAATCGCGATTGCCAGAACGTAATACCAAATCGGCAGCGGCGTTCCAGAGACTACGACCAGCGAAATGCCGAGCAAGGCAAGGATCGTCGACACACGCGGCCAACCGCGCCAGCGACCGCCGGCCACGGCCAGCGCCATCAGGGCGCATAGCAAGCCGAGAAAAAATGCCAGACCGCTGCCAAATATGTAGATGACCCAGTGCATGAAAGCTTTCACGTGGTCCGCGGTTCAATGTTCTGGCACCCAAGGAGCCGGTGGCGTTTCGCCACGGCGGATCGCGTCCCACGCTTTCTGCTGTTCAGCAAGAAATCGCGGCCAGTCGTTTTCGCTGATGACTTGGCCATGCGCATCCATGAACGTGACGGAATGACCACCGTCTGGGAGCGTTCCACTGAAGTGATCGAGTCCGATCTTATCCCAGAAAATCGCAATATTGCTGCTGCCCGGGCGCAACCTGAGACCATCGACATAATGCCATCCACACGTTTCGGGAGTGAGCGTTTTGCCTGACTCAAGGAGCAGCTTGGCGGGTTCCTCCGGGTATGCCTTTCCTCGTAGCACACTGGCGTCAAGGTATTCGGGGTAAAGCAGACTCAGCGATGCTTCCGGTGTCGTGCCGCCGGTAGGGAATTTTTTGCCGTTAGTTTGGGCGTAGTTCAATAGCGCGATACCCAGTTGCTTGTCGCAGCAGTGTTCTCGACCATAAGGAAAGTGTCGCTGATACAGCCACGTTAGGCCGGCAATCGCGAGAGCTCCCGCCAAAAAGAACCAGCGGAGGGACAACAGCCATCCCAGAATGCGCTGCCGTAAAGTTGCCATAAGGGTCATCCTACCGCACCATCATCGGCAAGTGCGTTTTCAATCGTGCGCCGATAGCAATAATTCCAATATCAACGTCACCGTTAGCGCGACTCCCAGTCCGACCACAGTACGCGAGTCGACGCGGCCCCTCGTAACGCCGAAGCCGAACTGAGGCCCCAACCCATTCCACAGCCACAGCCCCAGCAGGCTCACCGGCAGGCCGAACAGCCAAAGTTCCCAGCGGGCCGCGCCGCGCCGCAACAAATCGCCGGCATCGCCGACGCCGGCAAACGATCCGGCCGCAAGGTACAGGCCATTGGCCAGACAGCAAAAGCCGGCGAAGAAGGCTGCCAGATAGATGTACGGTCGTGCTGTGACCCGCACCACGGCCAGCAGCACCAGCGGTAGGATCGTGCCCCACACCGCGCCGCCCCAGGCGACGAACTGCGGATGGGGATTGGGCGAAACGTCGGTCCGCGAGATGGCCAACGGATGGAGCACGACCTGCTCGACTCGACCGCCACTCACGAGCGAGTGCAGGACGTGTCCGAATTCATGAATGGCCATCATCGCCAGCCACGAGAGGCCGATCGCAAACAGAATCAGCAGCGCCTGGGGGACTCGGCCCCGCAGCGATTCAGTCCCGACCATTCGTATGTTCGTCATTCCTGTAGTGTAGTGTCGCGCCGTGATCTTGGGCCGGTCGACCGTCGCAGATCGCGCCTGCAGTCCAGCGCTCCATGCGAGCGAACGACGATCCAACTGTCCATTCTTTAGCCTCGGCCAGGCCAACCCGCCCCGATCACCCGCGTCAGGGAAACGCGAGCAAGGCACCGGCCCCCATCGCCAGCAGCGCCCAGGTCGAGGGCTCGG
>PLYM01000124.1 GCA_003153375.1 Planctomycetaceae bacterium
CAAGTCTGATACAGCACGATTCGCCCCGCTCTCGCGGGCCGAATCTTTCAGGACGCACCATACGAAGCATTCTAAGCCGACCGACGACGCTCTCGCGAATCGATTGCTGGCGACCTGACCGTCTGCCACGGTTCTTCGGCCCGGCCACTTGCCAAAACGGGCGTATTTGTCTTGACAGATTCCGCAGCAGGTGTAAAAATAGAATGAGAATTCTAGTTCCAGACCAGTCCCCGTTATCCCGGGGATCTTAGGCGGCTACTTGCGGGGATCAAGGCGTGGCGCGAACGCTCAACATGGTCGAGTGGGTCAGGCCCACGCATCAGGCTCGCAGCCAGGAAACCCTGGAGCGCTTGTTGGAGGCTGCCGAAGAGGTGGTCGCCGAGAAGGGTTTTGACAACGCCACGGTTTCCGAGATCGTCCGCCGGGCCAAGTCGTCGGTGGGCTCCATGTATGCCCGCTTCCAGGACAAGGACTCGCTGTTGGTCTGCCTGCACGAACGGTTTTGCGAGCAAGCCCTGGCCACTTCGGCCGCGGCACTCGACCCCGTTCGCTGGGAAGGGGCCACGATCGGCGAAATATTTGCCAGCGCGATTCCGTTCGTGGTCCACGTCTATCAACTCAAGCGCGGTCTGATTCGGGCCTTCATTGTCCGCGGCAGCACCGATCATCCGTTTGCCGAGCGAGCCGCGCGCGTGTCGCGCGACGTTTCGCAGCAGTTGGTCACGCTGCTCGAGACCCGCCGCGACGAGATTCGACATCCGGATCCGGCCTTGGCGATCGACTTTGGCCTGCGCTTGATGTTCGACACGCTTGATTCGGCCACGCTCAATGCCGACATCCAACGCACACTGTTCAAGCATTCGCCCCAGCAGGTGGCCGAAGAATTGACGCGAACCTTTTTGAGCTATTTGGGCGTCGAGTTGATGCCCACTTGGGAGACTCCTTCGTAACCCAGCCGATATGGGCAAAGATCGCCCTAGGGCCGGCGAATCCACCGTAGCTACCAACGGTTCTTCGGGACCGAGAACCCAATATCTCGACGTACTCTACCGCTCGCATGGGAGGATTAATGATGGGCAAGACCATGGTTTACTGTCTGGCAGCCGCGGCCCTGGTGGCCGTTGGCCCCATTGCCACCGCGGGCGAAGCCTCGCCGATCGGCAAGAAAGTCGAAAACTTTTCGGCGCTCGATTTCCGCGGAAAAACGACCTCGCTGGCCGATTTCGCCGACAGCAAGACAGTCGTCGTGGCTTTCCTGGGCACCGAGTGCCCGCTGGCCAAGCTCTATGGTCCCCGCCTGGCCGAGTTGGCCAAGGAATTCGCCGGCCGCGGAGTGACGTTCATCGCCATTGATGCGAATCGTCAGGACTCGGACTCCGACCTGGCCCACTACGCCAAGGAGCACAACATCGAGTTCCCGCTGCTCAAGGATGCAGGCAACAAGATCGCCGATCAGCTGGGCGCCGTCCGCACGCCCGAGATCTTCCTGCTCGACGGCTCGCGCACGGTGCGCTACTGGGGCCGGATCGACGACCAGTACGGATTTCAAGAGGGCGGCATCGCCTTCCAACGCTCGGAACCCAAACGCCGCGACCTGGCTGTCGCGCTTGACGAGGTGCTGTCGGGCAAGCCGGTCAGCGAGCCGGTGGCCCAAAACCAGGGTTGCCGCATCGGCCGCATCAAGCAGCCGGTGGCCAATAGCGATGTGACCTATAGCAAACACATTGCCGCGATCTTGAACCAGAACTGTGTCTATTGTCATCGCAACGGCCAGATCGCACCGTTTCCGCTGACCAGCTATGAAGAGACGGTTGGCTGGGCCGAAATGATCGGCGAAGTGGTGCAAGAACAGCGCATGCCTCCCTGGCACGCCGATCCGAAGATCGGTCACTTCAGCAACGACGCCCGGCTGAGCGATCGCGACAAGGCGTTGATTGCCAAATGGGTGGAAAACGGCGCGCCCGAGGGCATCCCGAAAGAAACGCCGCCGGTGCAGCAATTTGCCGAGGGCTGGCAGATTCCCAAGCCCGACGCGGTCGTCTATATGACCGACGAACCCTACACGGTGCCCGCTACCGGCACAGTCGAGTATCAGCGGTTCGTCATCGACCCGGGCTGGACCGAAGACAAGTGGATCAAAGCCATGGAATGCCGCCCGGGCAACGCGGCGGTGGTGCATCACATCATCATCTATCTCGTCCCCCCGGGTGTCACGCCGACGGGCCAGGCCGGCCGGCTGCGCAGCAACTGGCTGGGAGCATTCGCCCCGGGTCTGCGGCCGCAAGTGCTCGACGACGAGATGGGCCGCTATGTGCAGAAAGGTTCAAAGCTGCTGTTCGAGGTGCACTACACCCCCAACGGTACCGAAAGCCAGGACCGCAGCTATGTCGGTTTCGTCTTCGGCGACGCCCAGAAGGTGAAAAAGGAGGTGGCGGTGCAAAACGCCGGCAACTTCACCTTCAAGATTCCACCCAACGACCCCAACTTCGAAGTGCAATCCGATTTCGTCTTCCGGCAGAACTCGGTGCTGCTGTCGGTCTCGCCGCACATGCACGTTCGCGGCAAGGATTTTCGCTATGAGCTGATCTACCCCGATGGCAAGCAGGAACCCGTGCTGTGGGTGCCCCGCTACGACTTTGGCTGGCAAACCACGTATCAATTGACGGAGCCGAAGATTCTGCCCAAGGGCACGAAGCTGCACTGTGTGGCGCACTTCGACAACTCGCCCGACAACTACGCGAACCCCGATCCCTCGAAGGAAGTGAGCTGGGGCGAGCAGACGTGGGAAGAAATGATGTTCGGCTGGTTCGAAATGTCGCTGGCCGACCAAGACCTGACGCAACCGGCGACCGCCTCGGCGCTGCGAGTGAAGGAATTTCTGGCCCAAGCCGACTCGATTCGCCTGGACGACCAGATGCGCTCGATGGCCCGTGCAGCGTTGGAAAACGACAAGACGTTCGAGCGCTGTGCCTTGCAGTTGTTCGAGCTAGTGCCGCAGCTGGATCGCGTCTGCGTGACGGCGATCGAGAACGACCGCTTGCGACTGAAGGTGCTCTACGAACGCCTGGGGCTCAACAGCGCCCTGCGCAACCGCTCGACGGTCGCCAAGCTCGCGGGGCAGTCGCTGGCCGACTACATCCTGGGCAACCAGGTGGTCGTGAACCAGGAGATGAGCAACATCTCGGGCTCGATCATGCGCAGCATGGCCAACAAGGACATCCGCTCCAGCATGCACGTGCCGGTCGAGATCGGCGGCTTGCGTTGCACGATCAACTTCTGGAGCGCCGAAGCCGGCGCCTTTCCGCCCGAAGCGGCCAGGTTGCTGGAGCAGGTAGCCCGGCTGATGGCCGAAGGGGCCAAGGTGGCGCAGAAGTGAAAGAAGGCTGAAGACCGAAGGCTGTAGGCAGTAGGAAATATGAAGGCCCCGCGAGTCGATTGGCTCGCGGGGCCTTTTTCGTCGATCAGGGGATACTGCAACAAGCCGCCTACTTGGCGGCGTCCTTGTCTTTTTCTTCCTTGGCGGCCGGCTTGGGGGCCGGGCTCTTGCCCATGCGGATCGTGCTGACTTCCTTGACCTCCTGGGTCAGCTCGCGGGGGCCGGTGATCTCCTTGGTCGAGCTTTGCGTGTCTTCGGCCTTGATCATGCGGCCGGCGGCGGGATCGAAATAGATCGTGCCGCTGGCGGCCTGAGCCGTGATCTCGAGATCGGCCTGCGCATCGTCGGCCGGCTCAAAGGTCAACTCGGTCACCGTCTTGATCTTTTCGACGCTCTTGCCGTCCAGTTTATCGGCGCCGGCGAACGAGAAGGTCGTTTCGGCCGTTTGCGTGCCGATCCGCGGAATCGGGCTCTCGAAGCTCTGCTTCCAGGTCACGTCCTTGCCGGGAGCCTGATCGCTCAAGGGAGCGACCGACTTTTCCACGAATTCACGCAGGCCCCGGTCGGAGAACATGTTGCCCCCCAGGCCCAAGCCAGCTTGCCGGTTGCCGCCTTCACTCTGTTTGGCGAAAGTCTCTTTCAGCTTTTCGGGCATCTCGATGTCGGTCACTTTGCCCTGCGGGCTGACCTTCCACTTGAGCGTCTGGCCGAGCAGACCGGTGACCATCGGCTCGATCATCATCGACCAGGCCGGGCTATCAGGCTTGGTGGGCGCGGCCGAGTCATACTCCAGGCTGCCGGCCAGCGGCGAATCCATCGAGACTTGCAAACGCTCCAGCGACTGGTCGACGCTGGCCGTGCCGTCGGCCGCGACCGCGGTGACCTTCCAAGTGGTGTCGAAAGTCATCTTCAACTTGAACTCGATGTCGGCGCCCGACAGGTTCAACTTGCCGTCGACGGCCCGCTCCATGACATACTCGAGCGCGTCGCCTTGCTTGAACTTCCACTTCAGCGGCCCGTCAGCGCGGCCTTGCGCGACCAGCGTCAGCGAGACCGCCACGGCCAAGACCAATTTCCAAAGACGCACGACGCACGGAGAAGATTTCATGACGGGGGTCCTTTGACTCGAAGGTTGCCAGGAGGCCGGTGTTGACGGGAGGCGCTTATTTTACGACGCCGCGAGCCCGGCCGTCCACTTAGTGCTTGATCGTATCAGCCGGAAACTTGCCCAGCATCGTATAGAGATTGATCAGGGCCAAGTTCATCATCGTCTCGCCGGCGCCCACCTGCACGGGCGACACCGTGGCGTCGCCGCCATAGCCGCCTTCCGAGGCCGCTTCGATCGTGGGGAAGTACATGTTGTGGCCATTGCAATAGCCGAAGAACAGCGTGTCGGGAACATAGGCCCGCTGTTTCAGGCGGTTCGAGTGATTGCAGAAGAACTCGCCCGATCCCCCGACCAGGGCCAGATTGCCGTTGAGCAAGACGGTGGTCAGCTCGGGCTCGATGCCATGTTTCGTCTCGATCATGAAGTTGTTGACCAACTCGGGAAAGAACGCCTGGGAAAAAGCGCTCATCACGAGGGGATTGTTGAAGGCGATGCGGCTAGAGAACTGGAACTTGTCGACCTTGGCCTTGATCGAGGGCCTCTTGGGCAGGGCGGTCTCGATCGATTGGGCCATCGACACCACGTGGTCGCCAATCGCGGCGCCAAAGGCCTTGGTGTCCAGCTCGCCGCGGTTCGGGCTCAGGTCGCCGGCCGCGCCTTGCATGAAGAAGCAGTTGGTCTTCATCACCGACTCGACGCGACTCTGCAACGCGCCGGGATAGTCGGGCGAAAACTTCAGCAATTCCGTCGGCAGCGTCACCGGATGAGCGGCGAAGTTGACCAACACCGCCAGCGGCTTGCCATCCAGCGAGTCGAAGCGGACCACGGCCAACATCGGATCGGTCGGTTTGACCGGCTGCTTGGTGTGCCGGTTGCGGTTGAGATCGACGTCCTTCTTGGCGATGCCGATTTTGGCTGGCTGGGCGTTTTTCTTGGCTTCCAGGATGGCCTCGATCAGCAGCTCGGGCAGCCGCTTGGCATAGGCCACGGCGTCGTCGAACTTGCCCTTGCCAAAGCCTTCGCGGTCGGTCAGTTCGATCACTGGTCCGTGGTGCGAATGACTGCCACTAATCATCACGGTCTGAATGCCCTCCTTACCGATGGCCTCGCGAATCTGCTCCATCATGGCCTTGGTCGGACCTCGGCCAATGTCGGTGCCCACGATCGCCAGCCGATCGTCGCCCACCTCGATCACCACGGCCTTGGCCATCAGCGGATCGAGCACCCCTTGCGACAGGGCCGCGTGCCGAGCGCCATAGCCCCACATGGGCGTCGCCTTTTCCGGCGTGATGTCGCGCATGCCAAAACCCACCTTGAACGTGGGCTCCTCGGCCCCGGCCGAAAAGGCGGTGACAATCGAAAGGCAAAAGACGGCAAAGATCCGCTTCATCGGGGTGGTCCTTTTTCGCAAATCGAGGAGGGTGGCTTCCAGCAAGGCCGGGCGGTTCAGCTTCGCTCGGCCGGAGGGTGTCCGCGTTATCCGTGGTCTCTAAGATAGTTGTGCCGCGGGGCGTTGTAAATGTTGGCAGCAGCGTGATTTGTCGGTGTTTCCGCGGCCGATTCGGCAGGAAGAGCTGCACCATTGCTTAATGCATTGCCCAATCGTAAGCTCAACGGACGTCCAACCCACGGAGAGTTCATCAGGGAGAGCGGCATGATACGGCTTGCGACGGCTTTGGCATTGTGCGGCGGATGGTTGGGAGCGGCCACGCTGTTTGCCCAACAGGCCGAGATGATCGCCAGCGGCGATAATCTGGTCGTCGAGGGGCTGCCCCAGATTCCCGCGGCCCTGGCCGAACGGGCCAGCCGGTACACCGAGTTCCGCTCGGCCGATCTGTTCGATTGGCACCCCACGCGGCGCGAGATCCTGATCGGCACCCGCTTTGCCGATACCGTGCAGGTCCACCAGGTGGCCATGCCGGGGGGCGACCGTCGCCAATTGACGTTCTTTCCCGACCGCGTGATGGCCGCTTCCTTTCGACCGCACACGGGCGACTACTTCGTGTTGACCAAGGACGCGGGCGGCAACGAGTTCTTTCAGTTCTTTCGCGATGACCTGGCCACTGGCGACGCCACGCTGATCACCGACGGCAAATCGCGCAACACGGGCCTCGTTTGGTCGACCGCTGGCGATCGGGTCGTCTATGGCTCAACCCGCCGCAACCGCAACGACGTTGACTTCTATGTGATGAGCCCCGCGGAGCCCAAAACCGACAAGCTGCTCGCGCAAAACGAAGGGGGCGGCTGGGGCGTCGTCGATTGGTCGAGTGACGACAAGCAGTTGCTGGCCAGCGAGTCGATTTCGATCAACGAGGGCTACATCTGGCTGGTCGACGTGGCCAGCGGAAAAAAGACCCTCGTGACGCCCAAGGGCAGCACCGAAAAGATTTCCTACGAGCCCGTGGCTTTCGGCAAGGACGGCAAGGGTGTTTATACGCTCACCGACCACGGATCGGAGTTCATGCGGCTGGCCTACCTCGATCTGGCATCGAAGCAAGAGACGTATCTTACTGCCGACATTCCCTGGGACGTCGAGAGCGCCCGGCTGTCGTTCGACGGCAAGCAGATTGCCTTCGTGACCAACGAGAACGGCATCAGCCGGCTGCGACGGATCGACACCGCGACGAAAAAACAACTCGACGTGCCCGAACTGCCCACGGGCGTGATCAGCCACGTGCAATGGCATGAGAACAACCGCGACCTTGGTTTTGTGATTACCTCGGCCCGCTCACCGGCCGACGTTTACTCGCTCGATGTCACGACGGGCAAAGTCGACCGCTGGACCAACAGCGAAACTGGCGGGCTCAATGCGTCCACGTTCGTCGAGCCCAAGCTGATATCCTGGAAGAGCTTTGACGGCCGCGAGATTTCCGGATTTCTCTACAACCCGCCGGCCAAATTTACTGGCAAGCGGCCGGTGATCGTCAACATCCACGGCGGGCCCGAGGGACAATCGCGGCCGATGTTCCTGGGCCGCAATAATTACTATCTCAACGAACTGGGCATCGCGATTATTTTCCCGAACGTCCGCGGCTCGGCCGGCTATGGCAAGAGCTTTCTGCAACTCGACAACGGATTTCTGCGGGAGGACACCTATAAAGATATCGGCGCCCTGTTCGATTGGCTCGGCACGCGCGACGACCTGGACGCCAGCCGCGTGATGGTCACCGGCGGCAGCTACGGCGGGCACATGACGCTGGCCGTGGCCACGCGCTACAGCGACCGCATCCGCTGCTCGCTCGACGTGGTCGGCATTTCGCACCTGGTCACCTTCCTGGAGCGGACCGAAGGCTATCGCCGCGACCTGCGACGCGTCGAATATGGCGACGAACGCGACCCCAAGATGCGGGCCTTCCTCGACAAGATTGCGCCGCTGAATCACGCCAGCGACATCAAAAAGCCGCTCTTCGTCGTGCAAGGCAAGAACGATCCCCGCGTGCCGCTGAGCGAGTCGGAGCAGATGATCGCCACAGTGCGCAAGAACAACACGCCCGTTTGGTACCTAATGGCCAAGGACGAAGGCCATGGATTCGCGAAGAAGAAGAACGCCGATTTTCAGTTTTACGCCACGATTCTGTTCGTGCAGAATTTTCTGTTGGAGCCGGCCGCCAAGCCCTAGGCGACGCCCAACTTCACGTTACGAGTCCACGAACGCTCCGCAGCCGATACATTCCTGGGAGGTTTGGCGCATGGCCACCACGGATCGACGCGAGTTTCTCAAACGGTCGGCTCAAGCGGCGGCGACGGTCACGGCATTGGCCCAATCGAGCGGAGTACTGGCCCGCGATGCCAACGAGCAGTTTGTCGTCGGCGTGATTGGCCCCGGCGGCATGGGCAGCCACCACGTCGACCTGCTATCGAAGAACAAGCGGGTTCGCGTCGCCTACGTGTGCGACGTCGACGAAACCCGGCTGGCCGGTGCGGCGGCGACGGTCGAGAAGCAGAGTGGCGCGGCGCCCAAGGCCGTGAAGGATTTGCGACGCGTTCTGGACGACAAGTCGGTCGACGCGGTGTGGATCGCCACGCCCGACCATTGGCACGGCCCGGCCACGATCCTGGCCTGCGACGCCGGCAAGCACGTCTATGTCGAAAAGCCCTGCGCCCACAATATTCGCGAAGGGCGGCTAATGATCGAAGCCGCCCGGCGCAACAAACGTGTCGTGCAAGTCGGCACGCAAAGCCGCAGCACGGCGCACGTGCAGGCCGCGATGGACCGTTTGCAAAGTGGCAAGATCGGCCAGGTGCTGGTTTCGAAAGCCTGGAACAGCCAGAAACGCAAGTCGATCGGCCGCGCCAACCCCAGCGACCCGCCGTCGACGTTGGACTATGACCTGTGGACCGGCCCCGCGCCGCTGGTTCCCTATCAGTCCAACCTGCTGCCGGGCATCTGGCGATGGTGGTACAACTTCGGCGCCGGCGACATGGGCAACGACGGCGTTCACGATATTGACCTGGCTTGCTGGGGGCTGGGTGTCGATACGCATCCCTCTTCGGTGGCAGCCCTGGGAGGGAAATACTTCTTCGACGACGATCAGCAGTTTCCCGACACGCAATACGTGGTGTTCGAGTACGCCGCCGAAGGCAAGCAGCCAAAACGGCAACTGATCTTCGAACAGCGAATCTGGTCTCCCTATGTGCAGGAGGGTTTCGAGAACGGCAACGCCTTCTATGGCACCGAGGGCATGTTGCTGCTGGGCAAGCGCGGAGGATTCAAGGTCTTTGGGCCGCGCAACAAGCTGATTGAGGAAGTGACCGCCGGTGAGCCGAATCTGCCCGCTCATCACCAGAATTTCCTGGAGTGCATCGTCAGCGGCGCCAAACCCAATGCCGACATCGAGATCAATCACCGCTCGTCGGCGCTCTGCCACTTGGGCAATATTGCCACGCGCGTCGGCGGGCCGATCCATTTCGACGCGCAGGCCGAGCAGATTTCGGGCAACGCCGAAGCTGCCAGCCTGGTCCGCCGGGCGTATCGCGATGGGCATTGGGCCGTGCCGCCAGGGGTGTAAGCGGTCCGCCGGACAATTTATGATAGAGCCAGCCGGTCGCGGAGCTTTCGTGATCGCGGCCAGATCAATTCGAGTCTTTTTGACTGAGAGTGAGTGAGCGATGACACACGTGGATTGGAAACCGGCAGGGAGCCGGCTGGTCGCAGGTAAGCGACCCTTATCGGTGGCGGCATTACTGATCATCGGGCTGTTGACGTCGTCGGCCCGCGCGGCCGGCATGGCTGAGTATGTGATTCACATCAGCGTCGACGGACTGGGGGCCAGCTATTTGCAGGCCCTGATCGACAGCGGCGACCTGCCCAACTTCAAGCGGCTGCAAGCCGAGGGGGCCTGGACCAACAATGCCCGCACCGACTTCGACTACACGATCACGCTGCCCAACCACACCTCGATGGTCACCGGGCGGCCCGTGATGGATAAAGCCGCCAAGCCCACGGCCATCGTCGGTCACCATTGGATCATCAATACCGATCCGGGCACGCGCAATCTTCACGGCAACAGCCACGACTACGTCAAAAGCGCGTTTGACGTGGCCCACGACAACGGCCTGCGCACGGCGATGTTCGCCTCGAAGAGCAAGTTCGTGCTCTACGATCAATCGTATGACGCTGCCAACGGTGCCCCCGACACGACCGGCCCCGACAACGGCCGCGACAAGATCGACCTGTACGTCAAAGACGGCGACTCGGTAAAAATGACCGACCGTTTCATCGCCGAAATGAAGTCTAATCCGTTTCAATACGTGTTCGTCCATTTTCACGATGCCGACACCGCCGGCCACGCCAAGAAGTGGGGCAGCGAGGCCTATCACGAAGCCATCAAGGCCGTCGACGGATACCTGGGCCGCATTCTCGAGCTGGTGACCACCGACGAAAAGCTCAAGGGCAAGACCGCGATCATCATCTCGGCCGACCATGGCGGCACCGGGCTCGATCACTTCTACAATCGCAATCCACTCAACTACACGATTCCGTTCTATACCTGGGGCGCCGGCGTGGCCGCGGGCAAGGACCTGTACTCGCTCAACTCGGCCTCGCGTTCCGACCCGAAGGCCGATCGGCTGGATTACGTCGCCGAAGGTCTGCAACCCATTCGCAACGGCGACGGCGGCAATTTGGCGCTCTCGCTGTTGGGCCTGGGCCCAATTCCCGACTCGTCGATCAACGCCGCGCAAGATCTTCACACCCAGTAGCCCCAGCGGCCCCTTGCCATGCCAGCGACCCGCGCCTCGTTTCGTATCGCATTCATCACGGCGCTCATGCTGGGCGCCGCCACAACCGCGGGCGCTCAGGGCACGACCTACTTTCGTCGCGACCATGGACTGCCGGCCGTCGACGAGCAGGCGCTGCCCGACGAGCTGGATCCGGCCAAGGCCGCTTGGAAACAACCGCTGCCACCAGGCCATTCGACGCCCACCATCGTCGGCGAGCGAATCTTTGTGACGGGCCACGAAGGCAATGAGCTGTGCACGATCTGCCTCGATCGCGCGACCGGCCAGGTCGTGTGGAAGCAGGCGATTCACGTCGACCAACTCGAAAAGTGCCATGCCGAGGGGAGCCCGGCGGCGGCCACCGTGGCTTGCGACGGACAGCGCGTCTATGCGTTCTTCGGCAGCTTTGGGCTCGTTTGTTACGATGTCGACGGCACGCCCCGCTGGTCGCGCAAATTGGGTCCGTTTCGCGACGAGTTTGGGTCGGCCAGCTCGCCCGTGCTGGTGGATGGCAAGGTGATCTTGAACGAAGACCACGATCTGGACAGCTATCTGCTGGCCGTGCGACAAGACAACGGCGAAACCGTCTGGCAAACTTCTCGCGATGGTTTCACGCGCAGTTATGCGACGCCGGTCGTTTGCGAAGTGGGAGGCAGCAAGCAGCTCGTCGTGGCCGGCGCTCTGCAACTGGTGGCCTATGATGTGGCCACTGGCAGGCAAACCTGGACGCTCGACGGTTTCGCCCGTATCGTTAACACCACGCCGGTGCAGGTGAACGACACGTTGTTCGTCTGCACCTGGTCGCCCGGTGGTGACACCGACGCGCGCGTCGCCATGGAGCCCTGGGCCACGGCGGCGCAATTGTGGGACAAGAACCAGAATGGCAAACTCGAAGACACCGAGTTGCCGGCCGGCGAGGTCCGTTCGCGATTCTTTCGCATCGACTTGAACAGCGATCAGGCGTTGGACGAAGCCGAATGGTCGAAATATGCCCGGCTGTTCGAGCTGGCTCAGAACACGTTCGTTGCGTTGCGTTTCGACGCCCCCGGCGAGGCCCCGCGCGTGGTGTGGGAATACAAGCGAGGTCTGCCTTACGTTTCCAGCCCGTTGGTCTATCGCGACCAGGTTTATTTGGTCAAAGACGGTGGCGTTGTCACCTTGCTCGACGCTGGCAGCGGCAAACTGCTCAAGCAAGGGCGCGCGGCCGGCGCTGGCAATTACTATGCCTCGCCCATTTCCGGCGACGGCAAGGTGTTTCTGGCCAGCGGGCCGGGCGTGGTGAGCGTGCTCAAGGCCGGTCCGCGGATCGACGTGCTTGCCTCGCACGACTTCAACGAACGGATCGCCGCCACGCCGGTGATTCTGGACGGCCGCGTCTACGTGCGCACGGAAAAAGCCCTCTACTGTTTTGCCAGGCCCTGATGCCATGCACGCGCGCCGGCTGTTTTTGTTCCTCGCGTTTGCGGTATCGCTCGCTTTCGCATGCCATCGTTCCAACTGGGCAGACGACATTTCCGCGCCCGCCGATCCGTCCAACGTGCGTCGGCCTGCCAACGAGGCCGAGTTGCGCTACTGGCTTGAAAACATGATCTGGCATCACCGCTACGCGATCGATGAGATCGCCGCGGCCACCGGTTTAACCCCGGCCGAGATCACCGCCGCCACGGCCCGCTTTCAGATTACGCCCGACAACAAGCCGCGCCGTGCCGCCGGCCAGCCGCTGTTGGTGCTGCCCTATCCCGGCGGCCGACACCCGCGGATTGGATTTCTGGACGGCGCCATCCGGCCGCAACGCGAGACCAAGATCAGTGTCTTCGCGCCCTGGGACGACACGAGCTATGTCGTGGCCGACGTGCCCGAGGCGATCTGGTCGAACCTCGGTTTGACGTACCTGGCTCACACACATGTGCCGACCGTGTGGTCCAAGCAGAACCTTTCGCTGGAGCCGTTGGAGTGGAATCGGCGCGGCGACGGCACGTTCGACTTCGAACGTACCCTGCCGAACGGCATTCGCTTTGGCACCAAGGTCGCGCCGGCGCCCGCGGAGGTACGCATGGAAATGTGGCTCGCCAACGGCACGCAGCAAACGCTGACCGACTTGCGCGTGCAGAATTGTGTCATGCTGAAAGGCGCCCCCGGCTTCACCGCACAGACGGCCGACAACAAGGTCTTGCAATCCCCCTATGCCGCCTGCCACTCGAGCGATGGCCAGCGGTGGATCATCACGGCTTGGGAACCCTGCCACCGGGCCTGGTCAAACGCTCCCTGTCCGTGCCTGCACTCCGATCCCAAGTTCCCCGACTGCCCGCCCGGCGAAACACGTCGGCTGCGCGGTTGGCTGTCGTTTTACTCCGGCACTGACATTGCGGCCGAGTTCAAACGTATCGACGCCACCGGCTGGCGCGGCGGGCCGTAGCGCCCAGGGGCCCAAGCGAGCCAACGCCACAATAGTCTGTCCCTGCAGCGCAAAGTCTGCCGCCATTCGCAAAGCTCTTGCGGCCCGAACCTGTGCGCTGCCCGCCGCGTCTTCATCGAGAACGCCTGGCACAGTGACACAGTAGCACCGTGGGACGGTGGCAGGTCTGGGCCGGCTGGGGTATACTGACCCCTCGAAAAAACCGCTGCTAGAACCACTTTTATCAGCTTCGTCTGCTTATGACTCGCATCGCGATTATCGGAGCCACGGGCTACACGGCCCTGGAGCTCATCAAGATTTTGCTGCGGCATCCGGAGGCCGAAATCACGGTGCTCACCAGCCGCAGCGAGGGCAATCCGCACGTCGCTTCGGTCCATCCGCAACTGGCCGGCCGCATCGATCTCAAGCTCGCCGACTTGAGCCCGGCGGAAATTGCTTCGCGTGCCGAAGTGGCCTTCAGTTGCCTGCCCCACGGCGTCACCTCGACGCTAGTGCCCAAGTTGCTCGACGCCGGCATGCGGGTTATCGATCTGAGCGCCGACTATCGGCTCAACAGTGGCGAAAGCTATCAGGAGTGGTACGGCCAGAAGCACGGTGATGCCGACCGGTTGGGCAAGACAGTGTATGGCCTGCCCGAGTTGTTTCGCTCGGCGATTCGCGATGCCAGGCTGGTTGCCAATCCCGGCTGTTATCCCACTTCGGCGATTCTGCCGTTGGCCCCCCTGATCAAGGCCGGCATGATCGCCCCACGAGAGATCATCATCGATGCCAAAAGCGGCGTTTCGGGCGCTGGCCGTTCGCCCAAATTGACGACCCATTTTCCCGAGTGCAATGAGAGCATATCGGCCTACAACGTCGGCCGGCATCGCCACATGCCCGAGATCGAACAGATTCTGAACCGCGCCACCGATCGAGCCGTCGAAGTCATCTTCACGCCCCACCTGGTGCCCATGGATCGCGGCATTCTGTCGACCATCTATGCCCAGCCGATGACCGATCTCAGCGAGGAAAAGGTCCTCTCCACCCTGCGCGAGTTTTACTCGGACGAGCCATTCGTGCGGATCGTCGATCACTTGCCGGGAACCAAGGACACCGCGGGCACCAATTTCTGCGACATCACGGCCCGCATGGTCCGCGGCCGACTGCTGATGATCAGTTGTCTCGACAACTTGATCAAAGGCGCCTCCGGCGCCGCCGTTCAAAACTTCAACCTGATGCACAACCTCGACGAAGCCACGGCCCTGTAGTGTATTTCCTCGTCTCGTTGTTCGTTCGCCCGTTTTCATCCTTCATCCCTCCTCCTTCATCCTTCTCCGCCATGCTCTCTCCCACCGGTTTCCGTTTTGCCGGCATCTATAGCGGCGTGAAGCGCAACGCTTTGAAGCTCGATCTGTCGCTGGTGCTCTCCGACCGGCCTGCCGTGGCCGCCGGCGTGTACACGCAGAATCGCGTCTTCGCCGCGCCGGTCGCGCTCGACCGCTCGCGAACCCCGGCCGAGGGCATGCGCGGAGTGGTCATTAACTCGGGCAATGCCAACGCCTGCACCGGAGACCGCGGTCTCGGCGACGCCGAGGAAATGGCCCGGGTGGCCGCCGAATCGTGCGGAGCCACCGAGCGGCAGATGCTCGTGCTGTCGACCGGCGTGATCGGCGTCTTTCTGCCGATGGACAAAATCACCCCCGGCATCCATGCCGCCGCCCGGGCCCTGGCCGCTGGCGATGACGCGCTCTTGAACGCGGCTCGTGGCATGTTGACCACCGACACCACGCACAAGGTAGCTGGCCGCGAGATCACGATCGGTGGCCGCACCGTGCGGATTGCCGGCATGGCCAAGGGCGCCGCCATGATTGGGCCGAACATGGCCACGATGCTGGGCGTTATTGTCACCGACGCGCCGCTCGAGGTGGCCAGCGCCCAGGAAGCGTTGCGGGCCGTGGTCGACGAGACATTCAATTGCATCAGTGTCGACGGCCACATGAGCACGAACGACACCGTGCTGCTCTTGGCCAACGGCGCGGCTGGCGGAGCGCCCTTGACTGGCGCCGACCTGCGGGCGTTTCGCGAAGCTCTGCACGAAACCTGCGGCGAGCTGGCCCGGGCGATTCCGGCCGACGGCGAGGGGGCCACGCACCTCATTCGGCTCGACGTCACGGGCTGCGCCACGAAAGACGCGGCGCGACAGATTGCCCGCACCGTGGCCGACAGCCCGTTGGTGAAAACAGCCGTTGCCGGCGCCGATCCGAACTGGGGGCGCATCGTTTCGGCCGCCGGCTATGCGGGCATCGAGTTCGACCCAGCCGGCGTCGATTTAACGATCAACGACTTTCGCTTGTACGAGCGTGGCGCTCCGGTCGGTTTCGATACTCCGACCGTGTCGGCTTCGATTCGCGAACACCGCGAAACGCGCGTCGTGCTGCACTTTGCCGAGGGCAACGCCAGCGTGCGGTTCTGGACCACGGACCTGACCGCCGAGTACGTGCGGTTGAACACCGACTATTTCACGTGAGATTCGCCGATCAGACGGTCCCCAGCGAGAAACCGTGCGCATGTCGGCACTTGACATTCGGCACGGCTTGGGCGGAAATGGAAGCTAATCCCGCACCTGTTCCCTCCTGCCATGGCCCGGAAGCGCCTGCCGATGAGTTTTCCGCGAACTGGCTGTCCAAGTTGGCGAATCCGCTCGGCCATTGCCGGCAGCGCGATGCTGTTAGCCGGGTTCGTTCTCAGCGTGACCGTCGCACTCTCGGCCGCTGAAGTGCCAGCCGATCACGCGGCGCAGATGGCCAAAAGCACCGAGATATTCACCGCGCACGTGCGGGCGATCTTTACGGAGCATTGCCTCAAATGTCACGGCGGCGAAAAAACCAACGGCGAGCTTGACCTGGCAACCCGTGAGGGACTGCTGAAGGGGGGCGAGCAGGGGCCGGCCGTGGTGATCGGCAAGCCCAACGAAAGCCTGCTGCTGCGGCTGATTCGTCACGAGGACGAGCCGCACATGCCAGAAGACGCGGCGAAATTGCCCGATGTGGCCATCGAACAGATCGCGGCCTGGGTCGCCAGCGGCGCGGCCTACGACAAGCCCCTGGTTGACGCGGCCGCGACGCTGGTGAATCGCAAAGTAACCGAAAAGGATCGCGAGTTCTGGTCCTTTTTGCCGCTTACCAGGCCCCCGGTGCCGACCGTCAAGCACGAGACCTGGTGCCGCACGCCGGTCGACCACTTCGTGCTCTCCGCGCTCGAAGCCAAGGGCCTTGCTCCCAATGGCCCGGCAGAACGCCGCAGGTTGATCCGCCGAGCCTATTTCGACCTGGTCGGCCTGCCGCCGTCGCCGGCCGTGGTCGAGGCGTTTGTCGCCGATCCCGCAGCCGACGTCTACGATCGGCTGGTCGATCGCCTGCTCGCTAGCCCGCATTACGGCGAACGCTGGGGCCGACACTGGCTTGACCCGGCGCGCTTTGCCGAGAGCCACGGCTACGAACAGGATTACGACCGGCCGGCGGCCTATCACTATCGCGATTTCGTGATTCAGGCCCTGAATGCCGACATGCCCTTCGATCGCTTCGTGCGGCTGCAACTCGCCGGCGATGAGATCGAGCCCGACAACAACCAGGCGCTGATGGCCACGGGCTTCCTGGCGGCCGGCACGCACGCCACGCAAATCACGGCCAACCAGGTCGAAAAGGAGCGTTACGACGAACTTGACGACATGGCGGCCACGGTCGGCACGGCCATGCTGGGGCTGACCATCGGCTGCGCCCGCTGCC
>PLYM01000016.1 GCA_003153375.1 Planctomycetaceae bacterium
TCGTCGTCTTTGGCGAGGCCCATCTGCGCCGGATCCTTGCGGCCTACATCGGCTATTACAACGACATCCGAACACATCTGTCCTTGGACAAGGATTCGCCGGGTCATCGGCCGGTCCAACGGTTCGGCCCGCTCGCAACATGGCCGATCCTCGGCGGACTTCACCATCAATACTGCCGGATATAGTTTTCGGCAGGCACAAGCCTGTCTGGACGTCTCGTATGGGGGCGCTTACGCATTGAGAATATCAGCAGCTCGGTCGAAGATCTCTTGGCTGACGTGGCCGGCGCCAGGTACGACCTCAAGCTTCCAGCCCAGATCTACACCAAGACGGCTGGCAAGCTCCGTGCAATGCTCAAAGTGCCAGTGTCCTCTGGCGAGTCTGTGCGGCCCTTGAGCCATCGCGACGTCATTTCGAGGTAAGTCTGGCGCTGACGTATCCGTGTCGGCATCTCCTAGCAAGAGTACAAGGGGGCAGCCGAAATACCGGCGGAGGTGGTTCTCATTCAGATCAAGGCCTCCCATACCAACGGGATATTCAGTCTGAAGATCAGGCAGCATGTAGACCCCGCTGTTCGAGGCAACTGCCCGGTTGACGGCAGCGCCACTAGTAAGGGCTACGTATCGCAAGACGTACTGTGAGCCCGCCGAGTTTCCGAACATTCCGAACGTCGTCTTATTGGAGCCGATCTCGCGTCGAACCTGTTGGAACAGCCTGTCGACGATTCCAAAATTCCATTCTTCTCTCAAAAAGATCCTGTTGCTTGGCGGAGGAAGTCGCACCCCACCGAAATTGTAGGCATAGACATCTGGGAACTGATGAATATCGAATTCCGGAACTAGTACGATTTGTCCATTGCGCGCGGCACGATCGGCCAAGACGTCGCGAAAGGCCTCTGCCGCCCGGTCAAGACCATGCATAGCAATGACGATTGGCGCATCGCGAACGTCTGAATCGGGACACGCATAAAACACACGCATCGAGCCTGATGCTCGAATAGCACGATCGGAGAACACGAAGAATCCCGCACCTGGGCGTACGAGGCTTAGCTTCATCGATGAGGGGTCCAACATTTGACGAGTCCATCCGATTACAAATGGTTCTTCCTTTTGGCATTCAGCGAGATGCCAACGGGCATAAGATCATAGGGTGGCTTCCATCCCGGTAGACGAGCGAGACGACTGCGCCAAGCTTCAATAGCCGGATAAGCAGTGGCCAAATCGAAGCCGGTCTCCTCAGCGGGATAGAAAACATATCCCGCGAGGGAAAAGTCCGCGATAGTAGGTCTTTCGCTAAGCATGAAATCCCGGTCAGCAAGGTGTTTATCGACTATCGAAAAAGCAGTTTCTACGCGCGCTCTGAAGAAGGACAAAACCTGTGGATGCGGCGCATCAGGCAGCAACGAAAACAGTAGCCGGTGCGTGGCAAAGTTTGCTGTGAACCTGTGATTGTCGAACAAGATCCAGCGCATTGCTTCGAATCGCTCGTCACTATTGACGGGAGCAAACTTGCCGGTTGTTTCCCCCAGCCAGTTTAGAATTGCCCCCGACTGTGAAAGCCGCCTGCCGTCGACCTCGAGCACTGGTACTTCGCCCATGCCGTTTATGCTGGACCGCCAGTTGTTCTGTCGCGTCTCGCCGCCCGCAAAATCGACTCCGACAGGTTCCCAATCGAGGCCAGCACAATTTAGATACAAAGCAACCTTGTAGGAATTCCCCGAGGCGCCCACGCAGTAGAGCTTGTATCTAGCCATTAATTCACCATCCAATGATAGCCAGTCATGCCGCCCCTCTCAGCTATCATTGGTGAGGCAAAAAGGGCTGGCGGGTTTCGGACGTCAATGATGGCAGTCCGCCTGGGGATCCGCCAAAGGGCCGAAGAAAAAATTTGTCGAGAAGGCTCTCGAAGGACGGCTCCCGCCAGCTCTAACTCAAGCGCTGGTCAAGCTGGCCGCTGAAAGTGGCTGGCACTCGATGCTTGCTCGCCGTGTTTAGGCAGTCGGTCGCCAATCGACGTAATGGCGGCGTGTGTTGCGGCGCAACAGCAGTGCGAAGCCTACAGGGATGCTAATTGATGGTGGCGCTCGATGTTGCGACGCGGCATCACAAAAAACTCATGCGAGTACCTTCGAAGATCCATTGCGGCAGAGGCGAGCGCCTCCACTGCAGGCGGGCCAGCGTCTTATCGATGTGCATCGGAAACAACCACTCGACAATCATGGCCCGGAGAAAGCGCGCCGAAAGCGCCTGAACCGATCGAATTTGGAGCCAAATTGTGCGGCGCATGGTGGTTGTTTTGTGCGAGGAAAAGCCCGTGAAATGGGCGTCGTTCGCGACGCATGCGCTGCCGGAGAGAAAGTTCGCGGCCTCGCTGGCGGAGCAACAAGGATTCGAACCCGCGGTAGCTGTTTAATGCTCGCATACGGTCCCCCATTCAATGTGTGGTTGCCTGACCGCGCCTTGCACGCCAGTAGGCATGAATGTCGATGATCGCCTGGCGGATGAGGTCGGGCCCATCATCAAGCATCTGGTCGGTATTCTTGAGGATCGTTTCGTGGATATTCTTTCCCTCCTGGTCGAACCAATGCATGGCAATGGGCACGATCAGAACACCCTGTTTGCCGGGCTTCAACAACGGTACCCATTGCTTGAGACGTTGTTGTATCCCGTCAAGAAACCCCATCGCCCAATCCTCGACGATGACCGTGCCATCGGCATTCGACCAGAATATCGGTTCGAGCGCGTCGGGATCGGTATCCAGCGTGTGGAGGATGTCGTTATAGCGGCCGAGAATGGTTTCCATGATGCGCTGGGCCTGCATCTGATCCTTGAATTCCGGCGCATCGCCGCCCCACAGCACCGGCAGCCATTCGCTGGGCATGATCAGCTCGGGTCCGATTGCGACCGCCGTCAGGAAGCCGTCGAGGTCCGACAGCATCATGCTGTTGGGTGGCGACTCGTCGGACGATAGCCACTTGTCCAGATAGTCGAGGTCGCTCTCGCTGACTGCCATGTCCATCCCGCTGGGTCCGAGTCATGGAAGTATCGAGCGGGGGCCGTCTTCGCAATGGCATGATCGGCTTGTTGGCTTGAGAAGGTGGGCAAAGGAAGCGTGCATGCCTTGCCGGCAAGAGGCCGGCGATGCAACGCATGGAGCCCAGGATGAAGAAGCAGAAGAAGACGATGGCGAAGCCGGTTCCGGCCGGCACGAAGGCGCGCAAACAGCCGGTAGGGGCGGCCTCGGTGCCGAAGACCAAACTCGGGCAACTGGAAGGAATGTTACGGCGCACTGAGGGTGCCACCATCGCCCAGATCGCCAAGGCGCTGGATTGGCAGCTGCACAGTGTGCGCGGTGCCATCTCAGGCTCACTGAAGAAGAAGCGGGGCCTCGAGGTCGTAGCCGAGAAAGTCGCCGACGGTGAACGAGTTTACCGAATCGCTGCCTGATATCTCGTGTCATGCAGGCTGATCATAACGACACCTTGGAAGCCGAGATCGCCCGTCTGGACGGTCTCGGCCTGCATGAGCTGCGAAAGGTGTGGCGCCAGCGTCTCGGTCCGCCACCACAGCACATCAGTACCGAGCTGACTCGGCGGCGGCTGGCTTACGAACTGCAGGTGCGCGAGTATGGCGGTCTCAAACCAGAAACCCGCCGTCGCCTCAGGCAGTATTACAAGGCCTTCGAGGCCGATCCCCGCCATGTGCCGACATCCAACCTCGGTCTCAAGCCGGGTCTCGTGCTCACCCGGGAATGGAATGGCACGGAACACCGCGTCACGGTCCTGGGAAAGGGCTTCGAGTACCGTGGTGAACCGTACGGATCGCTGTCGGAAGTGGCTCGCCGAATTACCGGCAGCCGTTGGTCAGGGCCCGCGTTCTTTAGACTCAAGCGCAGGGCCCTCAAGACGTGAGCGCAGCCGTCCGCCGTTGCGCCGTCTACACCCGAAAATCCTCGGACGAGGGACTCGAACAATCGTTCAACTCGCTGCACGCCCAGAGGGAGGCGTGCGAGGCATATATAAAGAGTCAGGCGCACGAAGGCTGGAAGCTGGTCAAAACCCCTTACGACGATGGGGGCTTTTCGGGTGGCAGTATGGAGCGGCCCGCCGTCAAACGTCTGATGGCCGATCTCCGGCAAGGCCTGATCGATGTAGTGGTCGTATATAAGGTCGACCGGCTCACCCGCTCGCTGGCCGACTTCGCCAAGATCGTCGAGATCCTGGACGGGCATGGCACCTCGTTTGTCTCGATCACCCAGCAGTTCAACACCACCAGCTCGATGGGCCGGCTTACCCTGAATGTGTTGCTGTCGTTCGCCCAGTTCGAGCGCGAGGTCACGGGCGAGCGCATCCGGGACAAGATCGCCGCTTCCAAGCGCAAGGGCATGTGGATGGGCGGCAACCTGCCTCTGGGCTACGACGTCCTGAATCGACAACTGGCGATCAACGACGCTGAAGCAGAGACGGTTCGATACATATTCCAGCGGTACGTGGAGCTTGGAACCGTTTCGGTCCTGCAAGCTGACCTGAAGCAGCGCGGGACCGTCAGCAAGGTCTGGACATCAACCACTGGCAACGTCCGGGGAGGTGTCGGCTATAGCCGTGGCGCCCTTTACTACCTGCTCCGGAACCAAATCTACCTCGGTCGGATTGCGCACAAGAACGAGTCCTATGACGGACAGCACGCGCCGATTGTCGACCAGATCTTGTGGGATCAGGTGCAGGCCAGTCTCTCCGCCAACCGATCTGGACAGGGCAGGGTGCTATCGGTGTCCAGTCGAAGCCCCTTGGCCGGTCTTCTATTCGATGACCGCGGCAACGTGATGAGCCCAACCCACACGAAGAAGTCGAACGGGCGTCGGTATCGGTACTATGTCAGCCAAGCACTGCTGCAGAACGATCGCGCATGCTCTGGCTCCGTGAACCGAATCCCAGCCGAAGCCATCGAGCAGCTGGTCGACGCCCAGATCAGTCGGCTCCTGTGCCCGACCGACGATCTCGGCCAATCGCGGCTGAGGTCCATCGAGGCGCGCCCTCGCCAGCGTGACTTTGTCGACAAGGTCATCGTCTACAATGACAAGATCGAGATCATCATGTCCGAGGAGGGCTTGAAGAAGTTGGCCTTGCACGATGGCTCCGATGCCTCGACTGCTCGCCCCAAGCATCCGAAAAAGCTCAGTGTGCCTGTTCGGCTCGCGCGGCGTGGCCGCTCAGGCCGACTCGAAAGCTCCGACGGTAAAGTAGACCACCACGTCGGAACGCCAGATGCTGCGGTCGTGAAGGCGATCAGCCGGGCCCACGACTGGCTCGGGCGTTTCGAGCGAGGAGAAGTTGCATCGCTTTATGAGCTGGCGCGGCTGGAAGGATTTACGCCAGGTTACGTCCGGAGCGTCATGCAGTTGGCGTTTCTTGCGCCGTCCCTGGTCGAGGCGTTTCTCGACGGCCGACGTCGGCTGCGCGGCGGCGTGGTCGAATTGCTGAATGACAGTTTGCCGCTAAGCTGGCAGCAGCAACACGCATCGGTGTGACGTTTGCCGCGACGGCGGCGATGCACGGCTTCCGCTACCGACACTACCATCTGGACGCCCAGAGAAAATTCTCCGAATTGGCCCATTGAAGGCCAGTTCACTGGCCGACTTGCGCGCTTGTAGTGTCGGCTGCGACCGCAAAGGTGGCCGTCGTTCGCGGCCTTTGCGCGACGTATCTATATAGAGAGACGGATGCCGAGACTGGCTGGCTGGGGGACTAGGATTCGAACCTAGACTGCACGGGTCAGAGCCGAGAGTTCTACCGTTAAACTATCCCCCAAACGGGCCAGTGCGGCTGGATTTAGCGATGCCGGGACGGCTTGGCAAGCTCCGCTGCCGAGCCTGCTCGCCAGCAGGGCCAAAACCCGTCAGCTCGGCAACATAGTCAGCTAACCACGGCGCCGGCCGCCGGAGAAACACGCGGCCATTCGCAAAAGAGATGCTTTGGGCGTCGACTCGAATCTCTTTGTCGGCACCCGCGGGAGGCGAATAGGGCTTAACGGCGCTTGGCCCGGCCGATGTACTGGCGCTCGCAGTCAGCCTGAGCGACCTCCCCCCGTCCTACCGAACATCCCGAGGGGTAATCATGGCGTTCGCCCGCTGCTGACCGCGCCTATCGCGTCTACCGTCTCTTTTGAAATTGAAAGGAGAGACGAAGAGGCACGCGTCCGAAACATTTTCATATGAAAACCTAAGTAAACGCATATTTCCCTGAATACCCGCAAGAATTGGTCGTCCCGAATATCTGAAGCCGGAAAGATCTAGCGCGCGCGGAAATGGGCGACCAGCCAGTCCCCCCGTCCTGCCCATCCGGCCGCATGATCGATGAGGCCGCAGGCCACTTTTTTGGCCAGGTCGCCGACGCCGCCGGGTCTTGGCCGGAGGCTCCTGATGTTGTGTTCGTGAAAATAGTTCCTGATGTACCAAGGATCGTGAAACCGGCTGAACGCCGATACCTGGCTTGATCGGACCAGGTCGAAGCCGGCGGCCGTGGCGCACGCGGCGAGGCCGGCCGGCGTGAAGCCGGTGATATGTTCGGGATAGTACAGGCTTCCCTGGCGCGCCCGTGGGCCTTTCAGGAGCTTCTTGAGCTGGTAACGCAAAAACGCGCTCATGCTTTCCTGATTCGGCACGTGCACCACCAATATGCCGCGCGGGGTGAGCTTCTCCCGGAAGGCCTGAAGGGTGCCGAGCGGCGAGTCGAGATGTTCCAGAACGTGGAAGGCCGTGACCACGGAACAACTGCCAGCCGGCACGGAGTCCAGCGCCGTGTAGCATACGCCGAACTCCCGCACCCCGACTTCGATCGCCGGAGCCGACGCTTCCACACCCGACGCATCCCAGCCCGCTTCGCCAGCGATCGCACAAAAATATCCAACTGCGGCGCCGAAATCGAGCAGCGTCCGGCCTGGCGGGCCAAGGCGTTCGATCTCCTGGAGCTGAAAGACAAAGCGTCGCCGCCTCTGGGCGAGCTCCCATTTGAACCGGGAATGGTCGAAGTAGTGCAGGTAAGGATAGTACGTCTCGTAGTCCAAGGGCCGGACGATGGGCCGCGCGAAGTAGGTCGTGCCACAGTTTAAGCACGCTAGGATCGGTTCTTGCTGGTCGCTGCCCCAGGGACGGCTCGACGGCGAATCACAGGCAGGACAATTGCTCATGACCGCACAGGTCTCGCTGCTTTTCGACTGTTGTCCAAGAGGAATTGTCGAGGATGCAGGGATTTGGCGGCACCAAGGGAGTGCTTTGAAAAACTTTGCCAGAGAGCCGGGAGCGCGGTCCGGAGCGCGACAGTCATGAGCGTGCTGGAAATAGAATCTCGTTTCATCGCGGCGGCAATAAAATCAATACAACGAAACATATACTCCGACATTCTCCATATGAGCCCTTGGAACGGTGCGAACGCTAGCATTCTGCCGGGTTCCGAGGAAGCCATGGGTGGCCGACACAGTTTTCCCGGCGCTTCCGCCGCGCCCACCGTCCAGAGCGATGTCTGATCCATCGATTTTGCCCTTTCCCTCGTCATTCAGACGCACTCGTCTCGTGGTGATGACACATCCGGCCGTCCCAGCCCTATGCCGGAGCCGGTCATGGTCGCAGCCCGTCGATCAGCCGCAGTATTTGCTCGAACAGTTCCTTCGGCACCGCGACCTCAGCCATCTGGAAGACGGCGTACCGAGCGTGGCGCACGACCTTGGCACCAATCTTCACGAGTTTCTCCCGCAGGCTGGTCAGCGATCACTGCGCGACCGCCTCGGGCAGCGCCAGCGTCCGAATGAAGTTGGCGAGATTGTAGGCCAGCGCGTGCGACTGAAGACGCACCGCATTGGCGGCGAACGAGCAGCATGACAGGCGCGTCCACTTGATCGCGTTCTTGCCTTCTTTGATCCATTGCTCGCACGTCCCGCACTTGTTGTAGAAGGCGACGACCCGTTGTCCATACTGAAAACACCATCCGCGCTGGCATGACGGATAAGATCAGCTAGGCTGATCTCCGATGATCGATTTCCTGAAGTTGTTCGTGCATGTGCTGGTCTCGCCGTTCAAGACGCGGGCGCAGCTGGAAGCCGAGATCGTCTTGCTGCGACATCAGTTGAACGTGCTGCGTCGGCGCGTCCCCTCGAAACCAAGTTGGCAGTAGCCGACCGACTGCTCTTCGTCTGGCTCTATCGGCTGTTCCCGTTGGTGTTGAACGCCGTCACCATTGTTCAGCCCGAGACAATCATCCGTTGGCATCGGGCGGGCTTCCGGCTGTACTGGCGCTGGAAGTCGCGCTCTCGTGGCGGCCCGCCAAAGGTTCCAATCGAGATCCGGCGTCTGATCCGCGACATGAGCGTGGCCAACCGGCTGTGGGGCGCGCCGCGGATCCATGGCGAGCTGTTGAAGCTTGGGATCGAAGTCGCTCAGTCGACCGTCGCCAAGTACATGGCGAGGAGCGGGCGAGGGCGGTCGCAAACCTGGAAGACTTTCCTGCACAACCATGCGGCGGGCATTGCCGCCATGGACTTTCTGGTTGTGCCGACGGTCGGGTTCAAGCTGCTCTTCGTTTTGGTCATCCTCAGGCATCAACGCCGGCGGCTGATATCACTCACAGTGACGACCCATCCAACGGCGGCGTAGATTACCGGACGAATCACTGATGCCTTCCCCTGGAACGAAGCGCCGGACCATCTCATTCGGGACCGCGACGGGTCCTACGGTCACGCCGTCACCAAGCGTCTTTCTGCCATGGGCATCCGTGATCACCCGGCGGCCGCACGGTCACCCTGGCAGAACGGCCATGCGGAGCGTTTGATCGGCTCGATCCGCCGTGAATGCCTCGATCACATCGTCGTCTTCGGCGAGGGCCATCTGCGCGGGATCCTTGCTGCATATGCCGCCTATTACAAGCCTGCATCAGAACAGTCTATGTGATTGGGGATGCTTGTGGTCCGCAGTTATAACGCCGTTCGAGAGAATGGAGCGGACCTACTGGTGGTGTTCAATTGGATACTCACGGACCCAAGCAGGCTTGCTGGTGACAGCTGCATGAGACCAAAGATCATATTGATCTGGCAATCCCCGCGACAACAGTCGCTCAAGCAATGATACCCAAGATCTTCACAACAAGTTCTGTGCTGCTCGGGTTTGCCGCCGTCGCCGAAAAGTTGTCGGTCTGCGCGTTGGCCGCCGTCACGCTGGCGGCCGTGCCGTTGACATTCGCCATCACCGTTCTCGCCCATGTAGCGTCGTTCAGGCCCTGCGCCAGCGCAAAATGGCCGCCCACCGCTCCCTTGTTCGCCAGATATTGCACGTCCGGACCCAGGACACCGTTAATGATTGCCAGCAGGAAACTGTTCTGCCCAAGGCCACCCCCTTGCAGTCCCGCAACCCAATAGCTCAGCCCCGCGGCGTCGGGCGCGCGGCCAAGCACATTGTTGTAGACCTCGGTTACAAAAGCCTGGGTTGACTGGCCGACCGGGTACGCCGCTGCAGCCTCGGGCTGCACAAAGAAGCTGGCGGCAATTGCAGGCAGAGACATTCCGCCGCTGAGTTGACTGCCCCAGTAATCCAGCCCGAGCGCATCGGGAGCGCGATTGAAGGAGGCGATGTACAAATCGGTGAGGTTGACGATTTGTGATGCTGTCAGCGCAGCTGTCTTGGTGAACCAAGTCGTGTCAACAGTCTGGTCGGTAAACCTGACGCTCTGAATGCTTGTCAGCGTATCGATTCCGTCGCTCCCGACCTTGTCCTGAGCGGTGCTTGCCGGTGCCCCGGCCGTAAACGTCATTGCGTAATTCTTCGAAGCCCCCGAATAGATCGAGGTGTTGATGCCGGTGCCTCCGGTAATCGTGTCGTTTCCGGGCCCGCCGAAGAACGTGTCGTTGTCGCTATTGCCAAAGAACGTGTCGTTGCCGCTGCCGCCTCTGGCATTCTGGATATGGGTGCCGATGGCAATGGAGATGTTGTCCGTCAGGGCGCCGGCGTTGGAAAACCCCCCTTGTCTCAAGTCGATGACTTGATTGCTGCTGTAACCCGACAGATCCAAAGTGTTATTGCCGCCGGCGTCCCAAATGCAGANNTGTCGCCGGTGCGGGTGGACATGTTGGCGCCGTACAAACGCTGAATAGCTGCGATGTCGTGGAGCATTGGCGTGAGGGATTGGTAGGTCGTGCCGTTGAATGTGTAATTTGCTCCGGTATTGGAAGCATCAAAGTAGCTCATGACTGAATACTGGAGACTGTCCTGGATGTAGGCGGCGTTGTTCGAATAGGTGATCGGCGTCTGAACGTCCCCGGCGTTGTAATTTCCCGGATGCTCCAGCCCCAGGCTGTGCCCAATCTCGTGCAGTACCGTCGAATAATTGAAGTTTCCGGGAGTGAGGTCGGTATAGGCGTTTGAGGTCAGATTGAACCAAACGTCACCTTCCGGGCTTGTGAACGAAGTGTTCTTGGTAATCGGAAGGTAGGCATGGGCAGCAGAATTGACGGACGGATCCAAAGTTAAATTTGAAAACAACAACGTCGCTGAGTTGGTGTAACCTTGAGTATTGACGCCTTGAAACGTGATGTTGGCGACCGATGCCCATTCGGCCAGGGTCGAGTTAATCGCCGTCATCTCCGCGCCGTTCACCCGCGCAAACGTTGCTGCCTCGGAGCCGTAGTTCACGTCCGGTGCGGTATCGCGAAACCCGTAGCTGATAGGGCCGACGCTGGTGCCGATCGAGGCTGCCCATGCGTAGTTGTCGCGCGTGATCTGTGCTGCAGCCTGGGCAGGTGTAAAGGAAACTGTCGTTACCATAGACATATCCCCCGAAATTCTCTGCGCGTGGCAGAGCGGCGCATTATCGAGTCAGACGAGGCACCGTGCAACTCACACCGCACACGACAAAAACGGAAAATTCTTCCGTCTGTCATCTTATACCAACCGCCTCAAGTATTGA
>PLYM01000046.1 GCA_003153375.1 Planctomycetaceae bacterium
AAATGTTGGGATTGGTATTAAATGGCGCAGCGGGTAGCGGTTCGATGCATTAGCGTTTCTCCTATGTAAAAAGTGATTCGGCAAAGATCATGAAGCGGCCCGCCTCGCCGACGACTCAAGGCTGGTCGCGATACCGCGATCCCGCCCCGCAGATTCAAGTTAACGACGTCCAACCGGATGTCAAAATAAATAATCGCACGAGTGGCAAATTTTAATGCGCCGGCGCTGGCCAAGCGTTTCGGCCCTGGCCCCCTCTATGGGGTTAGCGGCTTGTCGAGCTTGATGCCCAACTTTCGCATCAGCGCTTTCATGTCTTCCCACACGTCCTTCTTGGCGGCGGGATTGCGCAATAGATACGCCGGGTGATAGGTGCAGGCCACGGCGATGCCCTGATAGTCGAAGAACTTTCCGCGCAGCCGGCTGATCGGCGTGTCGGTCTGAAGCAACGTCTGCGCCGCGATCGTGCCCAGGCAGCAGATGAACTCGGGGCGGATCAACGCCAACTGCCGGTTCAAATACCCACGGCAATTGCCGACCTCGTCCGGCAGCGGATTGCGATTGCCCGGCGGTCGGCACTTGAGGACGTTGAGAATATACACGTCGGACCGCGCCAATGTGCAAGCTTCGATGATCCGCGTCAACAATTGGCCCGCCCGGCCGACAAAGGGCTCGCCCTGCCGATCCTCGTCGGCGCCGGGAGCTTCGCCCAGGAAGCACAAGCGAGCGCGCGGATTGCCCACCCCAAACACGGTTTGCGTGCGCGTGTCGGCCAATTCCTGACAGCGACGGCAAGCGGCAACCTCTTGGCGAATCAATTCCAGCGTGTCGCCAGCAACGGGCGCGGACTGTGGCGACGGCGCCGCGGCAGCGGGAGGTGCTGGCGAGACAGCTTTGGGCATCGGGGCAGCCTTGGGCGGTGCGACGGCTTTGGACGGTGCGGCCGAGAAAGCCGTCTCGGCGGTCGCGGCCTTCGTCGCCGTTTTACGCCCGCGAGACTTGCCAATTTGCTCGATACCCGAGCGTTCCAGGCTTTCCAGCACCTGCAAGGCGGCGCGAGCGGTTCGCGAGCTAGCGGATCCTTTTTTGGCCATGCGCGATCGATCTCCTCTCAGGGGCCCGGCAAACCGCCAGGGGGTTTCGTGCAGTCTATCCGCTCACATATCGCGCGGGCGAGGCCCTGAGTCGAGGCTTTCGCAAGGTTCGCAAGGTCGCGGCCTCGGTGCGGTGCCCGGTTTGCCGGCCCCGCCAATTCAACTATGATAGATTCGAGTTACCTGCCCTTCCGCCGTGTCGCCCACGGCCAGACTGCTGACGACGGTTCATGCGAGCCGTGCGATTGATCATGGGGATTCCACAGATTGTCATTGTTGGCCGGCCCAATGTTGGCAAGTCCAGCATTTTTAATTGGCTGGCCCGCAAGCGTCTGGCAATCGTCGACGGCACGGCGGGCGTCACCCGCGACTCGGTCACCTACCTGATGTTCGAGCGCGATCGGTATTTCGAGGTCGTCGATACGGGCGGCATCGGCTTCGAGGACCCCGACAACCTGACGGTCAAGATCGACGAACAGATTTCGGCGGCCATCGAACGGGCCGACGTGGTGCTGTTCGTGGTCGACACGCGCAGCGGCCTCACGCCCTTGGACCAGGAGGTCGCCCGGCGACTGCGCTACGTCGACGTGCCCGTGATCTGCGTGGCCAATAAGTCGGACGACGTCAGCATGGACAGCCAGGCTGATGAGTTCTACAAGCTGGGGCGCGGCAAGTTGATTCGCGTCAGCACGCTGCAGAATCGCGGCCGGCAAATCCTGCTCGACATGATCGTCGAGCGGTTGCCCAAGCTGGTCGAGGACGAACGGCTCGACGTCGAGGAGCCGCTGATGAAGGTGGCCATCGTCGGCCGCCGCAACGTCGGCAAGAGCACGTTCGTCAACACGCTGGCCCAGGCCGAACGCATGATCACGAGCGAAGTGGCCGGCACGACCCGCGACAGCGTTGACGTGCGGTTCGACCTCGACGGCAAGAAGTTTGTGGCCATCGACACGCCCGGCCTGCGCCGTTCCAAGAGCATCACGACCGACGTCGACTTTTACAGCACGCATCGGGCCCAGCGCAGCATTCGCCGGGCCGACGTGGTGCTGATGTTCTTCGACCCCAGCGAGCGGATCAGCAAGGTCGACAAGCAGCTTTGCGACTACATCGCCGAGAACTACAAGCCCTGCGTGTTCGTGGTCAACAAGTGGGACCTCTGCGCCGGCAGCATGCCGACCGAAAAGTGGGTCACCTACATGCACGACTCGTTTCGCACCATGTGGTACGTGCCGATCGCGTTCATCACCGGGCAGACGGGCAAGAACGTCAAGGCGCTCTTGAATCACGCCCAGATGCTCTTCAAGCAGGCTCGCGAACGCGTCACGACCGGCGCGCTCAACAAAGTGGTTCGCGCGGCGCTCGACGCCAATCCCCCACCGCTCTTCCAGAATCGCCGGCCGAAGCTCTATTACGCCACGCAAGTCGGCGGCGAGCCGCCCACGATCGTGATGTTTTGCAACGATCCCAAGGCCTTCGAAGAGCCCTATCGTCGCTATCTCCTGGGCGTGCTCCGCGAGCATCTGCCGTTTGCCGAAGTGCCGATCAAGCTCTACCTTCGCAAGCGCCAGCAATCCGACAAGCGGGCCGAAATCGACAGCGATTCGGATGAGTCGGAAGTCGCCGACGTCAACGAGTAGTTCGCGCAGGGGACTGCGGCAATCGGGGCTGGGCACTCAAGCCTGGCGGTGAAGCCACTCTACGCCGCTAACGGCTGGCGCGTGTCCGGCACATCGCGCTTTCCATGCCACAGCGAGCGCACGGCGGCCCAGTAGCCGGGGAACACCGTTCTGCGATACGGCGAGTCGGCCGGCAGCTTGTCCATCAACCGCCGATGGGCGCGACCCAGATTGTGAAAGGGAATTCCCGGGAACAAGTGGTGCAGCGCGTGGTAGCGCAGGCCCAGCGGAAAGAACATCTCGGTGATCACCGGGATGCCGGTCAGGTTCACCGAGTCGGCCAGTTGCTCGGCATGCGTCATTTGCTCGCCGGTATTCTCGTAGCGATGGGCCACCAGGTTGCGAATGTAGTTGAGTCCCAGCACGAACATCGCCAAGCAATACATCTGCACCAGGCGCGTCCAAGGATAGAGTCCAATAAGCACCACGGCCAACATGCCAGCAACCCGCAGGCTGCAGGCGATCTCGAGCGCGGCCCAAGTCTTGCGCGGCGCGTTTTTGGGAATCGCTAGCCGGTGCTTGTAGTTGATCACGTAGGACGACATGTGCTCGAGCACCCAGGTGCGCAGCCGTGGGTTGACGAACGTGATCGGCGCCAGCAGCAGCCGGGCCGCGATATAAATTGGCAGCAAGGGAATCTGGGCAAAAAACCAGAAGATGCCCTGCAAGGGACCCGAGCCCAGCGGCAGGTACTCGCCGTCGTGAACGGTGCCGTAATGATGACTGTTGTGATGGTCCACGTGATTCTCGTAAAAGTGCGACGGCATCACCATCGGAATGCCGCACAGCAGGTTCCAGGCCACGCGAAAGCCCAGCATCTCGCCGTTTCGCATGTGGGCGATCTCGTGAACGTAGCTGCCGGCCCGAAAAAGCGCGAACCCGCAGACCGTGAAACCGATCACTTGCTGCACGGAGAACGCGGGCGAGCGCAAGTAGAGCGCGGCCATCGAGTAACCCACGGCCAGCGTGACCAGCAAGTCGGTCCAATAGGCGAACTGCCGGTGAGCGAATAGGTCGCTGACCAAAGCCCGGGCTTCGTTAATCGACTGCACGGCCTGGCGTGCGGCCGTGGAATGGCGCGTCATGGGCTGCTCGGCAGTGAGTTCTGCCGGCGTGATTTCTACGGACATGGGTAGAGTGCCCAAAGCGGGATGGAAACGGGAAATTTCCTCGAGTCGTGAGCGACCGATTCCCTTCGGACTGGTTTGATATCGGCAACTCTGGGGTGGAGAATGAAGCCTTGCCGGTCAGCCCCTTTAGACAGATCAGGCGCCCTGGGGTTCAACGCCCACCAGCTGAGGGGTTTCGGTCCCTTGTGGGGCCCGCCGCAGGGGGCTATCATCGTTAGTTTAACTTCTTGCGGCAACATCGTTTCGTACATTCGGGCGACATTGTTTTCAGACAGTTGGCAGCCATGCCCCCTCGGGGTGCCGGCCTGCCGGGAGTTGGCAATGCGGCATGTGCTGTCGGCAGTCGTACAAAACGTTCCGGGCGTCCTGGCCCATATATCCGGCATGCTGGCCTCGCGCGGGTACAACATCGACAGCCTGGCGGTCGGCGAAACCGAAGTGCCGGATTTGTCGCGCATGACGTTTGTCATCGTGGGCGACGACAACGTCCTGGAGCAGGTGCGCAAGCAGTTGGAGAAGGTCGTCACCGTAGTGCAGGTGATCGACGTCAGCGCCCAGGACTTCATCGAACGCGACCTGATGCTGATCAAGGTCCGCGCCCCGCTGGGGGGCCGTCGCAGCGAGATCCGCGAGTTGGCCGAAATTTTTCGCGGCCGGATCGTCGACGTCGCGGCTGAGGAAGTGATCGTCGAAATATCGGGGCAGGAGCACAAGATTGAGTCGTTCATCGACCTGATGCGCCCGTTTGGGATCGTCGAGTTGGTGCGAACCGGCCGTATCGCCATGGTTCGCGGAGAACGGCGAAACATCGAACCATCCGGAAGCGAAACCAAGTAAACCCACCCACCGCGCCGCGGGCCCAGGGCCATCGTCCCCCCCTGAGCGCGTGGGTCGCCAATTAGTATTAGAGGAGTTCCATCGATGATCAAGATGTACTATGAAAAAGACGCCGATCTGTCGCTGCTCAAGGACAAAACGATCGCCATCCTGGGCTACGGCTCGCAGGGCCACGCCCACGCCTTGAACCTCCGCGACAGCGGCTGCAAGGTCATCATCGGCCAGCGCCCCGGCAGTGCCAATTATGACCTGGCCAAGAGCCATGGGTTCGAGCCCCTGCCGATCGAAGAAGCCACGAAACAGGGCGACCTGGTCAACATCCTGCTGCCCGACGAGGTGCAGGGAGACCTCTATCGCCAGCACATTCGCGGCAACCTGAAGCCTGGCAACATCTTGATGTGCTCGCACGGTTTCAATGTCCACTTCGGCCAGGTCGAAGCCCCCGCCGGCGTCGACACCGTGCTCGTGGCCCCCAAAGGCCCTGGACACCTGGTGCGCAGCGAATTCGAAAAGGGGGGCGGCGTCCCCTGCCTGATCGCGCTCAGCCCTGGCGCCAGCGAGAGCTCGAAGGCCCTGGGCCTGGCCTATGCCAAAGGCATCGGCGGTTGCCGCGCGGGCGTCATCGAAACCACCTTTGCCGAGGAAACCGAAACCGACCTGTTCGGCGAGCAAGTCGTGCTCTGCGGCGGCGTCAGCGCGCTAGTCAAGGCAGGCTTCGAAACACTGGTCGAAGCCGGCTATCAGCCCGAGATGGCCTACTTCGAGTGCATGCACGAGCTGAAGCTGATCGTCGACCTGTTCTATCAGGGCGGCTTGAACTACATGCGTTACAGCGTCTCGAACACGGCCGAGTTCGGCGACTACACCCGTGGACCGCGGATCGTCACCGACGAAACCCGCGCGGAAATGAAGCGCATCCTGACCGAAATCCAGAACGGCCAATTCGCCCGGGAGTGGATTCTGGAGAACAAGGCCAACGCCCCGGCGTTCAAGGCCGTGCGTCGCCGCGAGCGGGCGCATCCGATCGAGGAAGTCGGCCGCCGCCTGCGTCGTTTGATGTCGTGGATCAAGGCCAAGGAAGTCTGAGGCCCAACAGAAAGCAGCACACGGTCATGACCACCGAAGCGCAAGCTCGCCAACTGTTCACCGAGCTCCAGCCCGGCGATCGCGTGGAAGTCATCCACGAGGTCAAAGTCGGCTCGTCCAAAACCTGGTCGACCAAGACCGTCGGCACGGTCGTCAACACCGAGCGCCGCCGCCAGGGCCTGCACTATCGCCGCAGCGTCGACGACAAGGTGTTTGCCGACATGATCAAGCTCAAGCGCGACGACGGCGAGCTGACTACGATCACCATGGACGAATTCACCGAGCTGCACCGGCTGAGCTAATCGGCACATTCGCGTGGCTGCCGTGCCTATAATAGCTCCAGGGGTGCACTGCTGGCTTGTCCAGTAGTGAAAGTCTCGCGCGGCCTTCGGGCACTGCTGGACAGGCCAGCAGTGGCACCCAGAGAGACCGCGTCACCCTAATGCGCTTCGGCAATGTCCGCGCGAACGAAGAGTGGCGCGCCAAAAACTCTGAGTCGCTGCATGAGTTCCTCGCCCGACACTTCGCACCCGCTGCACACGCACCACGAGCGAACGTTCGCGGCCAACCGCTTCGTTTACCCCGTGCTCAGCCGGCGCTCGGGCGGGATCTCGGTGGGCGTGAATCTGAACCCCGACAAAATCTGCAACTTCGATTGCATCTACTGCCAGGTCGACCGCACCCAGCAAAGCGAAACGCGGTTCGTCGAAATGGACGCCCTGCTGACCGAGCTCGAAGCCATGTTGCGGCTGATCGTCTCGGGTGCCCTGTATGAGCTGCCCGAGTTTGCGCAGATACCTCCCGCGCTGCGACGGCTGAACGACATCGCCTTCAGCGGCGACGGCGAGCCCACGACCTATCGCAACTTCGACGAGATCATGGCCGCCTGCGCCGCCGTCAAGGATCGCCTGAGACTGGACCAGGTGAAGATGGTGCTGATCACCAACGCCAGCATGTTTCACCGCCCTCACGTCGAGCGTGGGCTGGAGATTCTCGACGCCCATCAGGGCGAGATTTGGGCCAAGCTCGAATCGGGCACCGAGGCCTACTATCAACTCGTCGAACGCACGCCGATTCCGTTTCGGCAGATTCTCGACAACATCACCGCGGCGGCGCGCGTGCGGCCACTGGTCATCCAAGCGCTCTTCATGCGCATCGCCGGCGCAGCCCCGCCGCCGGACGAGCTGGCGGCGTTTTGCGATCGCTTGAACGAAATCACCGCCGGCGGTGGTCGGCTGCAACTCGTGCAGATCTACACCATCGCCCGCAAGCCGGCCGAAAGCTTCGTCGCGCCGCTGGTCGATGCCGAAATCGACGCCATCGTCGCCCTCGTCACCCAGCGCACCGGCCTGCCCACCGCGGCGTTCTACGGCGTCGCTTGATTGCGCTAGAATCTCGGGTGCCACGGGCCTCTTGCCCGTGTCCTGGAATGGAACTGGCGACACGCCAGTGGCACCCACCAGGTAATCATCAAGTGCAGTCAGCCCACGACCTGGCAACAGCCGGGGAAGCAGCGTAGTTTCTCGCCGACAACGGACGAAGAAGAACGGAGATGACGTTCGGATGGCCCCTGCTCAACGCTCGAGTCTCGATGTCCACGCAGGCTGCGAAAACCTGTCGAACTTTGCCGCCGATCGAGAGGTGGCGCCCGGCTTTTCCAGGCAGCAAAGTCGGCCGTGCCTTCGGCGCCGCCCGGCGACTCGCCATCATGGCACTGCTGACAGCGCTGGCACTGCAGGGAAACCGCGCGGCGGCTGACGACAGCCCCCTCGCCCCGCCCGCCACGATCGGCAATACGCTCGAAGCCGCCCCCGGCGAAGCGGGCCGTGAAGTGTCGCTGTTTCCCCTCGCCACGACCAATCCCGACGACGCGCGGCCGCGTCCGGCCCTGTGCGTTTCCGGCTGGGCCGACATGGGCTACACCTCCTCATCGAGCGGCAGCGGGCGACTGGCCGTGGCGCCGCAGATGAATCGCTTTGGCAACGAATTCCTGTTCAATCAACTGGCCCTGACGTTCGAGAGGCCGTTGCGCTACGACGAGTTTTCCTGCGGCTATTACCTGCAACTGTTCAACGGCGCCGATGCTTCGACCCTGCAAGGCGACGGCGATATCAAAAACGGCAACCCGCGCTTCGGCACGACCGTGCGGCAGGCGCGCTTGCAGTTTCATCTGCCCGTCGTGAGCGATGGCGGCGTCGACGTCGTCGTGGGTCGTCAGGGATCGTTGATGGGCTATGAGTCCTACATGGCCCCCTTACGCAACTTTTATTCGGTGTCGTATCAGTGGTTCTATGCCGAGGACGGAGCCGACACCGGCTGCTGGGCCACGTTGCACGGAGCCGACGGCTGGGACTACACCTATGGCGTCTACCTGGGATCAAACACGTTCTTCACGCTCAACGGCAACGCGCCGACGCACGAGCTTCAGATCAAACGCTGGCTCGACGCCGAGCACAAGTTCTATCATTGCGCCACGCTGGTCGTGGGCGACCAGGCCGTCGGCAAGACGATCGCCGTGCTGCCGGGCAATCTGGCCACGGTCTTGGAATGGCGCATCCAGGCCGCGTTCAGCGACCGTTGGACGCAGGTCTTTCAGGCCAACATCGGCTGGGACCAGGACGTGCGGTTTCTCGGCACGGGCCGCTGGCATGGCATGCTGACCAACTCCGTCTACCAGCTTCAACCGCGCCTCGACGGCCAGTTGCGAATCGAATGGTTCGACGACGTCAACGGCACCCGCACCGGCCGGGCCACCGACTACGTGGCGATCACCACCGGCCTGGCGGCGCGCCTCACGCCCCGGCTGACCCTGCGCCCCGAGCTGCGCGGCGACTTTGCCGGCAAGCCGGTCTTCGGCCCCTTGGACAGTCTCGCCCGTCAGCGGAGCCAGCTCACCGCCGCGCTCGAGTGCGTGCTGACATTCTGAACGGCGTCCTAAGCGCCGCGGGGCACGCGAATGACCCCCGCCGAGGTGCGGTTGTAACGCCTGTGCCGCTTGCCGTTTCCCTTAAGAGCAACGCCAGCCGGGGTGAGGTAGCCTTTTATCGCAACCGAGGCAACGGCCGCGGCGCTTCCGCGCTCGCCCAGCCTTCACTCAAGCCACCGATTCTCCCACCGCTTTCACTCTTCGCTCAATGGGGAAGTTCACATGAAAATGGCCATTCGTTTTTCGTTCGTCCTGGCGGTTGTCGCCGCCGTGCTGACCGGCGTCCATTCGACGCGGGCTTGCACCGGCATTCGCTTGACCGCCAAGGACGGCTCGGTCGTCTGTGCGCGCACGCTGGAGTTCAATGAAAACCTGGCGTCGACTCCCGTCGTCATTCCGCGGCACTTCAACCTGCACGGCACGGCCAACTCCGGCAAGGCGGGCCTGACCTGGGAAACCAAGTACGCCGCCACCGGCATGAACGCGCTGGGGCAGCCAATCATCATCGACGGCGTCAACGAAAAGGGCCTGGCCGCTGGCATCTTCTACCTGCCCGGTTATGCCAAGTATCAAACCGCCGCCGAAGGCGAAGAGTCGATCTCGCTCGGCTCATGGGAACTGACCACCTGGCTGCTGACCAACTTTGCCACGGCCGACGAAGTTCGCGCGGCACTGCCGGGCGTGCGGGTGACCGACGTCCCGTTCGAGGGAACGATCTTTCCGGTTCACTATGTCGTACACGACGCGGCCGGCAAGTCGCTGGTGATCGAGTATCTCGATGGCAGGCTGAGCCTCAACGACAACCCGATCGGCGTGATCACCAACTCGCCCGACTTCGGCTGGCACCTCACCAACCTGAACAATTACATCAACCTGACCGCTGACAACGCCGCGCCCGAGAAGATCGATGGCGTCACGCTCCGCCAACTTGGCCAGGGCAGCGGCATGCACGGACTGCCGGGCGACTTCACGCCGCCGTCGCGCTTCGTGCGCGCCGTCGCTCTGAGCCGCGCCGCGTTTCCGGGCGATGACGGTGAAGATGCCGTGCAGCAGGCGTTTCACATTCTGAATTCGTTCGACATTCCCCGCGGCACAGTCCGCGGCGTCGAGAACGACCAGCCGTCGTTCGACCACACGCAGTGGACCAGTGCCTGCGACACGAAGGGTCGCGTGTATTACTTCCACAGCGACGACAACCGCCGCATCCGCCTGGTCGACCTCAAGGAAGTCGACCTCGACGCCAAGCGCATCCAGGTCATCTCCCGGCACTCGGCCGAAGACAGCCAGGACCTGACCCCGGCCAAGACCGACGGCTAGTGGATGAGCTGCGATTATTAGTCTAGATGTCGGGTGCCACGGGCATCTTGCTTGTGCCCTGGCATCGCACTGGCAACACGCAAGGGGCCGCGCAAAACCGCGCGGCCCCTTGTTTTTTTGCGCCCGCGCGGCCGTTTTCCCGCCGGTCTTGCAATCCCCCCACCGCTCGTTACGCTGCTACTCGGGTCGCACTGGGGCGCGGCACGTCGCGCCGTGGACATCGAACGGGGAGGGTCGTCATGGCCGGACAAGGTTCATCGGGCAACGTGATCGCGGCACTGTGCAGCCTCTTCATCCCCGGCCTGGGCCAGTTGCTGCAAGGCCGCATGTTGGCCGCCGTCGTCCAATTCGTCCTGGCCACCGCGCTGTGGTTCATTTTCATGGGCTGGATCATCCACATCTGGTCGATCATCGACGCCGCCCGCTGGAAAGGCCCGGCGTGAGGCGAGCTAACTCCTCCGCGTTCGTGTCGCAACCCTCACCATGATGCACCGCCCGCCCAGGCTCCGATGACCTGCCACCACCTGCAACCCATCGAGCAGGCGATCATGAATCGCGGCATTCGCGAAACCTTTCGTGGCCGGCCCTGGTCGAGCAACTGCCGCGAGTGGGTTTATTTCGATTGTTGCTATCTGGATCTGCCTGCCATCCGCGCCAAGCACCCCCTGCCCCCCTGCATCACCGACCACATCCACCGCGGCACCCACGACGGCGAAGAACGCGGCCTGGTGTGCGGAGAGTGCCACGATGCCGTGATGGGGAGTTATGAGGCGAAGCCGGGAATGGTTGTGTTCGACGGTCCCGTTGCTGGCAACGCCCTGAGCTGACGCCAGTAACGCACAGCGCATCAAAGGGCGATCGGAATCAGCGCACCGTCTTAGAACTGTCGATTCAGAATCTCACCCACGGCCTTCAGAATGGGCACGTTATTGACAAGGATCGGACCGGGCCACTTCGTTCCCTCATCGTCAGTGGGGTGGAAACGACGTCCGACTCGCCGCCGTCCCGGCGACTTTGACGGATTTTCTTCCTTAAGCTCTTCGAGAAGTCGGGCCGACGCGGGAAAGGCCCATAGCTCGCGACCTGGCGCTACCGTGCGACCCTGCACCTCGGCGACGGCCGCCCACAAGCGTGGCAGATCGCGAATGGCCTCGACATGGAATTCGTGGTATCGCTCGAACGGTTGTAAGCGGAGCACTTTCAGCTCCGCGTCCTGATCTCCTGGCGGGTCGAGCTTTCGGGCCAACTCGGCAACCTGCACCCAGGCGTTGTAGTAGTCCGCGTCGAGCTTGACCGCCTGACGGTAGTTCGCCAGCGCCGCTACAGGTTGCTTCTGCTCCTCGTGAAGCTTGCCCAACAAATAGTGAGCCCGCGGATTGTCAGGGTGCTGGCGAATGAATTCCGACAAGGTCCGCTCGGCGACCATTTGTGCCAACAAACCTCGAAAAATCCCCTCGCAGCCGAAGCAGTGCGATTCGACCCGCCCGAAGCTGACCGGCATCAATTCAAAGGCACGTTGGTAGTGTTGCGTCGCCTCCTCGACTTTTCCCATTTCAGCCAATTCCATGGCGACCCGCGATTGAATGCAATAGGCATCGTCGAAAAGCTTCAAGGCCGCCAGATATTGCCGGACGGCGCGGCGGTGCAGACCCACACCGCGTGCATCGTCGGCGTCTTCCGCCAGGCGGATCGCCTTGACGGCGCCACGATAAATCGCGGCTTCCTCGGCGCTTTTCGCGTCTCCCCGCTTCTCGAGAATATCGGCCAACACCGAGTAGACGAGCATGCGATGGCCTTTGCCTTGTTCGCCATCGGAGGGATCGATCGCGATGGCCTGGCGGGCGGTCTTCTCGGCATCGTCCAATTTGCCTTCGCCGAGTAACAGCTTTGCTTTCCAAATCAAGGGACGTTCTTCAAACGGAGATCTCGCAAATAGCAGATCGAGTTTCGCCGCGGCCCCAGCGCCTTCAGTTTTGAGCAGGAGTTCGTAATAGTCGTCCTTGTTTGGGTTGCCGTCGAGCGCGGCGTAAAGAAGCGGCACCGCAACCTCCTTGCGCCCTTTCGCGGCTAGTGCAGCCGCGATATAGAACGTCACGTCGGGAGATTCACCATGAACGGTCGGCAATTGTCCAGCATCGGCCGTTCCCCACCAGGGAGCATTCGCCGCGAGAGCCAGCACGTCGTCGCCGCGGCCGGCATCGTGATAGAGCTTGGCAAGTTGCGCCAATACGGCACTGCATTCCTGCATGTCCGCGGCTCCGTTGGCTCGAGCTTCTTTCGCGCGTTTGACCGCGTCACGCAAGTTGTTCACGAGCAATGCTTCGGCTTCACGATGATGGTTGGTCGAGGCGAGCAGATCGGCGAGGGTCGGACTGCCGTACCACAATCCGTAGTTGCGATTGCCGCGCGACGTCTGGGTTAACCGAACCAGCTTCTCGGAGGCGAAATCAACGATCGCCTGGTCTGGCAGGATTTTCCCGAGCTTGAGGAGTTTCACAGCAATCGATTCCATCTCATGCCGGCCCTCGTCCCCCTCGTCGGCCGGCGCACCAGCAACGAGCAGATCTTTTAGGATGGCTAGGGCCTCATCCACTTGCTCATCGGCTAGGCAAGCATCGGCCAGCGCAACTTTCAGCTTTCGATTTGCGGCAGGACTCAATTTGTTCGCTCCGAGGAACGCCTTCGCGTGCTTGATAGCCTCCGCGCCTTGGTTCACTTTCGTGGCCGACTGCAGATACTGCAGCCAGATGGCTAGCGTCGGGATCTGCGCGCGCAAAGTGTCGTACAGCTGATATTCGGCCTCATTCATCCGAGGGCTCGTTGTCTCGCCCTGCGACCACATCTCAAAGTCGCCCTGGCCGCCAAATCGTTCGGGTTCCGCGAGAATGAAGGCCTTTGCGTCGTCGACGCGGCCGGCCAACATCAACAGCGTTACATACCTTCTGGGAAGTTGCTGCGCCTGAAAATTATCGCCGAGTGACTTCGACTTGATCAGCTTTTCTAGAGTCGGCAGATCGTCGATTTCAACCAACAAATTCACCGGGGGCGAATGCAGCTCATCAAAATGTTCGATCACCAACTTCTTGACGGCCGCCTGGGTCCCTTCACCAACCACGTTCAGGTAATCGTTACGCGACCGCCTGAGAAACGTCAGAAGCAGCGGCGTCGCCCGATCAGCTCCCAACTCCATAACCAGATCGGGCACGTTGCCGAAGTCGTACTCGCCCCGCAGAGACAGTTGCAGCTCCCAGAGCCTGAGCATCTCGTCGGGATCAATCGGCGATCCCGTCAGACGCACGACCTGCAAAGCCCTCTCCAACATCCGGCCACCGGCAAACGGACTCGGCCGACCCGAGTCATCAACCTCGACAGCCACTTGGCGCTTGGAATTCTCTTTGGCCGTTTGCAGAATCCTCTGAGCGTCTGCCCGCTGAGCGGCCTGGTCACCTGAAAGCACGTGGCCGATCAGCCGCATCGCATGGCCGCGAATTGCGGCAAGTGGTTCCGTTCCGATCGGTCGGGCATCGATTTCGCGCACGAGCTCCGCCCATTGCAAAGGTGATGGCAACTGACCGTAGACTCGATCCAGCGCCCCCGGGTCGAAGTTAATCTCCTGGAGAAGTGAATCCATTCGCCAGCCGCGCGCGGCCTCGACCTTCTCCATCAGCTCGATCCACTTCGCTGCCTGACCGCTATCCTGACCTTTGGCCAATTGCTCACCGCGTTCTCGAATTAGCTTGTCGAGATCGACCCATCGCTGGGCCGCTGGATCAAGCTGTTCGGCTTTGTCCTCCTTCGTGGATCGCCGCACTTCATCCAGGACGTATTGCGCGCCCCGATAACCGTCGTCGGCGCCGGACAAGTTGCCCGGGATCAACGTACACAACACGATCAGACTCGCGACACGAGATTCAAGCATGGTCCTGGCCTCCGCTCCTGAGAATGACAAGCAACCTGAAGCTGATGCGCTACGACTGCCGAAGACCGGCGGCGCGCTAGGGTGATGTGACTCGAACGACTTGGCCGGTCCACCCGTATGATACCGCCTGGTGCCGGTTGTGCGCGTTAAATGCCATCATCCCCTTGGCGTTTGCCGCGATTCCAACGGCGGTGCGATAGGACGGGGCCTTCACTCCGGCAACGGCTGCCCTCGCGTTTCTGGCGCGAACGGCAGGACGACCAAACCAAGCAGGAAAATCGAGCACATGGCGACGCCGGCGTAGCGCATGGGTTCGGCCTGGTGGGCGAAGACGGTGCTGGTGAGATAGCCGAAGGTGTAGGGGCCGATGGCGGCGACGAAGCGGCCGACGTTGTAGCAGAACGACGTGCCGGTGCTGCGCAGCCGGGTGGGAAACAACTCGGGGAAGTAAATCGCATAGCCGCCGAACAGGGCCAGCTGGCAGAAGCCCATGATCGGAATCATCCAGAAGATCTGGCTGCGCTCGGTCATCGTGCCAAAGACCATGGCCGTGCTGAGCATGGCCAGCACGAAGGCGATGGCAAACGCCGGCTTGCGGCCAATGTGGGGCGTGATGCGGCTGTAGGCCCAGATGCCCAGGAAGCCGCCGATGTTTTGCAGGATGAGCGTCATGCTGATCCAGAAGCTGACCTTGCCGGCAATCTCGCCGGCCGGAACGCCCGCGGCCCGAAACTGATCGCCGAACACCTGGCGAAACAAGTCGACGCTAAAAAAGCCGATGCCCCACAGGCCGACCACGCCCGAAAAGGCCATGCACATGCCGACGATCGCGTTGCGCCGCCAGCGCGGGTCGCCGAACAGCCCGGCGTACGAGCCCAGATGGGCCGCGGCTCCCTCGCCCGCCACGGCCGTCCACCGCTCGGGCTCTTTCAATCGCTTGAAAATGAACAGCGCCAGCAGCGCCGGCACGGTGCCCACGACGAACATCAACCGCCAGGCGTGAATCGGCTCGCCCGAAAACCCGTGCAACGATTCCAGCCCGCCCGAGCTTTCGGCATAACCCAGGCCCATGCTGATCAGCGCGGCGGTGATATTGCCGACGGCGGAGAGCGCTTGCAGCATCCCCAGCGCATAGGGCCGGGCCCGGTCGGGCATGACCTCGGCCACCAGCGACACGCCGACCGCGAATTCGCCCCCCACGCCCAAGCCGGTGAGAAAGCGATAAAAGACAAAATCCCAAAACCCAACCGACAGCGCGCTCAAGCCGGTACACAGTGAATAGATGAGGATCGTCCAGAGCATCGTCTTCGCCCGGCCGATGCGATCGCCCAACACGCCAAATCCCAAGCCGCCGGTCGCCCAGCCCAGCAGGAAGATCGACGTGGCCAGGCCGCCGTGATATCCCACCGTCTCGGGGCTCGGCTCGACGCCGGGCGACGGGGCCAGCAGTTCCTTCATGGCCGGCACCCGGGCCATCGTGAACAACTGCTGATCCATCGTGTCGAACATCCACCCCAGCGTGGTCACGATCAGCACGAACCAATGATAGCGCGTCAGTTCCGCATACCAGGGCTTGGATGAACCAATCATATCGCCAACATTTCTCTCAAGACGCCATGAATTCCCATACCCGCTCCCTCACACGAACCGGCCATCGTACACCCCCAACCCACCCCATGGAACAGGCCCGCATCCGGCCCCAGTATTCCACCTTCTTCGTTTTCATCCTTCATCCTTCCGCCTTCATACTTCTGTTAATCTCCTCCGCCGCCATCTCCCCGCTGTGGATGCAATTCGGAATGCCCACCCCGTGATAGGCGTTGCCGGCCAGCGCGAGTCCCGGCCAGTGGGCGACGGCCGCTTCGATGCGCTCGACGCGTTGGCAGTGCCCCAGATGATACTGCGGCATCGAGCGCGGCCACCGGGCGATGTCCGCGAACAACGGCTCGCCGCGCGCCCCGATCAGCGATCGCAATTCGTCGAGGGCGATCTGCCGCAAACGATGGTCGTCCAGCTCGGCCAGCTCGCTCTGTAACGCCCCGCCGATAAACACCCGAATCAACACCGTGTCCTGTGGCGCGCGGCCGGCGAACTTCACGCTCGAAAAACTTCCCGCCAGAATCGGCCGCTTCTCGATCGCCGGCACGACAAAGCCAAAACCGTCCAGCGGATGCGTCACCTGGTCGCGGCGAAAAGCCAGGCTGACGATCGACGTGCCCGCATATTCGATCGCGGCCAACTCCCCGGCCAAGGCGTTGTCGATCGGCTCGAGCAAGCGCGCCGCATCGGGGGCGCCGATGGCGAGGATCACGGCATCGCACTCCAGGGTCGTGGCAACCCCGTCGTTGCCGGAGTACTTCGCGACCCAGCCGCCCTGTTCGCCGCGCGATAAACTTTCCACCCGCGTCCCGAGCCGCACGCTCCCCTCGGGCAACCTGGCGGCAATCGCGGCGACCAAGCTCGCCAGTCCGTCGCGCGGCGCGACGAACATGCCATAGCGGGCCCCGGCTACGTCGCTCGTGGCATCGGCTGTTTCGCTGGATCGCTCGTGTCGCGCGCCGCGAATCAATCCGCCCCAGCGGCGTTCCATTTCCACGAACCGCGGCATCGTGGCCGTCAGGCTCAGCCGTTCGGGATCGGCCGCATAGATACCGCCCACCAGCGGCTGCACGATCCGCTCAAAGGCCTCGCGCCCCAATCGCCGCCGCGCGAACGATGCCAGGCTCTCATCCTCGCTCTCCGTGCGCCGCGGCACAAAGTATTCGCCAAGCAACCGTAGCTTGCCCCAGGGACTCAAGATCGGCGTGGCCAGCAACGGACCCAACCGGGCCGGCGCCATCAGCATGAACCCTTGCGGCACGCGTTCCAGCCGGCCAGCATGCACGACCATCGCATTGCGTTGCTCGCTTCTGGTCGGCAACAACTGATCGCTCAGACCAACGCGACGGCAGAGATCGACCGCCCAGGGAACGTTGGTGATGAAGTTATCGGCGCTGCGTTCGATCAGGAAGCCATCGCGGCGTGCCGTCTCCAGCACGCCCCCCAGCCGACTGCCGGCTTCCAGCAGCGTGACCTGGCAAGCCGGGTCGAGCTCGCACAGTCGATGCGCCGCCGCCAATCCGCTGATGCCCCCGCCGATGACCACGACGCGTTTTGGCAAGGTTGCGATTTGGTTCACGTCGTGCGCTCAGTCCACGCGAGCGGCCCGTGGAGGAAGTTGTGGGCGAGGCAAGGTCAGCGGCCGGCCGTCTGGCTATCGTATCACGTCCGCCGAGGGGGGCGAAAGCGGCCTGCCATTCCGCGAAAACAGGCATTTTCGCGGCCCCTCCGGCATTCTCGCGCGATTTGACGCGGCCGGTCGGCCCAACGCATAATAGGCGGCTGATCGGAATATCCTGCCAGAACGTTCGAGCTTTGGGAGACTCCCCTGATGAACCGTCCACGAGCCCTCTTCGTTGCCAGTTGCGTCGTCGCGATGTGCGCGAGCGCGTACCTTCCAACGGCTCGAGCCATTCCGCCGTTCTTGAAAGAATTCGAGGCCAAGTACGTCAAACCCGACTCGGCCGACGAGAAGGAAAAGACGTTGGCCACGGCCGTCGCCAACGCCAAGACCGGCAAGTGCTTCGTCTGCCACGCCGTGGGCCAGGAGAAAAAGGTCCGCAACGACTATGGCAAACAACTGAGCATGCTGCTCAAGAAAGACAACTTCAAAGCCGAACGACTGCAAGCCGAGGCCGACAAGGCCAAGGCCGAAATCATCGCCGCACTCGACGCCGTGGCGGCCATGAAGTCGGGCGATGACAAGTCGCCAACCTTTGGCGAGCGGATCGCTCAAGGCAAACTGCCCGGCGGCGATCCCCCGGCCGCCCCGCCAGCCCCCGCACCCGGCACTCCGGCTCCCGCCGCCCCTGCCGCCGCCGCGGCCCCCGGGCCCGAGGTGCAGGAAGCGATCGGCAAGATTCAAAAGGTAGGCGGCACCGTGCAAGCCCTGGCGATGAACGACGACTCGCTGGTGGTCGATTTCCATCTGGGCGGCACCGCGCTGAACGACGAAGGATTGAGCGCGGTCAAAGTGCTGCCCAAGGTCGTGCAACTCGATCTCAAAGACACCCAGATCACCGACGCCGGCCTGGCCCACATCGCCGGCATCGCGACCCTCAACCGGCTGCACTTGGAAAAGACCAAGATCACCGACGCGGGCCTGGCCCATCTGAAGGACCTGGGCAACCTCGAGTATCTGAATCTCTACGGCACCGCGGTGACCGACGCCGGCTTGGAACATCTCAAGGGCTTGAAGAACCTGAAGAAGCTCTACGTCTGGCAATCGCAGGTCACCGACGCCGGCATCGCCAAGCTCAAAGAAGCCCTGCCCGGCGTGACCGTGGTGAAATAGGCCCCCCGGTCTCCCTTGAATTGAGCCTGCCGCCGCGCCGAAGGGGAGTGTGCCGTGATGCACCGTCTTTCCTGTTGCCTGGCGCTGGTGCTGTTGACTTCGGCGGTGGGCGCCGCCGAGCCCGAAAAGCCGCGCGTGCCCATCACGCCGCGCTGGGCGCTGGAGTGTTGGCTGTGGGAGGCCGACCACTCGAACGCGGCGGCCATCACCGAGCTGCTCGATGGCTTCGCCGAGCATGACATCCCGGCCCGGACGATTATTCTCGATGCCCCCTGGTCGACGCGCTACAACGATTTCGAGTTCGACCGCCAGCGCTATCCGGATCCAGAGAAATTCTTCCAGGAGATGAAACGCCGCGGCATTCGCGTCGTGCTGTGGATGACTTCGCGGGTCAACAGCCAAAGCGAGGGCATCGCGCTCAAGGATTCGCGCGACTGGTTCGACGAGGCCAAGGCCAAAGGCTACCTGGCCGGCAATGGCTACGAACAGCACTGGTGGCTGGGCTGGGGCGGCTTTGTCGATTACGCCAATCCCGCGGCCATGACCTGGTGGCACGGCATGCAGCAACACGCCTTCGACCTGGGCATCGACGGTTGGAAGCTCGACGACGCCTCGCTGTTCTACAACTCGCCGATCGGCACGCTGACCGGCACGCGCAACCTGCCCAGCGCCAAAGAGCGCAAAGGCTGGATGAGCAATCGCGATTACGTCGATCATTTTTATCGCGATGAATATCAACACGGCCTCAAGCAGCGCGGCGGTGACTTCATCACCCTGGCCCGCTCGATCGACAACCGAGTCTATCCCAAGGGCTTCGCCCCGCTCGACGCCGCCCCGGTCACTTGGGTCGGCGATCAGAACCACACCTGGAAAGCCTCGCAGGAAGGCATTGAAGAGGCGCTCAACTACATCCTCGAGGCGGCCCGGCAGGGCTATTGCATCATCGGCTCCGACGTCGCCGGCTATCACGGGCCCAAACTCATTCCGCCGCGGCTCTACATTCGCTGGGCCCAGTTCTCCACCTTCTGCGGACTGTTTCTCAACGGCGGGCACGGCGAGCGCCGGCTGTGGCAACGCAGCGACGAAGAACTGCAAATCGTCCGCAAGTTCGCCTGGCTGCACAACGAGCTGGTGCCGTACATCTACTCGCAGACGGTCGAGTGCCACGGCGGCGGCAAGCCGCTGATGCGACCCCTCGGCCCCAGCGACGCGCGCGGCAACGACCAGGGCGACTTCCATTACCTGTTCGGCGACGATTTTCTCGTCGCGCCGATTCACGAAGACTCGCCGCACCGCAAGGTGCAATTGCCGGCCGGCAAGTGGCGCTACCTGTTCGACGACGCGGCCGTGCTCGAAGGCCCCACGACCATCGAGCGCGATTTCCCCCTCGACGAGTTTCCGGTCTACGTCCGCGAGGGCGCCATCGTGCCCCTGGAAGTCAGCCGCGCCTACTCGGGCCTCGGCGATCGCGGCTCGACCGGCCTGGTGACCTGGAACATCTATCCCGCCGACGGCAATCAATTCACCCTGCACCATCCCGGCGGCACCTCCACCACGCTCAGCGTGCGACAGCAAAACGGCTGGACCATCACGCTCGCCGGCACGCCCCAGCCGCACCTGCTGCGAGTCTACCTGCCCGCCGCACCGCAAGCCGTCCAGCGCGACGGCAAACCGCTCGTCCAAGGCACCGATTGGCGCTACGACGGCGCCGGCCATCGCCTGTGGATCCGCACCCCCCAGGCGTTCGGCGGGCGCTACGAAATTCGCCCGGCTGCCGGCACCTAACCGCCTCGCCCGCTGGGGATTTCAGCAGTCTCGACACATCAAGAAACGTTGATTTCACCAGGGCAATGGCCTACAGTAAGGGGCTGAAGCGTAACCCCGCCCGGACGTCCCCCTGCCCTCGCCCCGCCTCATGGTTGCTGCTCTTCGCATTGGCGCGATCGTTTCGCTGACGGCGGTGGCCCTGCTGGCCGGCAGGGCGCGCGCCGAAATGCCCGTGGCGGTGCCCGATGGTTTGCCGGCGGCGCCGACGATCGTGGCCGGGGCGGTCAACTTCGAGCTCGACGTCATGCCGGTCCTGACGGCCGCGGGCTGCAATGCCGGGGCCTGTCATGGCAAGTCGCGGGGGCAGAACGGTTTTCAACTGTCGTTGTTGGGTTTCGATCCCGACTTCGATTTCGCGGCCATCGCCAAGGAAGCGCACGGCCGGCGGGTCTTTCCGGCCTCGCCCGACAACAGCCTGCTGTTGCGCAAGGCGTCGTTGCGACTGCCGCACGGCGGAGGCGAGCGGCTGAAGGCCGATGGGCCGCACTATGAAGTCGTCCGCCGTTGGATCGCCGCGGGCATGCCGCGCCAGCCGGCCGGCTCGGCTCAATTGGATCACATTACTGTCGAACCGCCCGCACACCCCTTGGTCACCCAGGCCAGCGAGCAACTGCGCGTGCTGGCCACTTATACCGACGGCTCAGTTCGCGACGTGACGGGCCTGAGCGACTTTCAATCGAACGAGCCGGGCATCGTCAGCGCCGGGCGCGACACCGCCCGGCTGCAAGCCGTGGCATCGGCCGGCGAGGCGACGATCATGGTCCGCTACATGAACCAGATCGCCACCTGGAGCACGGCCATCCCGCTGGTCGGTGCGGTCGATCCCCAATTCTATGCCAGTCTGCCGCGGCGCAACTTCATCGACGGCCACGTCTGGGACAAGCTGCAACAGCTGGGCATCATGCCCAGCGAGTCGGCCTCCGACACGACGTTCCTTCGCCGCGCCACGCTCGACGTCATCGGCCGGCTGCCCACGCCCGACGAGACGCGCGCGTTTCTGGCCAGCACCTCGCCGGGCAAACGCGAGGAGGTGATCGACTCACTGCTCGATCGGCCCGAGTACGCCGATTATTGGGCCAACAAGTGGGCCGACCTGCTGCGGCCGAATCCCTATCGCGTGGGCATCAAGCCGACGCTGGCCTTCGATCAGTGGATTCGCGAGTCGTTTCGCCAGAACAAACCGTATGACCAGTTTGTGCGCGAGTTGATCACGGCTCAAGGCAGCACTTGGCGCAACGGCGCGGCCACCTGGTTTCGCGATCGCCGCACCAGTGACGAGATCACGCCGGTCGTCAGCCAACTGTTCCTCGGCATCCGGCTCGAATGCGCCAAGTGCCACCATCACCCGTTCGAAGTCTGGAGCCAGCACGACTTCTATAGCCTGGCCGCCTATTTCGCCCGCGTGACACACAAGGGCGAAGGGCTATCGCCGCCGATCTCGGGCGGCGAAGAGATCGTCTATGTGGCCGACAGTGGTTCCGTCGCGCACCCCACGACCGGCCAGGTGCTCGAGCCGCGCCCGCTGTTCGGCAAAGCCCGCGCCATCGCAGCCGGCGAAGACCCTCGCGAGGCGTTGGCCGATTGGATCACTTCCAACGATAACGCATATTTCGCCCAGGTGGCGGTCAACCGGGTGTGGGCCGAGTTGATGGGCCGCGGGCTGGTCGACCCGGTCGACGATTTGCGAGCCACCAACCCGCCCAGCAATCCGGCACTGCTGGCCGCCTTGGCCGACGACTTTCGGCAGCAAGGCTACGATCTGAAAAAACTGCTGCGCCGCATCATGACGTCGCACGTCTACGGCCTGAGCTCGACCCCTCAGGAACGCAACGTGGCCGATACGCGCAACTACGCCCGCCACTATCGTCAGCGGCTGCGGGCCGAAGTGCTGCTGGATGCGATTTGCGACATCACCGGCAGCCCCGAAGCACTCGATGGCATGCCGGCCGAATCGCGCTCGATCGAAATCTGGACGCACCGCGTCGGTTCGCTGTTTCTCGACGCCTTTGGGCGTCCCGACGCCAATCAAGACCCGCCCTACGAGCGCCTGCCCGACTCGACCATGGTGCAGGCTTTGCACCTGATGAACGCCCCCAGTCTGCACCGCAAGGTGACGCACGACGAAGGACGGGCCGCCACGCTGGCCGCCAGCGGCAAGCCGCCCCGCGAGATCATTGAGGAGTTATACTTGTGGACCTACTGCCGACCGCCGTCGGCCGAGGAGCACTCGGCGATCGGGCCGGTATTCGAGTCCAATCCGAATCGCCGGGCCGCGACCGAAGACTTGCTGTGGGCCTTGATCAACACGCCCGAGTTTATTTTCAAAGACTAGCCGCGAGAGAGCCGCTCTGATGGCAAGCCATAAGAACTGTGCGGGAATGACACGGCGCGACTGCCTGCAAGTGGGGCTGAGCGTGCTGGCTGGCGGCGGGCTATCGAACCTGCTGCGGATGACGGCCCAGGCGGCCGGCACCCCGGGCGGACCCGCGCGGCCGCCGGCGCGGTGCATCCTGATCTGGATGGACGGCGGCCCCACGCACTTCGAAACTTTCGATCCCAAGCCCGATGCCCCGGCCGAGATTCGCGGCGACTTCAAGCCGATCTCGACCAAGGTGCCCGGCATTTACTTTTCGCAACACATGCCGCGCTTGGCCGCGATTGCTGACAAGCTGGCCATTGTCCGCTCGGTGTGCCACAACCAGGGCAATCACGGCGCGGGCAACCACTATATGATGACCGGCGCCCCGCCACGGATTCCCGTCGGCTGTGGCGCCTTCGTCAGCTTCCATCCCAGCCTGGGTTCGGTCGCGGCCTACGAGCGCGGCGCGCCCGAGGGGCTGCCCGCCTATTTCTCGATGCCCAGCATGTCGCGCTCGGGCGGTCCCAATTTCCTGGGCGCCAAGTATGCCCCGTTTGTCGTGGCCGACGACCCCAACGACAAGGACTTCCGTGTGCGCGACGTGGCGCTGCCCGTCGGGCTGAGCGATGACCGCTTTCACTCGCGGCGCGATCTGCGACAGCTGGTCGATCGCTTTCAGCGGATCAATGACAAGGCGGCGGCCGATCCGGTCGGGCCGTTGGACGAGTACTATCGCCAGGGCTACAACCTGATGACCAGCCCCGACGCGCAGCGGGCCTTCGACGTTCACAGCGAGCCCGAGGCGGTGCGCAAGGCTTATGGCCGCAGCTCCTTTGGCCAGCGGGCCTTGCTGGCGCGCCGCTTGATCGAAGCCGGCGTCCCCTTCGTCACGCTCTACGACGGCGGCTGGGACCATCACGGCGACATCTTCAACGGGTTGGCCAGGAAGCTGCCTCCCTTCGAAGGCGCGATTGCCGCGCTGATCGAAGACCTCGAAACGCGCGGGCTGCTCGACACGACGTTGGTCGTCGCCCTCGGCGAATTTGGCCGCACGCCCAAGATCTCGACGATCCCTGGTCAATCGAAACCGGGCCGCGATCATTGGGCTAGCGCCATGTCGATCATGTTCGCCGGAGCCGGCACGCCCGGCGGCCAGGTGGTGGGCGCGACCGATCGCAACGGCCACGCGGCCGTCGAGCGCATCCTCTCGCCTGAGAATTTCGTCTCGACCGTCTATCGCAAGCTGGGCATCGACCCCGGCAAGATCTATCAGACGCCCAACGGCCGGCCGGCACACCTGGTCAGCGATCCGACGCCAATCTCCGAGCTGATGGGCTAAGAGGTCGCATGCGCATCGGGGCCATCCTTCGAGCCGTCGTACTGGCGGGCCTTGTTTTGTTGGCTGCCGGTCTGGCCCGTGCCGCGGGGCCCGAAGTCCGGGCGATTTTTCCGGCCGGGGGTCAGCGCGGCACCACGGTCGCCGTCACGGCCAGCGGCAATTTCCCCAAGTGGCCCGTGCAAGGTTGGGCCGATCGACCCGGCGTGACCCTCGCGGCCACGGCCGATCAAGGCAAGCTGCAAGTCACCGTGGCGGCCCACGCCGCCCCGGGCCTCTACTGGCTGCGCCTGTACGAAGCCTATGGCATTTCAGCTCCGCAGCCGTTTCTCGTCGGGTTACAAAACGAAACCGTCGAGCAAGAGCCGAACAACACGCCGGCCAAGGCTCAGGCGGTCAGCATGCCGATCGTCGTCAATGGCCGCCTGGGCGTGGGCAACGACGCCGATCTGTTCGCGGTCACGTTGACCAAAGGGCAAACGCTGATCGCGGCGCTCGAGGCCAACGAGACGCTCGGCTCGCCAGTCGACAGCGTGCTGCAAATCGTCTCGCCGCGCGGCAACCTGCTGGCCTACAACCACGATCATCACGGTCTCGATCCGCAAATCGTGTACACCGCGCCGGCCGACGGCAGCTACCTGGTGCGCGTGTTCGGATTTCCCTCCGCGCCTAACAGCACCATCGGCTTCGCCGGCGGCGAGAAGTATATCTATCGCCTGACGCTCACCACAGGCGCCTTCGTCGACTATCCCTGGCCTTTGGCCATTACTGCCGGCCGCGAGACCGCCGTCGAGCTGGTCGGCTGGAACATACCCGACGCACTTCGTTCGATCGCGCTCAAGGCCGACCCACCGCACACCGAGATCATCGACCCGCGCCTGGCCAACTTGGTCTCGCTGCCAGTCGAGCCGCACAACACGCTGGTGGAAATCGAGCCGAACGAACTGGCGACGCCGCAAGCGATCGAGTTACCCTGCACGCTCTCGGGCCGCATCGACAAGCCACTGGACGTCGATGCTTTTGCGTTCGAGGCCAAGAAGGGAGCGCCGCTGGTGATTCAACTGGCCAGCCGCTCGCTGGGCTATCCGCTTGACGGCGTGCTCGAGATCAGCGACCTGGCCGGCAAGTCGCTGGCGCGCGTCGACGACCTGGGCAACGCCCGCGATCCGCTAATCGAGTTCACCCCGCCCGCCGACGGCCGCTACCGGATCGCAGTTTCCGATCTGACCCGTCAGGGCAGTTCGCGCCACGTCTATCGATTGAGTGTCACGCCGGCGCCGGTCGACTTCGAAGTCGCGGCCGATGCCAACTCCTATGTGCTGGCCGCAGGCAAGCCGACGGAGATCACACTCTCGATCACGCGCAAGGGGGGCTTCGACGCCCCGATCTCGCTCTCGGCCACGGGCCTGCCCGATTTCGTGACCGCCGCGCCCGTGCAATCGGCCCCAACCGGCGACTCGGCCAAGACCGTCAAGCTCGTGCTGACGGCCTCTGGCGCAATCGCTTTCTCGGGGCCGATTCACATCCAGGCCCGCGCCGAGGGCGCCAGCAAATTGGAACATGCAGCCACTGCCGCGACGGGCACTGGCAGCGCGCGCACGGGCGATCTGTGGCTCACCGTGGTGCCGGCCGCGCCGTAGCGGTTTACTTGTCGCTCGGCTTCGCTTCGCTCTGCACGTCGGCCGCCGATGCATTGACCAGCTTGGCGACTTTCTCCGAGAGATTCTGGGCGATCAGGCCGCTCGGGTCGCAGCCCGCGGCGATGGCGCGAATGGCGCCTCCCTTTTCGATTAGAAAATTGGTGGGCATGGTCTTGGTCTGAAACGTCGTCCAGCTCTTGCCGTCGGTGTCGACCGCATAGAGCATGTGCAGTTTCTTTTCCTTGACGTATTTCTCGACCTTGGAGTCCGGCTCCTTGAAGACGGCCACGCTGGTCAGGCCCTTGCCCTTGTAGGCTTCGTGCAAGGCCTGAAAGTAACCCAGCTCCTTGTCGCACCCCGAGCAGCCGCAGGTCAGCCGCACCAGCACCGGCCCTTGCGCGGTCAGCGCGGCCAGGTCGATCAGATTGCCAGCCGCATCCTTGATTTTGAAATCGGGAGCTTGCTCGCCGACCTTCAAGCCGGTCTTGACCTCGGCGGGTTTCGCATCGCCTTCGGCAGCTGAGAGCGAGAACGCCGGCACCACAACCGCCAGGGCCGCAAGCAACATCCAGGCACGTTTCATCGGTCTGCTCTCCACGTTGATGTTTTTGTAAATCCGCTTGGGGCGTCAGGCGAGATCGCCCTAAACCGCACGATGCTCAATATATCCGGCACGGACACCGAGCCACAAGAGTTTCGCAACGTTAAAATGGGGCGTTTACCCTCGCCAGCCGATCCGCGAATAATGTAATAAGAAGTGGTCACCCCCACGATTCTTCTACTGGAGAACAGAGAGTCATCATGCGCTACCTGGTCACCGCTCGAGTCAAGCCTGGACGCGAAGCAGCGTTGCTGGCGGCGATTGAAGCCGGCTCGCTCGGCGCGGGTTCGGTCGCCGGGGGCGAATACCTGCGCAACATGACCGAGGCCCGACTGCGCGACGACAGCTCGATTCGCTGGGTCGAGGTCTGCTTTTGCGACGTGCCCTTGGACGAAGAGCGGCCGTATTGGGAAGAGTATTTCGAGCTGGTGCGCGTTCAGGATGCGCATGGCCGGCACTTGTGCCGCGATCTCAATGGCAGCGAGCCCTGGGCCTGCGGCGATTGCGACTGCACCGAAAAGCTTGAATCGCGGCTCGCCAGCCGCGACCAGGCGTTCCTCGCGGCGTTACGTTAGGCGACAGCGTCGCGCCGCGAACTGACCTGCTAGCCTGGGGAGTAAGAAAACCACCCGGACCCGCCCTGGAGAAGAGGACGGACCGTTTTGCTCCCCCAGGCCCCTTTTTCGCCCACCTCAAGCGGCTTCCTCCGCAACCGCCGGTGTATGCCAGGGTGCTCGGCGTTATGCTGATGGCTAACGAATCCTCACCGCACGCCCGCCGACTCCTTGCCCATGACCTTAGCGCGTCGCCCGCCTGGACCTCCACAGCGTTTTTTCACTGGCAATCTGCACGAGTTCACGCGTGATCTGCTGAACTTTCTGCCGCGGTTGGCGCGGGAGCATGGCGACGTAGCCTGGTTTCGCCTGGGACGGCGTCCCTGCGTGCTGGTCAACCATCCGGACCTGATCGAGAACGTGCTGGTCAAGAACCACCGCAACTTCATCAAGCCGTTCGCCTTTGACTTCGCCCGGCCGGTGCTCGGCAACGGGCTGTTGACCAGCGAAGGCGAGTTCTGGAAGCGGCAGCGGCGGCTGGCCTCGGCCGCGTTTCGCGCCGACCGCATCGCCGGTTACGGCCCCGACATGGTGGCCGCCACGCTGCGTCAGCTCGACGGCTGGCGAGACGGCCAGACGCGCGACATTCATGCCAACATGATGCACCTGACGCTGGACATCGTCGCCCACACGCTGTTCGGCGCCGATGTCACGTCGCAATCGCACGAAGTCGACGAATCGCTGCGCGGCGTGCTGCGAGCGTTTGGCGAAAGCTTCAATCGCATCATCCCTTTGCCCAAGTGGTTTCCCACGCCGAGCAAGCGCCGCGCGCAGGCGGCCGTCACAGGTCTGAACCGCGTCGTGCAACGTCTGATCGACGAGCAGCGCCGCGACAACCGGCCGCGCAACGACCTGCTGTCGATGATGCTCAACGCCCGGGACGAAGACGGCAGCCAGATGACCGACGCCCAGATGGCCGACGAGTGCCGCACCTTCTTGTTGGCCGGCCACGAGACCACCGCGCTCACGCTATCGTGGAGCTTGTGCCTGCTGGCCAAACATCCCGAAGTGCTCGCGGCGTTGCAAGCCGAGATCGACCAAATCCTCGGCGATCGCCTGCCCACGGTCGACGACATCCCGCGGCTCAAACTCGCCGAACACGTGGTGCTCGAATCGATGCGGCTATTTCCGCCGGCGTTCCTCATCGGCCGCGAGCCGACCGTCGACGTCGAGCTGGGCGGTTTTGCGATTCCCCAGGGCACCACGATCTTCATGAGCCCTTGGGTCGTGCACCGCGACGCGCGGTTCTTCGAGCGGCCCGAACATTTTGAGCCCCAGCGCTGGGCCGGCGACCGCCCGGCCGAGTTGCCCAGGATGGCCTACTTTCCCTTCGGCGGCGGTCCGCGCATCTGCATTGGCAATGGATTTGCCATGATGGAAAGCGTGCTGCTGTTGACCGTGATCGCCCAGCGGTGGTCATGGCAACTCGTGCCCGACCATGCGATCAAGCTTTCGCCGGTTTTTACGCTCCGCCCGCGCAACGGCATTCAGGTCGTGCTCGCCCGCCGCGCCGCTCGCGACCCCTCGCGCGCTGGCGCGAGCCTGGAGCCCAGCACCAGCGAGTGAGCGATCATGCCGACCGATCCCGTCCACGATCCGCCGCGCGACGGGACTCAGCGCGACGAGACTCAGCGCGAGGGGGCCGAGCGACGCCGCCAGGCGATCGTGGCCGCCGATGAACACCTGCTCAACAGCCTGGGCTATGGCCAGGAATTGCTGCGCGGGATGAGCGGGTTTTCGAATTTCGCCATCTCGCTGTCGATCATCTGCATTCTGGCCGGTTGCGTCACTTCGTTTCCGCAAGGCTTTTGCAGTGTCGGGCCGGCAGCCATCGGCATCGGTTGGCCGGCTTGTTGCCTGCTCTCGCTGTGCGTGGCCTTGGCGATGGCCCAACTCGCTAGCGCCTTTCCCACCGCCGGCGGGCTCTATCATTGGGCGGCGATTCTCGGCGGCAGGGGCTGGGGATGGCTGACCGCCTGGTTCAACCTGGCCGGCCTGATTACGGTGCTCTCGGCCGTCAACGTGGGCACCTATCAATTCGCCACCCGCGTGTGGGGCGTTCCCACGGCCTCGTGGGGTCCGGATGGCGAAATCCTCGCGCAACTGCTCGGCGTCGCGGCGATCACCTGCGCCCAGGCCGTGCTCAACCATCGCGGTATCCGCCTCACCTCGGCACTTACCGATTTTAGTGGCTATTGGATTCTGGCGATCGCCTCGGCCTTGACCGTGGCCATGCTCGTCTGCGCTCCGCAGCTCGAATTCTCGCGGCTGTTCACGTTCACCAACTACAGCGGCACGGCCGGCGGCGATGTTTGGCCCACGACCGGCAGTCTCGGGTGGCTGCTGTTGCTCGGCTTTTTGCTGCCGGCTTACACGGTGACCGGCTTCGACGCCTCGGCCAACACGGCCGAAGAAACCGTGGGCGCGTCGCACCATGCCCCGCGCGGCATCGTCCGCTCGGTGCTGGTCTCGGGCACGTTCGGTTGGATCATGCTCTCGGCGATCGTGATCTCGATTCCCGATCCCGATCGCGTGGCCGCGGCCGGACACAACGCCTTTCACGAGAGCATTCGCCAGGTTCTCGAACCCGGCCACATTTGGCCCGTGCTGGCAACCGGTATCGTGCTGGCGCAATTCTTCTGCGGGCTGGCGACCGTCACCTCCGCGTCGCGCATGGCCTATGCCTTTGCCCGCGATGGCGGCTTGCCATTTGCCGAGCGCATGCGCCAGGTCAGCCCGCGCTTCCGCACGCCGGCCGTGGCCATTTGGAGCGTGGCGCTGCTGTCCGTCGCCTTCGTGGCCCACACCGAGACCTACTCGACCATCACCGCCGCTTGCACGATGTTCATCTATGTCTCCTATGTCATCCCCACCACGCTCGGGCTGTTCGCCTACGGCCGACGCTGGACGCAGATGGGACCCTGGAGCCTGGGCGGCGCCGCCTTTCGCACGCTGGCCGTGCTGTCGGTCTTGGGCTGCGGGCTGATTCTGCTGATCGGCGTGCAACCTCCCAACGATCAGAACAAGTGGACCCTGCTGGCGGCGTTGGCCTTGACCGGCTTCGTGTGGATCGTCTACGAACGAAAGCACTTTCGCGGGCCGCCGCACGCAATCTTGCACCACTTGCGCCGCCACGGCGCCGGCCGAGAATAGCCGCCAACTTCGGCAAGTACCCATGACGCGCACCGTCAAACTCGTCGGCCTCGACTGCGGTTCGACGACCACTAGCGCGCTGGTGGCCACGGCACGGCTGACCACGCACGCCCTGGGCAGTGTGGAAATCGGCCCGATCGAAGAGACGTTTCGCTCCGAGGTCGTCTTCACCCCCTTTCGCGGCGACGAGATTGACGCGGCGCGGCTGGCCGAGCACTTGGACGGCTGGCTGGCCCAGGCCGGCATCGAGGGGCGCGAGATTTTTGGCGGCGGCGCGCTCGTCACCGGGCTGGCTGCCCGAAAAAAGAACATTGTTGCGATCACGCAGTTGATCGAAGCCCGCCTGGCCGACTCGGTGATCGCCACGGCCGATGACCCTTGCCTTGAGTCGTGGCTGGCTTTCATGGGCAACTGCCATCAGCTCTCGCGAAGCCACCCGCAAACGTCGATCCTGAATCTGGACATCGGCGGTGGCACCACCAACCTGGCCCTGGGCATCGACGGAACCGTGATCGGCACGGGCTGCCTGTTTGTCGGCGCACGCCATTTCCAGTTCACGCCCGGCACCTTTCGCTTGACGGGGCTGTCATCGCACGGGCGGGCGTTGCTGACCAGCTTGCGGATCGAACGCAGGGAAGGCGACACGTTGTCCGGCGGCGAAGTCGAACGGATTCTCGACTTTTATCTGCGATTGCTCGAAGTGGCAATCGTGCCAAACCCTGGTCCTCCGCCCGGCGCCATCGAGCAGCAGCACGTGCAAGTGTGGTTGCACGCGTCGGAACGCGGCTTGCCTCTGGCCCCCTTGTCGCAGGCCGCAATCACGCTCTCGGGCGGCGTGGGACAATTGGTCTACGATCGTCTGCGCGGGCTGCCGGCCAACGGCGTGACACAATTCGGCGACCTGGGCGGCGAGCTCGCCGAAAGGATCGCCACATCGCCCGCGTTCGTCGACCGCCTCGGCGGCCTGACGCCCGAGGGGCTGGGCCGCGCCACGGTCTTCGGTCTGCTACGGCACAGCACCCAGCTATCGGGCACAACGCTGTATCTTCCCGACCCGACGCGATTGCCGCTCAAGAACGTGCCGATCGTGGGCCGCATCGGTCCCGCCTCGACCGACGAGCAATTGACGCAAGCGATCGAGCTGGCGGGTCGCGCCGCAGCAGCGGCCTGCCTTCAGGTCGACTTGGAGCAGCACGACTTGGATCTCGTGCGCGGATTGGGCACGCGGCTGGCCGGCTTGCTTGCGTCGCGCCCGTTGCCGGCCGGCCAGACGCTGGTGTTGCTGGTGCCGATCAATTTGGGAAAGGTGCTGGGCGGTTATATTACTCGCTGGGGAACGCTACCCCTGGAGTTGATCGTTGTCGACGAAGTGCCCTATCGCGACGCGCAATTCGTCCGGCTGGGACGCTGGCAAGAGGGCGTCGTGCCCCTGTGGCTGTATGCGGTGCGCTGACTCGCCGGGGAATGCCGCCCGGAAAATGTTGCCCAGGAAATATCGCCCAGGAATTGTTGATTGTGAAGTACAAACCCCTCACGCCGTTGGCCGACATTCGCGTTCCCTCCGCGCAGCCCGACGAGGTCTACGCGACCCGCATCTTCGATCGCGATTTCCGCTTCACCGGCCTCAAGGCCCTGCTCGGCGCCGCCGATTGCAGCAAGGCCGGCGACCGCCGGGCCGGTCTGGCCGCGCCCGATGAACTGGCGCGCGAAGCCGCGAGGCTGTTGCTGTCGGATTTGACGCTCCGCCACCTGTTCGATCATCCGCTCCTCGACGATCACGGCCAGATCGATGAGGTGATGCGGGTAAACTACGACGTCGACGCCGCCGAACTGGCTAAGATCGCCGATTGGACCGTTGGCGGGTTGAAAAATCATCTGCTGCGCGCCCCCGCGGGCGACATTGCCAACGTGGGCCGCGCGCTAACTGGTCCGATGGCCGCGGCCGTCGCCAAGATCTGCGACGTCCACGAACTGGTGCTGCTGGCCCGCAAGTTGCCGCGCTCCAGCCGGGCCCGCACCACGTTGGGTTTGCCGAGCACGCTGGCTTCGCGATTGCAGCCCAATCATCCGACCGACGACCTGCGCGGCGTCACGTTACTCGTCTATTGGGGACTGTCGCTGGGCGCCGGCGATGCGTTGATCGGGCTGAACCCGGCGATCGATACCGTGGACAATGTCGACGCGGTGCTACGCCACCTGGACAAGCTGCGCCGATCGTGCGGGGTGCCGACGCAGATTTGCGTGCTCAGCCACATCAAGACCCAGCTCGCCTGCCTGGAGCGCGGCGGGCCGGTCGAAATCCTCTTTCAAAGCCTGGCCGGCACCGAGAGCACCTTGGGCAGCGAGTTCGACGTTACGGTCGAGCTGCTGGACCACGGCTATCGGACGATGCTCGAGCGCGGCTTGCTGCGCGACGTCACCAGCCAATTGATGTATTTCGAGACTGGCCAGGGGAGCGAGTTCACCTATGGCAAGCACAACGGCATCGACATGGCCACGGCCGAAGCCCTCTGCTACGGACTGGCCCGCCGCTACGACCCCTTCATGGTCAACAACGTCACCGGGTTCATCGGCCCCGAAACGCATCTCGACAATTTCGAGATGATCGTGGCCAATTTGCAGGATCACTTCATGGGCAAGCTGCTGGGGCTGCCCATGGGCATGGCACCCTGCTATACGTTGCACGCGCAGATCACGCTCGAAGGTCAGCAGATGGCCACCGAGTTGCTCACCGCCGCCGGCGCCAACTACTACATGGACGTCGGGCTGAATACGGACCGCATGCTGGCCTATTTCGACACCAGCGCTCACGACGATCAGACCCTGCGCGAGATCTACCAGCGTTCGCCGGCGCCTGAGTATCTCGATTGGGCGCTCGCCCGCGGCATTTTCGCCCGCGACCCCAATGGCCAACTCTTGCGCGGCCCTGCCTGGGGCGACGTGCGCTCGTTTTGCGAATCGGACGAGCAGTTGCGCGTCCTGATCGCAGCCACGCCCGCGGCGCATGGTTTTGCCACCGCGGGGCCGCGACCGGCCAACGAGGTCAGCCGGCAGGTGCGCTTGCACCAGGCCGTGGGCCGCGAGGCGATTCGCGCGGAGCTGCGCATCGAAGATTTGGCCCGCGTCGCCAACTTCCGCATCCTGCACACCCAGGCTGAAAACAAAGCCGCGCATTTGAGCGGTCCCGAATTGGGCAGCCGCCTGGCCCCCGCCGATCGCGCGCGACTTTCGCCCGAAAACAATCAGGTGCAGATCGTGGTCTCCGATGGCCTGAGCGCCGAGGCCGCGCATCACAACTTGCCCAGCTTGTTGGGCGTGCTGCTCGATGCCCTGGCCGCGCGCGACATACGGCTGGGCCAGCCCATACTGGTCCGCTACGGTCGCGTGAAGCTGGCCGAAGAGCTGGCGACGGCGGTGCGGGCCGAGGTGGTGGTCTATCTGCTCGGCGAACGTCCCGGCGGAGACGCCGAGGCGGCCCGCAGTCTTTCGGCCTATCTGGTTTATCGTCGCGATCCACAGCCCGGCCCGGGCGCGGACTCGCGGGCAGCGCCAAACTTCGAGTACAGCGTGACCTCGAATATCCACTCCGGCGGATTGCCGCCGCTCGAGGCCGCGGGCGTGATTGCCGAGCGGGTGTTCCAGATTCTCACTTTCCGCGCTGCCGGCAACCGGCTCGAAGGGTTGCTCGATCAGGCCCGAGGCAAGCGACCTGGCGAATGATGAGGCCTGGCGCGAGAATGTGAGAAAATGCCGTGTTTTTTCTGGCATTTCGCTGCTAGCCAGGAAAGTATTTGCGATTTCATGGACCAAATACTTGACACCCTGGAAAGCCGTCATTAAAGTAAACGGAGATTGGGAAATCGGCCCAATACCAACAACCCTTCTCACGCGTGCTAATGACGTCTTCGTAGAGAGCTTTTAACGCGGTCACGCCGCGTGCGCTTTGGCGCTCCCTTCTCAGCTCTCTCCTTTCAACTTGGTTTTTCAGGCTGTTTCTCGCTGCGCCTTGTTTGGCCGCGGCCCCCGAGCATACCGCCGAAATCCTTGCGAACTGACTCCCAACGGCTCCCCCGTGCGATACGTGCCCTGGCACGTCGCGCCCGACGAGCCAGTTGACACGATACGAGCGATTTTTTTCGGAACACGATCAGGCACTCCTTCTGGAATCGATATTCATGCGTTCAATTAAGCTGCTTCCGCACGTAACCTTCCGACCCGCATGGATGCGAGCCCTCTGCGTTGGCGCCGTGTTGCTGGCAGTTGCCGCCGGCGCGCCACGGGCATCGGCTGAGTTCTTTCAATACAGCACGACGGTCAATTTCACCTCGCCATCCTATCCCAACACGCCCAATCCGGTGACGATCTCGATCACGCCGCTCACCAGCGACGTGAACCAAGAGAACTTCGATGCCCGGGATCCTGGCACCGACATCGTTCTGGGCAACATCACGGTCAATAATCTCAACCACAACTTCACGGGCACGGGGGAGATCTCGATTCCCTACACGTTCACGCTCACGATCAGCGACTTTCCCAACTTTGGTCCGCCAGGCAACGTTGGCTCGCCCAACAACCTGATCTTCACGATCGCCGGCACGCTGACCGGCTCGATCGGCGCGGGCAACAAGGTGAACATCTTCACGACTCCCACGATCACGTCGACCAATCCGCAAACCGTGGGCACCGAAACCTATACGCTTGCCTTGAACCCGTTCGTGCCGCCGGGCCCGTCGTTTGCCGGCACGTTCGGCTTGCACGTGCTGGCCCAGCCAGCGAACATTCCCGAACCCACGACGATCTCGCTCTTGGGTCTGGGCTGCTTGGCCTTGGCAATTCCCGCCTGGCGTCGCCGGCGCAATAAGCCGGCAGTCAGCGGTTAATCGATCGCTCGATTTCCCTACTCAATACAGCCGCGCGGGGAGAAACGCACGGCTGTTTTTTTGCGCGCATACGCGATCCCGGCTTGGCCGCGCAGCGGGGCCGGCGGCTATAATGGCGACCTCCACGTGGCTTCCGACAAGGCCTAGCGAGAACCGAAGCCATGGGCGCGCCCGACAACGACCAAGCGACGGACCCGCCCGCTGATCTCTCTGCCCCGTCGCGCGACGTGCCACCCGCCCAGCCGCGCTCGCGCTGGACGCGACGATTGGTTCGGTTCGTCAGGACGCTCGTGATCGGTTACGTCCTCTTGCTGGGAGTGATGATGCTCTTCGAGAACTCGTTGATCTACTTTCCCTCGGTCTATCCCGAAGGCGATTGGCAGCCATATGGCCTGATGTTCGAAGACGCCTGGTTCGAGGCAGCCGATGGCGTCAAGTTGCACGGCTGGTACGTACCACACCAGCAGCCGCGGGCCGTGCTGTTGTTTGCCCACGGCAACGCCGGCAATCTGAGCCATCGGGCCGAGGGCATCGACACGCTGGTCAAACGCTTGCGCGTCTCGGTGATGATTTTTGACTACCGCGGTTACGGCCGTTCGACCGGCAGCCCCCACGAAGCCGGCATCCTGGCCGATGCCCGGGCCGCGCGCGGCTGGCTGGCCGACCGGGCCGGCGTCGCCGAATCTCAAATCGTGTTGATGGGCGAATCGCTGGGCGGCGGGGTGATGGTCGACCTGGCCGCCGCCGACGGCGCGCGGGGACTGATTCTGGAGAACACGTTTAGTTCAATGCCCGACGTAGCCGCGTACCACTATTCCTGGTTGCCGGTCCGCTGGCTGATGCGCACCCGGCTCGATTCGCTCTCCAAGATCGGCAACTATCACGGCCCCCTGCTGCAGATTCACGGCGATGCCGACCGCATCGTTCCGCTCACGCTCGCTCAGCGTCTCTACGAAGTCGCCAACCCGCCGAAGCAATTCGTCCTCATCCCCCAAGGCGACCACAACGACCCCCGTCGCGGCCTCGCCTATCAGGCCATGGATCAATTCCTGGATACGCTGCCCGCGGAGTCGCGAGCGAGCGTGCGCGAGGGGCAATAGGCGATGCGCAATGGCCATTCGCCGACGCCAAACGTCAGGCGAGAATGGCCACCAGCGTCACGACAACCATGATGGTGCTGGTGACCAGTTTGCCGACGGTGCCGAGGATGCGGCCGACGAAGGCGGCTTTGCCCACCTCGACGCTGGAGTCGAAGCCGCGGCCCTTCCAGCTTTCGCCCAACATGGCGCCAACCGTGGCGCCCACGCCGCCAAACACCACGGCGGCCACCAGCGAGCCGACGATCGGAATCGGCAGCCCGACGAACACGCCGACCAGGCTGCCGACGATCGATCCCAGGATAGCCAGCAGCGCGCCGCGGCGACTGCCGCCGACTTTCGTGACGCCCAGCGCGCCGGCCACCAGTTCCACGATCTCGCCCAGCACCGCCAGCACGGCCAGCGCGATCACCGTGTTCCAGCCGATCGCCGTGACCGCGGCCGGATCGAGCCACCAGGCATACAAGGCCGCCGCCAGCACGATCAGCCAATTGCCCGGCAGCCCCACCAGTTGCGCGCACCAGCCCACGCCCAGGATCAGGACCAGCACGATGGCGTAGACGATACTCATGGAAGCTCTTGCAGGAAGGCTCTGGTGAAGTGCGAGGCACGGTGCGACTCCGCCGGCACGTGGCACGGCATTTTATCGCTACCGAGCCTCCCGGGCAGGGGATAAAATGTCCCCTCACGGCGGAAAACCAGCGGCACGAGGTGACAGGTGATGGGATCAGCAGGCAAGCGCATCGTTTTAACCGGCGTCAGCCGCGGACTAGGCCTGGCCATGGCCGAGGGCTTCACCGCCCAGGGCCACACGGTCCTGGCGTGTGCCCGCAGCGAAGAGACCTTGGCCAAACTGCGCAGCCGCTGGCCCGCGCCGCATCGCTTCGAGCGCGTCGACGTGGCCGACGACGCCCAGGTGCGGCGCTGGGCCGAATCGACCGCCAGCGCCAAGCAACCTGTCGATCTGCTGATCAACAACGCGGCGATCATGAATCGCACGGCGCCCCTGTGGCAGATCACCGCCGAAGAGTTTTCAACAATCGTCGACGTCAACATCAAGGGCGTCGCCAACGTGATTCGCCACTTCGTGCCCGGCATGGTGCAGGCCGGCTCGGGCGTGATCATCAATTTCAGCTCGGGTTGGGGTCGCTCGACATCGGCCGAGGTCGCGCCCTACTGCGCGACCAAGTGGGCCATCGAAGGCCTTTCGCAAGCCTTGTCGCAGGAGCTGCCCCAGGGCATGGCCAGCGTCGCGCTCAACCCAGGCATCATCGATACCGACATGCTGCGCAGTTGCTGGGGCGAATCGGCCGGCAGCTATCCCGACGCCGACGACTGGGCCCGCCGCGCCGTCGGATACATTCTGAAAATCGGCGCGAAAGACAACGGCAAGCCGCTGACGGTGCCGAGTCGCTGAGAGTGCTGGCGCGCTTCGCATGGCCGTTATCTGGTGTGTCACTGCTGGCTTGTCCAGCAGTGCCCGACCCCGCTATGGCACCTTTCACTGCTGGACAAGCCAGCAGTGGCACCCAAAATCAATTCCCGGACGGCGTCGCGCCACGCAAGCATGCTCACGCGGCGTGAGCATGGCACCGGATAAGGAAGTTCGCTGCCAAGTCGTGAATTCAAAAGAAGCGGCCCCGGCACAAGCAAGCGGAGAGCACGGCACAACAACCCCCGGCTTGAGCGGACCGACCAGCGGCCCGCCCAAGCCGATGGGGCGTCCCTCTGGCTAGGCGGAAGCCAGAGTTCCTGCGAAATTGGTAGGGGACGTGCCTCTCCTGGAGAGCACCGTTGAGACAAGCTGGCAGCTCTAAAAGCGCATAGTGGCTCCCGGTACCTCGGCTCGACCGCCGGCGCAGCGGTCGAACCGAGGCGGACCAGGAGTAGCCACCATCAACCCATCCGTACATCGCGCTTTGAACTCAGATTCAGGCCGCGCACAGCCTTCGTTTCAGGGTCGCCGGCCTCGCAAGTCGGCGCCCCTCCAACGGAGTGTGGTAACCGCGGTCCCTCGCGGCCCCTTGCACTCGACGTGAACATATAGCAAGCACTATGCCAAAGCCGGTGCATGCAACTAATGACTCGCCGATTTTGTGTCGTTTGAGACAAGACACACAAGGCCTTACGACGATTTTGAAATGCCGAGAATTTGTCGGCAGCGCGCACTGCGTAGGCACCTTTGCCTAGAGGGCAAGCAGGGCCTGACTAGCCATTGCGCAGAACGCAATCAGACCCCAAAATCGCGCCGCCATGCTAGCGCCGCTGGGGCAACGGATCATGCTCGTCTTCGATCTCGCCGACGATTTCCTCGACGATATCTTCCAGCGTGATCAGCCCCAAGGTCCGGCCGTCCTTGTCGCGCACCACGGCCATCGGACGCCGCTGGCGGCGAAACTGACGCAGCACTTCCGAGATCGGCCGCTCGGGACCCACGAAAATCGCCGGGTACATCGCGTCGTCCAGCACCACCATGCCCCGCAGGCTAAATAGATGGAACAGATCCTTGGTGTTGACGATGCCCACGATGTGGTCGAAATCCCCCTCGAACACCGGCATCCGCGTGTGGGCCCCCTCGCGCACCGCCTCGAGAATCCTTTCCTGCGGCATGTGCAGTTCGAGCGCGGCCATCCGCTCGCGCGGCACCAGGCAGTCGCGCACCAGCTTGGCTGGCAGGCGAAACACGTTGCGCACATACTCGGCCTGATCGCGCGGCAACACGCCGGCGCGGCGCGTCTCCTCGATGATCATGCCCAGTTCCTCGACCGAGTGGACCATTTGATGCCCGCTCAAGGGCTCAAAGCCCAGCAGTCGCACCACGCCGTTGCCCAGGCCGTTCATCACGACGATAAACGGCCGCATGACCAGCGAGAACCACAGCAACGGCCGCGCCAACCACAGGCTCACCACGTCGGGACGCCCCAGGGCGATGGCCTTGGGCACCAACTCGCCGATGATGACGTGCAGGAACGTGATCAGCGCGAACGCCAGGATCGTGGCCACGGTGTGCGCGGCCACGTACGAGCCCTCCTCGGGCAGAAAACTGAACAACGGCACGATCAGCCGCGCCATCGAGGGCTCGCCCGTCCAGCCGAGCGCCAGGCTGGCCAACGTGATACCTAATTGCGTGGCCGCCACGGCGTTGTCCAGATGGTCGATCGCGTATTTGACCGCCCCCGACCCGACCCGCCGATGGTTGATCATTTCGTCGACGCGCGTGCGGCGCACCGCCACCAAGGCGAACTCGGCCGCCACGAAGAAGGCGTTCAGCAACACCAACGCCGGAACGGCCAGCAGGCCGAGCCAGCTCCAGACAACCTCCATATTCATCGCTTGACGGTCTCCCTGAAGCCTGACGCGTCGCGGATCGTGACAAACCGTTTAACCGCCGAGCACCTGCAAGATTCCGCGGCAGAACTCGGGCAGGTCGTCGGGCTTGCGGCTCGACACGAAGTGCCGGTCGACCACCACCGGCGCGTCCTCCCATAGGGCCCCGGCGTTGACCAGATCGTCCTTGATGCCCAGCGAACCCGTGACGCGCACGCCCCGATAGACGCCCGCCGAGATCGGAATCCAACCGCCATGGCAGATCGCCGCCACGAGCTTCGCGGCCTGATCGAATCCGCGCACCAGATCGAGCACGCGCCGGTCGCGGCGCAGCTTGTCGGGCATGAAGCCGCCGGGAATCACCAGGCCCGAGAAGTCGGCCGTCCGCATCAACTCGATCGGAGCATCCGAACGGCAAGGATAGCCGTGCTTGCCGCTGTATTGCCGTCCCGCCTCGCCGCCGGCCACGACCACCTCGGCGCCGGCCTCCTCGAGCCGCAGCTTGGGATACCACAACTCGAGATCCTCGTAGACGTCGTCGACGAACATCAGAATGCGTCGCGATTTGAGCGGCCGGTCGGTCATGGTTCGCGGTCCAAAAATTCGCCTGGTTACGGGTTGTCAAAACCCTCGCTGAGTAGATTTTGTACCAGGAGCGGTCGCAAACAGCTACGGGTGCGCGCCCGGGGGGCGATTCGTCCGCACCCCCCACACCGCCGATTCGCCGCTGGCGGACCGCCACGCGGCCGGTTCGCGCAGCTTGTCGGCCACGGCCCGCGGGAATAGATTGCTCACAGTTCGTCAGGGGACTGGGTTCATTCAAGTAGGCGGGAGAATAAGCAACATGGCCGACGTGGTGCCTCGGATGGCGGAAGGTCAGCAGCCGCGTTGGCGTCCAATCGCGTCGCTCGATCGACGGGTGCTGGGCGTGCTGGTCGAAAAGGCCAAGACCACGCCCGACGCCTACCCGCTGTCGATCAATGCGCTGCGGAGCGGCGTGAACCAGAAGAACAACCGCTTTCCGCTGATGGAAGTCGAGATCGAGGACCTCGAAGAGCCGCTCTCGCGGCTGCGAGCCCTGGGCGCCGTCACCGAAGTGCAAGGCAGCAGCCGCGTGGCCCGTTATCGTCACCACGCCTACGAGTGGCTGGGGGTCGACAAGACCGAGTTGGCGGTGATGGCCGAGCTGCTGCTGCGCGGCGCGCAGACCGAAGGCGAGCTGCGCGGCCGAGCAGCCCGCATGGAGCCGATCGCCGACGTGGCCGCCCTGCGGCCGATCTTGAATTCGCTCAAAGCCAAGAACCTGATCATCTCGCTCACGCCCGAGGGTCGCGGCCACATGCTGACCCACGCCCTGTACGAACCCCGCGAGCTGGACAAGGTGCGTGCCGAGGCCCAGGCCGGCGCCGTTCACGAAGCCGCCGAAGCGCCCAGCGCCCCCCAACGCGTCGCGCCGCCAACCGCACATGCGCCAGCCGCGCACCCGGCGCCGGTGCAACATGCGCCGCCGGTCGCGACCAGTTCAGGTCACGCCGCCAGCCAGCAGTCGGTCGACGAGCTTCGCCGCGAACTGGAAGAAGTCCGGGCCGAAATGGCCAAGCTGCGCAAAGACCTCGACGACCTCTGGTCGAACTTCCGCTAACGCGGCGACCCGGTCGTCTTGTCAGCATTGCCGCCCGCATCCGAGCGGCGGGTCAACAGCGCCACGGTGATGGCACCCACGCCGGCGGCGAAGATGACGAAGGTCTTTCCATAGGTGATCGCGCCGGCGACCTGGTCGGTGCTCTTTTGGAGCATCAAGCGCCGATCGGCAGCAATCGTTTTGTAGTCGCCATAGCTGCTGCAGCCGTACCACTGGGTGGACAGCGCGCCGGTCAGCACCATGACGACCATGAAGATCCGCGACGCGCGGCCCCACACGGCGCCGGTTCGCGAACCAAACACGGCTTGCACCAGCGCCGCGATCGGGCCGCCCAGCACGTAGTAGAACACGACGGCCACGGCGCCACTCACCAACAACCCGCCAAAATAGAAGACGAGGATTTCGGGCATGTCTCATTTCCCCGGTGGACCGGCCTGCTCGCCGCCGCGCCGCGACATGTGCAAGATGGTGTAGGCCGCCAGCAGTGGCAAAAAAATTGCCAACATCGCATAGATCAGAGAATCCAGCATTTGCTTGAACTTATCGGCGACGTTGAAGAACAACGCGACCTCGTCCGTCTTGCTGGCGTTCGCCGGCTGAAACACGACGGCCACCGAAAGAGTCGACGCCAAAAAACCGATCAGAACCACGCGCAACCAGAACTCTTCGATCGCCGGCGAGTGAAAAATCTCTTTCAGAAACTCGCGCAGCGGGCGGAGCAAGAACCAGAACAAAAGAAAGGGAACGGCAAAGCCCAACATCATGCCAAAGGCATACACTTGCACTTCAATTGGCAATGATGCCCGCATGATTCCCCCTCCCAAACGCATGGACTGGGCCGAGCAAAACCGCGACTTCCGGTAGTATACAACCCCAGGGCACCCGTGCGTGCGGACGCCGGCGCGCGCCAGCACCGAAATCGGTGCGTCCGAAACGCCCCTACGCTTCCCGCTCGTGTCGCGTTACTTATTATTCTGCGTCGTGATCGGCAGCTTGTCGGTGCGGAACGGCGAAGCGGGCAGGCCTTCCTTGTTCCACAGGTTCACCACCGGGTAGGCGGCCCAGCCATAACGGACCGAGACGGGCGTGGCCACCTTGTCGCTCGATACGACGACCGTGTCGCCTTCGATCTTGGCGGTCGCGTTGTAAAACTTCTGGTCCTCACCGGCGACGGTGAATCCGGTCAACGGTCCATCCTTGGCCAGCATGCCGCCGCCCAAGTGGGTGAAGTGCAGCACGGCCTTGTCGCCACTGACGGTCATGCTCTCGAACTGCGGACCCGAGTGCTCGATTGTCTGACCATAGGCCACGGCCCGCGCGGCCAGTGCCAAGCGCTGACCGACCGGCTCCTTGCGGCGCGGATGGATGTCGCGCTCGTCGCCGACGTCGGTCGTGACCACCAACGACGTCTTGGGCACGTTCTGGCTGACATTTAATTGCGCGTCGCGAATCTCGGCCCAGACGCTGTCCGACGGCTCATTGACGATCGCCTGATAGGGAGCGATCTGCACGATCAGGAAGGGAAAATCGCCCTGCGCGAACGTCTCGCGCCAATTCTTGATCATGGCCGGCAGCAACTTGCGATACTGAAACGCCCGCCCGGCGTTCGATTCGCCCTGATACCAGGTGGCGCCGGCGATCGCATAGGGCGCCAAGGGAGCGATCATCGAGTTGTACAACATGCTGGCCCCCTGGGGCTTCGACATGTCCTTCAGGTCGGCGTTCGATTCGATCGATTCCTTGCTCATCCACTGCTCGGCCGCGGTGCCGCCCACATTCGAGGCAATCAACCCCACCGGCACGTCCAACTGCTTTTGCAGATCGCGGCCGAAGAAGTAACCCACGCCCGAAAAATCGCCGGTCGTCTCCGGACCAGCCACCGACCAATTGCCGACGACGTTCGTCTCGGGCTTATCCGAGCCCTTGCGCGGCACGGTGAACAGGCGAATCTTGTCGTTGGCGCTCTTGGCGATCGCGTCGCTGCCGCCGTCGCTCTGCTTGAGCGTCCATTGCATGTTCGATTGACCGCCACAGATCCAAACCTCGCCCACCAGAATGTTTTTCAGTTCCACCTTCTGCGAACCCTGCGCGATCGAGAGCGTGTGCGGACCACCAGCGGCCAGCGGCGCCAGGTCCACTCGCCAGCGTCCGTCCTTCGGCGTGGCCGAGACTTCCTGGCCGGCAATGCTGACGGTCACCTTTTCGGCCTGGTCGGTGGTGCCCCACACCGGCACTTTGACCTTTTGTTGCAGCACGGCGTTGTCGGTGAACAGCGCGTTGGGTTCGAGCGCAGCCTGGGCCGCATCGGCCAGCACGAGTGCGCACAGCAAACCGCCCACGAGGCGAGCAATGGTCCGACGGTTCATCGAGGTGTCTCCTGGTTCATTCTCGTGTTTCCGGTCTCTCGCCGTCCGGGGCACAGACGGCCCAGCCCCGGGCAACACGGCCCCAATTTACACTTCCCAGCCTTCGCCTGCACGCCCCCCAAAACCGAGAATGCGACCCCTTCCCGAGATTCGCCGCGGCCACGTATCGGCGGCGTCGACGCGGCGGCTTGCATCCCCCCGGGGGCCGGTCCAGAATACCTTGATCCTGCCGGTTTTTTTGCACCGGCAGCCTACCTCAGGCGGAGAACTCGACCATGCACCGTGCGCGCTATGGGCTGCTGGCCCTGATCGGCTGTGGACTTCTGGGAATCGCGAGCGTCACCCGCGCGGCCGACGCCAAGGTGTCGGGCCCCGACGATCCCGATTTCAAGTACCAGGGCGAGTACCTCGGCACGCTCAAGACCGGGGACATGGACGAGGGATTCAAGCTGGGCGTGCAAGTCATCGCCCTGGGCGGCGGCAAGTTTCGCGCGGTGGCCTATCCCGGCGGACTGCCCGGCGCCGGTTGGGAGGGCAACGAGAGCCACGCGGTCGACGGGGCCCTGAAGGACGGCGTGCTCGAGATCGAGCCCGGCGAAGGGGGGCACGCCCGCGGGCAGGTCAAGAATGGCGTGCTGACCGTGATCCTGGGCGAAGACCAGGTGCTCGGCGATTTGAAAAAGGTCGAACGCAAAAGCCCCACGCTCGGCGCCGCGCCCCCGGCTGGCGCCACGGTGCTGTTCGATGGCAAGAATGCCGACCAGTTTAGCCCTGGCAAGCTGACTTCCGACGGCCTCCTGGCGGCCGGCGCGACCAGCAAGAAAAAGTTTCAAAGCTGCCAGTTACACGTCGAGTTTCAACTGCCGTTCATGCCCACCGCGCGCGAGCAAGGTCGCGGCAACAGCGGTTGCTACCTGCAAGGCCGCTATGAAGTGCAAATGCTCGACTCGTTCGGCCTCAAGGGTGAGAACAACGAGTGCGGCGGCATCTATAGCATCAAGGCCCCGGACGTGAATATGTGCTTGCCGCCCTTGGCGTGGCAGACGTATGACATCGATTTCACGGCGGCCACCTACGACGGCGACAAGAAGGTCAAGGATGGCACGATGACCGTCAAGCACAATGGCGTGGTCGTGCATGACAAGGTTCCCTTGCCCAAGTCGACCACCGCGGCGCCCGTGCCCGAGGGTCCCAGCCCGGGGCCGATTTATCTGCAAGATCACGGCAATCCGGTGCGCTATCGCAATATCTGGATCGTGGAAAAGCCATGAGCGGCGAATGACCGTCATCGTCGAACTTTTTGGCGTCGCGCGGCAGTGCGCTGGGGTGGCGAAGACCGAAGCCCAAGGCGCGCGGCTCGGCGATGTGCTCGTCGATCTGGCCGGGCGTTTCCCTCGCTTGGCCGCCGAGTGCATCGACGGCAGCCGGCTGCGCCACGGCTACCTGGCTAACCTGAACGGCGCACGATTCATCAGGGATCCGGCCACGGTCGTGGCGCCCGGCGACTCGCTGCTGATTCTGGCGACCGACGCAGGAGGTTAGCAGCTCATGGCATTTTCCATTCAAGCGAGATCGCCTCGGGCGGCGCCATCGCCATGAGCACTCCCGGCTATCACGGCTGTTACTTGCGCGTCGACGTGACGAGCGGCGAATCGCAGCGAATTGCCATCGACGAATCGGCGCTGCGCAACTATCTGGGCGGCAGCGGCCTGGGCGTTTATCTGCTACTGCGCGAAGGCGCGGCGACGGCCGATCCGCTCTCGCCCGAAGCCCCGCTGGCATTCGTCTACAGCCCCTTGGTCGGCAGCCCGCTGACGACCTCGGCCAAGTTCGCCGTCGTCGGACGCAGCCCGCTGACACACCGCATCAACGATTCGCTCTCGAGCAGCCATTTTGCCATCGCCGGCAAGCGCACCGGCTGCGATGCCCTGCTCGTGGTCGGCCGGGCGAAGGAGCCCTCGATCCTGATCGTCGACGACGGCCAGGCGCGGCTCGAACCGGCCGGAGCGCTGTGGGGGCTCGATTGCCCAGCGGCTGAATTGCAACTGCGCGCACGGCTGGGGGCCGACTATCAGGTGGCCGTGATCGGCCCGGCGGGCGAGCGGCAGGTTCGTTTTGCCACGATCTCACACGACGGCCGACACGCCGGACGCGGCGGCAGCGGCGCCGTGCTGGGCGCCAAGAACATCAAGGCCATCGCCGTGCGCGGCACGCAACGCACCGCCTGGCACAGCCCGGCCGAGTTGGTCGCGCTGGCCAAACAGCTCTCCGAAAAATCGTTCGGTCCGGCCACGGCCAAGTATCGCGAGCTGGGCACGGCCACCAACTTGCTGGTCTTCAACCGGCTGGGCGCGCTGCCCACCCGCAACTTTCAACAAGGCACGTTCGCCGGTGCCGAGGCCCTCTCGCCGGAGCAAATGGTGCTTGGCCGAGAAAAGACCCGGGCCAGTTGTGCCGCCTGCACCATCGGCTGCGAGCACATCTATGGGCTGCGCACCACCGGCGAGAAATCTGCGGGCGTGCGGATGGAATACGAAAGCCTGTTCGCGCTCGGCCCCTTGTGCAACGTCGGCGATGCCGACACGGTGCTGGCCGCCGCGCGGCGCTGCGACGAGTTGGGCCTCGATACGATCAGCACCGGCGGCACGATCGCCTTTGCCATGGAGTGCGTCGAACGTGGCTTGCTCGATGAGCCCTGGCTCCAGTTTGGCGACGGCCCCTCGCTGCTACGAGCCATCGAGGCCATCGGCCGCCGTGAAGGTCTGGGCAATCTGGCCGCCGAAGGCAGCCGGCGGATGGCGCTGGTGATTGGTAAGGACGCGATCGCCTTTGCTCCGCAGGTGAAGGGGCTGGAGATTCCCGGCTACGAACCGCGTGCCCTGCAAACCATGGCGCTGGGGTTTGCCGTCGGATCGCGCGGGGCCGATCACAACCGCTCGGGAGCCTACGAGGTCGACTTCTCGGAGAGCACCGACCGTCGCCGGCCGGGCCTCGAGGCGGCGCATGCGGCCGTCGAAACCGAAGACCGGGCAGCCCTGATGGATTCGCTGATCCTCTGCAAATTCCTCCGCGGCGTGTTTGTCGATTTCTTCGCCGAAGCCTCGGAGATGCTCAACCTGGTGACCGGCTGGAACACCACGCCTGCGGAACTGCGGCAGACGGCTCGGCGGATCGTGACCGCGAAAAAGCATTTCAACGTGCTGGCAGGCTGGAAGCCGGGGGAAGATACTCTGCCGGCGCGGTTCTTCAACAACCCTCTTCCCGGCGACCCGGCCGCCACCATGACGCCCGCGGGACTTCAGGCCCTCATCGAGGCCTACAACACCGCCCGAGGCTGGACGAGCGATGGCTACCCCTCGGTCGAACAACTATCGGGACTCGGCGAGGTCGTTCCCTAGCGTCCGGATTCGATTTTCGCCAGCCAACGCCCTCACCCGAAATGTCTGTCTGACAATAAAAACAGCCCGCACAAGGCGGGCTGAAAAGGAGGGGGATGGAAGGGTCTCAAGGAGTCGGCCAGCCGAAGCGGCGTTGAAAGCGAGCCGAGCGGTGTTTCGCGTACCAGTCGCGACGCGATTTGCAGGGGCTGTGGCGGCGTTTGCGTTTTCCGTCTGGCATGGCTCGATCTCCTTGTTCGAATGACATTGTCTGTCACTGCCCTCCTATGCGGAAAACCAGCCAGGATGTTACACCTCAAACCAACCGCAAATGTTTTGCCAATTCAGGTCGCTCAACCCCTGCCAAGAGTTAATTCGTCGTTCGCTGGAATTCCTTACGCCCCGCGACCAACGGGGGTTCGCATTTTCCCACGAATTAACACCTTTGGGGGATCGCCCTGGGCGATGCTGTTTGGGCCACTCCAAAGCGGCTACACTGGGGGAGGTTTGTACCTGCCGACCGAGGTTCGGATGATCGACGACGACGAACAGCTCGTAGCCCGCGTCAAGCAGCACGATGTGGGTGCCCTGGCCGAGTACCTGACCGTCCAGCGGCGGCCCCTGATGGCCTTTATCGAACGGCAACTCGGGGCGGGCCTGCGGCGAAAGGTCGAAGTCGAGGACATCTTCCAGGAGCTCAGCGTCGAGGCGGTGCGGTCGCTGCCCGAGGCCGAGTTCGAGCACCGCGACCCGTTCGGCTGGCTGTGCCAGATTGCCGAGCGACGCATCATCGACGCCCACCGCCGCTTCTTCGGCGCTCAGAAGCGCGACGCCGGCCGCGAAGTGCCGCTGGGCAGCCCCGGCGGCGATAACTCGCAGCAGGCTGACATCATCGACATGCTCGTGGCCTCGATGACCACCGCCACTCAAGCCTTGTCGCGCAAGGGTCACGAGATCCAACTGCTCCAAGCCCTGGCCACCCTGCCCGAGGACCAGCGCGAAGCCCTCCGCCTGCGCTACGTCGAGGGCCTGCCCTCAAAAGAGATTGCCGAGCGTCTCGGCAAATCCGACGGCTCGATCCGCGTCATGCTCACCCGCGCCCTGGCCAAGCTGCAGCAAATGTTGGGGGAGAAGACGGAAGGCGGTGGGTAAAAGGCGCGAGGCCGAAGGCTGGAGGAAAATCAGAGGACGACCAATCCGTCAATCTGTCGGTACAATGGCGAATCATCACTTTGAATCCCGATCGAAGGTCAGCCGCCCTTGATTTCCGCGCCATGTTCCCACGTTCGTTCCGACCTACAGCCTCCGGCCCCCAGCCTCCAGCCTAGTTCCTCCCGGAGCTTCGCCTGATGTCCGGCTCGTCGGGTAATCTGGCCGAGATCGATGCCTCGCTCATCTGGCAGCAACTTTCAGAGCGGATCGACGGATTCATCGAAGCCTGGCAGTCGGGCGAACCGCCGCAACTGGCCGATTTCTTGCCACCCGCTCCGCCGGCCCTGCGACGCATGACGCTGGTCGAGGCGATCAAGGTCGATCTCGAATATCGCTGGCAACCGGGCGGCACGCCCAAGCTGATCGAACAGTATGTCGCCGAGTTTCCCGAGTTGGCCGCCGAGGCGGGCGTGCCCTGCGACATCATCTACGAGGAATATCACATCCGCAAACAGCAGGGCGAAGCGGTCAAGATCGGCGAGTACTGCGATCGCTTTCCCGCGCACGTCGAAGAGCTGCGGCGACTGTTCCGTCTCGAGTCGCCCGAACAAACCACGGCCATGATGCCGGCCGAGCGTCCGCCGGTGTTCGAGGCCGGCCAGACGGTGGACGATTTCGATCTGCTGGCGGCGCTAGGCAAGGGGGCGTTCGCCACGGTCTTTCTCGCTCGGCAGCGTTCGATGCAGCGGCTCGTGGCGCTCAAGATCTCACGCGATCGGGGCTTCGAGCCGCAAACGCTCGCCCAGCTCGATCATCCGCACATCGTGCGCGTGTTCGATCAGCGGCAAATGCCCGAGTTCAAGCTGCGGCTGCTCTACATGCAGTACATCGCCGGCGGTACGCTACAAAGCGTGGTCGAATACGCTCGCGAGGTGCCCCCTGCGCTGCGATCTGGCGCAACGTTCCTCGAGGCCATCGACAAGGCGCTCGAGCGTCGCGGAGAGCAGCCCCCCAGCGATTCGATGGCCCGCTATCGGCTGCAACGGTCCACCTGGCCCCAGGTCGTCTGCTGGCTGGGCGGTCGGCTGGCCGCGGCACTGGCCTATGCCCATCAGCGCGGCGTGCTGCATCGCGACGTCAAGCCGGCCAACGTGCTGGTGGGCGCCGATGGCCATCCCAAGGTGGCAGATTTCAACATCAGTTTTTCCAAGCTCGACGGCGCCACGCCAGCGGCCTATTTTGGCGGCAGCCTGGCCTACATGTCGCCCGAACAGCTCGAAGCCTGCGACCCCGCGCATTCGCGCCAGCCCGACGAACTCGACGGCCGCAGCGACGTCTACTCCTTGGGCGTGATGCTCTGGGAATTGCTGACGCTCAAACGGCCCTTCGACGACAGCGCGCTGGCCGAAACCTGGTCCTCGGCTCTGTCGCGAATGACGAACTTGCGCCGCGCCGGCATTGGGCCCGAAGCGCGCGGCACGCTGCCGGCCGATTGCCCGCGATCGGTCAGCACGGCGCTACTCAAGTGCCTGGAGCCCGACGTCGACAAACGCTACGCCTCGGCCGGCGAGTTGGCCCGGCAGCTCGACCTGTGCCTGCAACCGCGGGCCCACGCGCTGTTCGAGGGGGCCGGCGACTGGCGGGCCGTGTTCAAGCGCCATCCCGTCACGACCACGCTGACCATCGGCTTGCTGCCGAACCTCGTGATGTGCGTGTTGAACATTCTGTTCAACTGGTTCAAAGTCATGCCGCAACTCAGCGAGGAACAGCAGCGAGTGTTCTTCGACTTTCAAATCCTCACGGTCAACGGCGTGTCCTACACGATCGGGCTGGGATACATTTGCTATACCCGCATGCCCATGTTTCGCACCTTGGCGCGTCTGGCCCGGGGAGAGAAGGTCGAGCCGCCTTCCGACGAGATGCTGCGTCGCTGCTTGAAGATGGGCCAGGCCACGGGTGTCGTGACGGCGGCGCTGTGGACCATCGTGGGCATTATCATTCCGTTCTGGCTGGCGTTTGCCGACCCGGCGAACCCGGTGCCCCAGAGCATTTTCACGGCCTTCATCCTATCGCTCTTTCTCTGTGGCATGATCGCGGCCACGCAAAGTCATCACCTGGTGACTTACTTGTGCGTCCACTATTGCTGCCCCTGGTTGCTCAAGGCCCGCCCCGTCGATGCGCGCGAAGTGAGTGACCTGGCTGCTTTGGCGCAACGCGGCCGCCTCATTCTGGCGCTGACGTTTTCCGTTCCCTTCGTGGCGCTGTTCGCCGTACTGCTGCTCTCGGCCTTTGGCATGCTGAGCGACAGCGACGACCGGGTTGCGCTGGGAGCCTTGTGCGGGGTCGGCATGGTGGGCTGTGCGCTGGCCTATGTTCTCGATCTCGCGACCCGGGCCGATCTGACGGCCTTTGCCGGGGCCATGAATCCCGACGGCGAGGCGCTGACCGACACGCGCGATTCGTTTCTCACGGGGTCGCGCTGAGCCGTTCGTGTCTTAGCGCTCCGACTTTCGGCGACGCAGGTTGAACTGGTCGGCCAGCGTCGTGGGCTCCTGGCGGTCCGACTCGCTGCCGTGCAGTTCGGTCGAGGGGTTGAGCGGGGCATGCGAACGACGGGTCGAACGCAGGGCACCGTTGTGGATCGTGGCGAGAAGCTGAGGGTCAGCATTGTAGAAGCGATTCATGGCGATGCCCCTTACGTGAGAAGTTTTCGACGGGCGGCACACCCCTTGTGGCCTCCCTACACTTCCCAGCGTGCGAACCGGCGATTTGTTACAAGCCGCCGGCAACTTTTCGCGACGCGGTCTGGCGTGCTTCCGTGCGCAAGAAACTGGCGTGCTTCAGGGCGCAAGAAAGAAGCCAACGGCCGGTGAACCGTCGACGGTTTACCGGCCGCTGAGCTTTTGGGTGGTGCGATGCTTCCTGCGGATCCGTCGTTCCTCCTTTCTTGCTTGGGGGGCCTACTCTTGCGTTGCTTCCAGGTCGCTCGTTGGGATCGAGGCAATCACCGCTGCCGGGTCCGTCGCGTCGCCCATTTCGACCGCTTGCGTCGCTTCGGTCACCGGGCTCGTGGCATCGTCGCAACCGTAGCCATAGCTCGAGCCGTAACCGTAAGGCGAGCCGAAGCTACAACCATAACCGTAGCCGAACGGCGAGCCGTAGCAGCCATAACCGCCCCAGGGAAAGCAGCCGAACCCGCAACCCCAGAACGGATTGCACCCGGGGTGCGACTTGCTGCCCATCGACGAAGTCGATAGAGACTGCTTCGACGTCGACAGGGACTGTTTGCTGTGCGCCAGGTCGTGAATGCTCTTGTTCAGCGAGCTCTGGCTCGACTTCGTCGTGCTGACCTCCTTCGCCAGGTCTTTTTGCATGGCCTGCTTGCCGCTCACCGTCTTGGTCGTGACATTCTTGCCCGTCAGCTTGTGGATCGAGCCGTTGTTCGTCGTGACGTGGCTGGTCGCCACCTTCTGGGACAGGCTGCTATTGGATTGAAACGTGCTGGATTTGAATTGGCTCGACTGGACGGGGCTGCTGTGCGACATGCCGCTCGTCGTGCTGCTGCCGGAGTGGCCGCCGCCGTGACCCGCCAGAGCCGTGGAACCCACCGAAACGAGGCCCGTCGCGGCCAGAATCGCCAAAGTCTTCGCCACGCGGTTGATTCGTTGAGTCGTCATCGCAGCACCTTCTTCTTGCTCGAACTATTGTTTTGGCCAGGCGACTTGCTTGGCTCTACCATCCCCAGCGGAAGGCCGTGGGATTTGTTACACGATCCGGCAAAAAGAATCTGTGGGCCGCTCGCAGCCTCGGCATAAGCACTCCTTAAGTAATTGAAGATTAAGGACTTAAACAATACGGCCGGAAACCCGTTTGGGGGCAGGCTTCCGGCCGTTTGGGGTCAGGAAGTCCCAAGGGTTGTCAGTCCTCGGGATCGCTCTTTCCCAGCTACGGATATTCAATCCATGGAGCCTGGCGAAGTTGCCTGACGCGTTGTTGTCGACCTAGCGATCAAATCTTGGAGTGGGACCCCATGTGCATGCTTCCCATTCCCGACCTCATCATCGAATGCCCAAACGAGTGGGGATGCGAATACCAGCTGCCCGCCACTTGCGGATAGCTATAGGCACAGGCGTAACGAGGATAGCAGGAGCTGTAGCAGGGCGAGCAGCCGTACGAATACGGATAGCCGTAGCCGGAATAGCTGCTCAGGCCGCAACCATAGCTGCCATAGCCGCTCCCGTAACCGCCGTAGCCATAGCCGTAGCCGTAGCCGAAGTACGGATAAAACGAGGCATACGGATACCAGCTATTCCACCCATGGTGCTTCCAATTCTGCGATTTCATGAACTGCTTGTGGCTCGCCATCTTGAAGCTCGAGCTCTTCATCTTGGGGCTGCTGTGCATTTTGAAGCTGCTCTTGCTGTGCATGCCGGAGCTGCTGTGCATGCCCTTGCTGCCACCCGAACCGCCGTGACTCGCGAACGCCGACGAGCCGGCCATCACGGATCCGACGACTGCCAACACGGCCACCGACCGGGCCACGAACGTTGTTTTCTTTGCAAACATGACACACCTTCCTTCTCTCAAAGATTCTGGGAACTGTTTTTTTGGCCGTGCAAGTGCAGGGCTCTAAAGGTCCCAGCGCAAGGCTCCCGCAATTGTTACGGGGCGCTGCGCGAAATCTTCAGACTAACGCAGGAAGGCAGAGTGCCAGCTGCCGCGGGCAGGCGGCAAGGGAAGGATCGCGAGAGCCATCGCCGAGAGAGCGAGGCCGAGCAGGCGGCCTAGACCGCCGGGCGCGATTCCTTGAGCGGCCGGAAATTGACGCCGGCCACGATCTTGCGGCCCAGCACTTGGTCGCAGGCCGACGTGACGTCGGCGATCGTGATGGCCGCCATCGATTCGGGTCCCGCCGTGCGGCGGCTGCGGCTGGTGCCTTCCAAGCGCATGCGCTGCACGGTCGCGTTGCCCGCCCCATACGGCCCGTTGCGCTCCTCGGGCATCGGTCCGAACAGCCCGACGCAGGGCGTGCCCACGGCCGCCGCCACGTGCAGCGGTCCGCTGTCGGAACTGACGAAGATCGTTGCGCGGCGCGCGACCGCGGCCAGTTCGGTCAGGCTTGTCTGCGGCGCCAGCACGGCGCAGCCGGCCGATTCGCTCACGATCTGCTCGGCCCACGCCCGCTCTTGCGCGCCGGCCCAAACGACCAACGTGCGCAGCGATCGTTGCTGGCCCAGGTAACGAGCCACGCCGGCATAGCGATCGGCCGGCCATAACTTCGACGGCCAACCGGCGCCCGGATTGATCATTGCAAACCGCTCGGGCAGCCGGGCAGCCTCGAGCAGCTTGATGGCCACCAGCCGATCGACCGCCGAATCCTCCAGGTCGAAACGCACCGAGGACACGTTGACGCCCAAGGGAGCCAGCAATTCAAGATTCCGTTCGACGATGTGCGATCGCCTGGGCACGACCCACTCGTTGTTCAGCCAGGTGCTGATTTCGCGTCCGTCGCGACCACCCAGACCGATGCGCCGCCGCGCGCCGGATAGCCAGGCCGCGATCGCGCTTTTGCTCAATCCCTGCGCGTCGATGGTGACGTCGAATTCGAGCGCCCGCAATTTGTGCCGCAGGTCGAGCACCGTGCGTGGAGATCGCAGCCAGCGGCGCGGCAAGACGATCAACTCGTCGAGCGCGCGATGCGATCGCAGCAGGTCGGCCGTGCGGCCTTCCACGGCCCAAGCCAGGAACGCCTGCGGCAGCGCGTCGCGCAAGGCATTGATCATCGGCAACGCGTGCATCACGTCGCCAATCGCGCTCAGTCGTACGATCAGAATGCGGGCCGTGGGCTCGACACTTGGCATCGGCAAAAGACTCCCAGCTTCGGGATGTTGGGATTTCGCACCCTGGGGGCGGCAGGAAAGGGCGAATCTTATCCGCAACGGCAATATCCGCCCAATAGCGGTTCCAGCTCTACAGGTCCTCTTCGGGTGCCACTGCTGGCTTGTCCAGCAGTGCCTTTGAACCACGTGGGACTTCGCACTGCTGGACAAGCCAGCAGTGGCACCCAGAACAAGGCCCGCAAGAATTGTCGGGCTATTCGACATTCAGCCAAAAAGCGGCAAAGGCCGGGCTCAAACGCCGCCGGGCGAGGCGTCGCGCTGCCGCTGGGCCTCATAGAACAAGACGGCCGCCGTGGCCGAGACGTTCAAGCTATCAGCCGTCCCGCGCATCGGCAGTTTGATGGGCGTGACGTTGGCGGCTTGCCAGGCCGGCCCCAGGCCCCGCGCCTCGCTGCCGAGCACCACCGCCACCTCGCCGCGCAAGTCGACCTCGGTATAAGGTACGGTCGCATCGAGCCGGGCCACGAAGATGCGACTGCCCCGAGCACGCAGCCACGCCAGCGTCTCGTGGCTGGTAGCCTGGCAAACCTGTTGGGTGAAGATCGTGCCCAGGCTGGCGCGAACGCAATTTGGATTGTAGAGATCCGTGCCCGGATCGGCCGCCACCACCGCCGCCACGCCGGCCCCGTCGGCGCTGCGCAGCACGGCGCCCACGTTGCCAGGCTTCTCGACTCCTTCGAGCACGGCGATCAGCGACTGGGGCGGCACATGCAAGTCGGCCAGTGTTCGCGCCGGCGTCTCGGCGATGGCCAGCACCCCTTCCAGACGCTGGCCATAAGCCAGCTTCTCGAACACCTCGGGCGTTGCATCCCAAATCTCGCCCGGCAGCCCGCGCAGGTGCTCGACCAGCTGGCGGCTTTCCTCGCTGCGGCACAATTCGGCACAGACGAACACCTCGACCAGCGGCACCCGGCCATCCAGGGCCCGGCGCAGCTCGCGCACGCCGTCGATGAAGAAGCGTCGTTGCTTCGTGCGCTGCCGATGATCGCGCAGCTTGATCGCATCCTTGATGCGCTGATTGTGCAGACTGGTGATGGCGAGTCGCGTCATGATGGTCGATGGGTTGGGGGCCCTGCCGCTCTGTGGTCCGATCGTTTCGCCGTGCTGGGTCGCTCGGCATGCCAGCGCACTGTCGCGCCGGCAGGCAATCGCGCGCCCTCTGCCGAAATCAGCGCCATGTCGCGGCCCGTGATCGTGCCCGCGTCGCGCAAACTGGGCTGCTCAGCCACGACCAGCTTCAACAGCTCGTTGGCAAAGGCCAAATCGCCCGAGTGGCACGAGATGAGAATGAACTGCCGATTGTCGGCCGTCAATTCCAGGCACAGCCCCAATAGCTCGCCGAGCATCGCATCGAGCTTCCAAGTCTCGCCGCGTGGCCCATGCCCATAGCCCGGCGGGTCGAGCACGACGGCCTGGTAGCGATGCCCCCGCTTCAACTCCCGACGCACGAACTTGAGCGCGTCTTCCGTGATCCAACGGACCGGCGCATCGACCAGGCCCGAGGCCGCCGCATTGCGTCGCGCCCAGCCGACCACGTTGGCCGCCGCATCGACGTGCGTCACTTCGGCCCCGGCCGCCGCGGCAGCCAGCGTGCTGGCGCCTGTGTAGGCGAACAGGTTGAGGATCCGCATTGGCTCGCCCGCCAATTGCACCTGCTGGGCGATCCACTTCCAGTTTTCCGCCTGCTCCGGAAAGATGCCCAAGTGGCCGAACTCGGTGAGCTTGATCTCAAAGGCTAGCGGCCCGTGGTGCACGTACCAGGAGGGCTCGATCTCGCACTGCAGCGACCATCGCCCCGCCCCGCTGTCGCGCTCGAAGCGGGCGTCGGCGGTGGGCCACAGTTCGCGTGCTCGCGGCACGGTGTCGGCCGCCGCCGGCGCGGGCCGGTCGAGCACATAAGGCCCAAACCGCTCCAGCTTGCGCCCGGCCCCGAAGTCGAGAAGTTGATACTGATCGGTCGCGAACATAGTTTCCCGCGAAATGATACCGCGTCAGCGGGCGATTGACCGAGCGGCCCGCGGCAACGGGCCGACGCTACCGGCGATGCCGTTCCCGTTTGCTGGCCGTCTTCCGCTGCGGGCGATAGCCGCCCGACGGTTTCGAGCGAATGTGGTCGCCGCCGGTTTGCTCGGTAACATCCTGGTTGGCCCGCTTGCGGCGTCGATCGAGCGCGGCCTTGGGCGGATGGTCGCCAATCAGGCAGTCGCAGCCGCTGCCGATCAGGTTCTGGCGTCCCGCTTGCTCGAGCGCGCGGCGGACCTCGAAATAATTCTCGGGCTTGAAGAACTGCATCAGCGCCCGTTGCAGTTTCCGATCGCGCAGGTGCTTGGCAATGAACACTGGCTTCTTGGTGAACGGGTCGAGCCCGGTGTGATACATGCAGGCGGCGATGTCGAAGGGGCTGGGAATGAAATCCTGCACCTGGTCGGGCTGATAATGATTGCGTTTGAGAAACACGGCCAGGTCGATCATCGAGTCGAGCGAGCTGCCCGGATGGCTGGCGATGAAATAGGGGACCAGGAACTGCTGCTTGCCGGCCCGTTTTGAGGCCGCCTTGAATTCGCGGTCGAACTTTTCGAAATCGTCGGCCGCTGGCTTCTTCATCAGGGCGAGCACGTCCGGATCCGTGTGCTCTGGCGCCACCTTCAAGTGGCCGCCGACGTGATGCGCGGCCAGCTCGCGCATGTACTCGGTGCTGCGGCGAGCCAGGTCCATGCGAATGCCCGAGGCGACCAGCACCTTCTTCACGCCCGGCTCCTCGCGCGCGGCTTTCATCAACTGCACCAGCGGACCATGGTCGGTGCCCAGCAGCTTGCAGATCGTGGGATGCACGCAGCTCAGCCGACGGCACTTGGCCTCGACCTCGGGGCGCGAGCAGCGCATCTCGTACATGTTGGCCGTGGGCCCGCCGATGTCGCTGACCACGCCCTTGAAATCGGCGTCGGCCGTCATCTGGCGAATCTCGCCCAGGATCGACTCCTGGCTGCGGCTCTGGATGATCCGCCCTTCGTGGGCCGTGATCGAACAGAACGTGCAGCCGCCAAAGCAGCCGCGCATGATCTGCACCGAGTCCTTGACCACCTCATAGGCCGGAATCTGCTGCTTGCCGTAACTCGGGTGCGGCTTGCGCGTAAACGGCAAGCCATAGCAGCGATCCATCTCCACCTGCGAGAGCGGCAGCGCCGGCGGGTTGGCCACGATCGCCTCGCGGTCGTGATATTGCACCAGCCGCTTGGCGTTGTAAGGATTCGTCTCGTTGTGGGCGATCTTGGTCATCTCGGCAAACGACCACTTGTCTTCGACCACCTTCTCATAGCTGGGCAGCGTGATCGACGGCACGTCGGTCGGCGGCGATTCCTTGGCGCCCAGGCGATAGGCCACGCCCCGCATGTCGCGCAGGTCGCGCACCGTCTGCCCGGCTTGCATGCGATGGGCGATCTCGACGATGCCCCGCTCGCCCATGCCGTAGACCAGCAAGTCGGCTTTGCAATCGAGCAAGATCGAGCGGCGAACCTTGTCGCTCCAATAGTCATAGTGGGCCAGCCGCCGCAAGCTGGCTTCGACGCCGCCGGCAATCACCGGCACGCCGCGATAGGCCTCGCGCGACCGCTGGCAGTAAGCCAACGTCGCCCGGTCGGGCCGCCGGCCAATCTGTCCGCCGGGCGAGTATGCATCGTCGTTGCGCACCTTGCGATTGGCCGTGTAGTGATTGATCATCGAGTCCATGTTGCCGGCACTAATGGCAAAGAACAGCCGCGGCCGGCCGAACGCGCGCCAGGCGTTGCAGTTCTGCCAATCGGGCTGGGTCAGAATCGCCACCCGAAAGCCCTCGCTCTCCAGCAGCCGGCCCAGCAGCGCCATCGCAAAGCTCGGGTGATCGACATAGGCATCGCCCGTGACGAACACGATGTCCACTTCGTCCCAGCCCCGCGCCACCATCTCCCCCCGCGTCATCGGCAACGGCGCCGTCGGCTTCGGCCTGCGGCTCGGCCCCGCCGCCAGCGCGCTGGCAGGCACAGCATGCCCCAAAACCGGCAAGGCCGGAAACGCATTGGGAACGGAAGTCGACATACGCAGGGCACCGAACTGGCGCGTGGTTTAAGCGGCCAAAAGAGGAAATTAGGCAACCACGTATTGTAGCACCGGGCAGCGGCGGTGGGCTACGGGGACGGGATCAATCAATTAGTCGCGCACTGTTTTTGTTAGATTACAAGCATGAGCCAGCTCCCTGAAAAGCCGTCTCGATCGCTATGGGCAGACGTCCACCAACTTCTATTCTCGAAACCTGAGGAGCCAATTTCCGCGGCCGAGCTGGCCAGACTGCGGCAGGAAATTGACGAATCCGTCGCAAAGTTTCAGCTCCCCGAGTCGTTGCGGAATGAGATCTTGGCACAGTTGGAAGCTAAAGCGTCCGCGCCGCCACCCACACCGCGCGAGCACGAGGTGTGGGCGATCCTCATTGCCTATGACGAATTTGCGAACAAAATCGCAAATCGCCAGGCCACCAAGCCCCTTGATTTCGACGCCTTTCACCGAAGTAGGAATGAATTCGACCGCAAGGTTCTTGAGGGCCTGGACGATGCAATCTGAGATTTCTTGTTTGGCTTCTCACCGTTCAATTCACTACGTGTTGGCGACATTATTGCTCGTGTTGTCGGCAACCGCAGTTTACGTCTGGAGAAGCGGGCCCCTAGCGTTCGACATCGCACGAGTGGACGGTGAGTTGATTGCAGTGGTCCTGAAAGATCTGGTTTCCTACGACGGCGGCGATTCGCCACTCAGCGAAGGGGTTTCTTCTCCGAAAGAAATTCTGTTCTCGACGCGAGCAAATCGTCGTGTGTTGACCGCGCACGACGTCTTCTATGGCCAGCAACCTGCGTTATCGCACAAGCTATCGAGGGCGCAACATGACGCGGCCGAACAAGCGGCTGCAAGCCTTGCCAGCCGGAGCTTTAATCATGACTCCGTCGGAACATTCGAGACTCACGATCAACGAATACGAGTCGAAGCGCCACGCTTCGATCGAGATCAAGATACTTTTGACGAATCCGTTGAAAGCCGACCGGTACAGGCATGGCCCCCCGGATATTCCCGCGACCGGCGGCTCGCAGTTGTTCGCCTGACGATTCCATGGAGTATTCACCACGTCGAGGCAACCTACGTACTCTTGCGGAGGTCCGATGCATGGACGCTCGGTTGGCGCAACTTTGACTATTATCCCTGACACCGCGTGGTACGCCTGACGGGCATCATTCCTAGTTGACTTCACGACAAGTGCGGTATCCCCGGCGACCGAAGAGGTAACACGGACCTTCCCGGCCAACCTTACGAGGCAACCAAGTTCACGCTATGGTTGATCACACCTCGTAACCCCTCATACACCCCAGGCGCCCTTGTAATGCGTCACCGATACCTGCTGATATCGTCACGGTTGAAAATTGCTCTGATTCTCGGCGCATTAGTGTTGCCCACATCGGCGCTTTTGCGGGCCCAACTTCCCCTCGGCGCTGACGTTGTGCTCGCCAACGTCAAGGCGCGCAACGAAGCTCGCAAGGAAACGGCGCGCAAGCTCCTGGCGAAAGACGCGATCACCGTGGTGCTGGTCGGAACCGGCAGCCCGTTGCCGTCCGATCGGGCGCAGGCGAGTACGGCGGTGTTTGTCGACGGACGCTTCCTGCTGTTCGATTGCGGCGACGGCGCCTCGCGCTCGATCGACGCGCTCAATCTGCCGATCGGCCAGATCGAGGCCGTGTTTCTCACGCACTTTCACTCCGACCACTTTGCCGATCTGGGCGAGATCATCGACCGCAGTTGGATTCAGGGCCGTCGCCAGGTGCTCGCCGTGTACGGCCCCAGCGGCGTTGCCGAAGTGCTCGATGGCTTCCAACGGGCGTATCGTCTGGAGCGCGGCTATCGCACGGCGCATCATGGCGAGAAGGTGATGCCGTCCGAGTTCGCCGGAGCCGCAGCCAAACCGTTTGCCCCTGATGAGAGCGGCGAGTCGGTGACGGTCTATGACCAGCAAGGGGTCGTCGTCAAGGCGTTCGCCGTCAACCACGCGCCCGTGCATCCGGCCGTCGGCTATCGGGTTGAATTCGGCGGCAAGGTCGTCGTGATTTCGGGCGACACCACCGCGACGGCATCCTTGGCCACGCAATCTCGCGACGCCGACCTGCTGGTTGCCGAAGCGATGAAAATGGCCACGGTCTCCCAGATGCAAAAGGCCAACGAGCAATTGGGCAACGATGCCATCGCCCACATTCTGCACGACATCCAAAGTTATCACATCGACGTCGAGCAGCTCGGCGCGCTGGCCGAAGAGGCCAAGGTCAAGCGATTGGCACTCACGCACCTCGTTCCGCCCGTGCCCAAGGCCGTCGCCCCCTTGCTCTTCAAACGACCGGTGAGCGAGAAATATCATGGCGAAACCGTTGTGGGCGAGGACGGCACCCGGCTCGTCATCCCCCTTCCTTGATCCGCAGCGCGACACGCCGACGCAGTCGCTCGCCCTTGCCACGGTCTCGTGGTCGGGTATCGTTGAGTGCAGTCCCGCCCGCAAAAATTCACACCCCGTCTACCACCATGCCCGATACGCCGCAAGCCATGTCGCCCCGCATGATCACGGCCCTGATCATGGGCGCCCTGATCCTATGGGCTTCCTACATCGCGGCGGGGGCCTATTGGTACAACCACAACCCCTGGCGCGGCGTGATCGTGATGGCCTGCATGGGCGGGTTCCTGGGCTTCTGGCTGCTGCTGTTGTGGAATCTGAAACGCAAGAAGCGCGGCCAGCCGTAGACAGAAGTCAATTTGCCACCGAGGTCACAGAGAACTCAGAGAAGCAAAAAACGACGAAGAATCTGTCATTCAGAATCCAAGCAACTCCCCTTTCTTCGTGCCGTCAATCCTCGTTAACTCCTCTCCGCTCCTCTCTGTGAACTCTGTGTCCTCCGTGGCAAAACTGCCTCTTTCGGTTTTCGCCGACTATTTTTTTCTGCAATCGGCCAAGCCAGCGGCGGGCGAAGTCCGTAGAATTCGCTAGTGAGTCGAATTGTTGGGATGTGCCGATTCAGGCATAATTCCGCCGGGAAAGAATTCACCGAGAGGTTGATCTCATGTCGCATACGGAAATCGACAACGCACGGGCGGCCCGACAAGCGGCTCCGGCGGGAGCCACGGTCAATGGGCTCTCGATCGGCGAGTATCTCATCCGCCGACTGCAAGACTACGGCATCGGCCACGTGTTCGGCATTCCGGGCGACTACATCTTGCAGTTCTATTCGCTGTTGGACGCCAGCCCGCTGAAGATTGTGACCACGACGCGCGAGGACTGCGCCGGGTTTGCCGCCGACGCCTATGCTCGGGTGCATGGCATGGGAGCCGTCTGCGTCACGTACTGCGTGGGCGGGCTGAGTCTGTGCAACTCGGTGGCCGGGGCCTACGCCGAAAAATCGCCGGTCGTGGTGATCACCGGGTCGCCGGGCCTCAAGGAGCGCTACAACAATCCCCTGCTCCACCACCGCGTGCGCGATTTTCGCACGCAGTACGACGTGTTCGAAAAACTGTGCATCGCCTGCACCGAGTTGAACGACCCGCTGATCGCCTTCCACGAAATCGATCGCGTGCTGCACGCCGCGGCCCGCTATAAGCGGCCGGTCTATATCGAGATTCCGCGCGACATGGTGGGCGTCGTGCCGGCGGTGCCCCATCAGTTCCAGGACACGCTACTAACCAGCGATCCGGAGCCGCTGGCCGAGGCCGTGGCCGAGGCCGAACGCTGGCTCAACACCTGCCAGAAGCCGGCCATCGTCGGCGGCGTGGAAATCCACCGCTTCAACCTGCAAGACGAGCTGCTCGCGCTGGCCGAGGGCTCCGGCATTCCGATCACCACGACGATGCTCGGCAAGAGTATCATTCCCGAGACGCACCCGCTGTTCGTCGGCCTCTACGAAGGAGCGATGGGCAACAGTGAGGTCACCGAGTTCGTCGAAGACAGCGACTGCCTGCTGCTGCTGGGCACGTTCATGACCGACATCAACCTGGGCATCTACACCGCCAACCTCGACCCGGGCCGCTGCATTTATGCCACCAGCGAACAACTGCGCATTCGCCATCATCACTTCCACAACGTGCTGCTAGCCGATTTCATTCGCGAGCTCGCGGCCCGACGTCCCCACCCCCCGCGACGACCGATTCCCAAGGTACAAAGCCTGGCCACGAAAAAGTTCGTGCTGGCGCCCAGCGAACCGATTCGCATCTCGCGGCTGATCGCGCGGCTGAACGAATCGCTGACCGACGAAACCGTGGTCATCGCCGACATCGGCGACGCCCTGTTCGCCGCCACGGAACTGGTCATTCGCGGGCGGACCGAATTCTTGAGCCCCGCCTATTACACCTCAATGGGCTTCTCGATTCCCGCGGCCCTCGGCACGCAGATCGCCCGGCCCAACTTGCGCACCGTGGTGCTGGTGGGCGACGGCGCGTTTCAAATGACCGGCAACGAGTTGTCGAGTTTGATCCGCAACAAGTTTCCCACGATCGTGATCGTGCTCGACAACGGCGGCTATGGCACCGAACGCTTCCTGCATCCTGGCAGCTTCACCTTCAACGACGTCCAGCCCTGGGCCTATCACCGCCTGCCCGAAGTCTACGGCGGCGGCGCCGGCTACCTGGTTCACACCGAAGGCGAATTCGACGCCGCCCTGCGCAGCGCCTGGGCCGACACCAAGAACCTCAGCCTGATTCAAGTCCATCTCGACCAGGCCGACCACAGCACCGCCCTGGAACGCCTGACCGAAAAGCTCAGCAAGCGAGTTTAGCGAGGTCTTTCACGACGAAGAGATTTAGCCACAGAGCACGCAGAGGGCACAGAGAGGGGTGTCAGAGAGAGACTCTTTTGATGCCGTCGACCAACCGGGCGCAACCGAAATTGAGGATTAAGCCGCGTCGTAGTCCGGTTGCATTGAGCTAGGAGAGGATCTGGGCGTAGGCGACGTCGGGTAGTTTGCTCAATGATTTTGTTTCAACGATCACTTCCTCGGACGTTGGCGAGGATTTCTGCCGCAAGCCGCCCTGCACCGCTTCGCAGACGCCGGGCACTATGTGCTTGAGGACGCGCGCGAAGACGTCGTCCCGCTTGTGGTCACCTTTTTGTCGGCGCCGTGAGCGGCTCGCCGTCGCGTCCGGACAACTCGGCGAGTTCGCTCAGGTAGGTGGCCGAGTATTCGTGCAGTGCCCGCAGTTGCTCGGGGCGGTAGCGCCAGGTCCAATTGCCCTGGCTCTTGCCGGGCGTGTTGAAGCGCGCCTCCGAACCGAGGCTCATGAGATCTTGGAGGGGTAACACCGCGAGATTTGCCACGGACGTGTAGGCGGCCCGGATGAAATCCCAGCCGACCTCGCGGCCGTTGACCCGCAGGTAGCGGCGAACGTGGTCGCGCGATTTTTCGTCGGCCGTCGCATACCAGCCCAGCGTGGTATCGTTGTCGTGCGTGCCGGGATAAATAACGCTGTTCGCACGGTGATTGTGCGGGAGGTAGAGATTTTTTGCACCGGCGCCGAACGCGAATTGGAGAATCGCCATGCCCGGCAGGCCCGTCGCCTCGCGCAGCGCGACGACCGAGGGCACCAGTTCGCCAAGATCCTCGGCGATAAGTTTGGCGCCGGGCAGGGCGGCGCAAACGGCGCGGAAAAACGCGACTCCTGGGCCGGGCTCCCAACTGCCAGTGCGCGCCGTCGTCGCCGCGGCAGGGATTGCCCAGTAGGTGTCGAACCCCCGGAAGTGATCGATGCGAATCACGTCGCACAGCGCGAAGTTCGCGCGCAGGCGGGCCAGCCACCATGCGTAGCCATCGGCCGCGTGCGCCGGCCAGTGATAAAGTGGGTTGCCCCACAACTGGCCGTTGGCGGAAAAGTAATCCGGCGGCACCCCGGCAACGAATGTCGGCCGTGCAGTCTTCGGATCGAGTTGGAAGAGGTGCGGGCTTGCCCAGACGTCTGCACTGTCGAGCGCGGCAAAGATCGGCGTGTCACCAATAATTCGGATACCGAGTTTGGCGGCGCGCGCCCGCACCTGCGCCCACTGGCCGAAAAACAAATACTGGATGAAAGCGTAGGCTTCCGCGCGCGCGGCGACTTGATGGCGAAGTGGGGAGTTTTCGGCCGCAGCGTGCGAGCGCACGTCCGCCGGCCATGCCCACCACGGGCGGCCGCCGAAATTATCTTTAAGCGCCGAGAAGAATGCGTAACTGGGCAGCCAGAAGGCGTGAGCCTCGCGAAATGTCGCAAAGTCGCCATAGGGCAGGGCCCGTTGCGGATCTTCACGCCAGTTTGCGTAGGCGGAAAAAAGCAATGGAAGCTTCAGCCGATACAACCCGCCGAAATCGACGCGTTCGACGCTCAATGCCCGCAAAGGCGCGAGAGCATCGTTGGTCAGCAACCCGGCCGAAACCAGTGGTGCGAGATCGATCAAGTAGGGATTGCCAGCGAAGGATGAAAAACACTGGTAGGGCGAGTCGCCGAACCCCGTTGGACCGAGCGGGCAGACCTGCCAGTATTTCATGCCGGCCGCGGCGAGGAAATCGAGCAGCGCATACGCCGCCGAATCGAGTGTGCCGACTCCAAATGTGCCCGGCAGCGAGGTCGGATGCACCAGGACGCCGGCGGCCCGATGGTTGAGCCAGTTGAAGAGGGGCTTGGAAGTCGCGCCATCGAGTGTCGCCGGGGCAGGATTCGCCGCACTCATTCTATTAACATAATATCTATTGTGCGCGTTTCAACTATGACACACTACCTCGCCGGACCCCAATGCTTGGTGAACGGAAAATACACAAACAGGGGTCGTCCGACCACATCCTTAGCTGGCACGAAACCCCAGTAGCGGCCGTCTTGGCTGTTGGGTGAATTGTCGCCCATCGCAAAAAAGCTCCGCAACGGCACGCGCACCGACTGACCCGGCGCGAGCAGTCCCATGGCGACGTAGCCCGGATATCCTCCTGACCGGTGCGCGTTGGCAACAAAAGCAGCGGCACCCGTGATCGGGGCGTGATTCCGGATGACACCCGTGCCCTGCACTTCCAGCGTGTCGCCGGGCACCCCGACGAGCCGCTTCACGAAATACTGGTCGCCGTAGTCCTGCACCAGTGGCGCGATGTTGCCGGTCCGAAACACGAACCCACTCCCGACCGTCGGCTTGACGAAATGGTAGCTGATGCGATCGACGAAGAGTTGGTCCCCCGTCAACTCATCGAACGACAGGATCCGCTCGCCCGACCGGACCCGTCGGCCCGTGCGGATGCATCGCATCCGCTCGCCGTCCACGACCCGGACCTCGAACTCGCCCGCCTTGAGACGACGTTCGATCTCCGTGATCAGCCGGCGCTGGCTGTAGCGTTCCCCCGAAGAGAAAAGGGCTTCGGAAATCACCCAGTCAAAATCAAAGTCCAGCGGCACGCGAACGCGCGTGGGCTGGTCGTCGACGAGCAGTGTGTATTCGCGCAGTTTCGTGGGAAAAATCAGCCAAGACCGCCCCGGCACAATCCGGCAATGCACAATGCCGCGGCTCTCGGCGCCGCCGATCGGCACGAGAATTTCACCATCGCCGGCAGCATCGAGCCGGTGCGGCCACGCGCCAAATGCCACTGCCCGAAGAGCCTCGATGGGTGCCGACGGTTCGTCAGCCGGATTGGCGAAGATTTCCGGTGTCATGCCGTTGTAACTCGGCCACATCGAGTTCGTCGGAATCTTGAACGGCTGCACGAAATACGTGCGGATGCCGAGAATCACAATCGCCGCCACGAGAAAGAATTCGACATTCTCAACCAGCGCGCTCTTGGGATAAATCGCCCCACCGGTGCGCCGCAGCACGTCCTCCAGCGACTCGATGGCCAGCTTCAATTTCTCGGCGGACACCCGCTCGGCCAGCTTTTGCCGGACGTCCGCCGTGCGCTCCAGCAGCTCCGCCGACTCAGTCGCATTGAGTTGATCGCGGCGGAAATTCCACACCTTCTCCGCGAGTTCCAGCCAGTTGGCCGCGTTGGCGCGCATCTTTTCTTCGGCGTCGGCCAAGCCGATCAGTCCGAGCAGTTTTTTTCCGGTCCGCGTGAGCAAGGAAGCTTCGGTGGGCATCGTGGGTCTTCAGTTGGTTTTCAAAACCTTGATAAAAGCGTCTGACGGAATCGAGACCCGTCCAAACTGTTTCATCTTCTTTTTGCCCTCTTTCTGCTTGTCGAGGA
>PLYM01000101.1 GCA_003153375.1 Planctomycetaceae bacterium
CCGCCGCGCCTGACGCCGCGACCCCCGAGGCTCCGGGTGCTCCCGCGCCCGGCGCTCCTGCTGCCCCGGCCCCTGGCGCGCCGGCGATCGCGGCTCCGCCTGCACCCGGCGCTGCGCCCGCGGCCCCTGGCGCCGCGCCCGGTGCGCCGCCGGTGGAAGACCCAGGACCGAGCGGTCCGGGCTGGGTCATCCAGCTCAAGGGTTATCACTATCACAATAAGGATTCGTTCGAGTCGCTGGGCGCCGGCTTCGTCCGCGACACGCTGATCAAGAATCTCCGCGAGGCCAAGATCAAATTGGTGGGCAAGGACGACCAGGAGACCGAGTGGTCGATCAAGGAATTGGGCATCGGATATCCCGTGATTGCCTCGGAGATTCGGCCGTTGTCGACCGAGCAGTGGGAAGATCCCAACGCACCCGCATCGGCTGGAGGCAAGGCGGTGACACTCAAGCGGTTTGACTTCACCTTGCAATTCGCCTGGCAACCGACGCCGCTGAGCAAGCGGTTGGAAAAACGGGACAAGCCGCAGCAAACTCCGGCACTGGCGGCCGATGGCCAAGGGACGAACCCCTAGCATGGACCAGGTCAAAGTCATCCTGAAGCAACTGCAGAAGCACCATTTTTGGTTATTCTGCGCGACCGTGATCATCACCAGTATTGTGGGCTGGTGGATGGCGCGCAAATCGCTCTCAGCCACTTATGACCAGAAGAGACAAGCGATCGTCGGCAAGTTCAGCACCATGGAGAACCTGCGCGGGGCCGAATCGCACCCCAATGCCAGTTGGAAGCAGGGAATCGATGAGCTGACCGAAAAGGAAAAAAGGACCGTTGGCTCTACCTGGGAGAAAATCTACAACGAACAAAAGCAACTGCTCGAATGGCCCAAGGAGCTCGGTGAGAAGTTCCTGAAGTTCGTCGACCAAAGCCCGCCTGACGCCCAGTTTCCGCCGGACCTGTTGGACATCTACCAGCGGCGAATTCCCGACGAGTATCCCCGGTTGTTGAAGATCGTCGGCGCCGAGCCGGCCTCGGACCCGACTCGCGCGGCCGATCCCAAATCGCCGCCTGCCAAGGCCCCCGCCGCGGCGCCCCCGGCCGACAAGAACGAACCGCAAGTGGTTTGGAACAGTACCAGCCAGAAGGCTTTGAAGGAGTTGCTCGAATTTCAGAGCCGCCCCAACTCGGCCCAGGTGCGCCAGGTTCAAGAGAACCTGTGGGTGTATCGGGCGATCTTGCGGATCATTCACGCGGTGAACGAAGGACATTTCACGCCGAAAATCAAGCAAATCGTGACGATGGACATCGGCAAGGATGCCAGCGCACAATTCGCCGAAGGAATGGCCTCGGGCCACATCGAGAAAGTCGCTTCCACCGGGTCACAAGCCGCGGCGGCTGCCGCTGCGCCTGCGCCGCCGCCGACTGTCGATCCGACGACGGCCCCGGCCGCCAAATCGCCCGACGACGGTCGCTATGTCAATGCCGATGGCAAGCCGCTGCCCGGGGGCGCGCCGGTCGAACAGTTCAAACGCATGCCCATCTACTTGAAGCTAGTCGTCGATCAGCGCGAGATTCCGAAGTTGCTGGTTGAGTGCGCGAATTCGCCGCTGCCGATCGAAGTTCGACAAGTGCGCGTGAATGCCAGCGGCTCGAGCAAGTCGGGCGGACAAACGGGCCCGACCGCCAGCCCCCCGCCGCGCGCGGCGGCCGGCGACGCGCCCGATCCGTTCGAGGTGCCGATTGAATTGCACGGCATCATCTACATCTACAACAAGCCCAACCTGACGAAGGTCGGCGCCCCTGGGGCAGCCGCCCTGGTCCCCGTATCGGAATAGGCGAGGTCATTCGCGATGAAAGCCAAACTGAAATTCGACGCGGCCAGCCTGAAAAAATGGGCCTTCGAACATGGCGAAAAGGTGGCGCTGGGCATCATGGTGCTCGTCTTCTTGAGCTTCACCTACTTTGCCATTCGTCGCGAAGTGCTCGACGATACGAAGCAACCCGAAAAATTGCAGGCCATTGCCAGTGACGTCAAGAACAAGATCGTCAGCTCGAAATGGTCGGCCAAGGATCAGAAACTCGAGGTAGTCGATTTCGACGCCCGGGCAAAGCGCGACGCCGTCAAGGCGGATTCGTTCGCGATGATCGTGCCGCTCAGTCGACCCTTGGCCGAACCCAAGGTGAAGCGAGAAGATCCGCAATTGTTCAATGCCGAGGAGCTGCGCGTGGCGGCCGGCTTTGGGCCGTTCGCGCTCAAAACCGATGCCCCGGCCGCGGCGGCAGGGGGAGGGCAACCGCGGGCTCGCGGGCCGGCCAAGGCCGGATCGCGTGACGGAAATGGTTTTCGTCCGGCCAACACCTCCCGCTTGCAGCCGCAACCCTGGGCTGTCGTGACGGCGCTGGTGCCGGTCGAAAAACAACACAAGGAATATGAGCGCGTCTTCGAGCGCGCCGTGGGCGAAGACAAGTCTCGCGACGTGCCGCACTATGCCGGTCCGGTCGTCGAGCGGGCTGAAGTGAGCGATGCCGATCCGAAAAAGCTCGACTGGAAGCCGCTTAGCGACCCCATGGTTTTCGAAGCCCGCTGGGAGGGCACGCAGCCCGAAGTCGTCGCCGCGCAGTTCGTCGAAGCCAGCCTGACATCCCCCCTGGGCCCGCTCGTCGGCAGCGACTGGGGCGAGTCGGTCGCGCACCCCAAGATTCCGGTGCTGTGGGCCCCGGTCGCGCCCCCGCCCACCCCCGAGGCGCCCCCGGACGTGGCGGCAGCCGGTCTAGCGGCTGATGCCAAGCCGGCCGACGGCAACGTGCCGATCAATCGCCGCGGCGCCAAGCCGGCCGAAGCGCCGCAGATAAAAACCGCGCCGATCACTGCCAGCGCCGCGCCAGTCGTCTATAACCTGCTGCGCGTGTTCGACTACTCGGTCGAACCGAATAAGCGTTATCGCTACCGCGTGAAGCTGGGCTTTGAGAATCCCAACTTTGGCGTGGCGATTCGCCATTTGAAGAATCCCGAAGCGCCGCGCCCGCAGATTCGCACCACCGATCAGTGGAGCGAGCCGTCGGAAGTGGTCACGGTTCCCAATGGCAACGGCGTGCTGGCCGGCGGTGTCAAACCGCAACCCCGCAACGTCGACCCGCAGAAGGCCAGATTGCTGCTGACCTCGATCGATAAGGAAAACGGCATCGAGGCGGCCATCGAGCAGGAGTTCGAGCGCGGGGCCGTGGCTAACTTGATGGGCCGAACGGTCAAAGCCCGCGATCCGCGCAACGAGCAGATCGTGGAGCGCGACGATATCGATTTCAAGTCCGACGCGATCGTGTTGGATATTTACGGCGGCCGCGCGCTGACGAAAAAGAGAGACTCGCTGCTAGCCAGCCCCGTCGACGTGCTGCTGATGGATGCCAGCGGCCATCTGATCGTGCACAGCGAGTTGGACGACTTGCAGATGTACCAGCATCGGCGGTTGCCCGACGACGCCGAAGTCAGCTCGCCCGACAAGGCGACTGGGGTTCCGGGCACCGATCCGGTCAAGCCGCGCAGCAAGCCGCGCAAGTGAGCGGCGTATCTAGCCGCCACGGAATGATTCTTAGACGCCAGCACGGCTAGCACCCCGATCGTCTGTCGGGAATTCCTGCGTCGATCTTCAGGCCTGATGGCTGCGCGCTCCCATGAGCGGCGACCACATTGGCGCTTCGTGCCAGGCCGCGCAATGCCAGCGGAGTGTTGGAAGTGCCCTTGACGATTTTTGGGGCCGCCGATATTTATCCCGCTCTCTTCTTTAATCAAATCCACCAAAATGGCAAAAAAAGATCGCTTGGATGCGGCTCCGCGTGCGCGATAGCGCGACAAGCGCGGACCACTGGGCGGACTGGCGGAGTCCGAAACATCTTGGGCCCGGCCCAACCAGCGAACATTTGATTCACGCGCCTCTGGCAGGCTCGCGTTGCAACAGGAGAATCGTTTTGAACACCTCGAAGTCGCTCTTGGTCTTCGTCGTCATGACCCTGGGACTTGCTGCCCCCGCGGCGGCCATCGCCGCGGACGGAAGCGTGGCGGTACGGCTCGCGCTGGCCGCCGACCTGGTAGGCCAGACGGCCAAGGCCAAGACGGGCAACGAGCGCCGTGACGTGGAAGCGTTGTTGATTCGCGCGCGCCAGGCGATGAAAGATGGCGACTTTGCCGCGGCCGACGCGCTTATCGTGCGGGCCGAAAAACTCAACGTCGAGTTCAGCGTGCTGCACCTGGGCGACACCCCCAAGAAAGCCCGCGCCGACTACCTGGCACAGAAGCGCGGCGGCAAGAAGGGACGCGTCGAACGGCCGAGCCAAAAGTTCAATCCCGAGACCACGCAGGAAGCCACGGCCAATCGCGACGTGTCTCGCGCGACCGACGTCGCCCGCACGCCCGTGCCAGCCCGCGTTCCTAGCGAAGTGGGCGACCCCGAAGAAGACACGCCGCTCACCCTGCCCGACAGCGGTGGCCGGTTGCAGCAGTCGCCGATTTCGCAGCGCGTCATCACCGGTCCGGCCGACGAGGGCGGTGCCGTGACGCGCCTGCCGGTTCCCGGCTCCGATGCGATGGGCCCCGCCGAGACGAGTCCGCAGATTCGCCAGCAGAGCGACACCCAATTGCTGGCCGCGCGTCGCGCGCTGGCCGAAGGCGACGCCCGCCGCGCGCAGGCCGCGGTTGATACCGCCAAGAAACTCAATTTTGCCTATGGCTATCACGACGACACTCCCGCCAAAGTCGAAGCCGCGATTCGCAGCTATCGGCAAGTCACGGAAACCACGGGCAATCGTCAGGACGAGGCCGCCCGCCGCTTGCTGGCCGGCATGCTGATGGATCAGGCCGCGCAGTTGCTGCGTTGGAAGGACTACGACGAAGCCGAACGGCTCGTGCAACACGTCAAGGGCTTGCGGATCAATTACGGTCCGTTCGAAGCCAAACCCGATACGCTGCTGGAGCGGATTACCGCGGCGCGGCGACAAAAAGTCGCTTCCCCAGATCAACAGGCCGACGCTGCCCCGGCCACGATGCGTGACGATGCCGCTCCGGCCGTGCTGGCCAGCGATGCGTCCAACCAGTCGACGCCTTTGCCCGCAACGCGGGCTGTCTACGATGGCAGTCGGGACACGACGCGCACGCGAACCGCGACCGCATTGCAAGAGACATTGCCTGACGAGGCCGAAAAGGGCCCCGCGCCGCCCATCGTCGGCGGCGCCGCGCAGCCCGGGGTCACGCCGCCACTCGAGCCGGCGCCGGAGCCGGAGCCGATCGAGGCGCCTCGGGCCATTCCGTCGCAACGTCGCGGTGCGGCTCGCGAAGCGGCCGAGACCGATAATACGGGCATGCAACTCTTCCGGGCCGGACAGGAAGCGCTCAAGAAGCGCGACTCGAAAACCGCGCTCGAGAGTTTCAAGCAGGCCTACGCGGTTCGCGATCAGCTGGATGCGGCCACGGCCCAAAAGGTCCAGGACTATCTGCAAATGCTCTCCGCGCCCGCGCCGGCGACGGGCAGCAAGGCCAAGACCGAAACCCTCTCGGACAGCGCTGTCGCCAAACAGCAGTTGCAAGTCAAGCAGCTCTCGGCCGACATCGCCCAGAGAGAAATCGCCGCCGGCAAGGCGCGCGAAAAAGATCCCAAACGCGCGATGGAACTGCTCAAGGAAGCCCGCAAGCTGGTGGAAGACTCGACGATCGAGTCGGAGCCGCGGGCGGTGCTGCTGCGGCGCGTGGATCGCAAGGTCGCGGAGCTGGACAAGTATGTGCTCGACAATCGCGCTCAGATCGAGCTCGACGACAGCAACAAGACGATCCTCAAGGAAGTGGAACGCCGCTTGCAATCGAAGGTCGAGACCGACGACAAGCTGGCGAAGATTGTCGAGGAATACAACCAGCTGATGGATCAGGAGCGCTGGGCCGAGGCCGAAGTGCTGGCCAAGCGCGCCCGCGAGCTCGATCCCGAAAACGCCGTGGTCAAGCAGTTGATCTGGCAGCAGCGTCTGGCTTCGCGCACGCGACGCAACCAGCACTTGATTGACGACAAGGAGAGCGCCGCTTGGGAAGCCTTGGACAGCGTCGAGCAGGCGGCGATTCCGTTCGACGATCACAATCCGATTCAGTTCACCGACGCGAAGAAATGGAAGGATCTGACCGACCGCCGCGCCAAGCAAATGGCCGACAAGAAGTCGCGACGTACGGAGCGTGAAATCGAAATCGAACGGAAGCTGAAGACTCCGGTCTCGCTGAAGTTCCGCAATCGGCCCTTGCAGGAAGTCATCGAGCAGTTGGGCAAGCTGACCGCGGTCAACCTGCATCTGGACCCCAAGGGCCTGGAGGATGAAGGTATTCCCAGCGATACCCCGGTCACGATCGATCTGACTCAAGATATCTCACTTCGCAGCGCGCTCAATCTGATTCTCGAGCCGCTGCACCTGAGCTATGTCATCAAGGACGAAGTGCTCAAGATCACCAGCGAGCAGTTGCGCGATGGCGAGGTGTACACGGTCACGTATAACGTGGCCGACCTGGTGACTCCGATTCCGAATTTTCTGCCGAACGGCCGCACGGGTTTGGCCGCGGCGATCATGGATGGCTACAATATGACCGGCGCCGCCGGCGGCATGGGTGGCATGGCCAGCGCGCCGGCCACGGCGCTAGTGGCCGGCCGAGACGGGGCTTCGGGTACGGCTTTGATGAACCCGGCGCTGTTGGCCCAGATGAATCAACTCATGCCTGGCGGCATGGGCACTCGCAGCGGTTTTGGACAGTCGGTCCCGCTCGGCGGACCCGGCGGCATGGGACACGGCGTGCAGCCCGACTTCGATCCCCTGATCGATCTGATCACCAGCACGATCAAGCCGCAAACCTGGGACGAAGTGGGCGGCCCCGGAACCGTCTCGAAGTTTTCCAACAATCTGAGCCTCGTGATCAGCCAGACCGAGGAAGTACACCAGGCGATTGCCGACCTCCTCGAACAGTTGCGCCGCAACCAGGATTTGCAGGTCACGATCGAAGTCCGGTTCATCACGCTCAACGACAACTTCTTCGAACGGATCGGCGTCGATTTCCAGTTCAACATCAAGAACCTGAGTGCCGGAACGCTGCCGCAAACGCCCACGCAAGGCAACTTGCGTGAAGTCGTCGGTTTGAACACGGTGGCCGGCAACGCGCCGAGCGGTGACGCTCCGAACTACACGGCCAATCTCGACATTCCCTTCCGGCAAAGCAGCTTCAACCTGGCGACGCCGCAGTTCGGCCAGCCGGTGGAAGTGGCGCACTTCGGATTCGCGATTCTGAGCGACATCGAGGCCTACTTCCTGGTCAACGCCGCCCAGGGCGACCGCCGCAGCAACGTGTTGCAGGCTCCCAAGGTGACGTTGTTCAACGGTCAAACCGCCTCGGTGGTCGATCAAACGTCCACGCCGTTCGTGGTCAGCGTGGTTCCGGTCGTGGGCGATTTTGCCGCCGCTTATCAACCGGTAATCACGGTCTTGTCCGAAGGCACGGCCCTCTCGGTGCAAGCCACGATCTCGAACGACCGACGGTTCGTGCGGCTCACCGTGTTGCCGTCGTTCACCACGATTGGCGACGTGACCACGTTCACCTTCTCGGGCTCGAAGACCACGAACAATTCGGGCTCGAGCAGCACGAGCACCGGCGGGGCTGGCGGCGACACGACGGCGGCCACGGGCAACGCGACCACCACGTCGGATGGCATCACGATCCAGTTGCCAAGCTTCGCGATCGTGTCGGTGCAGACGACCGTCAGCGTGCCCGACGGCGGCACCGTGCTGTTGGGCGGCATCAAACGCCTGAGCGAAGGCCGCAACGAGTTTGGCGTGCCGATTCTGAGCAAGCTTCCCTACATTAACCGCCTCTTCAAGAACGTCGGCATCGGCCGCGAAACGCAGAGCCTGATGATGATGGTCACGCCGCGAATCATCATCCAGGAAGAGGAAGAAGAGCGCCTGGGCATCCAAACGCCTCCGTGAGAAATGTAAGATAGAGGGCTGAAATGGGCCGATGTTTTTTCCTTCGGCCGGCAGCCTTCAGTCTTCAGCCTCATGAGGAATCTCGATGGTCGGCAAGCTCTGGGTCGTTTGTGGAGCGGTTCTGGCCGCGCTGGCCGTCGTCGCGGGAGCGATGGGAACGCACCTTCTGAAGGAACGGCTGCACGTCTCCGAGGCGGAACTGGCGACGTTCGAGGTGGCCGTTCGCTATCAGATGTATCACTCGTTTGCGCTCATTCTTGTGGGCCTGTTGGCCGGACGAGCGGATGGCTGCGCACTGCGAGCGGCGGGGGGCTTGTTTCTGGTCGGCCTGGTGCTGTTTAGCGGCGGCCTGTACGGCTGGCTGCTGACGGGCATCAAGCCGCTAGTACACGTGGTGCCAATTGGCGGCACGATCTGGATTGTCGCCTGGCTCGCACTGGCCTGGGCGGCCCTCAGATCGACGCCCCAGAAGGCTTAAGGGGCCATCAGACCCCCGCAGAGCACCCGGCCGGCAGCGAGCCGACGCGGGCGCCCTCGAGGGTTCCTGATGGTGGACGATTCACTGGTGGTCACACGGCCACGAGCTCTTCGAGCTCCTTGGCGAGCCGCTTGCGGGCCACGTGCAGTCGCCGCTTGATGGTGCCTACCGGCGAGCGGAACTCCTGGCTCATCTCGACCAACGACTGGCCCTCGACGTAAAACGCCACGAGCGTTTCCCGGTCGAGCTCGCCCAATCGCCGCAGACCGGCACGCACCTGCGAACGCCGCTCACTGGCTAGCGCCGTGGTCAACGGAGTTTCGACCGTGACACAGGTCGCGGCCAAAGTTTCCGGTTCGGTCGAGATCGGGGCCCGCTTGCGCACGGCCCGGTTGATTGCCATGCGGCTGGTCACGGCCCGCAACCATGAGCCGAACGCTTCCGGCTCGCGGAGCTGCGAGATCTTCTGCATGGCGCGCACCAGGACCTCTTGGCAGACCTCCTGGGCCTCGGCGTGGTTGCCCAAGCGCCGCAGCGCGGTCGCATAAACAACCCGTTCGTACCGCTTGGCAAGTTGGCCAAAGGCTTCCCGGTCGCCGTTTCGCGCGGCGAGCACGAGGCTGATCTCGGTCGGTTCGGTAGTGGCTTCCTGCAGTTCCATGACACGCTCTCCGGAAAAAAAGCAAAAGACGACGGCACCAAGGTCGTGGGGCGGAAAGGGCTCGAGGAACACGCGCGGTCAGACCCCTTGGTCAGACCGCTTCCTCGGCCGGCTTCACGGGCTCGTCTGGTTACTGAAGGCGAAACGTTGTTTCGCTTCAGGCCACGACGAGCACGGGCGACGTGAGTCGCACCGGCCGCCATTGCGGCCCCGTAATAACCATGCCCATGGGCATGGCCAACAGGGCCGTGCTAGCCCAAGCCGCCAAGTCGGATCCGCGGCGCTTGAGCGCGCGGGCCGATTTGCGAGCACGATGGCTAGCGTGCCGTGACAATAGATGCGCAGCGCGGGCGCACGTATCAACCGACGACACGACGCGGTCTTGGCCAAAACCAAAGACGTTGCGATTCGTGACGGCGACGTTGAGATACGTACGCATGGGATGCTCCCGGCGCTGTGCGCGGTTGGAGAGAATGAGGACCACTCGACAAAAACCGTCGCTGAGCAAAAAACTCCGCGACGCTATAACGCTCGCATACGGGCTGTCGGCGGTCAAGCGAAGTTGCCTCGCCCGGCCGAAAACAACGGCATTCGCTTGTTTAGACACCCTATCGACCAAAAGGTTCGCCACGGCGGCTGAATTTTTTCCTGAAGGCCAGCAGCCGGAATTTCCGGCATTTTCGTCCTTCTCGCCGCCTGCTTGACGGGGACTTCGGCAAGCTCTAACGTCTATAGTCGTCATAGCTTAATCGAATTCCGAGCCCCGCCCAGCCACCCACCCGGCGGCCCGCTAGTGCCAGCGACCCGAACGCTGGGGCGGCGTCTTGGCCGGTGAATAGCCCCCTGGAGCAACCCCCGCTATGTCCGGATTTTTCAAGAGCCTGCTGGCAACCGACAAGATGGTGCGCGTCTTCTGCACGGGGCGCTTGGTCCACCCGGTGAGCATCCAGCTGTTTGGCCTGGCGGGCGGCTACGACGGCTTCTGGCTTGATGCCGAGCATGCCGGCATCTCGACCGAGCAAATCACGATGGCTGCCCTGGTGGGCCGAGCCTGCGGCCTGGGTAGCTTCGTGCGGATGCCGGTCACCAACTACGCGGCCGTGACCCAGTCCTTCGAGTCGGGGGTCGATGGCGTGATGGCCGCGCAAGTGATTTCGGCGGTCGAGGCCGAGAAGTTCGTCAGCTGGGCCAAGTTCGCTCCACGCGGAATGCGGGGGCTGAACACCCAGGGAGCCGACGCCAACTTTACTCACAAGTCGCAAGCCGATCTGGCCCGCGACGCCAATCGCGATCACTTCGTTGCCATTCAGATCGAAACGTTGGGTGCTTTGGAGGAGGCTAACCAGATCGCGGCCATCGACGGCGTCGACTTGCTGTTCATTGGCCCGGCCGATCTGTCGCAATCGTTGGGCGTGCTGGGTCAACTGGACCACGCCAAGGTCTGGGCCGCGATCGAGCGCGTGGCCAAAGCCTGTCAGACGCACGGCAAGGCCTGGGGCATCGTGCCGGCCGGTCCGGCCTACGCCGATCGCTGCGCCCAGCTCGGCTGTCGCATGCTCACCTTTGGCAGCGACGTGATGGCAATGCGCTTGGGCGTGCAATCGCTCAAGACGACGTTCGCCAGCCAATTCTCCGGCTAAGCGTTTAGGTCCAATTTCGCAGGTCGGGCACCTGGTTCTGCCCGTGCCGCGCGGCGATTTCGCGGATGTTAACGCGAGCGGCGAAGAAGGCGGCCACGACGTCGGCGTCCCATTGCTGACCCGAGCCTTGCCGCAAGATGGCATCGAGCTTGGCGTCGTCCATTCCCTGGCGGTAAGGGCGATCGCTGGTCATGGCATCGAACGAGTCGGCCACGGCGACGATGCGTGCCAGGAGTGGAATCGCGTTGCCGGCCAGGCCTTTGGGATAGCCATTGCCGTCCCACTGCTCGTGGTGGTGCAGCACGACGGGCAATACCTCGTCGAGTTGTTTGATGCCGCTGAGAATCTTGTAGCCGATCTCGGCGTGCGTCTTGATGTGTTCGTATTCGGCCTCGGTGAGCTTGCCCGGCTTGCGCAGCACGTTGTCGTCGATACCGATCTTGCCCACGTCGTGCAACAGGCCCGAAAGGTAGATGGTCTCGACTTGCTTCTTGGAACAGCCCAGCTCCTCGGCGAGGCGGACGGCCACGCGGGCCACGCGGTCGCTATGACCGCAGGTGTACGGATCCTTGGCGTCGATGGCCGAGGTGAGGGCCCGCACGACACCCGCGAAGAATTCTCGCTGTTGTTGGTAAAGATCCGAGTTGCTGTTGTGAATTCCCAGGATGGCGCCGACCGAATTGAGCAAGCTGGCTTCAACCGTGCCGAATTCGCCGCCTTGCAGATGGTTGACCGCGACCAGCCAGCCAAAGCAATGCGGGCCTTCACACACCGGCACGATGATCAGCTCACGCACGGCAGGCCACTGCCAATTATCGGCCAACGTGGCCGGTTGATTCGCGATCAGCGGGCGTTGCCCCAATCCGAGGCCAAAATGCTCGACCATGGCGGCCAGATCCGTGGCTTCGACCGGGCACGGCCCGAACGTGAGCAGCAAGGGCTCGGTGCGACCTTCACGGCCCATCGAGTCCGCGGCGGGTGTATAGAGAATCGCCAGCGACTCGGCGGGCAGCACGTCGGCCAACCATTGCAGAGCCAGCGCTCCCAGCTCTTCGTCCTTGCTGGAGAGTTTCAAGTTCTGCGTCAGCCGATAGAGCAGGCTGATCTCTTCATAGGTCGTCGAGAGGTGAGTCGACAGGTCCTTCACCTCGCGTTCCAGTTTTTGCAGCCTATCGCCGGCGGCCAGGTGCTGGCTGGCCAATTGGCCCATCCGCAGCAAGACGTCGGCGGTCCAACAGGTTTGGCGGCGAATCCAGGCCGCCGCGTCCGATGGTTCGATGCCGAGCATCTCGCCGGCCAGCAACAGCTGAGTTGGCGTGGCGGTGTTGCTGGTCACAAAGGTGCCGACGGCCACCAGGGTCGCCTCGGCCGATTCGTGAGTCGGAATCGCGATCACCAACAACGGAGTTTCGTCTTCGATGATTTCGGCGGTGCCGCGATTGGCAACCGCGCGACAGAGCTCGCCGCGAATCGCCCAATCACGCGCCGTCTGATCAAACGCGCAGTGCAGCAGCTCACCGGTCTCGCCATCCACGAGATGAAATTCAATGCCGAACCATTCCAGCAGCCTGGCCAGCAGGTTGCCGCGCCGGGCTTGCTGATCTCCAACCGCGCGCGCTTCGCGAGCCGGCGCGTCGGTCGGTTTCTCGATCGTGGTGAGTGCTGGGAGCATTGCGCGTCCAGATTGAAAGCTTGGAATGTCTGCCACCGTTCCATTCAAACTTAGGTCACCCCGCATACCTCGATGGGGACCCAGTCTCAGCGGAAGCCCAAGAAACGCGGCGTCCGTGGGCGAGAGGGGCCACCTGTGCCGGTCACGCGGACAAAAAATGCCGTCGATGTTTTCGGCAGTCGGAGCGATTGTGCCGAAAAGGCGGATTGAGCCGCGCGGGTTCTGCGCCAAGAAACAGGCCGGCAGGGCTTAGCTGCGCTGGCGATTGCGGTATCGAGCGCTGACACGATTCAGCAGTGCCCGTTCTTTGGCCGACAGGCCGTCCATGCCGCTTTCGTGCAAACGGATCAAGATCGTGTCGACTTGCCGCTCTTCGTCCTGTTCCAACGACTGGCGGCGACGCTCGCGCTGCTCGCGGCGCGATTCGATCCAGCGCCGCAAGGCGTGGCCCGGCCGGCGCGGAGCGTCGAGCGTTTGCTCCAGGCTCGTATAACCTTGCGAAAAGTCGTAATTGAACAGCTCTTCGCTCCATTCGTTGTCTTCGATCCGCGCCGCTTCGTGCTGCGCGTGGAAGTAGACGAACGCCGCGACCAACAGCAACGGCACCCACGTGGGCAGGTCCGCGGCCGATCGCTGCTCGTGCAACAGCCAGGCCAAAATGCACAGGCCGAGGGCTGTCAGCTTCGAAGCCCGCACGGCCACTTGCGTCGCGCCACGAAAGTCCATCGCGGGCCACAGCAGGCTGCGCACCGCGCGAGCACCGTCAAACGGAAAGGCGGGGAGCAAGTTGGCCGAGAGCAGCAGCCAATTGATCCAGAAAGTTAGCTTCACGGTCACCAGCCACAAAGCCCCCTCGGTCAATTGCACGGGATGCAGTGGATTGAGCAAGTCGGTCAGGCTGGCCCAGGAACCGGAAGTCAGAAGAATGGGAAAGAGCACCAAGATCACGGCCAGATTGACCAGCGGCCCACCCAGTGCCTTGACCCATTCGGCCTGCGGTTCGCGCGGCAGCTCACCTTGTCCCAGGCCGCCTAAAGGGCCGATGACGATCGGATCGGGCAGCGCGCCCGCCCGGACGGCCGCGAAGCAATGCCCCAGCTCATGAGCCAGCACGCTGGCGAACAGCAGGGCCACGGCCAGGCAGCCGACGCCGATCCCGTCTTGCGGCGCTACGTTGGAACTCAGATACAGCACGAACACGGCCACGGCGACGAACAGGGCGTGAGCCCGAATGGGGACTCGCCACCAGCGACCGAGATACAAGGTCCAACTCGCAGCATCGCTCATAGTTCGCGGCCGATAACTCGTTGTGGGACGTGGGCCTTGGAGCAATTTCCTCCCGTCGCTATCTTAACAAGAGGCCCTCGCCGAAGCAACGTTTTGGAGCGCGCGCGACATGGTGGATGAGCCGGAAGAACTCCTGGTTACACGGCGTTTTCGTGTCGTTCGCCACCGGGAAACCGGCGCCGATGGCCGGCCGCACGTCAAGGACACGGTACAGCACCCGGGCGCCGTCGCGATTCTGCCGTTGCTCGACGACGGGCGGGTTTGCTTGATTCGCAACTATCGCGTGGCGGTCGGCCGCACGCTGATCGAGTTGCCCGCAGGCACGTTGGAGCCCGGCGAAGACCCGGCGGTCACGGCCTCTCGCGAGCTGATCGAGGAGACCGGATATCACGCGAGGAACGTCGAGAAAATCCGTGAGTTCACGATGTCGCCTGGAATTCTCAACGAGCGGATGTATTTGTTCTTGGCCCGCGGGCTGACGCCAGGGGAGCGGGCCCTCGAGGCCGGCGAGCAGATTGAATCGCTCGTGGTTCCTTGGAGCGAAGCCATGCGGATGGTCTTCGACGGCACGATCGAAGATGCCAAGACGCTGGTCGGCCTGATGTATTACGATCGTCTGCGCCAGGATTGATCGCGGACGTCAGGAGCCAAAATTGGTTGCTTCCAGGCTGGTCTTGCTGTTGGACCAAGATTGGTTGGCCTTTTGACCCAAAACCGCGATGGCGGCAAAGCACATCATCAGGATCAAAGCCAGCATGACCGCGTACTCGACAGCGGTGGCAGCATGGCAATCGCGTAGAAACCGAATAAGACGTCGACTCATGGTGGAAAACCGGCGACACGCCGTCCGCCCCGCAACCATCTGCCCAAAACGTGAAGTTCGATATTTCAAACCTAGCTCGCGGTCGACCGCTGTCAAACTCGGAATTATGCCTATAACCGGGGCAAAAAGAGCCCGTTGGTGTCGGCCCCCGGCGGATCGGACGAACGGAGCGGTACTTGCCAGCGGACGACTCGCGATGCCGAAGGCGGGCCATCGGCCGAACCGGCGAATTCGACCTGGCTGCGCACCAGGCCGGCAATCTCCAATTCGTCCTCCGGCAGGGTCTGTTGACGTTTGCCGCCGTTGCGCCACACGGCGACTGCGGTGCGCTCGGTTACGATCGAGCCCGCTCCACTCCAGCGAATTGCCCGCAAGAGTGCATCGGGGCGCTGACTGCCGGTGAACAGCAGCAGCCCACCACGTGGATTGCCGTCGATCGCGCTGTCATCAGCCGTAATGGCAATGGGTCCGAGTTGCTCCTCGAGCCGGTCGTAACGGCACTCCAAGACCGCGCTGTCGCCCCGCGCGGTGACATGGTTCAAGGCGATCGTGACCGATTGGGTCGGTTGCGGCGCCTCGTGCAATCGCACCATCGGACCACCGGCCACGCAGAGTGAGTTGTGGACGTCGACGGCCAAATCACCCGGCGCCTGGCAATCGACGACAGCGGTTACCCCGCTCAGCGCGCAGTCGCGTAGAGTGATTTCGCCCCCCGTGGCTGGTGAGTTCTCTTCCGATCCGATCCACGTAACCGCCGCCGGCGGATCGTCGTCGTTCGCCGAAAACGAGCAGCCGCGAAATTCGACGGTTTGTGCCGCGACGACAAGCATCGCCGCCCCGCGCGCTCGCTTGGCTTGGCCGGTTTCTGACTCCCAAACAAAGTCGATGCCTTCGAAAATCACGTTTTCGCGGTTCACCGTGAGTCCTTCGGCCGCCAGGCGGACCAAAGGCCGCTGACCCGGACGCCCGCGCACGAGCTGGCCGGTACGAAGCTCCAACTCGCCGAGTCGCAAGGTCGTGTCCGCCGGCAGCACCAGATCCTCCGGACCACTCGTCTCCGCGACGGCCGTGGCAGAAGCCAGTGCGATGGACGGATCGACGTGTGCGGGCGCACCGCCGCTGTTCGGTGCGCTAGAATCGGATGTAGCCACGCTGGTTGGCGCCGCCTTGAGCGCCGCAGAATGCGTCGCCGGCGCGTCGGTCGCGTGCTGGGCGCCGCCCCGGCGCCACGCCGGCCACAGGGCGATCAGCAACAGTACGGTGGCAGTGGCGAGGACCGTGGTCGCCCGCGGCCGAGCGCGGCGGATTCGTGGGCGTCGCCGCGCCCCAGGCGAACGATGCCACAACGGCGCTTGCTGCCGCAAACTCTCGGCCAACAAGTTCGCACCGGAGCGCGTCGGCAAGCCGATCAGTTTCGCAACCTCGCTCGTCGATTGTGGGCGTTCGAGCGGGTCGCGGGCCATGCAGTGGTCGATCGCCTGGGCCAAAACCTCCGGCACTTCCGGAGCCAAATGGCGCACGTCCGTGGCCCGAGCCGTGTGCACGGCCTTGAGCTTGGCCAGGCTGTTGCCGCCGGCAAACGGCGGCCGGCCAGTCAACAAATGCCACCACAGGCAGCCGCACGCGTAGAGATCGGTCGTCGTCGAAGGTGGGGTGCCGGCGGCGATTCGCTCGGGAGCCAGAGTGTCGTAGGCCTCGGGCTGCAGATCGCCAAAGCCGTAGCCTTCGCTCGGGCGTACGACGCCGCGCAGTCCGGGCATCGGCAATACAAGCTGTCCAGAGGCTTGTAACCACAGGTTGTGCGCTGACAAGTCGCCGTGTACGACGCCCAATCGTTCCAGGTCGGCCAACCGTTCGAGCATGGCGCGGGCAATTGACAACACGACCTGCGGTGAAAAGCGGCCATTCTCGACCATCCAATCGACGGCCGAGGTGCCCTCGACGGCCGGACAGATGGCCCACACGCCTTCGCCGCTGATGCCCGCTTCTTCAATGACCGCCGCCCCGGGCCCACGTAACAGTGCGAGCGTTTCGGCCAATTGCGTCAACGTCCGAGCCGCCGCCGCGGAGTTGGTTTGTGGATGGCTAACGATGTACATCCGCACGAGTCGCCGTGTTTCGGCGTGACGTGCGCTATAGCAGGCCGCGAAATGAGGCTGGCCGATGGGTTGGGCGAGGACATACGGCCCATGCAGTAGAGTGTCGCCGCGGCCGGCATTGATTTCGGCTGCCTGAAAGGGCGTCAGCAGTCGGCATTGCGCCAAAGCGTCGACCCAGACCGACTCGAAGTCACCCAAGTCGCCCGCCAGGCGCCGCACGCGGGGGGCCATGCTTTGCACCTGAGCTGCCGTGGCCAGCCTGAGCCGCGCCAGCAGGTTGATCAGGTTTGTCGAAGGCTCTCCGCGCATTGCGGCTTGCTATCAGAATGGGCCGCGGCTCACAAGATCAGTGCGGACCCGCTCGGCTGGCGCGATCGGCCGCATTATTCGAGTTCAAGGAGTGTGACATTCTGTCTGTCACCCTGCCTAAGTAGCTAGAGCTCTGCCCCTCGGACGGTACTGGCCCATGACAGACAACCACCACGTGCGACCGCTAGCTGCGCAACGGATTTCGATACAGGACCTCGGCCAGCCACTGCTTGCTACCGGGCTGATCGGCCGGGCGATCGAAATGCCACCGCTCGTGCGTCGGCACCAAGGACGGGTCGTAAGGCCAGGTGTGAATCGGCTGATATCCCAAGGCGCGGGCCAGTTTGCTCGAATCGAGCGTCACGTTGCCCGCCCGGGGCGGAATCGGTCCCGCGGCGTGCCGCTGACAGCCCATCAAGTGCTCGGGATCGTAGCCCCCGACACGGTTAATGACCTGCGCGATTTGATACAAGCTCAGCGGCTGCGGACCTCCAGCGTGATAGAGCCCGGCCAGGTCGCTGGCCAGCACCGTTTCGCAAAGGCGGTTCAGGCAGTCGGTGTAGGTGGGCGTGCGAACTTCGTCGAAGTAGAGCGTGGCAGGCTTCGACTTCTTGAATCGCGACTGGATCCAATCAATCGCGCCGGCGTGCCCGTTAAAGCTCACGCCCATGGGCAACGAAATCCGCAACGTGCAAGCCTCGGGCAGTTGTTCGCGGATCAATTCCTCGGCTGCCACCATGGTGCGGCCATAAACCGTCACCGGGTCGGTGGGGTCGTCTTCCCGATGTCCGCCGCTGCGAGTACCGGAAAACACCAGGTCGATCGACAGGTGGACCAGCCGCGCGTGATATTCGCGCGCAATCGCGATCAGGTTGCGCACCCCGTCGACATTGATGCGCCAGGCCATCGCCGGGTCGAGTTCGCAGGCCCTCAAAGCGCAGTTGCCGGCGCAATCGAGCACGGCGCCAAAACGGTGCTCCTCGAACAGCCGCGACAGACCTTCCTCGTCCTCCGCGTTGCACGCCACGACGCCTGGTCCGTCGAGCCGCCAATTGTCGCGTTGACGGATGCCTATGACCTGGCCGGGATAGCGGTCTTGGAAGTAGGCCAGCGCGTTGTAGCCCGCCACGCCGGCGACGCCGGTGATCAACAGGGGCAGCGGAGGGGCGGAAGGTTGGTTCGTTTGACGAAACATGCGGTCTGAAATGAACCGGCCGGATCGGGAAAAGCTTGATGTTAGCAACATTGGTGATCTAAGGTAAGCGAACTCCACGCTGTGCACTTCGCAATCAATCTGGCATTTTCGAAGGAAACGCTCATGAGAACAGCCGTTGCGGTCCTGCTGGTTTGATGTTCTGGCTGGTAGCGACCGCCCGCGCTGATACGGTCGAAGTACGACTGCGTTTGGAGGCGGAAAACCTGCTGGGTCAGCCCATCGCGACTGTCCCCGTTGGGTCGGACTTTCAATTGGCCGTGTTTGTTCAGGACATCCGCACTCCGCCCAACTCCTTTCCGGGCGTGTTCTCTGCCTATCTCAACGTGGCGTTCGACCCCAGCCTGGCTTCGATCAACGCCACGCCCCACGCCCCCAACGCCGTCGATCCCGGGATCGTATTCGGCCCGCAATTCTCGATCGCTCACACTGGCGATTTGAGTACGCCCGGTTTGATTAATGCCGGCGGCGGCAGCAATCAGCAGGAGCCGTTCACCACCGCGGGCCAATTCCTTTTCAGGGTCACGGTCCATGCAACGCACGCAGGCATGGAGACTTTCACGTCCTCATTTGACACGAATCCGGGGCACGACTTCCTGCTCGCGAGCCCCATCAACGATCTCACGGCCGATCAAGTCGATTTCGGTCAAACGAGCCTGACCGTGGTGCCCGAACCGGCGAGCCTGCTGCTGGCCATGATGGGCCTGGCGGCTTGGGGAGCGCGACGGCGCTTTGCTCGGAGCGTTCGCCAGGCGTGAGATTCAGCCACGATTGGCCGAGGATTCGGAATATCGAGCGATCGGCTCGAAAGGCGCGCGCAAGCGGCGCCGGGCAGACCGCTCAGCCCGGCGCCGCGCGCACGTTTTCGTCAGATATGCCTAGGTTCGCTGCCGCCGGCGTCGCCAGCCATGGCCGGCCAACAGCGACAGACCGATTCCGGCCGTTACCACACTACTCGGCTCGGGCGTGGTCGCGAAATGATCGATCAGCACCAGGGCGTCGCCCGCGCTGAACAGATGGTCGCCGTTCGTGTCGAAAAAGAACGACCCGGACGGTGTGGTTGCCAAGGGTTCGGCGCCCGCCAACAGCGGAAGGGAGGTGTGCGAAACCATGGGCTGGCTGAGGCCATCGATCACCAGCAACAAATCGTGCGGGCTGATGATCCCGTTGTTGTCGACGTCGAGGGCCAGATGCTCGTTGTGTTGCGGATCGATATAGGGCGAAGTTTGCGCGTGCGCGGTCCCTGCAAGCGCGGCTGTCGCCAATAAAGCGGCGAGAATTCGGTGTTTGTGCATAGCGTTATCCTGAGAACTTGTATGGGCGGGCGCGCACCGCGAGCGCAAGGCTCAAAAACCAGTTCGGCGCCGGCCCAGCGGTCAAGCTTGGGCATTGATCAATGGGAGATACGCTCGGCGAGAGCTGACGGGGATCGCGCGCAGCCGCGCAGGCTCAACGAGCCGGCGCACGATGCGCATGGCGAAACCGAGAAGCGTTTCGGGAGCGACGCGGAGGAGCCGGATTTTGCGCCCAGGGGGCAGATCGATGGAACGCTGGAGCCTAGGGCGAAAAGGCGGCTCTCATTTCACGTTCACTAGCACCAATCCCGGCTAATTTAGAAACCCCGCTGCGCAAAAAACCGCGCAACTAGGTATCGCCAACTCTAACGATCGCAGGGGTTGGTGTCAAGCTTTTGCCAGAAACTTTTTTACAGCCTGGTCCAATCCGGTAATGTCGGCCGTTTTTAGCGGGAAATTCAGCTGAAATCGCGGTCCGACCTCGTCTCGCCGGATTGCACGAACGTGCCCTTGGATCATCTATTTCACCGTTCGCGCCGCAGTTAGGCTTGCGAAAACGGACAAGGATCCAGCGGAGCAGCTCGGGCATGGACACGGTGGGGCACATTGGACGAGTGCGGCAGTTCTCGGTTCGGTCGCTGCTGCTCGTAGTCACGGCCTGCGGGGCTCTGTTCGCGGCCGCCCGGCTGTTCGGCATCCCGGGAATCATCGGCGGAGGCTTTTGTGCGGTCTCGGCGATGCCACTCTGGGGCTTGCCGGACGCGTGGAAACGGGTGTACGCCCTCGCTTGGGCATCCGCCTACCTGCCAGTCGTCGTCATCGCCACGGCGGGATACTGCACATTCGCCGCCATGCTCATCCTGGCGATGATCCGCATGTGAGAGCCGTGCGGCCGGCTAAACTTTGCGATTATCGAGGCCCTTGATGAGGCCGCTGATCATTTTGGCGATCGCTTCGAGATTCCTTCTGAATGCCTCATGGCAAGCATTGGAAATCAAACCTCGTCGTCGCGCGATTTCCAGCAGCGGCACGCACTCTTGAACGGATCCCCGGGCGAAGGTGAAAAAGTTCTTTCGGTCGGGCTTGGTGAACCGGCCGTTGCCCTCGGCCAAATTCGTTGCGATCGACAAGGCCGCGCGGTTGAGCTGATCGGAAAGAAACCCGTACCCGCGCGAGAACTCTTGAGTCTCCGCCAGGACATCGTCAGCGAATGACAAAGCCCTTTGGTAGACCTCCAAGTTTTCGAACATGAAGGCCGTGAGTGCCAGGCCATTTCAGGAAGCGGAGCGTATGGGATCGGCATTGAACAGGGGAAGAGTTGAGCAGGTGACCACAGGAGAGCATGGCCTGGCCGCTCGGTTGGTGAAATCAGAGCCCCCTCTTCGTTCACCTGTTCTCCTGATCCCTTGCTCTCCTGTTCTATTTTTTGCGGCTTCGCCCGCAAAAAATCGGGGCGAGAGGATTCGAACCTCCGACCCCCTGCTCCCAAAGCAGGTGCGCTAGCCAGACTGCGCTACGCCCCGATGTGACTCGCCCGGCCGGCGCGTTGCCGCGCGGCCGAGCAATGTGCAAATCGTACCACTCAATTCCGCGCCTGGCAACGTGGCGATGTGGACGAATGTATACGCCTCGGCTGCCAACGCGTCACGGGCCGCGGCCATCAACTTGCCTTGCTGCCCCGCTCGCGACCGCAGACCTGGGCGTGGATGCGTTCGAATTCTTCGGCACTGCTGAAGTGGATCACGATCTGGCCACGGCCGCCCGACTTCTGCTTGAGGTCCACTTTGGTGCCCAACGCCGTGCGCAGTTCTTGTTCCAGTTGCGCGAAGTGTTGACCCGAGCGACGCGACGTTTTGGCTCGAGTGGCCGCGGCGCCCGTCATCGACAGAGGCTCCTGGTCGGCGCTGTGGATCGCCTGCTGCACCAACTCCTCGGTCGCCCGCACGCTGAGGGCTTCCTGGCGGATGCGCTCGCAGAACGCCAACTGTTCGCGCTCGTCACCCAGCGGCAGCAGCGCCCGGGCATGGCCTTGGGTGAGCGTGCCGGAGCGGATGGCCTGCTGGATGGGTTCGGGCAGTTCGAGCAAGCGGATCAGGTTGGCGATCGTCGAGCGGTCAAGCTTCAAACGGCTGGCGAGCTCTTCCTGCGTGCAGCCGTAGCGGTCGAGATATTGCTCAAACGACGTGGCCTTTTCCAACGGGTTCAGGTCCTTTCGCTGCAAGTTCTCGACGATCGCGATTTCCGACATTTGGCGGTCGTCGGCTTCGCGCACCTGCACGGGCACTTGCTGCCAGCCAGCTTTGATAGCAGCCCGCAGCCGCCGCTCGCCGGCGATCAGCTCGTAGCGTGAGCCGTTGCGGCGCACGACCAGCGGCTGGATCATGCCATGTTCCTTGAGGCTCGAGCTTAGCTCGCTGATCGCCGCCTCGTCGAAATCGCGGCGAGGTTGGAAGGGGTTGTTTTCGATTTCATAGACGTGCGCCAGCACCAGGCCATTCTGCGGCGCTTCGTGCGGAGAGACGGCCGCCAGCGGCGGTTCTCCCGGAATCTCGCTTCCGTCAGCCGGCAAGGGCCGCCCCAAAAGTGCTTCCAAGCCACGTCCCAGTCGTCGTTCTTTATTCACGTTCGAGCACCTCCATGCAAAGTTCAACGTAAGCCCTGGTGCCGCGCGCCCGCGGCGCATAATCGATCACCGAGCGGCCGTGGCTGGGCGCTTCCGAAACCGCCACGTCGCGCGGAATGACAGTCTGGTAAACGATCTCTCCAAAAAAGTCGCGCACTTCCTCGTCCACTTCCTTGGTCAATTCAAGCGAGTGGTCGTACATCGTCAGCACGATACCGCCGAACTTCAGCCGGTTGGGCCGCCGGTCCATCACTCGCCGGATGACCTCGATCATCTGGGTCAAACCCTCCATGGCGAAGTACTCGCACTGGATGGGCATCAGTACCTCGGTTGAACTGGCCAATGCTGTCTGCGTCAGTTGGCCCAGCGACGGCGGACAATCGATCAGCACGAAGTCGTAGGCACTCAGGCCACTGGCCAGGTGCTGGCTGAGCGTGGCCGCATGGCTGGCCTCGGAGCCCGCCAGCACTTCGACGTCCTGAAAGCTGCGGCTGCCGGGAAGAATCTCGAGTGAGGGCACATAGGCCTTGCGCAGCGAATCCTTGAGCGGCTGCCGCGAGACCAACGGATGGTTGGCGGTAGGCTGCTGGCCGAGCCCGGTCGTGGCATTGCACTGCGGGTCGAGATCGACCAGCAGAGTGCGCTTGCCGGCTTTGGCGATCCCCACGGCCAGGTTCATGGCCGTGGTCGTCTTGCCGACGCCACCCTTCTGATTTGCCACGCACAAAATACGGCCCACCGTGGTTCCCCGCCATGGTTCGCTCGGAATCTTTTCGCGGGGCGAGATTGTAGCCGCGGCGGTCGAAGTTCTGAATGGCAATTCGCTGCCGAGCCGCGCGACCGCACAATCGTTTCACGTGAAACAGCCGGCAAGAACAGCGCCACGCGGCGGATTCGCCGATGTGGTGCTAGCAGATTCGGCTCAATCGCTGCGATTGCGTTTCACGTGAAACATTGCGCAAACGGACTGGTCGCGTGGCGCGGTCAGCCGCCGCTATTCAAGCGGATTGATCACCACGCCGCTGAGCAGCTTGGGATAGAAGTAGGTGCTCTTGGCAGGCATCCGCTCGCTGTGCTCGCTGATCTGGCGGATGTGGTCTACCGTGGCCGGCATGACCAAAGCCGCCAACGGGAACTCATCGCTGGCCAGTCCCTCCACGACCTCGTCGACCAGGTGGACGTAGCGCGGCTTGGGCCAGGCGGCGCCGCCCAGCAAATTCTCGATCACCAGGCGGTGCAGAATGCTGACGCCCAGTCCTTGCCAATCGCTGCTGTGCTCGGGCGCCAGGCTGGCCATTTTGGCTCGTCCGGCCGGCGTGATGGTTGCCAGCGTCCAGCGGTTGTCCTTCTTGGTGAACAGTCCGAGCGTGCCCTGTTCGTCGGCCGTTTCGATCTCTTCCCAAATCTCGTGAGCTGCCTGAGGCCCCTCGCCCCCCGAGCGCGTCGTGAACGAGTCGCCCAGGGCCGCGATCAGCTCCGGCGCCGACAGCGGCTTGCCGCCCCGAAAGAGCCGGTGGGTCGGCAGCACCAACAGGCCCGGATCGCTCATGCCGATGCACATCATCAGCACGAAATTGGCCGGATGCTGCTGGGGCAGGGGGCCATTGGCCGCAACCAGCTCGTCGCGATAGTTGCAGGCCGTCTCATAGCGATGGTGGCCATCGGCAATGAAGATTGATTTTGGGCCCAACAGGCCGTTGACCGTCGAGATCGTCGCCATGTCAGTGACCGGCCAAAGGCGGTGAATAACACCCAGGTGATCGACTGCCTCGGTCGGCGTGGCGCCGGCGACCGCCTTTTCCAGCAGGTTCTGCACTTCGTTGGCCGGGTCCGGAAAGAGGCCAAAGATCTGGCTAAGGTTTGCCTTGCAGGCCCTGGTGAGCAGTAGGCGGTCCTGTTTGGGCCCGGCCATGGTCTCTTCGTGCGGAAAGATCTTGCCCTCGCCAAACCGCTCGAGCCGCGTGCGGCCCATGAAGCCGCGACGCGTAAAAGTCTGGCCGCCGGTGGTGAATATCTGGTGATAGACGTACAGGGCGGGTTGCGCCTCGCTGAACAACACGCCTTCACGCCGCCAGTTCTTCAGGAACTGAGCGGCCCGCGTATAGCGGTTGTTGCGGTCGTCGTCGCCCGGCTCGTCCCGGTTCAACTCCAAACGAATGACGTTGGCCGGATGCTTCTTGTAGAGCTCATCCTGCAACTGCGGGCCAATGACGTCGTAAGGGGGCGCGACCACGTCGCTCAGCGAGCCCACGTGGCCCAGGTCGTACCGCAGTCCGTTAAATGCTTGGATGTCAGCCATGGCGAATCACTCAGATTTGGGGGCCGGCAAAATCACTAGCCCGAGGCACGAAATGAGAGCTGCCACTCTCGCCTGGCGCCACGGGCTAGTAACGGAAAAATCAAAACAAACAGGGCCTCGGTTGTTATCCCGAAGCCCTGTGTGGTTGTCAAACCCCAAGCACGGACGAGGCCCTGGGTGGGCCGGACCGTCGTTGCTCTTGCGATTAGTAGCGATAATGGTCGGGCTTGAACGGGCCTTCAGCCGGCACGCCCAGGTATTCCGATTGGGTTGGCGAGAGCTTCGTGAGCTTGACGCCGAGTTTGCCCAGGTGCAGGCGGGCGACTTCCTCGTCCAACAGCTTGGGCAACACGTGTACGCCCAGCGGATACTTCTCGGCCTCCTGCCAGAGGGCCAATTGAGCCAGCACCTGGTTGGTGAATGAGCTGGACATTACGAACGAGGGATGCCCCGTGGCACAGCCCAAATTCACCAGGCGGCCTTCGGCCAACACGAGGATGGAGTGGCCGTCCTCGAAGGTGTAGCGGTCGACCTGCGGCTTGATTTCGAGCTTCTTGACGCCCTTTTGCTTGTTCAGCCAGGCCATGTCGATTTCGAGATCGAAATGCCCAATGTTGCAGACAATCGCATCGTTGGGCATCACCTTCATGTGCTCGCCGGTAATGATGTCGCGGTTGCCGGTCGCCGTGACAAAGATCTGCCCGCGCGGCGCAGCCTCCTCCATCGTCGTAACTTCATACCCTTCTAGCGCGGCCTGTAGGGCGTTGATCGGGTCGATTTCCGTCACCAGAATTCGGGCGCCGAGCGATTTCATCGCGTGTGCACAGCCCTTGCCGACGTCGCCATATCCGGCAATAACCACGACTTTTCCGGCCACCATGATATCCGTGGCCCGCTTGATTCCGTCGGCCAGTGATTCGCGACAACCATAGAGGTTATCGAACTTGCTCTTGGTGACCGAATCGTTGACGTTGATGGCGGGCATCTTGAGCTCGCCACTGGCGTGCATGCGATATAGGCGGTTGACGCCCGTTGTCGTTTCTTCGGACAGGCCACGAATGCCCGGCAATAGTTCGGGAAATTTCTGATGGACCATCGCCGTCAAGTCGCCACCGTCATCCAAAATCAGGTTGAGCGGCTGGCCATCGGGGAAAAATAGCGTTTGCTCGATGCACCAATCGAATTCTTCGTTGGTCTCGCCTTTCCAAGCGTAAACCGGCACGCCGATCGCCGCGGTGGCCGCCGCCGCGTGGTCTTGGGTCGAGAAGATGTTGCAACTGCTCC
>PLYM01000088.1 GCA_003153375.1 Planctomycetaceae bacterium
CCTGCGGTGAGGATGCCGGTGTGGAAGAGCTCCGCGAGGAGAATAAGCGAGTCCGCCAGCAACTCAAACGGGCCGAAATGGAACGGGAAATCTTAAAAAAAGCCACGGCGTATTTTGCGAAGGAGTCGTTGTGAAGTACGCCTGGATTACCCGACATCGTGACTCGTTCCCCATCACCGCCAAGCGTCGGCTCAAGGCGGCTAGCCTGCCGCCCGTGATTTCTCCGCATAGTTTTCGCTCGATGGCCGCGACCGACCTGCTCTTGCAGGGAGTCGCGCTGGAGGACGTGCAGTATTTGTTGGGCCACAGCGACAGCCGGGTCACAAAGCTCTACGACCGCCGGAAAAAGCGGGGCACTCGCAATATTGTCGAGCGGATTTCGGTTTAACGGATAGCGAGCGGACAGTCAGTTTCGCGCCGCCAGAGCCGGCTACCCGATGCGGTCTGGATCAACCCTCCAGCCGCACCTGCCAAATCCTCAGATAATCCACTACCCGCGCTACACTAAATTCCCAAGGTCAGTGTCTCAAAGTCGTTGACACGTTCCGCACCGATGCCGGGCCATTCAGCGACGCCATCGAATCGTTTCTCGATAGATGGCCCGATGAAGGCGTTGGCAAGCCTTTTGCGATCCGCGTGACGAGCTCCGGCTGGGTCGGGTTGGCGAAAGAAGAAAACGGAGCACTCGCCGCTACGTAAATAACGCCACCCGCCGAGCGGTGCCAGGGCCTCGCTCGGCTCGCCACCCGTTATAGTGCAGCTCGCGGCGAGCCCCGAGTATTTGCCAGCCATGACGCGGCAGCCGGCGGCGTTTTTCTTACCGCCGATCCCTGAGCCAGACGACCAGGGCAGCGGTGGAGGACACGATCAGCAGCGAGCCGAAAACGTAGATAAGCAATCGAAGTGTACCGAGGTCTAGCATTTGAATGGCGGATCCGGCAGCGCTCGAAATCGTTAATCCGCCTATTCAGTAAGGCACGGAAACTCAGAAAAGCGGACGAAAATCCGCCACCTCGATATCGACGCTGGGCGGGCGGGGGCGTTTTTTTACTAGGGGAAATCTAATGCTTCAACTCGAAACCGAATCAGACCTAAAACTGCTGCAAACCAACGAGATTGAGGAAGGGCTCACACTTGAATTCAAGCGAGAGCTGGACCTAAGTGACCGGCCAAAGAAGGCGGAAGCCGCCAAGGATGTTTCGGCGCTCGCGAACGCGGTTGGCGGTCAAATTATCTTCGGCGTTGACGAGATCGATCGAGGTGATGGCGCGAAGGTCGCAGGCCCCATCGTCCCGCTCGTAGACGCCGAATTGCTAGATCGACTTCGCAACATTCTGAATTCGTCAATTCACCCGCGGCCGCGATTCAATCTGCGCCGCGTTGACGTCCCGGGAGGCTATGCGCTGATCGCCGACGTCTTCCCGTCGCTGGGCAATGACTTGCACATGGTCACCGGCTTCAAGGATCTTCGATTCCACAAGCGCAACTCGAATGGCACGTTCGTGATGAGTGAACCGGAGATCCGAGAGTCATACATGCGGATCGCAATCAGCCGGCAAGCTCTTGACGCGACGATCGAATCCGCAATTGCGTCAGAGATTCAGCATGTGCCGACCATGCAGGAATCGGTCTTTATTGTCCCATTGTTCGGCCATCGCGACCTTGTAAGTCCACAACAACTAGGACTTCATTTTGGAGAGAAGCTTGGTCATGGGTTTCACGATCCCACCTGGCCCTAGGCACTTTGCAGGTTGGAGATTTGCTCCGATGGCTATCGCAGTAACAGCGCGGACCGTGAGTGCTATGCCTGCGTTCGCCGAGCAGGCATCGTTCACTTTGCAACTGCGTTCCTTGGAAGTACTGCGTCTGGAAACATCGCGAAGATCTCTCTTCGGCGACCTTTTTCATCTATCGTTGCCGCGTTGGTGACTGCTCGCAAAGTGCTGGATCGATGCAATTATTGGGGGCCAGTTCGGATAATCTATCGCCTCAACATGGACAGTCCCTTTTATTTGATCGATCCAACCAAGGGCCGCGAATACGAAGCGCTGATTATGAAAGCGCTACTTGCCGCCGGCGCCTATCTGCACACTGTGCCCGAGGTCAACTTCGGCGAGCTGGGCGGCGACATTCGGCCGATCGTTCGCGAACTGATGGACCAGGCATTCCAAACAAGCGGCGAGCCTCGCTGTGGTTGGTTCACCGCGGAAGGAGAAATCGACAGCCGCCATACTGGGCATTTCTCGGCGCCGATGCTCGAACAGCTGCAGCCGCCGACTGAGAGGCGGGACCTCGCGATGCCCGGGCGGGCGGGGGCGTTTTTTCTACCTTTCCCAGGTCCGATCGGAATTCCACAATCCCGGCCAGCGGCAGAAATCCAGGGCTGCAGTGATAGAGAGGCCGTTTCCGAGGACGAAAACGAAAATGAGCAACTCAATCGAGCCGACGGGAAACATCGTGCGCCCTTAAATTCGAGTCCGACGCGTTTGACGCCGGCAGCATAAACAAAAAGGGCCTGCTCCAGGGGGGCTGAGAGCAGACCCTTCGGGATCCATAAGGACCACCGTTTCGGCGGAGACTATAGCGAAGCGAGTCCGGGGCAGATAGAGGATTCTCGAGACGCTAGCAGCAGGTCATCGCGATAAAAAAAGACCTGCCCCCAGGTTAGAAGGAGCCATCGAAAAAAAAGGGCCTGCCCCGTCATGCAACTAGCCAGGGCAGGCCCCAGGAAATTCCGCGCGGTGGCCTCGCGAGTCGCCACGCGGGAACGCCGTTCCCTATTTCAGGATGCACCGAAACTCTGGAAAGCGGACGAAGAATGCGCTACTACGCACTGAATTCGAGGCGATGCGATAGTTCTTTCCCCGCGAGTTGGGGGATCGCTGCCGCGCTGCGCAACTGGACAGCGGGTGGTCCACTAGACCCCCGGTGCACGTCATGACCTGGAACACCTCGAGAGCCATTTGAACGCGAAAAAATGTCGTGCCCTTGGGGAATAAGCTCGACCGAACTCGTCTCTAAGTCTATAGGCGGATAGCACAAGCCAGACTTCCTGCGCGTGCCGACGTCACAAAACATTAGGAGTTCCCGGTTATGAAGCGAATCATCACGTTCTGCATGCTGTTGAGCCTAGCCACCGTCCTCACGGTCGGCTGCGATAAGAAGGCCACCGACGCCAAGAAAACGGAAACAACCGTCACGACGCCGGCAGGTTCGACCACCGTCACGGACGAGCAAAAGGTAGAAACAAAGACGGCGCCGGACGCGAAGTAGTTTCCCGCAAGCATAAAGAAGCCCCATCCGAGCCGGTGGGGTTTTTTATGCGCTGAACGCGACACAGCCAGCCTAACGCACGCGAGGGTGAACGCCCCGCATATCACCGCCGGCCCTTTGCGCTCACCAGCACGTCGAACAGCTCATGGCGGCGGGTGCGCTCGATGCGCGGGTCGGAAAGATTTTCAAACGGTGAAAAAACTGCAACCAGGCGATCCGACATGATAAAACCTCCGAAAGAACGTGCTCCACGAAGGAATCAAAGCCAGCCCACTTGCCCTTTTCCAGCTACGCGAAATACTGCCGAAGAATTAGATGCGATTGCCGTGGGCTATACTGGGAAGCACACCTCATCAAGGAGACTCTATGGTTTACATGAACGTCCGGGACCGCGAAAGCATTCAGGAAGCGGTCCGACGGTTCCGCAAATTGGTCGAGCGGAGCGGCACGAAAAGAGAAATGAGGAAACGCGAATACTACGTGAAGCCAAGCGAGACGATTCGCCATAATCGTCAGCGGGCGATCCGTCGTGCGAAGGCGGCAAAACTTGAGGGCGGCTAGACCCGCAAACCAGCGAGTTAGCCTCACGTGGTCACTTTTGGCCGTGGACTAGAAAACAAGAAATGCGCGGCGGACAGTAGGAATGCGCGAGTCATGAAATCCCATCTGTCCGCGATCAGCCTGGCAACACTCCACGCACGTGGGCCTGGCTTGCAACCGGTAGTTGTTAGCCCCCGTGCATCGTTAGCATACACCTCGCCCCACGTGTGGGCCGTGGCCTCGGTGTTTGCAGTCAACGTCGTCAGCTCGCAGGTTGCCAGATGACGCTGCGAATGTAGCACGCCGGGGGTCTTACAGTCTCCACTTGACGATCTTGAAGGAGCTAAATTGCAACATCGCGGCTCATCCGATCTCCACATCTACGGAGTGTTCTTGGCGATCATCGATCAGATGAATGGCCTTGTCGAGTTGATCGACTCCGTCGAGGATAACTCGGGTAGCTTCGCGGCCACCATTGTTCTTGACGGTGACGTGATAAAACGTGTCGCGGTAGCGGTAGTGCAGTTTGAAGAACCGCCACTCGTCCGGCAGACACGGGAAGAACGACAGCTTATCGACTTCCAACCGCAGGCCAAGTAGCGACTCGACAATAAGCCGGTACATCCATGCGGCTGACCCGGTATACCAAGTCCATCCACCGCGACCGGTGTGCGGCGCGACGGCATACACATCCGCGGCCACGACATACGGCTCGACTTTGTAGGTCGCAATGCCCACCGGCGTCGACCCGTGATTGAGTGGGTTGATGAGCGAAAGCAGTTCCCACGCGCGCCGCTGGTTGCCCAGGGCGGCAAACGCCATCACGGTCCAGATCGCCGCATGCGTGTACTGGCCGCCGTTTTCGCGGACGCCCGGCACATAGCCCTTAATATAGCCCGGATCCAGTGGCGATTTGTCGAACGGCGGGTCGAACAACTGAATTAATGAGTGCTCTCGTCGTACAAGACGGTCGTTAACGGCCTCCATGGCCTGCCGAGCTCTCTTCGGGTCCCCGGCTCCGGACAGGACCGACCAGCTTTGGGGGATCGAATCGATTTGGCATTCGAGGTTGCTGGCCGAGCCAAGTGGCTCGCCGCTATCGAAGTAAGCGCGGCGGTACCACCCGCCGTCCCAAGCGTTCTTTTCGATGTTCTCTTTCAATTGCGCGATCTGGGCGACACATTTCTCGGCAAAAGCCGCGTCGGCCCGCAGGTGAGCGACCGTCGAGAACTCCTGCAACACGTGAACCAGGAAGAACGCCAACCATACGCTCTCACCTTTCCCCTGCGCGCCCACAAGATTCATCCCGTCGTTCCAGTCCCCGCAACCAATCAACGGCAGGCCGTGATCGCCGAACCGCAAACCGTGCTCGATTGCACGGACGCAATGCTCATAGAGAGTAGCGGACTGATCCGATCGACCAGGCAGGTCATAATATGCCTCCTCGTCCGGCTGGACTGGGCGGCCCTCGACGAACGGAATCTGCTCGTCGAGTACGCCCGTGTCGCCGACCTGTTTGACGTACTGGCATGTGGCCAGAGGCAACCATAAAAAGTCGTCGGAAAAATGCGTGCGCACGCCGCGTCCGGTGGGAGGATGCCACCAGTGCTGCACGTCTCCTTGGACAAATTGATGGCCCGCGGCCCGCAGCAGATGTTCGCGCATCAACCGGGGCTCTGCATGCACCAAGGCCATGACGTCCTGCAACTGATCACGAAACCCAAACGCGCCGCCTGACTGGTAGTAGCCGCTCCGCCCCCAAAGGCGGCAGGCCAAGGTTTGGTAGAGCAGCCAACCGTTGACCAAAGTGTTGACACCCTGGTCAGGGGTTTCCACGTACACGGTGCCCAGCGTTCGCTGCCAGTAATGCCAGACGCCTTGCAGGGCTCGGCGCGCCGGCCCAGCGCCTCGATAGCGCTGGATCAGTCCGCGCGCTTCCTCGATACTCGGAGCGGCTCCCAAAATAAATACTATCTCACGTTCCTGCCCTGGCGCAATGTCGAACTCCGATTGCATCGCACCACACGGATCGAGTCCCGGCCCGACCTTGCCCGAAAGTCGCGTACGGCCCATCGCCGATGGTTTGGCTGCCGTGCCATTGCGTCCGAAGAATTCGGTACGGTCGCCGGTAATTGTGCGGAGCGGCTCATTGAAATCGAGAAAGGCAACCCGGCCAGGAAACTCTGAGTTGTAGGGGTTACGAGCGAACAGCGCCCCGGTTTTAGGATCGACTTCGGTCAGCACGTGCATGAGCGATTGAGGACGCAACTCCGCCAGTACCCATTCCAGGCAGCAGGTCGCCGAAAGCCGGCGTGTTCGTTCGGATGTATTACTAACCTTCAGCGAAAAGAATTTTATCGGCGCGTCCATCGCAACGTACACCGTCAGCTCTGTTGCTATGCCATTTTCAGTCGTCTCAAAGACGCTGTAACCGAAGCCATGTCGGGTGACGTACGCGTTTTGGCCAGGCGCCGGCAGAGGCGTGGGAGACCAAAAGTGCCCACTTTCCTGATCTCGCAGGTAAAACAATTCGCCACTGCAGTCGGTGACCGGATCGTTGTACCACGGGGTGAGCCGAAACTCGTGGGCGTTTTCGAACCAGGTATATCCGACGCCGCTTTCTGTTACCACGGTGCCGAACTGAGGGTTGGCCAGGACGTTCGCCCACGGGGCCGGCGTCCGCTGAGAGGGCCCGGTCGTGATCACGTACTCGCGACCGTCGGGCGTAAAACCGCCCAGTCCATTCGCATAAATCAGCTCACGGAACGGCAACAAGTCCCTGTGGACGACCTCGGCCCTGTGGCCGCGTATTGGGACAAGCGATGGCATGCTTATTTCGCGGCGGCCTCGCCGCTCGATCTGGTCCGCTAGGATACCGCCGCTATCGGTCAATACGACGCGAGCCACACTTTGCATGAGAATGCGGTCTTCGTCGGACATCTGCTCAGGCCGCCGCACAAAAATTCCGCCCGGTCGGTCGACGACATGAGCCTCGGTGCTGCCAGCGATTAGGTTTAAGATGTCGTCCTGTAATAATTGCCGGTATCCCGACTGATCTTCGTTCCAAATCACGAGATCGACGGATAACCCTTTAAATCGCCAATAGGCATGGGCATGGATGAGCTGACGCACTAGGTCGATCTTGCTTTGATCGGCAATTCGCAGCAGAGCAATCGGCAAGTCGCCGGAGATACCGTGTCCCCATAAACCCGATTGACCACGCACGTTCTTGCTAAGAACGCTGGCATTAGCACGGCACAACCCGCTGGAATAGATAATCGAACTCGCCAAGCGGCCGTAGAGTTGGGCTTCGGCCTCCGTGACGTTGAGTTGCTGCAAGATCACTTGGCCGTGCGTCCAGGCCAAGTTAAGTGAACGGTCGGCCAAATCCCGGTCGTGGTATTTTTCGACGAGTCCTAGTGCCGATTCGCGCGTTTCCGCGACGCCGGAGACGACGTCGATCACGGCCGTTTCCTCAGGTTCAATGGTAACCGTGCAGCGAATGGCAACGATCGGGTCGAGCACCGAGCCCGCGCTGTTCGAAAGCGCCATCGGGCGGGCCATTGCCTGCGGGTCGGCAACATCGCGCCCACGGCCAAGAAACTTGGCTCTGTCGGTTTCATAGGAAGTCATGCCGGCCGACGTGCCATGCACAGAGATTAAATGCAACAGCCATGGCGGATGTTCTTGATGCGAACGGGGCCGGCGTGTACACAAAATGGCCTGAGAGTTGGGGATAATCTCTGTCTGGACGAACAAGTTACTGAAGGCGGGATGGGTCGCATCGGCAGCCGCGCTGGCCAAGACCACCTCTGCGTAGCTTGTCAATTCAACCGTGCGTGGAAATCGGGAACAGTTCGTAATGCTTATTCGGCGCAGCTCGACGTCATCTTCGGGTGATACGGTCACTTCGGTGTGCGTTTCCAACTCAGCGTCGCGTCGCCGAAATTCCGCCCGTGACTGAGAAAAAATAGCCTCGTAGGCTGAAGACGGCTTGAGCGTCGGCTGAAAACCTACGGACCAGACCTCGTTGGACGCAACGTCACGCAGATAGCAAAACGTGCCCATAGCATCGCGCGCGACATCTTCGCGCCAGCGTGTTACCGCGATGTCGTTCCAACGGCTATATCCGCCGCCCGCGTTAGTGATCATGACGTGGTAGCGACCATTGGACAGCAAGTGCACTTCCGGAACCAGCGTGTGCGGCGTTTTCAGGACGCGCATCAGGACCTCGGACCCAGTGGCAGGTCGAGGCGTCTCAGCGCTATCGGCCGAGCGTGGATAGACGGGCGCCGACTTCGGAATTCGCTCGTGCAAGAGCAAGGCAGTGGCTTGAAACGGCGGATACGCCTCAAACCGTCGCTGCATCGGCCGATCGAGCAGTGCATAGGCAAGAGACAAGAAACCCATCCCTTGGTGATGAGCCATGAACGACCGCACGACGGCAAATGACTGGCCAGGCGTGAGTCGCGCCGGCGTGTAATCAATTGCCTCGTAGTAGCCGTATCTGCCTTCAAGGCCGGCAGCGGCCATGCGTCGCAGATTGGCGCATGCCGGCCTGGGAGCAACCATCAACGCCATCAGTGAAGCGTACGGCGCAACCACGAGATCGTCGGCAAGGCCCCGTTTGAAGCCCAAGCCGGGCACGCCGAACGCCCGGTACTGATAGTTCAAATGAACATCCGTGAGGTTATATCCCGACTCCGACATCCCCCACGGAACCTTGCGGCTTGCGCCGTAGGCGATTTGCCGCGCAACGGCCGTCTTGCATGTTTGGTCGAGCAGGGTGTCGTCAAAGCTGGGCATGACCAGTAACGGCATCAGATACTCAAACATCGAGCCGCTCCAGGAAAGGAGCGTGGGCGAGCCGTCAAATCCTGTCAACAATCGCCCCAGTGCAAACCAATGCTCTTGCCGCAATTGACCTTGCGCGATAGCAACGAAACTAGTTAGCCGAGCCTCTGAAGCCAACAGATCGTAGAAGCCGGCGTCACGCCGGTGATCAGCTAAGTTGAAGCCAATCGCCAGCAATTTTCGAGACTCGTCGAACAGGAAGTCAAACTCAGCATCGCTGAACTCGAGGCACGTCCGGGCCAACTGTTCGTGGGTCGCCATCCGCGCAGCGGCGTGGCCGCTGACCTCGCTGATGCGCTGTTTTAGTTGCGCGAGCCAATCGCGATGTTCGTCTGGCTTCGCCAGAAGTACATCGAGGACTCCGGACAGGTCTAAGCTCAGTTGGGCGGTTTCCCGCAGAGTGACTTCGCCACCCAGCCGCGCAATTGCCGTGCGCAGTTGCAGCACTGCGTCTGCCTCGTCCGGCGCGGTGCTCTGCCAAAGAGAGGGGGGCGGTGGTGGCAACGCGATCAGCGGCGCCAATAATTTCACCTCGTCAAGCCAAGCTTGGGCTTGCCGCGTCAAGGCGTTTGCCCACCAGCGAACCTGCTCGTCGGGATGCGCCATTAATTCGGCGATTGCCGTGTGTTCGCCGCTGGCTAGGCCAGCGAGCAAATGACCATCGACTGCAAGCTTGGGCGATGTCTGCAAAAGCTCCTGTTGAAGCTGCTCAAGGCGGTGGAGCGGTTGCAGCCCTTCGTCGTCCGATGCGCGCCCGACCGGACGACGTTCGGCCGGTGCTGCCGTGCGTACCGCAGTGAGCAGGACCCGCAGTGTAACGCTCAGCCCAAGCAGGGCCATGGGCGGAAGAATGTTTTGATCAGCCAGTTGCAACAGCCCCTCACGCAGGGTGAGCAAATGGCCGACAAGGTTTCCACTATCGACCGTCGAAACATAGCGGGGATGAAGTGGCTCGAGCGTGCGGGTGTCGTACCAGTTGAAAAAGTGACCCCGGTACCGCTCTAGTCGCTCCATGGTCGCTAAGGCTTTGGTAGTCCGTTCCTCCATTTGACCGGCCGAAATAAATCCAAAGTCATAAGCGGCCAAGTTCGACAACAGCGCAAGGCCCATGTTCGTGGGCGATGTCCTGTGGGCAATGACGGCCACCGGATAATCCTGATAATTGTCGGGGGGAAGCCAGTTATCTTCTGGGCCGAAGAAAGTTTCGAAAAACCGCCATGTTTTGCGCGACAGCTCCTCGAGAAACTCCGTATCGTCCTGATTCAAACGAGCCGCGGTGCTGGGCAGCGGACGACTAAGCCACCAGGCGATTGCCGGAGACATCAGCCATAAACCGAGCAGTGGAACGGAAGCCGGTAAAGCGTCTGCCCGAAATTCGGCAATGTAGCCTCCCAGAAGGAGTGCCGAGACAGGCGCGACCCACATCGCCCGAAGTGCGCCGGCCAAATCTGTCGGCGCGCCTTGTTCCGCGTCGGTGGACGTGCGCCATTGGAGCAAATTGCGTCTCGTAAGGGTCAACCGCGTCAGCGTGCGCAGCACCGCGTCCAAGTTGTAGTAGGCTTCGTCGGGCAAGAAAGCCAATGTGCACACCGCCTGCGCCGTATAACGACCCAAAGACCACAGGACGTCGCGCAGATGCAGCCGCCACGAAAGATCGGGCGGCCGCTTGATTGATTCAACGACTACCCGCAGGCCAACTGGCAACAGCATGATCGCCAGGACCAACAGGGCCCAATACGACGCTGGCCACACGGGAATCACCCAAGACAAGCCGAGCAAAAACATTAACGCGGCGGGCACCAGACTGCGCCGCAGGTTGTCTAAAATCTTCCAGCGGGACAACGCCGAAAGTGGGTTCTTTCCGAGCGATCCTTGTTGTTCAGGCGCCCATGGCAACGCCCACATTGCGATTTGCCAGTCGCCTCGAATCCAGCGATGCCGGCGGCTGGTGTCGGCGCCGTATTGGGCCGGGTAGGCCTCATACAGCTCGATATCGCTGATCAACCCGGACCTGGCATGGCATCCCTCCAGGAGGTCATGACTCAGGATCAGGTTTTCTGGAAACCGACGGCTCAAAAGCCTTTCAAAGGCATCCACATCATAGATACCCTTGCCGATAAATGAACCTTCCTGGAACCAATCCTGGTAGACATCCGACACGGCTCCCGTGTAGGGATCGATGCCGGCCTGGCCGCCAAAGATGCGAACGAACCAAGAGCGTCGCGCGCTAGGCAAGCTCAAAGCGACACGGGGCTGCAAGATACAGTACCCATCGCAGATCATATTCTTCTTGTCGTCGAAACAAGGCCGGTTCAATGGATGGGCCATGGTTGCGACTAACTTGCGGGCGGCTTCGCGTGGCAGCTGAGTGTCTGAGTCGAGGGTGATCACGTACTTTACTTCGCCAAACGAGCTTGTGTCTCCGACGATTAGCGAAAACCGATCGCGCACGCCGCCGCGAAGAAACGCGTTCAAATCGGCGAGTTTTCCGCGCTTCCGCTCGTAACCCATCCAGACTTGTTCTTGTGGGTTCCAGCGACGAGGCCGATGAAATAAGAAGAAAATATCGTTGCGTTCAGCTTTGTACTTTGCGTTTAGCGCCCCAATTCCTTCCCGTGCTTGGTCGAGCAGGGAATCGTCGTCGGGCATCACCTCGGAAGGGGCATCGCGCCAATCGGTCAGCAAAGCAAGATGGAGATGCTTATCACGGCTGGCGAGGTAACGAACCTCCAGCGCTTCAATCAATTCACTAACGCCCTGAGGACTAGTCAGCATCGTGGGTACGGCCACTAGAGTGCGACACTCAGGGGGAATCCCATCGGAAAAGTCCATGCGAGGCAGGGCCCTCGGGCTCACGAACATGGTTACCAGCCAGTTGACGATGGCCACACCGAGGTGGCTTGTACCCAGCAGAACCAGGAGTGTCATTGGCGCGAGGAGCCAGAGGCCCGCTCCATACCGCCACGCCTGGAACAGTGCTGCCGTGGTCACGGCGAGCGTGATCGATCCGGTCGCCCCCAGATAAAGCAATAGTGGATGCCGTTTGGCCGATCGCCCCAGTTTCTCACCCAGCGAAATGCCCGCCTCGGCGGCCGCTTCGAGTTGAGGCAATCCACGGTCGATTAAAAAATACCCAACGTGAGCCGAACGCTCGCGAACCCCTTTCACGTCGGCGGCCTGTTTCGCCAACCGGACTGCCTCTGCGGCCACCTGCCACTCGGAAAGCCGGCTGCGTTTAGCAATCCGTTCGACGACATGGCGATATCGGTCGCGCGTGGCGAAATCCATTTCGCTGTAAACGTCTGAATACTCTTGTATGGCTTGAATGACCTGGCGATAGTCGCGTGAGCTATTGTTCAAATCACCGAAGTCGCCCGGAGAAAAACCACGCAAGGTCTGTTCGACGAAGCTGTGTGATTCGACAAACGTGCGCCAGTCCATGGCCGCCAAAAACTGCAGACTGCCGATACTGTTGCCAATTGAGACTTGATCAGCCGCATGTTGTTGCCCCTCGATCTGCATCAGCTGCTCGACGGTGACAGCCTGTTCGGCCAATCGGTGTTCAACCCACATCAACGGCAACGCCATCGCATGAGTTTGTTCGTGCAGCCGGCGGGCAAACTCGGTCGCAAACTCGCTGTCCATCGCCGGAGCCGCGCGAGTCATCTCCGCCATCACGAGGACCAAGGATTTTGGGTCCTTTTCGACTGCCTCGATCATCCGATCGGCCCAAGCATTGGCTTCGTCCCGGTGCAGACGGGCTGTGGTCATGCGCGCGGCAACGCGGCGCAGATTCTCAATCAACGCCAGGCGAAGCATGATCGGAATGGCCCACAGTTCTCCAAGGGTGAGCGGAGTGACGGTTTGGTAGGCCGCTACGACGGAAGTCAGGCTTTCGGCACTCACTCGGCCGTCGACGTGCGAGATCAGCTCCAAGGCAATGTCGTACACCCGCGGAAAGCCGCTCGAGGGTCCTCGAAGCAGCCGCGGAAGCTCAGTACTATAGTTCTTGGGCAGATGGCGGCGGGCTGTGCGGATCTGCTCTTCGATCAGGTAGAAATTGTCCAGCAACCATTCGGCAGCCGGCGACGTTCGTCGGTTGGCTGCCACGGCGGCCGCGATCAATTGATAGGCTTTGAGCAGAACTGCTTCGTTCTTCTCTAGGCGACTGAGCAGCCGGTCCGGCCCGACCCGCTTGTCCACCTCATGCCAACCGGCCAAAGCTTTAGCATGCTGTTCAAGTTGGTCCGTGGTGAATAGCTCGGATCGCAACGGTTGCTCGTCACGCTCTTGTAGCCGCTCGTGCCTAGCGCGCGTCATCAGACTCAACATCCGTCGTCGCAAATCGCGATGCCAACCATCCAACCGATCTCTCCCTGCATAACTTCGGAAAAAAACAGACCAAGAGCAAATGGGCATTTCTATGATAGCCCACTGACCGGTGCACCTCTACTTCGACCTGAAGAAGGTGTTCGAATAACGGAGGGAGCGCGTTCCGGTGCGACAAAAGTGGGGAAGGAGGGCTTACGCGAGTCAGTGCAGCACACGACTCGGACCACAGCAGCGTTGCTTCGCTGCATTTCCTCGAAGAACCATTTATTAAACCTGAGACGAACATCCCGCGTAAGGGCATTGGGCGGTCGGTTCCCATTTCATCGAAGCGGCGGGGTTGCCACGATCATCAGCAATCCACGGCCGCAACTCATTGACGATGTCGATTGGCCGATTGATCCGTTTTTCCACGACATCCTAAGGGAATACCGCTTCATCGTTTTGGAAATCTCGCCGCTCCACACCCATTGCCGGCAATTGGGCACCCGTGAGATCCAATGTCTTTGCTTTGATTCCTGGACTTAAGTCCCCATTTTTTAGGACTCTCGATGGCCTCGTTCAGGCGAGAGAGACCCCAATTCTAGCGGATGGTCGCCGCGTCGCGATTCTTTTCCCGGCCATTTTTGTTTCGCCGCGCAACCTGGTGTCTTCGCCACATCAACCAAGGCAGCCGGCGCAACCTCGAAGACTTTCCTTGCCGCGATCATCACTGTTACTGTGTTCCAAAGGGGCACATGGGCTGTGCGGTGTAGGACCACTGTTGATCGAGTTTAGTGTCGGTTCGAGGGAGGGAACTCCGGCGAAGGCCAGCAACATCAAGGTTTGCTACTGGGTATCGCGGGCCGTCGCTACGACGAAAAACGTCTTGTCGTTCAAGACCCACGTGACGCAAAGACCAGCACCGGACCGAACGATGAGACGCAGACTCGATCCGGCACGCGAGTTGCGGACGCTAGGAGGATCAGGGGCGCTAGCTGGCCGGCGCGAGCCGCGATACTCGCTGGCGAATAAGCAAGTCAGCCCCCCAATGCGAGCTCCCATCAACGCAACTTCTCACCTAGGAGATCGAGCTATGAGCGGAAAAAGCGAAGAAATCAAGGGGCGCATCAAGGAGGCTTCGGGGGCGCTCACCGGTGATGGCAAGCTGCGTCGCGAAGGTAAGTTGGATCAGGCGACTGGTAAGGTCAAGCAAGCAGTCGAAAAAGTCGTGGAAAAGACCGAAGACGTTCTCAAAGATCTGAAGAAATAGCAAGGGGGTTGCAGAGCTTACCAATTATTGCTGCCCTCGACAGCAATAGGGTATACTTGCAGGATGCGGTTGACGCTGCATGCGAAGGGGATGTCGTTTCTGGGTATTGAAACTCGGACGATCGCGCCATTTCTAACTGAATGGGCCCAACCAATGTCGTTTTCTCTACGAGTGGCAATTGCCGATGACGACCGTGGGATGCGAGAATCCCTTGAGCAAATGCTCGGCAATTTGGGACATGAAGTGGTCGCAGTGGCCGAAAACGGCGAGTCGCTCATCAATCAGTGTGCGATGACTGAGCCAGACGTGGTTATTACCGGCACCTTGACGCCCGAGATGTATGGGTCCGACGCTGCCGCGGTGGTCTACAAGAGCCGGCCGATCCCGATCATTCTCTACTCGGGCCATTGCGAGCCTGACCTCGTGCTCAATGCAGAGCACAAGCACGTCTTCATGTATCTCGCCAAGCCGATCTGCCAGGAGCACCTGCAGGCGGCATTGAAAGAATGCCGAGAATGCCATTGCATGGAATTAGACGAGCCGTCGGAAGGCGACGAGAAAAAGGTTGTCGTTGGCCCTGCGTCAGGATCTTTCGGCAGCGTGCCCTATCGTGAACATAGCCGCCCTCCGTATCGACAGCTGCCCCGCTGAGGTAAAGACTCCCTCGCGATCTTGAGCAGCGTTTTATCCGACGTCACTTTGGTTTAACGATTTAGCGGGTTCAAACCGTTCGGTCGCCTTGTGGTTGAGCGTCTGTTGTAAAAAGACGGCCGTGCGATGGCCACTCCACCAGCCGGATGAGCTAGTAAGATCAGTGCGATTGGGCACAAGCTCGCGCTGAAGCAAGCAGTGTGGCCCCCTACGGCTGGATGCACTCCCAGGGCGACGGGTTAGTGCACGAGTCCGGCGTTACGGCGGGCGGTCTCAATCCAAACGCGACCCCGACCCTGAACGCGTTCCATCCGCTTGCCCCAGTTCTTAACTGGTTCGAGCGATTCCACCTCGATTGCTTGCTTCAGCGCTTCCTGCGCGGCATCGGCACCAGCGAGGTCGAACGTCGCCAGGGCGCGATGGTAGGGATACAGGGCATTCTTCGGTTCGGCGCTGGCCGCGGCCTCGAACTCTCCGAGTGCCTCTCGCATTTTGCCTTGACGAAACACGGTGATCCCCTTTTGGAAGGCAATCGATCCATCCTGACGCGCGCTGGTCGAGTGGTACGGTGATCGGTGAATACTGGCCAAACGGTCGCTGGGTGCAGTCTCCGGGGCGCTTTCCGCGGCCGGAGCCGGCTGCTCGGAAATGATGTTCGATTTGGACCTTCCGTCGGTAGAGGCCGACACGGTACAGGTTCCGCACGTGCAACCGCCGCGCACGCAGCCGCCGTAGCCACAGTTCGAACAGCCACAGCCACCACAGCCGGCACAACGGAGCTTATGGAACCATCCGTACTGGCCAAAGATTGGAAACAGGTGGTGGCAACGTGGCGCGCATCCGTAACCACACCGCGTAGCACCATAGCCCCCATAACCAAACCGCCAGGCGCTGCCGCAAGCTCCCCAACCGAGTCCGCAATTCTCGGCGCCGCCCCAGTAACCTGCGTAGCCGTAACATCCGGTGTTGCATCGCGCGCAGTACCCAAAAGCATCGGCCCTGTTGGAGATCATCGAACAAAGGACGACGGTGAACATCACGACCGATCGCTTAGCCATGACTTTAGACTCCGGAAAAAGGTGTACTCGCCGGGGCCCCCGCGAACCACGGGCTACTGCTTGGCGCACCACGACCGTCATCGTCTCGCTCGGGAACGGTGCTTGATTCCTCGCCGCGGACTGCGGATTCGGCGCCGTAGAGCGAGATTGAGGCCCGCGACCAGCCCGTCACAGCATGGCGTCCCCGGCAGACTTTGCCCACTCCACTCGACCGGCGGCGGCTGCCTAACTGGCTCTGCATGCCCAAGAGCTTCAGGTGGCGCTCCGCTTCCTGGCACCTGCGAGCCAAGCTAGGGGTCCGACGCTCATTGCCTTTCCTCGCCTGGGGCGTTCCAGGAGCCGCCCACAGCATTAGTATTCGTATTCGAGACTGGGAGCGAGGAGAGCGCCTTGGACGAGCAAGGCAAAGTCGTAACAGCCGCAGCATAGGAACTTTCCAGCCAGGTCGGTGATCGTTCTTGCGGGCGAGGTCGCCGCCTTTCTTGGCAATGGTGAGGTAGAACTACCGTAAGCGTTTCAGGATGCACACCCCTGTTGTCACGACGTGACCGACCGGGATCGACTGTGCAATTCACCACGGCAGCCATGCCGGCCAAATCTCACCAGTGCCAAAAACGGGGGGCTAGTTTGGAGTCCGAGAGAACGGTTGATGCGACAGCTGAAGAGGAATAAAAAAACATCATTGCCCAACCAACGTGGGCAATGATGTTGGATGGAATTCCGTTTTCCAGGATCATCAACCGCCAGCAGGCTGTGTGGCGGCATCCAGCACGACTGGGCCAGGCTGGTTCGGAACGGGTGGTCGATCTACTGCCGTATGTGCGCGAGCCGGCATTCCCGCCTGGAGCGCGAAGATGTCTCGTAGCTTCTGCGAGCCGAGGTTCTTGGGCTGCAAGTCGAGTGCCTTGTCGAATTCTACGACGGCTTGCTTGGGATAACCCAAATAGCCGAAGTGGTAGCCCAACAGGAAGCGCATTGCGGCATCATCGGGCTTGGCGGTCCGTGCCCTTTCCAACGCCTTCAGTTGGTCCGTGTGGTTCTGAACATTGGGATAGAGTTGCGTATAGTTCTTCACCACGTTGCCCCATTCTCTCGGTGGTCGTGGCGCCGATCACGCCTGGCGTGTGCAAAGTCGGCGCGGTGACGGTGATCGTGGCCGAGGCAGTGGTGCCGCATAGAATGAAAAAGCCGCCGTAGTGAGGGGGCGGCTTGAGCGTTGCATTCTCGACCGTCACTGCACTTCCTTGGCGACGTTCAGGATTTGCAGCATCACGACGGATTCGTCCAGCCGATCAGCCTGGCTTGACGTTCTCGGCGCACGGCCCCTTCGGACCCTGACCTGCGGTGTAGGTCACTGTTTGACTTTCATGCAACTGCTCGAAGCTAACGCCCCACTTTTAAGTGCTTCGCTTTCGCGCCTCTATCGCGCGTGAAAATTGCCCGATGGGCTCGGCGAAATCACGGCGGCCGACTCGATCGCAACTGCAGCGGACAACTTTGCAAACGAATGGGCTGGTGCTCGATTCAATTCTGAAGCTTGCAAGGCCGCTATTCACTCGATGCGACTGATAAGGTCCCTTGCTTGCAAGGCGACCGAGACGCTTGCTCCTTCTTCTTGCACAGTCCATGTGTTGGTTCGCGGATCAAAGTCGACAAGCGTTACCGCAACCTCTCGCGATGCTGATGAACTGCCATCGACAGCGCGAAGATCAACCAGCCACCGCTCACCAGGTTTGGCACCGCCTGCCATTGTTCGTCTCCATGGTTCTTGTGACGTCACCGGATAGCTTGGCCGTTCTTTCGCACCCTGGCCAATAAAAGCATCGGGCGCCTTATATATCTTAAGGCGATTTTAGTCAAATGCTCGAAGTTCATGCTCGGCGAGCCGGCGGTCGCATAAGCATTGGCTGCTGCCTGAGCATCAGCCAGAAATCGATCGACTGACCCCTCGGACGCAGATTGTCGCGTTGTAGCAATTTCGTGCAACGGAAAGCTGCTGCGGGAAATCGAGACGGCGGCCGAACATCTGTCACCCCAAAGACGTCTTCCATTGGCCCAGTGACGACCGTGTACCCGCATCGCATGGACAATCGGAGCCGTCAGGCGTTTGGCGATTGCGACGAGCCTGGAGGTGCGCGCCTGGGCACCCCGCGATCCGACTTGTCGCGAGAATCGACTGGATAACTGCTTACTGGTGGTGTAGCCTGGGTGTTGGTATGTCGCTTGCTTCGGCGCGGGACCGTGAGTTTCAGGCGCCCAATGTCGACGAGAATGCATGTCGGGCGTGCGGCACTCAATGATCCAGAACGCTCGATTCAACCAAACTTCAACGCGCCGCCTTTATCTGCGGCGGTACGGCACAAAATGCTCGGAAAGATTTTGTTTACACAATGGACGATTAGCTTGATTCTGACGGCCCAGGGCGCGGATTATCCCCCGCTCTTTGATTCCGCGGAATCAACGGTTACGTTCAAGCTCAAGGACAAGGAAGGCAATACTCCGCGTTTGGTGCTTTTTCGCAAGGTTAATCAGGCGCTCACTGCCGAGAGCATCAATTTCCTTCGCGGTACCGTGGATTCCAAGCAGAGTGGTGTCGTCGTGGAATTTAAGGGCATTCGTTTTGTGCAGTCGATGGGTAGCGACGATCTCGTGGTTCGTCTCGTGGGGATCAAAAACGAACTGGAACTTCCAACTACAATATCAACCCGCGAACTTGAGAGCGGCAAGGTGCAAAAACTTCATTTTGGGCCAACCACTATGGGCGGAGGTCCGGTTTCGGGTATCACCGATACGGAGATGGCCCTGCGCTACGATTCTGATAAACGCACGCTTTCAATACCGAGCATCTCCGGTCAATTTGAGTGGAGGCAATTGCTGGCTGACCCACAAAAGGATTCCGGATCGTTGAAGGACATCACGGGCGATATCGGTGAGCTTCCCACGAGCGGCTCGATTCTCAAAGCCACTCCCAAAGCCGCAGCTTCATAAGCCTTCGCTGCAGTAAATGGGTGGCCGACTTCTTGCTCGAGGTCCAGGATCTCTGCTGGATCTATCCTGATAGAAATGTCGCGGCACTCGACCACGTGACACTTTAAAGTCCGGCGACGAGAATACCTGGCGATCGTAGGACCGAGCGGCAGTAGCAAGTCGACATTGCTAAATATTCTGGGTACCCTCGACATGCCTACGCATGGCCAAGTGTGCTTTGCTGGGCGAGCCCCGGGCTGGGATCCGCGATCGCGATGCACTGAGGGCCTGCGATGGCCCAGGAATGGCGGCATTCTCGGCGGACGCTCGCCCATTGCGGCAGCTGATATTCTTTGCGCTCAAATGTGCCACATCATCGCCAGGTGCCATGGAGCACCTTGCCCATTTCCTCAACGATCCTCTGGCTGGGCAGATTCATGCGCTCGTTGATGACGAGCACGAAGTTGTCAGCCAATATTTCTTCGGGATGAATCAGATATGAGGTATTTCGCCCGACCTGTTCCATGAAGCCCGGCACGCTGTTGGGTCTTAACAGCATGGGTTGGCCATTGACCAAAGCTGGTCGTCGCACACCGTCGCTATTTTCTAATACCATCAGCTTGAATTCCATGTAGGAAGACAGAGTTCCACCCCGATTAGGGTCGTAGTATTCGACTGCGGAAAACAGCAGGGGCATCAATTCGACGGATCGGCCGTTGAGCGTGACCATAATATAATGGTCATTCACCGGGGCATCGGGGTTCGTGAGTTTTCGCACACGCAGGGCCTTGGGCAACTCCACTTCATTGCAGGCCTTAAAGCCAACGATTTGATAGAGCGCCTCGCGCAGAGCGGGATTATGGCTGCTGGCGATGTGGAATATTTCGTGGGGAAGGACCATTTCGAGGACTTTTGTCCCCTTGCTGATCAAGGCTTCTGGGATCACGATGGCGGCGCCCCGGCAGTAGGCCGCATGCCCTTCCTCGCGCCCGGTGGTTTTGACCAAGAGGACCTCACGCGGGAGATTCAGCGTCCACGGCTCCAGCTTTTTGCCCATCGCCTCCAGGACAGGTGTGAGCTGTTGCACATCATCGTCGCTCCATGCCAAGACATTTGCGCCCATGAACGCCAGGAGCTCATGTTCGCTGACCTCGCGATCGGTTTGCAGGCGGACTTGTCGGTCAAAGGGGCCCATCTGTTTGATGTATTCATCCTGTCGAGTCAACGCCGCGACACCTTCGCGGACATCGCCGAAACGGATCACCGTGCCCCTGGTCGGAAGTTCGTCGCCGAGTGCTGCGAGGCATCCGCACCAAGCGATCAGGATGAGTAGGCCTGCCATCGAGAATGAGACACCGGAATGTCTCCCCGGAAGCCATCTGTCGCTCTTGGACACTCTGTTACGATGCGCCATGTTTCACCGGCTTTCAAAAAGCCACGGCCCGTTTCTTCGCCCGTTCGCTCGGCTTGACTTGGATAACCATTCGCGAGCGACGTCGGGCCGCCTTGCCGATCACTTCGTTCTGGTCCCGTCATAGCGCGCGGCGAGTTCGGCAAATTTTCTGGCGGCCGGACGGTCTCCAAGTCGCTGGTGCATGATCGAAAGGTTGCGGTACGGCTTGGCCAGCGCGGATCCGGCCAACGAACCCTTACTGATGGCTTCTTCCATCAATTTGATGCCCTGGCTCGTTAGCCGGAATGCCTCCTTGTGATTTTCCACTTCCCAATACGAAACGGCCATGCTCGCAAACATTTCGCCTTGTTTTCCGCAATCCAAAAGGACGGACGCGGGTTGGCTTTCGAGTAGGGGCACCGCTTTGTCGAACCAGGTCACGGCCTCTTTGTTATCTGCCGGATCGACCACAGAGAGTGCTCCCAGCCGATAGTACGCACGCGCGCGCAAATAATCGTGCATCGGCAATCGCTTACCGAACATCTCGCCGAGCTCAAGATGAGTTAGCGCCGCCTTTCCCATCTCCAGGGCCTGCTCGCGGTGGGCTAGCGATTTTTCGACCTGCAGGGCATCGCTAAGCATTGTTCCCAAATTCCAGTTCAGCCGTGCTCGATAGGTGGGGTCGGTGGCTTCGCCTATCACAGTCTTTCCCAATTCGATCGCCGCATTCGTCCACTTCGTGATTGCCGGCGGCTCGACGACGCCGGCCAGGGCTGAGACTGCTTGCTCATTGACACGCAGCAACAGTTCTAGCGAGCCATGGTCTTGCGTCACTAACTCATCAGCCAAATCGGTAGCGCGATCGATCCACCTCACGATCACGTTCGCCTGATCGTCCCAAACTCCCCAACCAATATCGTGGGCGACCGCTAAATGCGCATCGATCAGTAATTCCTTGGCCTGGCGTCGCTCCTGAGGTTTTCGACTTGTCTTTAAGGGCTTTGCCAGATTGATCGCTTGTGTATGATGCTGAATTGCCTGCTGGTAATCGTGCGAGAGCCCCGCCGCCAAATAATCACCCCACAAGCAATGCGCGTGAGCTGCCACGACCGGTGAAACCTTGTTGCGTTTCGCTACATCGCTGGCTTGCTGGATGGCCCCTTCGTAGTCGCCGCCGGCTGCAAGAATTTGGGCCAACGTCAAGACATACTCTGGCTCGGTCGATTGCAGTTCAATGGCTCGCTTCACGGATTTCAGTGCGGCTTCAAAATGGCCCGACCGCAGTTCCACTTCCGCTTGCAGCCAATAGGCACGGCCGTTGTCAGGAGCCAGTTGGAGCGATTGATTCACGTCCTTCATACACTCGGCGTAGCGAGTTGCCAAGCGCGCTTCCGCGCGCGCGATGAACGGCTTCGCGTCGATCGATTCGATGATAATTTGAGATACCTGGTCCTCTTCGGGCGGCGATGAAAATCGCAGCACCACTCCTCGCTCCAGATAAGCGCGTCCGGAAACTTGGCCGTTTTCATCCAACACCTCGACCGGTTCGAATTCATCTAGGCCCATCCGTTTCGCAATCACGTCGGCCGCGATGGGACGTGAAAGGCGCGTGACTACCGACTTGACAACATCTCCCACAATCGTCACCCGCAGTTCATCAGGGCTGTGGTTCGTATAGAGTTCGCGCACACCGCCGGCGATCGGCTCAGTTTTCCAGGCAAATCCCCACCGGGTGTGCAGCTCATCGCTCGTGGTCCGGCCTGGCCGGATGCCATCCAGGGCAATTGTTTCGATCAACTCGCGGTCCGAAGCGCGGTTCGAATGCGCTATCGCGCGATCCGTAGTGGAATCCTGAACTTCGGCCGCGGTTTCTGAATTCGATTTGGCGACCGGCGGGCCCGTGTCACCGGGTTCAGACTCTGGATATTCGTTGGCAGATTCGCCGGCCGGCGAAGTGTGTTCTTCTCCTAAGAGCCGCCTTTCCTCCTCCGAAATCACGATCGGGCGCACATCGATTTCGGTTTCCTGCGCGGCAACGTGGCCGGCTGTCAAAAATGCGTTGCAGACCACAATCATGGCCTGCAGAACGATCCACGTGCGAGCGAGCCTCACCTGCGAGCGCATGATTGGTTCCTTATTAGACGGTGACCGTTTTCCGCGGCCTGTTGGCCAGCGTTTTCTTTCCGACGGTGACTCGGTTTGCGCGAAGAATCGGGGCAAATCATGACGGTCGGCAGTGGCCGCGTCTAGGTCAATTGGGGTTACGGTTACATTGCCAGTCGTGATCTGAGGCCGAATGTCGTGTACGGGGAGGAAGAGGCAAGGATTTACACATGACTTGCTAGCGACAAAGTGACGAGTGAACTGGGTGTCGTAATGGTTCTTTAAAAGGCCGCTAGCATTGCTCAGGAATCTGGACTTATCTTTACGCCTTTGCGAGATGCCAGCGGCCCTGCTTTGGGGAGCCGCAACAGCAAGTCGGCTAGTGCCATGCGATTATCGTGGCACGCGTGCATGCCTTGGGCGGGGACTACTTACTGCCGCTGAGACCCTCCGAAGCTCCACCTGAATTGGTCAATCGCGCCGAAGGCGCGGATGTCGAAGCCGACGAGTGTGTCGGGGATGACTGGCCCTTCGATGGCGCCAACATGTCGCAACGGTGACTTCGACGGCGCCTTGGTCGCATACGACCTTTCAGGAGCATCGGCGGTGGCCAGGCGGAAGCGGAAACTGACTCCCACCGACAAGCAGGCGCGAAAGCAGAAGTACACGACGATCTTCATCCGCGGAAAACAGACACGGGTGCCACGCCCACCGCTTGTCGGAGGTCTGCCCGTCGACGAATTCATCCGCAGGAACGCCGACCCAACCTGGCTACACCAGAACGAACTCTGGGAATTGATGCCACCGGAAGAGGACACGTGATCGTTCAAGTGTCGCGCAGTGTGGCTCAATGCTTTCGAGCTACCGATGGTGCCTAGCGACTGAGCTTTTCTTCGATCACCTGTAACCGCTTCAGGTTTTCGCAGTCGCGCGCATACACGTGACAGGCCTTATCGTACGAGGCCGTGGTCTTGGTGCAGACCAGGGTGTAGGGTCTGCCCCTTCGCGTTGTGACGTGCGTCAGATCGCAGCCACACTTGTCGATCATCTGATGGAGATGTTGTCGGCGGTCCTTAGCCATGGGCAGGGGAAGGACGGATTCGTGGGCGTCGGCGAGGAACCGCCTCAATTGCTGGCAGTCGCCACACTTGCACGGTAGCTTGTCGGCGCGGCGAAAATCCGTTAGCGGCGCGGGCGCCTGTGCGGTGCGCCGTTCCAACTCGGTCCGGCAATGCCTCAACCATCGCGAGATGGATCGCTGGGACTTCTTCAGCTTGCGCGTCAACCAGGCTTCCAATCCAAAGATCGCCTTCAGGTGCACATCGGTCAAATCAAATTTGGCGCTGCCGGCGAGCATATGATCGATCAATCGAGCCAGCGGTTTTTCCGCTTCGACGGCGATCAGTGATCTGACGAGCGTCGTCAGCAACGCAGCGCGGTCGATCTGCGGCGTCCGCCAATCATCCGGCCAATTGTCATCGAGCGATTCTTCGTCCTCCCAGTCGTCGTCCAGCGAATCGTCGTCGGACGAGTCATTCTTTGGCTGTTGGCGGTCGATCTTGGACAGGGCGAGGATGGTATGTTCCGCCAGGCGTTGGCAGAGAGCGATACGATTTGCATCTTTGTCGCGCTCGATGCAGAGAACCTCCAGCAACGCCGCGTTCCGCAATATTGTCGCCGGCGAAGTGGCATCCATCACCGCAGTCAAGGTCGGTTCGAAAGATTTCCAGCCATGTTGATTACAAAACGTCGGGAAGGCTTTGTCGAGCTGCACGTCGCGATCCTGAGGCATGATCTGCGCCACGAACTGGCAGAGCAACTCCGGCGCGTCTAGTTCCTGAAGCATGAGCGGAAACACCGAGCGGTCGGTGGAGTCTCGGTCCCGATACGACGAATACCGATACCGTTGCGGCGCCCAGGTATCGATGATTGCCTTGGAAAATTCCAGGCAGGAGAGTCGCGTGGCTTGCTGCTCGGACTTTCGTGACCGTTTCCATTTCTTCATCATCTGCTCCAACCCGGTAATCGCCGCATCCGTGCCGGCGCTGCACAAGACTTGAAAATGGTTTTGCTGCGGCCAGACGACCACCGCCGCGCGATGGTACCAACGGTCGAGGGTCATCCCCGCATTGCCGGTATAGCCCTCGAATTCTTCGCGGCTGATCGTCCAGGCTGCGAGCGGCTGGCTGGAAACGACCTCTTTTTCATCCAGGTCGATCTCTCCCAAGGGCACCTGCTCGCCGTCACGGTCCGACCAATGGTCGGCTGACAGGCCTTCGTCGAAAACGTCGCCCATTTCGTAACCGCTCAGCGAGTTCTTCTCGTGTTGTGCCTCTTCATTCTCTTCGTCGGACCAGTCGCCGTAGCGCCGATGTCGCCGATGGGAACGATAGGAGTAATCGTCGTAGTCTCCTCCTTCCGCGCTGCCGCTTTGCCAGTGGGTGACGAGGGCGAGGTGGGCCACGCAATCGGCTTGCTCCGCCGCGTCGAACAACACGTCGGCCCGCGGGCGATCGACGCCCTTGAGCGTATCGATCTTCAAGCCTTCTTGCGAATACTGATGATCGAGCGACACGGCGATCTTCTGTACATCGTCTTTGGGCCAATTGCGGAGCAGCTTTCCGATGGCGGTGACTGCTGCGCCGGTTTGCGGAGCCGTGATTGGTTTCTTGCCCCGCGAGCGCGCCAGTGTCAGGTTGTAAACCAGACACAGACGGTAGCCGTTCTTGACCAGCCGCACTTCGTGTTCGCAATCGGCGTAGAAGGCGGCGTAACTCAACTCGAGCCCGGACGCCGCGCCAGGGAACGCAATCTCATGCCGCTTCCCTTCGTGCGTGACGATCAATTCGCCGCCCGAGTGCGGCGATGGCAAAGCAATCACAAGCGTGGCCACCATGCCGTCGAGCTTTTCGCCGTCGCGATGCGGTAGAAAGAAACTTCCCTTCTCGTACGCCAAGAGCTTGTAAAGATTGGCCGTCAGTTTGCTCGCCTCCAAGCCGAGCGCCTGCTGCGCTTCCTCGGTGACCGATGCGACCAGGTCATTCCATTTGGGATTCGTCAGTTTGAATTGGTCTGGATCGAGTTCCCATACCTGGCGCACGTCCGTATCGACCAGCGTCTGGGTTCCCTTGCCGTAAGGCGCCTGCGCGCAATGCTTGATGAGCTTGCGCGCCTGGGCCCCACCCAGCGGCAACCGAATCGCGCCGACTTTGTCGACTTCCAGCCCCGGCATCGTCAACGGCAGGTCGCGTGAAACGCAGACTGAGCCCGGACGATCGACGTGAGCAAGGGCTTTCAGAAGTTGGCCGCGAAAATCCTTGGGAGTCATTGCTGAGCGCGCCATCGCACGTGCATTCTTATCAGGGAAAAACAATGCGGATCGCCCGGCGTCGTAAGCGATCGCCCGGCGCCGAGATCGATACATTGTAGCTCAGCAGGTTTAAGGCTGGAAAGGAGGGCAACGCTTTGCACGCCTTGGCGTTGCAATACCTGATCCAGAAGAGTCCGCGGACGCGTCGTTCTACTATCGCGTGGCGCTGCGGCTCAAACCGCACCTCTCGCTGGACGACCACAGCTACCTGTGGGCCAACAATCTGGCCTGGATGCTGGGTATCCATCGCGATCCGCGACTTCGCAATGGTGCCGAAGCGGTGCACTGGGCCCAGCAGGCCTGCGAAGTCGACGGTTACCAGCAGCCTGATCTCATGAACACGCTCGCGGCGGCTTATGCCGAGTCTGGAGAGTTCGACGAGGCGATCAAGCTCTCGGAAAAGGTGATCCACTCGCCGAGCACGCAAGCCAATTTGGCGGAACGGGTGGCCAAATACCTCAAGCTCTACAGAGCGTCGCAGCCGCTGCGAGAATAGACAGCTTAGTGGCCTGAGCTGGTTCGTTTAGACGCCATCCTGGGCATTTCTTTGGCCCCTCGTCGCGCAGGAACACCTCTTCGGAGATCCCGGCAATCACGGCCGTGATTCCAAACCGCGCGGCCGAGCCGGGCAGGGTAATTGCGTGTTATCGCGCTTTCCGTCTCCTAAAACGAAATGAACTCTTGATTTTCATCGTGAATCGACTGCCGATTCAAGCCTGCTACGTTGCGGGCGAGGCGTGATGAACTGCCACGATTGGGCGTGGTCACGATCGACGGGAGCATCCTTGCTCGAGGTGGCCAAGGTGGCATGGGTGACCCGGGAGCCCAACGCGCGAGCTGGACGGGCGGCTGCCGGCAACTTTGGGTTCAGATTCCGCGTCGACCGCCTGCTGCAATTGAGCGATTTGTTTTGCCCGTCGTCGCACCTGGTATTTGCAATTCTACTGCTGGTACGTCATGTCTGCAGGCCACCGCAAACAATGCTGTTCAATCCTTGGCACTTATCTTGTCGCGCGGTACGCTGGGAGCGAGGGCTAGTTTCGGCGGGCGTTCGACGTGGCCAGGACTAAATCAAGACGAGTCCGATGCCAGCACGAGAATTGTCCAGCAGCTCATCGCCTTGCCGAATCTTTCCAAAGAATTGCCAACGGATTGCCATGACTGATACTCCTCGACAACCGCTCACCGGTTACGCGCTGCTTCATGATCCTCATTTCAACAAAGGAAGCGCATTCTCTGAGTCGGAACGCCTTGCTCTGGGCATCGAAGGGCTGCTGCCGCCTGTTCCCGCGACGCTGCAGATTCAAATTGCCCGCGTAACAATGCAGCTTTCGTTCCTCGACAGTGACCTGCAGAAATACCTCATTCTGTCAGATTTGCTGGCTCGCAACGAGACACTGTACTACGCGGTGTTAATGTCCGACCCGGCGACGTTCATGCCGCTGGTCTACACACCGACCGTCGGTGAAGCGTGCCAGAAGTTCGACCATTTTCTTCGCGCGCCGCGCGGCGTGTATCTTCCGATTACCGCACGGGGCCGCTTGGTCGAACTTCTCGGGAATTGGCCCGAGAAGGATGTGCGCTTTATTGTGGTGACTGACGGCGAGCGCATTTTGGGCCTCGGCGACCTCGGCGTCGGCGGGATGGGAATCCCCATGGGCAAGCTTTCGCTCTACACAGCTTGCGCCGGCGTGCCCCCGAAGCTTACCCTGCCGATCACACTCGACGTCGGCACGAACAACGAATCCCTGCTCAATGATCCGCTTTATCTTGGACTGCGCCACCAGCGGGTGCGGGGCGCAGAATACGTGGCGTTCATAGAAGAATTCGTCCAGGCCGTGCAACAACTATTCCCCAAGTGCTGCCTTCAATGGGAGGACTTCGCAAACTTCAACGCCGTTACCATCCTGGAAAGATACCGCGATAAGATCTGCACCTACAACGACGACATCCAGGGCACTGCGGCGGTCGCCCTTGCCGGTATCTTTGGTGCCTTGCGCATCTCCAACGAGCAATTGACCGATCAACGGTTTCTCTTCCTCGGAGCCGGATCGGCGGCTACCGGTATCGCGGAACTGATCAGCGAGGCGATCACACTGGAAGGCGGCACGATCGATCAAGGGCGCGCCCGGAATTGGCTCTTCGACGTCAACGGGCTGATGGTCGACTCGCGCAGCGACGTGGCCGACTTCCAAAAGCCCTTTGCCCACTCGCACGCGCCCGTGAGCTCCTTCGTCGAGGCAATCGAAGCGATTAAGCCCACTGGCATCATTGGCGTGAGCACGGTGCCAAAGCTCTTCAACCGGCCGGTGATCGAAGCCATGGCGCGGATCAACAAGCGTCCGATCATTTTTCCCTTCTCAAACCCGACCTCACGGTCTGAATGCACGGCGGAAGAAGCCTACAAATGGTCCGGTGGCCGGGCCATTTTTGCCAGCGGCAGCCCGTTCCCGCCGGTCGAACTCGACGGCCAAAGATTCATTCCCGGCCAAGGAAACAATGTATATATCTTTCCTGCGATGGGTATGGCCGTGCTCGCCACTGGGGCCACGCGGGTCACCCAGGCCATGTTCATTAGCGCTGCGAAGGCAGTGGCCGAACAGGTGACAAACGCCGATCGTGCCTCAGGCCTGATTTATCCGCCCCAGAGCCACATTCTCGACGCCTCACTCCATACCGCCGCCCGGATTGCCGAACACGTCTTCGACCAGGGTCTCGCTTCCGTCCCGCGACCGGAAAACATCGACGAGCACGTGCGGGCCGCTGCCTACCGACCGGTTTATTCATCGCCAGTATAAGGAACGCGTTCGAGATGAACTCGGCCACGAACGAAGTGAAGATGCCGCGAGCCGCGAGCACCGTTGGCGGCCGTCTCGCCAGCCGAATTTTCCAAGCAGGCACGCGAGATTTCTTCGGCGTGCCAGGCGACTTCAACCTCGTGCTGTTGGATCAGCTTATCGCGCAACCGGGGCTGCGGATGATCGGCTGCTGCAATGAGCTTAACGCAGGCTACGCTGCCGACGGATATGCCCGCGCCACCGCCGGCCTCTCGGTCGTTGTGGTCACCTACATGGTTGGGGGCCTGAGCGTGATCAACGCCGCAGCCGGGGCTTACTCCGACGATCTTCCGCTGCTTGTGGTTTCAGGCGGCCCGAACACGCTCGACGCGCCGGCAAATCACCGCGTGCACCACACGATTGGCGAAGCGGAACTTTATCAATGCGCGAAGTGTTTTGAGCCCGTGGTAGCCGAGACCCTCATCATCCGCCACCTTGACGACGCCGCTGGCATGATCGACCGCGCAGTAACGGTTTGCCTTACCCGTCGTAAGCCAGTTTATTTGGAAATTGCCTGCAACCTCGCGGGCATGTCACTTCCGAAACCGACGCCGATTACCCTGCCTCCATCCCGATCTGCTGCCGACCCGGTTTCGCTCGACGCCGCCGTTGCGGCGCTTACCGCGAGGATCGACGCCGCAGTAAAGCCCGTTCTTGTCGCCGGCGTCAAACTCCGCTCTGAGAACGCTACTGCCGCCTTTCGCAAGCTTGCTGACGCGCTGGGTTGCGCCGTCGCGGTCATGCCCGATGCAAAGGGACTTTTCCCAGAGAGTCATCCCGCGTTCGTCGGGACATATTGGGGCGAAGTCAGCAGTCTGAATTGTGCGGAAGTGGTCGAGTCGAGCGACTGCCAACTTTTTGCCGGTCCAATGTTCAGCGACTACTCCACAGCGGGCTGGACGACGCTCACACCTCCATCGAAACTCGTCCACGCTGGACCCGATTTCATGCGCATGGATAGCGCGGAATTTACCGGCCTGCGGCTGGACTCCTTGCTTGATCGGCTCGCGTCAAAGGTCGCAAGAAACGCCGCGAGCCTGACCAGCTACCGACGCCTGCACATCCCGGCCGCCCTAGAGGCGGCGGCCCCGGAAGAAGCATCGCTTTCGCTCAAAGAGCTTCGCCGACAGGTTCAGTTGCTGCTTGCCGCGAACACTGACCTCGTGTTGGAAACCGGTGACTCGTGGTTCAACGGACAGAAGCTGCATCTACCCGACGGTGCCTGCTACCACTTTCAGATGCAATACGGTTCCATCGGCTGGGCCACCGGCGCCACACTGGGCATCAGCTTGGGAGGGGGCGCCGAACGCCGCACTGTCGCGCTGATCGGAGATGGCTCGTTTCAGCTCACGGCGCAAGAGGTCTCGACAATGATTCGCCACGGAGCAAATCCCATCATTTTTATCATCAACAATCGCGGCTATACGATCGAGGTCGAGATCCACGACGGCCCCTACAATAACATTAAGAACTGGGATTACGCAGGCTTGGTTGAAGTGTTCAATGCCGGCGAAGGCAACGGGCTTGGACTGAGCGCCGAAACTGCCGGAGAGCTCGCCGCTTCCATCGAGCGCGCAAAATCGCATGCGGGGCTGGCGCTGATCGAATGCGTGCTCGACCGCGACGATTGCACCGCCGAGTTGCTCGCATGGGGCAGCCGCGTTGCTGCCGCGAACGCGCGCCGCTAATTTCAGCCAATCACACACCGTTCGATTGCTGCGGCTTGCAGCAGCCGAAGCAGAGGGGATGGCGACGAAGGACGCGGGCCAGTCCGTCAGGTTCCTTGGCAATGAATCAAGTCAAGGAGACCAGGCACCGTTGGGACCGCACTTGGCCCGGCTGGCTGTGCTGCGCTGCTTGCCGCTGGGATAGGCGCTGGCGGCTGGTTCGGGCTATGGCTCTGGTTGTGTCGCAGCTCGAGCGCGATGGGGCGGCTAGTCTCGAGTGTTTTAAGCGACCCGAGAACGGCCATGCCGATTAGTGCCACAATCGCCGCATACTCGATGGCCATTGCGCCATGCTCGGATCTCGCGAACTGCCGGATTATTGCCTTGAGCGTTCGCATGGCTCTTCTCACTGCGGCGGGTTGTGGAATTGTCGTCGAATTTAGTCACCAAAAGATAGCTCGCCCTTGAGGCAAAACGGTTAACTCGCCCATTAAAAAACACCCGCTCAGCAACAAAGCCAAGCGGGTGCGCGAATGGTCCGCCAGCGGGAGCCACCGCCAGCGGCTTAGAAGTTTAAGACACGATTGGCCCCTCGGCCGGCTGGCCAAGGATTGAGCAGGCGCCTACGAGCGTCCCAGCAGCTATCGCTCGGCTTTTTCGCCGTTTTAGGGCTAGCTGTATGAACGGAATCGCAATCGCCGCGATGACGCAGGTCCAAAGCAAGACCGCTAATAGCTAGCCAAGTTGCTTCATGGCCCTGAATCTTCCAGCGGCCACTTGGCTGCCCGTAAATTGAGAACAGTCGGAAAAGTCGAATTGCTCGCGATGGCAGCGTGGCGAAAACTCTCAGCTACTTCGCGACTGATTTTGACAACCCGGGAATCCGACATAGTTTTCAATATTAATTACCGATTGCCGACAATTTTGAACGCATTTATTAGAACATCGTGCCCGCGTACGTCGGACCAAGGAACCAGCGGCTGACGTGCAGGACCCCAGGAGAAGTGACCATGAAAACCTCGTACCCGATTCTTTTTATCGGCCTTTCGGTGGCGATGCTCACCGCCACCCCGGCTTCTGCACAGACCCAATCGAAATACCAGATTGCCGCTTCACAGTATATGCCGGCGCTGGTGGGGCCAGCGTTCCTGACAGGCACAGATACTGCGTCGGCCAGTTTTAGCAACGGATACCTCACAAATTATCTGAACATCGTGAAGTCAAAGCTGCCGGAGTCAGTGGCCTTTACGGGCATCGGCCTGAATCAGCTCGACGCTAAGCGGCTGTACTTTCAGTTTGCTTACGCGCCGCGGGTCTACTTCTTGTACGAGGGAGCCTGTTACCAGGACGCCCTGGGTTGCACCATCGCGACGGTCAGCGCTCCGACCAACAAACCGACTTCGGGCACACCCTACACACTCTTCCCGAAAGTGCATTGTAGCATCAGCCCCGTTTGCGCGACTGGCTCAGGCATTCGCTCGGCTTCAGAGCCGCTTTATTTCGGAGACTTCGTCCAGTTACCAACCGTGCAAGTTGGTCAGCAGTTGGCGTTTTTCGTGATGGCTAATCTCGACGGCACCGGCAATCCGGCCGACACATGGTACAACGGCAGCACCAACAACTCGGACGGTTTTCAGCACATGATCGCCTTTTTCCCGGACAACAGCCAGTATGTCATCATTGGCTTTGAAGACATGGCAAACGGTGGCGACCAGGACTGCAACGATGTCATGTTCGTGGTCGACGTCGGGCCGAATAATGCCGCCGCCTGGCGAGTCCCCAGCGGCATGCCGAAATAAGTGGCGAGCCAAGGCCAACAGCGTCATGACACAATAAACCAGCGGCCGCTGGAACCCCAGATTTCAGTCGCGCCAATTCATTTGGATACGTGCGTAAAGTGGGTTGGAGCGAGCTAGAGAACAGGAAGCCGAAGTATGCCAAGCACCGAGAGGGTAATTTCATGCCGACAGCGGCGATCGCGACGTGTCCCGTCAGATCGCCGCCGCGGAGTCGCGGCGGTGGAACTTGCCATATGCTTGCCGATTCTTGTGGCGGTCGGCTTTGGAATGATTGAGACCTGCAACGTCGTATTCGTGAAGGCGCGGTTGCAATCGGCAGCTTTCGAATCGGTTCGCCTCGCCACGCGCCCCACCACGGCCACCAACCTGGCCGCTACCGCACCTCAGGTGCAGGCAAGTTGCAACACGTTGCTCACACAACTGGGAGTCCAAGGGGCCACGGTTGTGATCAGTCCCAGCAGCTTGGCTAACCTGGCCCCGCAGACCCTTGTCACTGTGACCATCTCGGCTCCCTTTTCGCAGAATTCGGTAACGTCGATGGTCGTAAGCAAGTCACTCGCTGTGAGTGCCTCGGCCACGATGATCATAGAATAAGGTTGTCCGCATGTCTTGCCCACCAGGCCACATCCGCCGCTGCAGGCCAGATCGCCGCGGCGCCATTACGGTACTTGTCGCGATCATGATTCCCGTGCTACTGGTATTGGCGGCATTCGCCGTTAACGTCACTTACATGCAGATGGTGCGGGAGCAGCTGCGGGTGACGTGCGACGCCTCGGCCAAGGCCGCGCTCGTCAACTTCGGTGCCACACAGCAGCAATCTTCCGCGATTGCCCTGGCCCAAACTCTGGCGAGCCAAAACCTCGTCGCGGGGCAAACGCTAACCATTAACTCCACAAACCTGTTGTTCGGCAATGCGACGAAGGGGTCGGGCGGCGTCTACACCTTCAGCTCGGGCGTCTCGCCGCTGAACAGCGTTCAGTTGACGGGAAATATCGCCGCGCCACTGTTCATGACCACGTTTTTAGCAAAAAACAGCTTCAGTCCGACGCAGGTGTCGCTTGTTACCCGCATAAGCCACGATATCTGCCTGGTGCTCGATCGGTCCGCTTCGATGGCGTTCGACCTAAGCGTCAACGAATTCAATTACCCGGCTGACGTCGCCACAGGAAGGAATCCACTGCAGTGCTACTTCACTCCGCCCAGCACCACAGCCAGCCGGTGGGCATCGCTGACCCAAGCGGTCAATAGTTTTGTGAGCGTGCTGCAAGCCCGCAATCTCGATGTGCACCTCGCCCTCGCGACGTACGCCGAGGCGTATACCTTCGGCACCTATAGTGCCACAGAGGCTACGCTCGACGTGCAGCTCACCAACAACTTCAGCCCTACTCTCCTTGCCATGAACAACTACGGTCAGAATCCGCTGCTGGGAGACACGAATATCGCAGCCGGTCTGGCCCTCGCGCAGGGAGAGTTGACTGGGCTCCGTGCACGAGTTACCGCCAATCGCACAATCATCTTGCTCACCGACGGCGTAGCGACCACGGGGAATACTGACATTCCCGGCATTGCGCTTTCGTACCGGCAGGCTAACAACATTGTCATGCACACCATTACCTTCAGTGCTGAGGCGGGCACTCCCAGTGCGCAAGCCGCTATGCAGGGAGCTGCCACCAATGGTAACGGCATGTATTTCTACGCTCCGACTTCCGCCCAATTGCAGACGGCCTTTCAAACCATCGCAGACAGCCTGCCGGCCGTGCTGATTCAATAAGTGTCGCGAGCTCTGATGAAGATGAATCCCTGTTACGCTCCTAAAACGCGGCACAACATGAATCGCCAGCGACGAACAATTTGCCTTCGCCGCGGTGCTGCGGCTGTCGAATTCGCTCTCTGCGTGCCGATTCTGTTCACCTTCGTGTTTGGCATCATTGAGATTTCGCGGATGGCACAGATCCAACACACCGTGCGCGAAGCGGCTCTCGAGGGGGCGCGGGCCGGCGTTGCGATTGACGCCGTCACGGCAGATGTCATGAACAAGGCGACGAGCATCACCGGTGCCGTGGGCATCGTGAGTCCTACAATCACCGTCACTCCCAACCCCATCACATACACCAGTCCGACGGTTTCCGTGACGGTTTCCGCGGATTCGGCGAAGAACGGCTGGCTAATGAAGCTCTTTACCGTGGGTCAGCCGATTACTGGCAGTATCACCATGACTCGTGAAGTTCAAGCGGTATCAGTTCCGTAGCACTGTCGCCCAACGCTCAGGCGGCGGCAAGATCGACGTCGCCTTCGCAACGCTGCTGACAAACTTTTGCAATTCGCCAAGTGATTGCCGGCAGACGGGTCTGTATCCCGATGAAATCCGCAACGTGTCATTATCTCCGTCTGACACCGCATCGCGTCGATGGAGACCAAAGCGCCCGAAAGCTCGATGATTTCCAGCAACTTGGGTAATCGACGGTAACCAGTCTTCTATAAGTGCCGGTCAGGGGACATATTGCCCCAGCTGCACCTGCTGGCCACGACGCGATCGATGGTCTCATCCTCATCGTAAATTAGTGCATTCAGTGGGCTGGGCCACCATTTCCGCTATCTGCTTCATGATGTCCGACGTTTCCGCAGCAAGTTCGGCTCGTTCGCAGGGCAATTGGAAACAACCAGGCACCTCTCGCGGCGCGGCACATAGAATGTGACATTGACCCGGCCGGGGTGTTTCCGACCGCGTCGCGTGTTGAGTCTCCAGTCGGGGCTGCGGGGCTGCGCCCCTCCCTCCGACTCAACACGCGAACCAAAAAAGAACCGATTCTCTCACAGACACTGGTACTGAAATCGGGAGGGGGTCAATCACCTGTGACGAAGTGCTGGACCTGGCCTATGGCTGACGGGGATTGCCCGTGGCCGTTCACAGTCATCAAGTCGCAATGCTAGGTCTCGAAGGAATTCCACTGCTGGGAGAAGTCGTTGACCGGGGATTCTGACTCCCCGCCGGCATTGGGAGACGAAACCAAACCATCGAAGCCGAGGCGCATGATCACGCGCCGCATCAAGAATAATGACCACTTGTCGAGATCAGGGCAGACATGTTTCGCCGATTGCGGTACCCGTTGACTACCACCAGCAGCATGGCACCGCCTTCGCGTTAATGCCGCTGGCGGCCTGTCGCTAGTTCGCAGTTGATTACTGGGAAACTTCAATAACCGTACTGGCGTTGCTCCCAGGGGCGGCCGATGGATAACCGCCAAGTTGGGCCGCCAACGCCTGCAATTCCTTCCGATGGAGAATCTCCGCGTGGGTACCGGGCACGAGATACACTTCGATCGGTTGCGTCGTCCAGCGAGCCCAGCCGAGCGTTGGGTCAAAACTGGCGACCGCAGTCGAGGGTACCGCGTACTGGTGCGCGACAAACAAAGTGATCTTGCCGTCGTAGATGCGAGGCCCGTAACTTCGCAACGCCTGCATATGGAGTCGGGCCACTTTGCGGCTGGAGGGCGACAGATCGAGGCCGATGATCACGTCATCGTCGTCTCGACGGAGATTGCCTCGCCGAATGCGCTCTGCCAACAAGCGTACACGGCTTCGCAGGTAGGACCACCGACCTCCGTCGATGCCGTACCATAAAGTCCGGCAATGGATCCGCAGCCTTTGTGGAATCGACAACTGAACGGACTCAAGCGAGAGTTGGGAATCGAGCAGTGCCAGCAAAGCCACTTCTTCGCCTTGAGCGCTCAACTGATGCGCCATTTCAAACGCGACCACACCTCCCAGGGAATAACCCGCCAAGTAGAAAGGACCTCGCGGCTGGATGGTGCGCATCTGTTGGATGCAATGAACTGCCATCTCAGTGATGGACTGATGCGGTAGCTGACCATCGTCCAAGCCTGCAGGCCGCAATCCATAGACCGGCTGCTCCGGACCAATTTGGCGGGCCAAGCCACGAAACTCCAGCACATTACCGCCGATGCCAGGCATGCAGAAAAGCGGTGGTCGGGCTTGTCCAGTTTGAATTGTGACCACCGAGGACTTGATGTTCGTCGCGAGCGGGTTTCGCAGCAAGTCGGCCAACAGTCGCACGGTTGGCCGCTCGATGAGCACGTCGAGCGAAAATAATTGGCCAAATTCTCGTTCGACGCGCGCGAAGAGTCCAGCAGCCAAAAGCGAATCGCCGCCCAGCTCGAAGAAATCATCCTCGACGCCGAGCGTTTCCAGCTCGAAGAACTCTTGCCAAATGTCAACCAATCTCTGTTCGTTTTCGTCTCTGGGGGCGACGGGACTGGTTGTTGCGCGCAATTGCTTCGGGTCAAACGCGGTGAGCGCCTGACGATCGACCTTTTGGTTTGCAGTCAGTGGCAGTCGATCCAGGACGACTAAATGCGCCGGGACCAGATACTCTGGCAGGGACTGCTGCAAGAAACGACGCAGCTCACGGGCCGTCGGCGTAGGCTCTCCGGACGCCACGACATAAGCCACCAGCTGCTTGTGACCCAAGTGTTCCTTCGCTACGGCCACGGCCTGTCCGACCGAAGGGTGCTGGCATAACGCGGCTTCGACTTCACCCAGCTCAACTCGATAGCCGCGAATCTTCACCTGGCCGTCGATCCTACCGAGGAATTCAGTGGTACCGTCTGAACACAACCGTCCCAGGTCCCCGGTGGCGTAGAGGCGTGCCGTGGGTAAATTGTTCTGCAGATTGGTTATGAACCGCTCGGCCGTCAGCGCGGGGCGCCGTAGATAGCCGCGAGCCAGACCAAGGCCGCTAATATATAACTGACCAACTTCTCCCGGCGGGCAGACGCCCAACTGCTCGTTCAATACATGGATGCCCTGATTGGACATTGCTCGGCCATACGGAATGCTCTTCCAATGAGGCTCGCATGGGCCGATGAGATAGAGAATCGACCAGATCGACGCTTCCGTAGCTCCACCCAGGCTAACCAATTGCGCCAACGGATTAATGGCCCGTACACGATCCGGCAGGGTCAACGGTATCCAGTCGCCACTCAAGAGCACCAAACGCAAGCTGTCCAGAACTTCGTCGCGCCGGCCCGTCTGATGAGCTACGAGCATTTCCATCGCGGCCGGCACCGAGTTCCAAATCGTCACCTGCTGTTGCAAAAGCAGTTGGGCCCAGCATGCCGGTTGGCGGGCGTCGGCCGGTTCGGGAATGACAACACTTCCACCGGCTGCCCATAGCCCGAACATGTCATAGACTGAGAGGTCAAATCCGTAGGACGAAAGGGCCAGCACACGGTCGCTCGGCCCAATGCCGAAACGTCGATTCATATCGACAATCGTATTGACGACGGCTCGATGCTCGATCATCACTCCCTTGGGCTGGCCAGTTGATCCGGAGGTATAAATTACATACGCCAGATCGGTAGCGTTTGCCTCGACACCTCCCGGATCATTGCTGGAGTCCGGTCCTTGGGCTCGCAGGTCGTCGAGGTAGACGACCTGCGCGGACGATAGCGGCAGTTCAGCCGCGAGCCGGCGCTGCGTTAGCAGCACCTGGACTTCGGAGTCGACGATCATGAAAGATAATCGGTCGGCCGGGTAAGCCGGATCGAGCGGCACGTAGGCGCCGCCAGCCTTGACGATTCCCAGCAGACCGACCGCTAGATCAAGTGATCGCTCGACGTGCAATCCGACTAGCGACCCGCGTTGGACTCCGCACCGTCTCAGTCGCTTAGCCACCGCCTCGGCACGCAGTTCGAGTTCACGATAACTAAGCAACCGGTCGCCGCAGACCACTGCAACTGCCTCAGGCGCATGGCGGGCCTGCATCTCGAATAAGCCGTGCAAGGTAGCCGGTGCAACGGTCTCAAGCGAGCGGTCTCTCGTCAGAGTGGCCATACCGGTGAGTTGACAAAGCCCAGCAGACGCTCCTTCTCTTTCTGCTCCCCCCCATGGAAGCGCACAGTGGGTATCTTAATCACGGCCGTCCTCGGATGCCAGGTTTTTCCGTTTTTCTCTAGAGCGCAGTCCGCTACCGTCGATGCGGTCACGCTGCCAGCCAGTGCTCAGAAAGCATGGGGGGTAAAGTGCCGTGAAACGACGATCGGCAAAGTCATCGGCATAGTCGCCATGCCTTCGCCGGCCTGGACCATGCCGCCACCGATGTGCCGCCCTCCGTACCCCATGTGCCGCGTCGTGGGCCTGCTTCGCCAGTTCGTACAAGTCGTCGCGTGCTCGAATCCTTAGGATCAGTACGCCATGGCTGGCCGCAGGTTGCACCAGGCCAAATTCCCCGGATATCATGAGCCGTTGGGTTGGCCGCTGGCCAACGGTCGCCCAGGTTGGTCCCGCCTGTGCGTGAACTTGGACGTTAGGCAAAAGAGAAGCACCACATGGCAGACAAGATAGCTGACGGCGTCCGAGTGGAGATACCGATGTTGGTGTACCCCGATGCTGCGTCCTAGATCGACTTTTGCAAGACCGCATTTGGCCCCGTCAAACCAGCTCGCCGATCAGGTCCTGATGGAACCGCTACAGGCTCAGCTGGTTCAAAGGCGGAGCTGATTCAACAAATCTGCTGCCACGCAGCTTACTCAAATAAGGATCCTCTCAAGACATGAGATCACTTCACCGTGCACTGCTCCTGCTGGTCGGCATTCAACTCGCGTCGGTGGCCATTGCCGAGGAACCAGGCGATGAGAGATGTTTCGAATTGCGGATCTATACGGCGGCCGAAGGCAAGCTCGATGCGCTCCACGCGCGCTTTCGCGACCACACCATGAAGCTATTCGAAAAGCACGGAATGACCAATATTGGCTATTTCACGCCGTTGGATGAATCTGAGCAGAAACTCTTCTACGTCCTGGCGTATCCCAACCGCGAATCGCGGAAGAAGTCGTGGTCAAGTTTCATCCTCGATCAGGATTGGCTAACCGTGATGCGATCCTCGGAACAAAATGGGAAGCTACTGACAAAGATCGAGTCCACGTTTTTGCATCCGACCGATTACTCGCCGCAACTCAAATCACCGGCCGACAATGGTCCCAGGGTCTTCGAGCTGCGTACCTATACCTGTACTTCTGGCAACCTTCCCCGGCTCCACCAACGATTTCGCGACCACACCATCAACTTGTTTGCTAAGCACGGCATGACAAACTTGGTGTACTGGACCCTCGACGCCGACCAGCCGGCGGCTAACGACACGTTGGTCTATCTTCTGGCGCACCAATCAAAGAGCGCCCGTGACGCCAACTTTGAGGCGTTTCGTCAGGATTCGACGTGGATTACCGCGAAAGGGGCCTCAGAGAAGGCTGCGGGCGGCTCACTGACAACGCCTGACGGGGTCAAGTCGGTGTTATTGAAGCCAACCGATTATTCGCCGCTGAAATAGCACGTATTCCGGATTTGGAAGGTCACAGTATTCCTCAGCAACTCGTCCGACCTGTCGCATTCCCGAAAAATGACGCTATCGCGGTACCGCTCGCGCGTCGTGGAATCTCGGTGCGTTTGGCGGCACCAGTCACTAGAATCATGGTTAGCGAGCAATCGCAGCGTGGCCCAAATTATTGAATGAAGAATCAACCTGGCTGTTCCCGTCGCGCAGAACCGCGGCCAGCTACGTATCGATTGTCAACCAGTAACTGCTGGGCGGATAACTCTGAGCTGCACGGGGGGGACAACGCATGAGTCGTGGGTTGCGACATTCTTCAACACCGTACTGGGAAGGGCCAGCGATCCGCTGTGCTCGTTTGGCGCGACTGCTGACCATGGCTTGGCTGCTGGCGAGCATCAGCGGCAGTGGCGCCGTCTTGGCTGACGACCAGTACGGTATTTTGTCATGAAAGTCGACGGTAGCGAGGTGCGCAAAGTCGTCCAGGTCGAGGGGTATGACTTCCATGCGGCGCCGCGCTGGTCGCACAATGGCCAGCGACTGGCCTTCGACGTGCGCAACGGTACGGACTACAGCGACAAGAAGATCTATCTGATCAACCTCGATGGAACGGGACTTCGTGAGTTCGGCCAGGAGGCGAATTGCGATTGGTCGCCCGACGACAAGCAAATCGTGTGCAGCGTGTACGCCGGCCACCGCGAGCGAGAAGGAGTCTATGTCCAAAACGTTGACGGCGGCGGGCGCGAATTCCTCGTCTATGGCAGCAGCCCGCGCTGGAATAGCGATGGCAACAAAATTGCCTTTACCGATTGGCGAACGGTGAAGTTGTTCGACGTGGCCAGCGGCGAGCAGGAGACGCTATTCGACGTGCAACTCGACGCGCGGCCGTTCCAATTCGACTGGTCACGGGACGGGCGACGGATCGGCTTTATCGCGCGACAACAGGGAGCCGCCACGCGCGAGCTGTACATTATTGACACGAATGAGTTCGTACACGAATTAAAGCCGCGCTGGAGCACGCCACTAGACTTTCCTGGCTTCGTGTCTTGGTCTCCTGACGGAAAGCAATTGGCTATTACTCCAGAACACTACATCCACATCATCGACGTGGAGGGCACCACAGAACCAAAGCGAGTGCCTGGGCAAACCGTGCCCAGCTACGAGCCACACTGGTCACCAGACGGCAAGTGGATCGTCTTTGCCCGCCGGCCTATTCCGAGAAGCTAGTCGCGTCGCAGGTAACTCGGTGGTCCCATGCACTTCGCGATGCGCTCGTTACCGGATCAGCGTTGCGCTGTCCATCCGCGCCGGCCAAGGACGGTCGTCGGCGAGCGTGTCCGAACGCACCTGCGTGCAGCACAAGGTCCTGGTGGGCGACGACGATCAGGACCTGGCCGCCGGCCTGATGGGGCAGGGCACCACCTCAGCGGCATTTGCTCACTCGGCAGTGGCCTCAAGCCAACCATTTTATCGGGCCTCCCGAAATAGGACCCTGTTTTTGACACAACGGTCGCATGTCGGGAACTCAAGCGTTTGATGACATGGGTGGCCGCCCCGTGGCAATTTATTCCGGCGACGGAGACGTACCCGCCGGACGAAGTCCGTCCGGATCGTTACGCCAGATCACGTGCGACTGAACTACTACCGGCTGAAGCCGGTAGGTTGGAGGAGATCGTCGGTGACGTTACCGCTGGATGCCACAAAGTAGCCGCGTGCCCACAAATGCCGGCCCTAGTACAATTTTGCAGATGCTTGAATTCCATCAGCAGCTTCCGCGAGCGTGCATCGGCTATAGCTCTGCGGAACAAGGACCGCAAAAATGGCTCGGAGACTGCATTCGTCGAGCCGGCACAATTCGCCTCCATCATGGACGAGTCACATGTCACCTACTTGTCCAAACCGGGGAACTGCCCGAAATTGCGAATCGTGCATCGGGCGAAGCAGGCAATCGCCGAGAAATGGTTGGCTTCGAAGCGTCATTCGTAAATAATCAGAATGCAGGTGATGCGCACCGCGGCGAACGCTCCTTACTCCGAACTAGCTAGCTCCAGCCACCGTTTCGGCAAATACCTGCCAGTCGAACACCATTCCGCTCAGCCTGCCCACGAATGCGAAGGCAAGGAATCGAACCGTACGAACCAGCGTGCGATCGCTGCCTGGGCCGCTCGCTTCGCCTTCGCAGGGCGCATCGGCTATCCTCTCTGAAATGAGCTTGAGCCTCGCGATCACGCCCAGCGGCAACCTGCACATCCTTTCGGATCCGGAGAGTCTGCCCGCCGTCTCCGAGCAGGGGGCCGCACGGCTCAACGAAGAACTCGGCCATTCGAATGCTGCCGGGCTATTGCTGTTGGCCTCGCAGGAGTTGGCCGAAGAACTGCCTCCGGCGCTGGTGTTCTGGCGGAGTTTTTCTCGACAGTTGATGCAGTCACTGTGCCAATTGGGAGATGGTGGCTTCTCGAAATGGAAGACGGTTTCCCCGCCGGGCGAAGAGGATCTCGCACAAGCGGTTATTGATGCTCCGCCGATGCGCGGTCTGGAATATCTGACCGCCGACGTCCTGCGGCGACTGTGGTTTGAACTGCGCGACCACGTGGCGGCCTGCGCGGCAGCGAGTCGCGACGGTCCAGCCGGATATTTACGTGCAGTGAACCCGCTTTGGCACTTATTGGGCCGCGTAACCTTTCATCTGGCAGAAAACAAGCGCGACTCCGAGCGTCCCTTCGCGTTCCTGGCCACGTTTACGCATCGACTGTCCAGCCAAGCGCGGCCGCAACACCTCCCGCTGGCCGAAGCCCTGGCGCGCTATGCCGGCGCGCGGGACAAGGCGACGCTCGACGTCCTGCTAGAGCCGGTACGGCGTGCTGCCGAAGCCAGCGATCTGGTTCGCGAGCTCTTGGAGACCAAGTCGCTGTTTTCACCACAGGCCTGGTCGATTCGTCAAGCTCACCGCTTCCTTACCGAAATACCGCGGCTCGAGGCGGCCGGGGTCGTCGTCCGCGTGCCAGACTGGTGGTCGGCGCGAAAGCCCTCCCGCCCGCAGGTCGACGTTCGCATCGGGGGCCGGCCGGCAAGTTCATTGGGGATCGATCAATTGCTGGATTTCGAGGTTGCCCTGTCGTTGGATGGCCAGCGGCTGACCGAGGCCGAATGCCGCGAAATCCTCGCCAACACGGAGGGACTGGCGTTGCTCAGGGGCAAATGGGTCGAGGTCGATCGAGAGCGGCTGGCGCAGGCGCTCGACCATTGGAAGGAGCTGCAACGGCAGCATGCCGAGGGGATCGACTTCGTGGAAGGCATGCGGATGTTGGCCGGAGTGCGGTTGCAAGACGAGGGTGCAGCCGACGAGCGAGTAGCCGCGTGGTCGCGCATTGAGGCGGGCGACTGGCTTCATGAGACGCTTACTCGGCTCCGCGACCCTCGCGAAGCTGACTCCTGTCAGCCGGGCCGTGACCTGGCGGCTACACTCCGCCCGTATCAAAAGGAGGGCGTTCGCTGGCTGTGGTTCATGACCGAGATGCGACTGGGGGCCTGCCTGGCCGACGACATGGGATTGGGCAAGACGGTCCAAGTCATCGACTTGCTGCTCCAACGCAAGCGGCTCTCTCGCCGACAGGCGAAAGGTCCTGCTCTGTTGGTTGTCCCCGCTTCGCTGATGGGAAACTGGCGTCAGGAGCTCGCGCGTTTTGCCCCACAAATGCGAGCGTTCTTTGCGCATCGCGCGGAATGCGGCCTGGAAGAACTGACCCGCGTCGCAGAATCTCCGCAGGAGCGGCTGGCCAACTTCGACCTGGTGGTGACCACTTACGGTCTGGTGCGACGGTTGGAATGGCTGGCAAAAATCCGCTGGCCGTTGATCGTGCTGGACGAGGCACAAGCGATCAAGAACCCCACGTCGAGCCAAGCTCGTTGCGTGAAGAAGCTCCCAGGCGACGGCAAGATCGTGCTCACGGGAACACCGGTGGAAAACCATCTGGGAGATCTGTGGTCGCTGTTCGACTTCTGTTGCCCTGGTTTGCTGGGCACGGCTAGTCAATTCAGAAAATTCGTCAAGCGACTCAACGGGCGACAAGACCCTCAGGCCTTTGGAGCCCTGCGGCGCCTGGTTCGGCCCTATATCCTCCGCCGCCTGAAGACCGACCCGGGCATCGTGCCGGACCTGCCCGAAAAAACCGAGATGCGGACCGAATGCGGATTGTCGAAAAAGCAGACCGTACTCTACGGCCGGCTGGTGACCGAGTTGACCGCGCGACTCAAGCAGGCAGAAGGAATTGGCCGCCGCGGATTGGTGCTCGCGACGCTGATGCAATTGAAACAGATTTGCAACCATCCATCGCAGTATTTGGGATCGGGGCCATATGCGCCGGCAGACAGCGGCAAGTTTGAGCGGCTGCGGATGCTCTGCGAACCGATCGTCGAGCGTCAGGAGCGGATGCTGGTATTCACGCAGTTTCAGACGTTAACGCAACCGCTGGCCGACTTCCTGGCGACGATCTTCGACCGGCCAGGGTTGGTCTTGCATGGCGGGACGCCGGTCCGAAAACGGACGGAGCTGGTGGCCCAGTTTCAGGCGCCGTCCGGGCCGCCGTTTTTTGTCGTCTCCCTGAAGGCCGGAGGCAGCGGTCTGAATCTGACTGCCGCTTCGCATGTCGTGCACTTCGACCGCTGGTGGAACCCGGCCGTCGAGAATCAGGCCACCGACCGCGCGTTCCGCATTGGCCAGAGACGCAATGTGCTAGTGCACAAGTTTGTGTGCCGGGGCACCGTGGAAGAGCGGATCGATAGCCTGATCCAGAGCAAACAGCACGTCGCCGATCAACTGCTCAAGCAGGAAGGTGAAACCCTCTTGACTGAAATGGACGACGACGAGTTGCTCGATTTCGTCGCGCTGGATATGCAACGGGCCGCCGCGGACGAATGAAGCGAATCGGGCCGAATCCGCCGTCCGTCGCACCCACTCGACCGACCACCAGCATTGCTGGCATTCGCTCTTGGCGATGTGGCGGACCGGCTATTAGACTGTTAGACGGTTGGCGTGACGTCACCGGGAGCCGATTCAGGAAAGCGCAGTGCTGACCTAAGGAGTTGCTATGAGTTGGCAGGGAGCATGGAAGCCTTACGTTCCGGTCGCAGAGCGGCGGAACCGCGCCGTCGCTTACGCCAAGAAGCTTGCCAAAACGCAGAAGCGGTCGCTCGCACCCATCGAGCTAACAGGCCGCAAAATCACTACGACGTTCTGGGGGCAAGCTTGGTGCGACAATTTAGAGCGCTACAGCGACTTTGCCAACCGCCTTCCCCGCGGCCGGACCTACGTGCGAAACGGCTCCGTCCTCGACCTACAGATCCAGCATGGCAAAGTTGAAGCCCTGGTCAGCGGCTCTGAAATCTATCGCGTCACGATCGATATCCACACCCTGGCCAAATCGGTGTGGAAGCAGATCAAGCGTGATTGTTCGCAATCGATCGCTTCGTTGATCGACCTCCTGCAGGGACGCTTCGATCAAGGGATCATGCAGCGGCTTACGCAAGTCGAGGGCGGCCTGTTTCCCCAACCGCGCGAAATCGAGATGCATTGCACCTGCCCGGATTGGGCAATGCTTTGCAAACACGCGGCCGCGACCCTGTATGGCGTGGGGGCAAGACTCGACGCCGCCCCAGAGCTGTTGTTCTCACTTCGTCACGTGGACCATCTGGAACTGGTGGGAGAGGCTGCCGACGCGAAAAATCTGGCACGAGCCCTCACCGCGCCCGCTGCCGCGCCCCTGGCCGATCAGGATTTGGGCGAGCTGTTCGGAATCGAGCTGGAGTCCGCAACGAACCCGCCCAAGCCCGGCCGGCGCCTCAAAGCAGCCGCAGCGGCGCATGCCATTGCGGACACGAAGGCTCGCACTCGCAACCGGATCGACAAACGGAACACTCGCGTCGCGGCGAAGCGGTCGACTAATCAGGACTCGCAGCACAGCAAGTCCAAGGTCCGGTCGAAAGTCGTCAAGCAGCCGTCAAACAGGACGACCACCACCAAAGAACAAGGAATTCTCGGCAGAAAGCGTTCTCCCCCGCCTAAGTCTCGCTGACTCGCACGCTTGCAGAGAATTCGACTGGACCGGCTCCGTCGGGCCGCTCCGGTGCTCAAGATACTGGGTCGGAACCGAGTAGTCGTTGCGCTCGAAGCGCACTAACGACAGAGAATTGGCCCGCGCTGGTTTCACCTGGCGGGCCTCGAACTCGTGGTGCGAGAGTGCCCGAAACCAAGCTTTCTCTGCCGGCAGGAGTTCTCCCTTGGGCGCCGGTTTCCCCCGCAACTTCCGGCTCGGATCCTGCCGGCAACGTTGCTCCAACTCAATATTAAGACCTTCCCGGCGGTCGATCTCGGGAACCGGCACTAAGTAGTCGTCCCTGATAAATCACGGATGTCCTAGGAATTTGAGGGTGCATTGGACGCGACAGGGCGCTAGAATTTGCCAGGTTTGGGTTCCGAAGGTCCCGAAAGCTGGCAAAAAATGA
>PLYM01000241.1 GCA_003153375.1 Planctomycetaceae bacterium
CGACACCCACGGCCTCGGCCAGTGGCGCCGTGTCGAGTGGCTTGAGTATCTTGAACAGCGGTTCGATCAACGTGCCCACCTGGCTGAGTGGTCGTCTGCAAAGCATTTTGACCAGCCCGCCGGTGACCAAGGCGATTCAAAGCGCCTTGCAAAACCCGCAAATCCTCAACGCCGTCGAGCAGGTTGCCAGCAAGCTGCACCTGAACGAAGACGTGCTGGATGGCCTGCTGAAGGATCTGGGTATCTAAGCAGGCAGGGTTTTAAGCCGTCAAATACCGCTCAAACTCGTGCATCTGTCAGCCCCCGGGCTGCCGGGTGCACGAGTTGCGGTTTTTTATGGGGGGCCGTCAGGGGCGGACTTTATCGAGATAGCGGCACCAGGTCCATTGGGTAGCTTGAATGGGATTCGCGCAGCTAAACTGAGACAGGCGTGGCGCGCGCATTACCGGAAGTCGGCTAGCTCAATCTTTGGTGAGTCCAGGCCCGATGAAGCAAGCATTTTGGCTAGGGCTGGCTTTGACCGTCCTATGCGGTTGCCCGACGGAAGTCACGTCGCAAGAGGAGCGCGAAGCCGCGGCGCAAGCGACGAACGCCGGCCAGACAGAGTTCTTTGAGAGCCGCATCCGACCGCTGCTGGTTGAACACTGCATCACTTGTCATGGTTCCCAGAAACAACAGAGCGGTCTGCGTCTTGATTCACGCGCTGGACTGCTGGCGGGCGGCGACAGCGGCGCCGTCTTGGACCTCGCGCATCCGCGTGCCAGTCGGTTGCTCACGGCCGTCGGTTACGAAGACCCCGATCTGCAAATGCCCCCCGCGCCGGCCGGCAAACTACCCTCGGCGGCGATCGCGGCGTTCTCAACTTGGATCGAGCAAGGGGCCTTCTGGCCCGCGGGCGAGCGTCCCGGGAAGCCGGCAGCACTCGCATCCGATAAAACACACTGGGCCTTTGAGCCCGTTCGCCCGCGACCAATTCCATCGGTTCAAGACCGCGCCTGGCCGCGTTCACCAGTCGATTATTTCGTGCTGAGCCGACTGGAAGGGCAGGGGATGACACCCGCGCCCGACGCCGATCGAACTGCGCTCATTCGCCGCGTCACATTCGACTTGATCGGGCTGCCGCCAAGCGACGCCGAGGTGGCGGCATTCGTCGACGATCCACGTCCCGATGCTTATGCGAGATTGATCGATCGACTGCTCGATTCGCCCCACTATGGTGAGCGTTGGGGCCGCTATTGGCTGGACGTGGCCCGCTATGCGGACACCAAGGGCTACGTGCGGTTGCAAGAAGAGCGGCGATTCTATTGTGCGTTCACCTATCGCGACTACGTCATTGCCGCCTTCAACGAGGATCTGCCTTACGACCGATTTCTCGTGGAACAGCTGGCCGCCGATCAGTTGCCGCCGGGCACCGACCCGCGAGCCTTGGCGGCGCTTGGGTTTCTGACCCTGGGCCGGCAATTCACGGGCAACAAGCACGATGTGATCGACGATCGGATTGACGTCGTGACACGCGGGTTGTTAGGGCTGACGGTCACCTGCGCCCGCTGCCACGACCACAAATACGATCCGATTCCAACGGCCGACTACTACTCACTGTACGGCGTTTTTGCCAGCTCCGAAGACGTGATTTTTCCCACTCCGTTGGGCAAACCCACGGCCGGCGCGGCCGCGAAGCAATACGAATCGGATCTCGCGGCCCGCCAACGAGAGCTCGACGATTATGAACCCAAGCAGTATGCCGCCTTGCTGAACGAGTTTCGTTCGAGAGTGGCCGATTACCTGATCAAAGCAATTGCCGGCCGCGAGCCTCCGCAGCAGCCGCTGCCGAAGGCGGCCGGCGAGATTCGGCAAATCGTGGTCGAGCGCTGGATCGAATACCTGGAACGAACGGGACCGACCCATCCTGTCTGGGGTCCGTGGCATGCCTTCGCTGCCTTGCAGCCGGAGCAATTCGAAACGGCAGCCGGCGCGATCATTGCCGGCTGGTCGACGCCTGGCGGCGAGCGGCAAGCGCCCCGGGTGCATGCGACGGTGAAGAGTTATTTTGCCTCCGATCCGCCCCATTCGATGGCGGACGTGGCTCGCGGCTACGGCGAACTGCTGGCCCAAGTTCACCAGCGGTGGCAAACCCTGCTGGCCTCGACCGCCGCCGCGGGATCCGGCGCACTGGGTCGGTTGAGTGACCCGGACGAAGAAGAACTGCGCCAGGTGCTTTATGGCGACGACTCGCCCGTGGCGGTGCGGCCGCTCGAGGCGCTGGCTGAGTATCTCTATGACGCGCCAATCAACGAAGAGATCGTGCGGCGGCGCAATGCGATTCATCAATACTTGTCGCACGCCGCTGGGGGGCCGCCGCGCGCCCATACCTTGATCGAATTGCCCGTCCCCTGCGAGCCTCGCGTCTTCGTCCGCGGCAATCCGACCCGGCCCGGCCGCCAGGTGCCGCGACAATTCCTCAAAGCTCTCAGCCCCGGCCAGCGGAAGCCGTTTGCCCAAGGCGGCGGACGATTGGAACTTGCCCGAGCCATTACGAGCCGCGACAATCCGCTGACGGCTCGCGTGGCCGTCAATCGCGTTTGGGAGCATCATTTCGGCACGGGCCTGGTGCGATCGCCCAGCAACTTCGGCCTCCGCGGCGAGGCTCCCACGCATCCCGAATTGCTGGATTATCTGGCGGCGCGTTTCATGGAAGAGGGTTGGTCGATCAAGCAGCTTCATCGCTGGATTCTGCTGTCGCACACCTATCAGCAGGGAAGCGGCGACGACGTCCTGCGCTCTCGCGATCCGGAAAATCGGCTGTATGGGCGCATGAATCGGCGGCGGCTCGATTTCGAGGCCCTGCGCGACGCGCTGCTGGCCACGGCCGGTCGGCTCGATCGGACGTTGGGAGGACCGAGCGCCGAACTGACCGTGCCCGGGGCGAATCGCCGAACGGTTTATGGCCTGATCGATCGCCAGGGACTGCCCGGCATGCTGGCGACGTTCGACTTTGCCAGTCCCGATGCACACAGTCCGCAGCGGTACACGACCATCGTACCGCAACAGGCGCTGTTCCTGATGAATAGCCCCTTGATGGCTGACCTGGCGCGGGCGTTCGCCGGCCGGGCCGATCTCAAGAGCCTGCCCGCTGGGGCCGACCGGGCGGCGGCGATGATTCGCGGGGCGTGGGGGCGACCCGCCAGCGAGCGTGAAATCAAGCTCTCGCTGGAGTACATTGCCAGGGAGCCGGCCGATGCCCCGGCCGACGCGTCGCTCAGCGGCTGGGAGGCGTTCGCCCAAGCCTTGCTCTTGGCCAACGAGTTCAGTTATGTCGACTAATCCCAAGCGAAACAGCGATCGCACGCATCGCGAGCCCCCGAGCGTCTCACGGCGCGAGCTACTGCGCCGCTCGGGAATGGGCCTGGCCGCGTTGGCGATGCTGCCGCTGCTGGAAGGAGAAGCCGCGCGGGCGGGTACGGTTGCCGATGCGCGGCGCTCGCATTTTCCCGGCAAGGCCAAGCGGATCATCCACCTGTTCATGAACGGCGGTCCGTCGCAGGTCGACACCTTCGACCCCAAGCCCTTGCTGGAAAAGTACGCCGGCCGCGAATTGCCCACCGGCAACTTGCAAACCGAGCGCCGCACGGGGGCCGCGTTCCCTTCGCCGTTCAAGTTTCAGAAGTACGGCCAAAGCGGCATCGAGGTCAGCGAGCTGTTTCCCCACGTGGCCGAGAGCATCGACGACATCGCGGTCATTCGCTCGATGGTGGCCGATATTCCGAATCATGAGCCTTCGCTGTTATTGATGAATTGCGGCGAGGCACGGCTGCCGCGGCCCAGCATGGGAAGCTGGCTGACCTATGGGCTAGGGAGCGAAAACCAGAACCTGCCCGGCTTCGTGGCCCTTTGCCCGGGCGGCCTGCCGATCCAAGGGGCTCAGAACTGGCAGTCGGGCTTTCTGCCCGGCATTCATCAAGGCACCTACATCGATACACAGCACACGCAAGTCGAAAAGCTGATCGAACACATCCAAAGCCGGTTGGGCAGCGAGCGCCAACGGCGGCAGCTCGACCTGTTGGCGGCGTTGAACCAGGACCATCTCAATCGATCGCAACATGATCGTGATCTGGAAGCGCGAATCGAATCGTTCGAGCTCGCCTATCGCATGCAAAGCGAGGCCACCGAAGCGTTTGACGTCAGCCGCGAGCCGCAGCACGTCCTGGACATGTACGGCCCCGGCACGCAGGCGCGGCAGATTCTGATTGCGCGGCGGTTGGTCGAACGGGGCGTGCGGTTCGTGCAAGTGTGGCATGGTGCCCAGCAACCGTGGGACTCCCACAACGACATTCAGGACCACGCCCGGCTGGCGCGCGAGTGCGATCAAGCCATCGGTGCGCTGTTGAAGGATCTCAAGCAACGGGGCCTGCTTGACGAGACGCTGGTGATCTGGGGAGGCGAATTCGGCCGCACGCCCTCGGTCGAACTGCCCAATCCGCTGATCGGTCAGGCCAAGGCCAACGGCCGCGACCACAATCATTATGGCTTCAGCATGTGGCTGGCCGGCGGGGGCGTGAAGGGGGGGATCACGCACGGAGCCACCGACGAGTTTGGCTTCCGGGCGGTGGAAAAGCCGGTGCACGTGCATGATCTGCACGCCACGATTCTGCACCTGATGGGCTTCGATCACGAGCGATTCACGTTTCCCTATGCCGGACGCGACTTCCGCTTGACCGACGTGCATGGCCAAGTCGTTGGCGAGTTACTGGCGTGAGCGCGCGTGCTAGCAGCGATGGCTGTCCCGTGCCCCCGCGGCAAGAAATGGTTATCTCGCCCCGCCTGACGGACCGATACGATCGGTAGGTCCGTTAAAGTCTGGACGCACGCGATGGGTGGGGCATGAGACGGTTTGCCGGGTGGATGGCGATCTTGGTACTAGCCAGCGGCGCGGGCTGTTGCGCGTCGCCCTATCGCTATTACCAGAACGCCTATGGCTGGAATTGCCCGGTGCCCGACTACTTCGTCAATGCTCCTCCCGCCCCGCGCACCACGCCGCCGGGTCCGACCATGCCGGCGGTCGAATCCATTTCGTCCACTGTCGCGCGGTAATCGACCGTCGCGCGGCAATTAACGCCCCGCATAGCGTGCCCAGGCGACCTCGGCTCGTGGCAGTTCAAACGGCCGAAAACCGGCCATCGTGTTCGCGCACCTGCCCATCGTCGATCGACTTCTCGAGGTGGGCGTTCACTTCCGACGTGCCGAGCACGAGGTGATAGCCCGGCAGTTTGGACCACAGCGAGCGGGCGACTTCATAGACGGTCTTGGGATCGCCCTGCCGTAGCACTTCGAGAATCGCCCGTTCGCGCTGGCCGTGGTGGGCCTTGAGTTGCTCGATCCGCTCGAGCAGCGTGGAAAAGGGCTGGCCGTGACCGGGCAGCACGATCAGGTCCTCGCTCGCCAACGGAGCAACGCGGTCGAGCGAATTCAGAAATCGCGTCATCATGCCGCGACGTCGCATCTCGCCGGCGCCGATGTTCGGCGAAATGGTCGGCAACACGTGGTCGCCGCTGAACAGGTGCCGCCCGTAGCTCAGGCAGATGCTCCCTTGCGTGTGCCCCGGAGTATGAATGACTTCCAAGTCGACACCGCTGATGGGCAGACGATCGCCGCCTCGCAGCTTTTCCGCTTCGGTCTGCCGCGCCAGGCGTTTTCCCTTGCCCAGCGTCTTGGCCAGGTTTTCGATTTCGGACTCGGGCACGTGGAACGATTGCAGTCGACGGCGCACCAGCGGCACGAACTCTTCGTGCCGCGCATCGAGATTGGCCACGCCGTCCCAGTCGTCCTCGTGTACGAACACCGGCGCGCCCGAGCGATCGTGAATCTCGCGCGCCAGGCCGATGTGGTCGGCGTGCTTGTGGGTTAACACGACGCGCCGCACGTCTTCAACCGAAAAACCTCGCGCGGCCAGCCCCGCTTCGAGCACCACCAGCGCCTCGGGCGTGCCAATGCCCGTATCGATCACGGTCAGCGGATCGCCGGCGATGACGTACAGATTCAAATCGCCTTCGAACATCGGGTTCGGAATCCCGATGTGATAGACGGGGGCTTCGTTTGCGATCACGTGATTATCGTCCGGTAAAGGCAGGGGGGCGTTTTTCGAGAAAGTGGGCAACCCCCTCCTTGAAATCTTCGCTGGTAAAGCTCTTGGCCATCTCCTCGTTTGCGGTTTCGATCGCTTCGCCCAAGGTTTGAAACAGCGCGTTGTACACTTGCCGCTTGATGACTCGCATCGATCGCGGCGAGGCCGAGCCAGCCAACTCGACGGCATACTTGCGGGCTTCGGCCTCGAAGTGTTCGCTGGGCAGGACGCGACTGATCAGGCCGATGCGCAAAGCCTCGGCGGCGTCGATCACGCGGGCCGAATAGAGCAAGTCGAGTGCATTGGCCACGCCCACGATGCGCGGCAGCAGCCAACTGATGCCGTGCTCGGCGATCAGCCCGCGTCGGGCGAAAGCGGTACCGAACTTGGCCTGATCCGAAGCGAGGCGAATGTCGCAGTAGAGCGAGATCACCAGGCCCAACCCGACGGCTGTGCCGTTGATGGCACCGATGATCGGCTTTTCGATGGCCGGCATATAGGAGTACGTTTTTTGAAAATCCGTGCGTACTCCTTCGCGCGGCGTGCCGGCCAGGTGCTTGCCCAGAATCTTCTGGATCGTGTCCGGCGAGTTATTCGCCTGGGCCAGGCCGGCCAGATTGGCCATGTCGGCCCCGGCACAAAATCCGCGTCCCGCGCCCGTCAACATGATCACGCGAACCTGGGGGTCCTTCTCGGCCGCGAACATGGCATGCTGTACATCCTGTTCCATGGTCATGGTCCAGGCATTGAGCTTGGCCGGCCGATTCAGCGTGATCGTGGCGACGTGGTCCGAAACGTCGTAAAGAATCTCTTCGTAACCCATGCTTCGCTCCTGGGGGTGGTTCATTGGCGGCCTGATCGCGGCAGGTGTCGGGTCTACCGCCGGGCTGGGCAATTTTCTGTTACGTGGCCTTCGTACACGGCCTTAGTGCGTGGTGGCGTTCCGAGCCCGCTCGTGCTCGTCGATCAATTCGCGTTTCAGAATCTTGGCCGAGGGGCCCTTGGGCAGTGGAGTATCGCGAATCTGCACGATGCGCGGATACTTGAAGGCCGCGATGCGTTCCTTGCAATACGCCTGAATCTCGTTCTCGGTGGCCGAGCAGCCGGGCTTCAGATAGACCACGGCCTTCACTTCCTCGCCCAACTCTTCGTGCTTCACCCCCACGACGGCCGCCTCGGCCACCGCGGGATGCTCGTACAGCAACTCTTCGATCTCGCGCGGATAGATGTTGAAGCCGCCGCGCAGAATCATGTCCTTCTTGCGACCGACGATATACAGGTAGCCCTCTTCGTCGAGCTTGCCAATGTCGCCCGAATAGAACCAGCCATTCTTCAGGATCTGGGCCGTGGCCTCGGGCTGCTTGTAGTAGCCTTTCATCACGTTGACACCGCGAATGAGCACTTCGCCTTCCTTGCCCGGCGGCAGCGTGTTGCCTTCGTCGTCGACCACCTTGATCTGACAGCCCCAAATCGCCTTGCCGCAGGAGCCGAACTTCGGCTCGACCGGGCCTTGGCTCCAAGTGGCCGTCGGCGAGGTTTCGGTCAGGCCATAGCCTTCGCGAATCGTCGGCTCGTAATGGCGAGCCCAGGTTTCCAGGGTTTCCAACGGCAGTGGGGCGCCGCCGCTGCCGCACATCCGCAGCGTGCCGAGGTCATAGTTCGCTCGCTCCGGATGATTGAGCATCGTCAGGTACATGGTCGGCACGGCCGCGAAGTGCGTGACCCGATCGCGGTCGATCATTTCCATGGCTTTGGTCGGATCGAAGCGGGCCATCAACGTCATTGTGCTGCCCATCGCCAGCACCGTGTTCATCACGCACGACTGGCCGAACGAATGAAACAGCGGCAACACGGCCATCCGCACTTCGTCGGTCTGCCGCGGCTCGTCGATCAACTCGGGCAGCACCCGGCATTGATAGAACAGATTGAAGTGCGACAACTCAGCCCCCTTGGGCTTGCCGGTGGTGCCGCTGGTGTAGCCGATCACGGCCGTGTCGTCGGCTCCCGTGGCGACGATCTCAAACTCGGGCGAGCCGGTTTCGATCAAATCGTCGAGCCGATGCACGCCCACGTCGTCGACCGCGGGCATGGGCCGCGGAAAATCGACCACGATCAGATGTTTGCAGGTTGGGACATTGCGGTAGGCCTCGAGCGCTTCGCTGAGGAATTCGGTGCAGGCGATCAGGCCGATGGCTTCGCTGTCTTCCAGCAAGAATTCAATCTCGCGGGCCTTGTACAACACGTTGATCGGCACCACTACGCCGCCTGGCTTGAGAATGCCATAGTAGGCGATGACGAACTCGGGAATGTTCGGCAACATGATCAGCATCTTCTGACCCTGGTGCAGCCCGAGTCGTGTCAGCGAGTTGGCGAGCCGGTTGGTGATCGTTTCCAGTTGTCCGTACGTCAGCTTGCGATCGTCGCTGATGACCGCGGTACGTTGGGGAAAGCGCTGGGCGTTTTCCGTGAGCACGATCGACAGATTCAACATGTCACACGTCTCCTGGTCTCGAAAGCGTCTCGTAAGCCTGGTGTGATTCGCGCCGCAAGCCTCACGACAGGTGCGTGACGCGCCTTGTCTGCGCATGAGCGCCACCAGCGCGCAGCATGAGGCTCGGCGACCGCACGGCGCGCGGCGACGAAAAAATCGCGGCGTCTTCCGACCGGTCCCTTCCCAGTTCAGCACCGACAGAGTACATTCTACCGAACGGACGGTAGGCGCCAATGAGGTCCGTGGATTTTCGGGCGAAACAGGCAACGCCGGGCCACGCCAGGGGGCCAATTACCGCAATTACGGGGGCTGGCGAGCCGATCCGATGGCTCGGTTTGCCGGCGTCGCCAGCCGAGCCCTCAAGTGGGCGGTTGCCCAGACCAACGAAATTCGCGGCACAGGCACGCGGGCCTTATCCGCGCGATCCTTGAAATTCAATTCGGGAGATTTCGATCGATGAGAGAAGCCGTTGTGGTTGCCAGCTCGCGCACGCCGCTGGCCAAAAGCTTTCGAGGCTCGTTCAACCTGACCCGGCCCGATGATCTGGCCGCGCATTGCATCACGGACGTGCTCAAGAAAGTGCCCCAACTCGACCCGGCGGAAATCGAAGACGTCTACATGGGCTGTGCCAATCCCGAAGGAACGCAAGGCTCCAACGTCGCCCGCATCGCCGCGATGCGCGCCGGCTTGCCCGTCACGGTCGCGGGCTCAACGATCAACCGTTTTTGCTCCTCGGGCTTGCAGGCCATTACCCTGGCGGCGCACTTGATTCTGAACGAGGGTGTCGATGTCGCCCTGGGCGGTGGAGTGGAAAGCATCACCGCGATTGCCGGGCGCAAGGGCGACCCCAATCCCTGGGTGCAAGAGCACATGCCGGGCATCTATATGGTGATGGGCGACACGGCCGAAGTCGTGGCCAAGCGCTACAACATCAGCCGGCAATCGCAAGATGAATACTCGCTGTTGAGCCAGCAGCGAACCGCGCGGGCCCAGACCGAGGGTTGGCTGGACGAAGAGTTGGCGCCGATGAAGGTCACACGCGGCATTCTCGACAAGAAAACCGGCGAGGTCGTGGGCCGCGAAGAACACACCATCACCAAGGACGAGTGCAACCGTCCTGATACGACGCTCGAGGGACTGCTGGCGCTAAAGCCCTACTTCGACCCCAAGAGCGGCGAAGGCTCGGTCACCGCTGGCAATGCTTCGCAGATGTCCGACGGCGCGTCGGTCACCGTGATGATGTCGCACGACCGAGCCGAGAAGCTGGGCATCAAGCCGAAGCTGATCTTCCGCGGCTTTCAGGTGGCCGGCTGCGAACCCGACGAGATGGGCATCGGCCCCGTGTTCGCCATACCCAAGCTGCTGAAGCGCAACGGGCTCAAGGTCTCGGACATCGACCTCTGGGAGTTGAACGAGGCTTTCGCCGTGCAAGTGATCTACTGCCGCGACAAGCTGGGCATCGATCCGGCGAAGCTCAACGTCAACGGTGGGTCAATCGCCATCGGCCACCCGTTCGGCATGACCGGCTCGCGGATGGTCGGCACGCTGGCCAACGAAATGCTCCGCCGCAAGGTCCGCTATGGCGTGGTCACGATGTGCATCGGCGGCGGCCAGGGCGCGGCCGGCCTGTTCGAAGCCTGCCTGTGATACGGCAAAGACCATCCAAAAGACATTCATCGAATCCATCGAATCACTTGTTTTAGCGCGAGGACGAAGCACATGAGCGACCTGGTTTCACTCACCAAAGACGGCGACATCGCGGTCATCACGATCAACAACCCGCCGGTCAATGCCATGAGCCCCGGCGTGCCCGAGGGCATTCTGGCCTCGGTTCAGGCGGCCGAAAAAGACAGCGCGATCAAAGGCATGGTGCTGATCGGCGGCGGCCGCACCTTCATCGCCGGCGCCGATATCAAGGAATTCGGCAAGATCACCGCGGGTCAGAAGGACCGCAAGCTGGGCATTCATCCGATCCTGGCCGTGATCGAGAACTGTGCCAAGCCGATCGTCTGCGCCATTCATGGCACGGCCTTTGGCGGCGGGTTGGAAACGGCCATGGCCTGTCATTATCGGGTCGCGGTGCCCTCGGCCCTGGTGGGCCAGCCCGAGTGCAAGTTGGGCATCATTCCGGGCGCCGCCGGCACGCAGCGTCTGCCGCGTTTGGCTGGTGTGGCCGTGGCCGCCGAGATGTGCGCGTTTGGCGATCCGGTGCCGGCGCCCAAGGCTCTGGAAGCCGGCATTATCGACAAGCTGATCGAAGGCGATCTGCTCGCCGGCGCCGTGGCCTTTGCCCGCGAGAAGGCCGCCAGCGGCAAACCGCCCCGCAAGACCTGTGATCAGACCGACAAGATCTCGAACGCCCAGGAAAACGAAACAGCCCTGGCCGCGGCCCGGGCGAACGTGAAGAAGCGCTCACGCAATTTGCTGGCCCCGCGCAAGGCGGTCGACGCCGTCGAAGCGGCCACGAAGCTGCCGTTCGAGCAAGGCATCGCCAAGGAAGCCGAGCTGTTCAACGATTGCCTCTTCTCCGATCAATCGAAGGCCCTGATTCACGTCTTCTTCGGCGAACGCGCCGTGGCCAAGGTTCCCGGCATCGCCAAGGACCAGGCCCTGATTCCCATCAAGCGCGCGGCCGTGGTCGGCGGCGGCACCATGGGGGGCGGCATCACGATGAACTATGCTAATGCCGGCATTCCGGTGCTGTTCAAGGAGATTTCGCAGGAAGCCCTCGACCGCGGCCTGGGCATCATCAAAAAGAATTATGCCGCCACCGTGGCCAAGGGCCGGCTGACGCAAAAACAGATGGACGAGCGGTTGGCCCTGATCGAGCCGGTGCTGTCGTTCGACCGTTTCAAGGAAGCCGACATCGTGACCGAAGCCGTGTTCGAGGAGATGGCGCTCAAGAAGAAGGTGTTCGCCGAGCTCGATAAAGTGACGCGGCCCGACGCCATCCTGGCCAGCAATACCTCGACGTTGAACGTCAACGAAATCGCCTCGGCCACGTCGCGGCCCGCACAGGTGATCGGCCACCATTACTTCAGCCCCGCCAATGTGATGCGCGTCATCGAGGTCGTCCGCGGCGACAAGTCGAGTGATGCCGTGATCGCCACGTCGATGGCCCTTTCGAAAAAGCTCAGCAAGGTCGGCATCCTGGTCGGCAACTGCCGCGGGTTTGTCGGCAACCGCATGTTCCACTGCTACCAGCGCGAGGCCCAGTTCCTGGCCGAAGAGGGGGCCACGATCGAGCAGATTGACGGCGCCTTGTATGAGTTCGGCATGGCGATGGGCCCGCTGGCCGTCGGCGACCTGGCCGGTTTGGACGTCGGCTGGCGCATCCGCAAGGAGTACAAGCATCTGGAGCCGGCCGGCATCCGGCAGCCGGAAGTTGCCGATCAGCTTTGCGAGCAAGGCCGTTATGGCCAGAAGACGGGCGCGGGCTGGTACAAGTACGACTTGCCCAACCGCACGCCAATCGCCGATCCGGCCGTGCAAAAGATCATCGAAGAGACCGCGGCCAAGGCCGGCATCAAGCGGCGCACGATCTCCAGCGAGGAAATTCTCGAGCGCACGCTCTATGCCTTGGTGAACGAAGGCGCCACGATCCTGGCCGAGGGCATCGCCCTGCGAGCCGTCGATATCGACATGCTCTACATCCTGGGCTATGGCTTCCCGGCCTTCCGCGGCGGCCCGATGTGGTATGCCGACACCGTGGGCCTCAAAAAGGTCTATGACAAGGTCTGCGAGTTCGAGAAACAGCACGGCAGCCTGTGGGAGCCGTCGCCGTTGCTCAAGGAACTGGCAACCAGCGGCAAGACCTTCGCCGATTTCGACAAGACCAAGGAGAGTTAGTCGAACTACGCGCTAACAACGGGGTGCCATGCCCACGCTCGCGTGGGCATGCCCTCGCAGACTCGCACCGTCACTTTTTCTCGATCGTCTCGCTTGTTGTGCGTCGCATGAAGATTCCGCCGCTGAACCTGGAACCGCTGCCGATCACGCTTCGCCGGGAGATTCCCGAAAGCTATCGTGACGAGATGGGCCACATGAACGTGATGTGGTACACGCATCTGTTCAGCGAAGCTTTTGGCGGTTTTGCCGATCTGTTCGGTTTCGGCGAAGCCTATTTTCGCGAGAACCACACCGGCAGCTTTGCCTTGGAAACGCACGTGCGGTACTTGTCCGAGGTTCACATCGGCCGGCACATCACCGTCCGCAGCCGGGCCGTGGGCCGCAGTGCCAAGCGGATCCATTTCATGCACTTCATGACGATCGACGAAACGGGCGCGCTGGCCGCGACCCAGGAGCACGTCGGCGCCCACATTGACATGCGCACTCGCCGCATGTCGCCGATGCCGGAATCGATCACCGAGCGTTTCGACCGGCTGGTCGCGGAGCAAAACCAAGTCGGCGGGGATCCGCCGGTGTGTGGCGTGATGCGCCCCTGATCGGCCCACAAGTCGAGAGTTTTTCAATGGCCAACAACCTCGAATTCGGCGGCACGGAGCAATTCGCGGCCGCGCCGGAAAGGCTCTACGCGCTGTTGACCGATCTCGACGCCATGGCGGGCACGATTCCCGATCTGGTTTCGTCCGAACGCGTCGACCCGCGAACGCTCAAGTGTGTCGTGCGGCCTGGATTCTCGTTTTTGCGCGGGACGATGCGGCTGACCATTTCATTGGGCGAAACGACTCCGGCCACGAGTGCCGCGATGAGCGTGGCGGCGCAGGGCATCGGGGTGGGCATGAACATCGTCTCGCAGTTGACGATCTCGTCCCAGGGCGCCGGGTCGCAACTCGATTGGAAGGCGCAGATTACCGAGCGTAAGGGGCTAATCTCGGCCGTCAGCCCGGCGTTGATCTCGGCAGCCGCCGACCAGGTGATTCGCCACGCCTGGGGACGGGTGCGCCACCAGTTGGCCGAGTGATCGGCCCGCTGACACCGACAACCGCGCCCCGGTCATGCCCCGGTGAATTCGCCGCTCAACCGAAGGCGGCGAAATCCTTGCCTAGCAGCGACGAAGCGATCTTCAGCTTCATGATCTCGTCGGTGCCTTCATAGATCCGGCACACACGCACGTCTTGCAGGTGCCGGCCCACGCGGTAAAGCTCCGACCAGCCGCGGCCGCCATAAACCTGTACCGCATGGTCGGCAGCCTGCCAGGCTGCGTTCGACGCAAAAAACTTGGCCTTGGCCACGGCCATGTCGGCTTCCGCATAGAGCTTCTTGTCACCCAGCGCCGCGTCGCTGGCCGCCTTGGCTTCGGCAGCCCGTTCGACCAGCGCGTCGCTGCCCGCGCGGCCCATTTCAATCTCAGCGATGTGCGCCTGCACGAGCTGATGCTTGCCGATCGGCTTGCCGTGCTGGTGCCGCGTGCGGGCGTAGGAGAGCGTCTCCTCCAAACAATCCTCGATCACGCCCAGGCAGCCCGCCGCCACGCTCAAGCGGCCCGAAACCAGGGCCCCCATCGCGATGCGAAAACCGTTGCCCTCCTCGCCCAGCATGTTTTCCAGCGGCACCGGGTGATCGGTCATCTGAAACATGCCGGTGTTGGCCGTGAACATGCCCGGCTTGGCGTGCAGATCTTCGGCCTCGAAGGTGTCACCGGCCGTGTCGACGATAAAGGCGCTCATCCGCCGTTCCGCGCCCATTGGATCTTCCGGATAGGCGAACACCACCACGGCGTCGGCGATACCGCCGTTGGAAATCAAATACTTCACGCCATTGAGCAGAAACTTGTCGCCCGCGCGGCGATAGGTCGACGTGGCCTCGAGCGGATTGGAGCCGGCGTCCGGTTCGGTTAGCCCAAAGGCCAGAATCTTTTCGCCGCGACACGAGGCGGGCAAATACCGTTTGTGCTGGTCGGCGTTGCCATAGCGCAGGATCGGATACTGACCGATCGAGGTTTGTCCGGAGAAGAACGTCCGCACGCCAGTCCCTTCGCGGCCGATGCGGGCCAGCGCGCGGGAATAGGCCACGGCGTCCGCGCCGCGGCCGCCCAGCTCGATCGGCACCGGCATGCCCAGCAGGTTGTATTTTTTGGCCAGCGAAACGGTCGCCTCGTTGTAGCGGTGCTCCAAATAGCACAACTCCTCGATCGGCCGCAACTCCTGGCAGTAGGCTTCGACGTCGGCCAGCAGCTTGTCGCGCATGTCGCTCTTCATCGCAGTTCTCGCAGCAGTTGGGGATTGGGCGCGCGGCCGAGGTGGGGCCGCAATCGCGAACGACGACAGATCGAGATCAACCAGGGTCATTCTATGCGGCACGCCTGGCCGCGAATTTCCGAGGCCGCCCGATTGGCGACCCTACCGTCCGTTCGGTAGAATGTACTCCTCGCGCCACGACTCGGCAAGCGTGGCGAGACAGCGCATGGTCCACGCTTGCTGCGCAGCCGCATGTTTGGCGACCGCGCCGACTCGTCGGCCACGAACCGAATGCAATCCCCAGTAAACTCCCCAGAAAGGAACGACAGGTATGCAGTTCGAGCATTCCGCCAAGACCAAGGACCTGCAACGACGGCTCACGGACTTCGTCGACGAGCATGTCTATCCCAACGAGAAGAAGTGGCACGAGCAGATCAGCGCCGGAGATCGCTGGCAGCCCGCAGCCATCATTGAAGAACTCAAGGGCAAGGCTCGCGCCGCCGGACTTTGGAACTTATTCCTGCCCGATCGCGATCACGGCGCCGGATTGACGAACCTGGAGTACGCGCCGCTGTGCGAGATCATGGGCCGCTCGCCGATGGCGCCCGAGGTGTTCAACTGCTCGGCCCCCGACACCGGCAACATGGAAGTGCTGGCACAATATGGCACGCCCGAACAACAAGCACGCTGGCTGAAGCCGCTGCTGGCCGGCGAGATTCGCTCCTGCTTTGCCATGACCGAGCCCAACGTGGCTTCGTCCGATGCCACGAACATCCAGTCGAGCATCGTTCGCGACGGCGATCATTATGTGATCAACGGTCGCAAATGGTGGAGCTCCGGCGCCGGCGATCCGCGCTGCAAGATCGCGATCTTCATGGGAAAAACGGACCCCAAGGCCGAAACACACAGGCAGCAATCGATGATCCTGGTGCCGATGGACACGCCCGGCGTGAAGATCGAACGCATGCTGACCGTGTTTGGCTACGACCACGCGCCCCACGGCCACGCCGAAGTGACCTACAACAACGTCCGCGTGCCGGTGTCGAATCTGCTGCTGGGCGAGGGCAGGGGGTTCGAAATCGCACAAGGCCGTCTGGGCCCCGGGCGGATTCATCATTGCATGCGGCTGATCGGCCTGGCCGAGCGAGCGCTCGAATTGATGTGCCGTCGCGTCAAGCAACGCGTCGCTTTCGGCCGCCCAATTGCCGACCAGGGTACCATCCGGGCCGACATCGCCGACTCGCGGATCGAAATCGAACAAGCCCGGCTGCTGACACTGAAGGCAGCCGCCATGATGGACACCGCCGGCAACAAGAGTGCGCGGGCCGAGATCGCGATGATCAAAGTCGTGGCCCCGAACATGGCCCTACGCGTGATCGATCGCGCGATTCAGACGCATGGCGGCGGCGGCGTCAGCGGCGACTTTCCGCTGGCCGAAGCCTGGGCCAACGCCCGCACGCTGCGGCTGGCCGACGGCCCGGATGAAGTCCACCGCGAATCCATTGCCAAGATCGAACTCAAAAAGCACGGGTAACGAACCAGATTATGCAGCTTCAAGATAAAGTCGCGGTCGTCACCGGCGGAGCCAACGGCATCGGCGCGGCGCTCTGCCGTCGTTTTGCCGCCGAAGGCGCACGGGGCGTGGTTGTGGCCGACCGCGATGCCGCGGGGGCCAAGCAAGTGGCGGACGAAATCGGCGGACTGGCCGTCGCGGGCGACGTTGGGCGCGAAGCCGATGTTCGCCGGCTGGTCGATGCGGCGGTCGAGAAATTTGGACCGATCGATTTGTTTTGCTCGAATGCCGGCATTGCCACCGGCGGCAGTGTCGACGCGCCCGACAGCGAATGGCAAAAGATCTGGGACGTCAATGTGATGGCCCACATCTATGCGGCCCGGGCCGTGTTGCCGTCGATGGTCGAGCGTAGCGCGGGCTACCTGTTGCAAACCGCCTCGGCCGCCGGATTGTTGACCTCGATCGGTTCGGCTCCCTACGCAGTGACCAAGCACGCGGCCGTGGCCTTGGCCGAATGGCTGGCGATTACCTATGGTCCGCTGGGCATCAAGGTCTCATGCCTGTGCCCGCAGGGCGTGCTCACGAATATGCTCATGCGGCCCGACGCCGGACCGGCAACCGAAGCCCTGCGGCCCGAGGCCATCACGACCGAACAAGTGGCCGACGCCGTGATCGCGGGCCTGGCGAGCGAGAAGTTCCTGATTCTGCCACACCCGATCGTAGCCAAGTATATGTCGCACAAAGCCTCGGATTATGATCGCTGGCTCAACGGCATGCGCCGCTTGCAGCTCGAAATCCAAACCGCCAGCGGCGGCACATTGATGTAAACCTGGCTCGCGGCTCCGCCGAATCGACAGACAATTTCCAGCCGAGCAGACCATTCCGCACGACCCCAAATCCTCTCCGCCTGGCGGAGCGGCAGCAATCCACTCGAGATTTTCGCGATGAGCACGTTGGCGTTGGTGCGGCATGGGCAGGCCTCTTTTTTTTCGGACAACTACGACCAGCTTTCTCCGCTGGGCGAGCAGCAGTCTCGGCTGCTGGGCCAGTATTGGGTGCGCCGCGGCATTCGCTTCGACGAGGTCTTCACTGGGCCTCGCGTGCGGCAGATCGAGACGGCCGCGCTGGCCGGTGAGGCCTTTGCCAAGGCCGGCCTGCCCTGGCCCGAAGCCCAGCGTTTGCCGGAGCTCGATGAACACCAGGTCGACCGGCTGATCAAAGTCGCCATGCCCCAGATCATCCGCGACTTTCCCCAGATCGCGCCCTTGCACGCGGCCTATCAGGCGGCCCAGGAGCCGCGCGATCGACATCGCACGTTTCAGTTGATGTTCGAGCAGCTTGTGATGCTGTGGGTCGAAGGTCGCATCGCAGCGCCCGGGGTGGAACCCTGGCAGGCGTTTCACGAGCGGATCGCCTCCGGACTGCGCAAGATGACCGAGAGCGAGCAGCGCGGCCGCCAGGTCGTGGCCTTCACCTCGGTCGGCGCGGTGACGGTCAGCCTGCAAATCGCCTTGGGATGCGGCGACCGCACGGCACTCGATCTCGGTTGGCGGCTACGAAATTGTTCGATCACCGATTATATTTTCAGCCGCCAGCGGTTGACGCTCGAAGGCTTCAACGCGTGTCCGCATCTGGAAGACGCCAGCTTGTTGACCTTTCGTTAAGCGATTGGGTGCGACACTAAGGGGAAGACAATCATGAGTAGCTTGATCGACACCACAAAACCCATACGAGCCGGCGAAGAACTCAACGTTCCGGCGCTCGAGGCCTATCTGCTCGCCCACTTGCCAGGCACGAAGGGCCCGCTGACCGTCGAGCAGTTTCCTGGAGGGGCGTCGAATCTGACGTATTTGTTGCGCCTGGGCGATCAGGAACTGGTGCTGCGTCGGCCTCCCTTTGGCAATCGCGTCAAAAGCGCGCACGACATGGGCCGCGAATTTCGCGTGCTATCGAAGCTGCACGTGGTCTATGAACCGGCACCGCGGCCGCTGCTGTATTGCGAGGACGAGTCCGTGCTCGGCGCGCCGTTCTATTGCATGGAGCGACGCCACGGCGTCATCCTGCGCCGCAAGCTGCCCGTGGGCTTTGCGCCCGACGCGGCGATGGTCGCTCGGCTCAATCGCTCGTTCGTCGACAACCTGGTGCGGTTCCACAAAATCGATTACGAAGCCGCGGGGCTTGGCGACTTGGGCAAGCCGGCCGGCTTCGTGCAGCGTCAGGTCGAAGGCTGGGCCAAGCGCTACGTGGCCTGTCGCACCGAGGACGTGAAGGAAATGGAATTCCTCATGGAGTGGTTTCCGCAAAACCTGCCGGCGGAGACGCACTCGTCGCTGGTACACAACGACTACAAATTCGACAACCTGATGCTCGACCCTCATGACTTGACGCGGATCGTCGCCGTGCTCGATTGGGAGATGTGTACACTGGGCGACCCGCTGATGGATCTGGGCACGGTGCTCTCCTATTGGGTCGAAGCCAAGGACCCCGCGCCGCTGCAAGTTCACGCCTTCGGGCCCACGCAACTGCCCGGCAGCATGACCCGCCGCGAGTTGGCCGAATACTATGGCCAACAATCGGGCTTTGACACCTCGAACGTCCTGTTCTATTACGCCTTCGGACTGTTCAAAACGGCCGTGATCGTGCAGCAGATCTATTACCGCTACGTGCAGGGCTTCACCAAGGACGAACGCTTCGCGCACTTCAACATCCAGGTCGCCGCCATGAGCAAGGAAGCGCATCGCGCGGTTCAAGAAGGCACCTACTAGGAGCCAACGCCATGCCTCGTTCGCCGCTGCAGTTTTCGTTGATGGCGCTCCTCGCGATGGTCTGTTGGCTGATTAGTACTGCGTTCGCGATCGCCGCCGAACCGCCGATTGCCGACGATCAAATCGTGTTGCTCGGCGATCTGCGCTATCGGGAGGGGTGCAAGGCCTGCACGCTCGACCTGGCGATGCAGAAGGATTATCAGGGTCCGCCGCGGCCGGCGCTGCTGGTGATCCATGGCGGCGGCTGGATCGAAGGTGACAAGTCGAGCTTCGCCACGATGACCAACCGCAACCCGGCGAACATTCGAGACTTTGCCCGGCTCGGCCTGGTGGTCCTGGGAATCAATTATCGCCTGGCTCGAGAGGCGCCCTTTCCGGCCGGATTGGATGATTGCCGCGCGGCCGTCCGCTGGCTGCGTGCCCATGCGGCCGAGTATCAGGTCGACCCCGCGCGAATCGGCGCCTACGGCAACTCGGCCGGGGGTCACCTGGCATTACTACTGGCCCTGATGCCGCCCGAGCCCGTCGGGCCGGGGGAGTCTTTCTCCGAGCAGTCGAGCCAGGTGCAGGCAGCCGCCAGTGACAGTGGCCCGTTGGATTTGCTCGGGCAACATCGCGACGGCCAGTTGCGCGGCGTCGTCGAGCTCTTTATGGGCGGACCGCCCGAGAAGGCAGGGGAGGGCACCTACAAGCGGGCCTCCCCCAGCAGCCACGTCACCGGCAACGGGCCGCCCCTGCTGCTCATTTATGGCGAAGTCGACGGCCAGGTGCCGGTGTCGAGCGCTGACCGATTCGTGGCCGCGCTCAGCCAGGCTGGAGCCAAGGACGTCAGCTACTTTCGCCTGGCCACAGTCGACCATTGCCCTCATTCGCTCATCGGCGTGCCCTACTTGCGGCCGGTGGTGAACGAGTTCTTCCTGCGGACTCTCAAGGCTAAGCAGGGACCCTAGCGCTAAAACAGCGGTGCGCGGCCCAACTTGCGCCGCACCACGGCCCATTGGCCGGCGTGCATCATCCAATGGCTCCCTTGCATCGAAAACACCTCGCCGACAGTCTTCAAGAAGTTCCGTAGCGGTTCGGGGGCCGGCTGGTCGAGATCTGCCTCGCTCAACTTGTCGAGCACCGCCAGGGTGCCGGCCCGTTGCTTCTTCATCGCGGCCACATACTCGGCCTTGCTGCAAAACGCCTTGGCGTCGTCGCTCGTGTTCGTACCGCGATCGTGCTTCTCGCGAAAACCCGCCGGCAGCTCGGGCATCGAGTTGGGCCGCACCATGTTGATCATATCGTGCTCGCCGACGATCAAGTGCCCCAGCTGCCAGGCGATGTGATTGATGCCGGGCACCACACGCACCATCAACTCGGAGTCGGTCAAGTCTTTCAAGTAGGAATCGGAAACCATCTCGCTCGAGGCAATTCCGGTTTTGAGCGCTTGCTGGGCATTCATGGGGCAGGTTCCTGGAAGGGGGATTAATTAGTCAAACTCAAAAACGGCTCTGATCCTTTGCAATCTTCCGCGCCCTCAGGGCGCCGTTCCGATCATGCGAGCCAACTCCGCTTCCATGCGAGCAATCGGATCGCTCCAATCGTCAAACATCTTTTGACGGAACAGTCGCATCGACGGATACCAGGGAGTCGTGTCGCCCTCGAGCATCCACCGCCAATCAGGCAGCGTCGCAATCGCCACCCAGACCGGCACGCCGAGCGCCCCGGCCAGGTGCGCCGGCGACGAATCGCAGGAGATCACCAGGTCGAGATTGCGCATGATCGCGGCCGTGTTGTAGAAGTCGCCCAGTCGATCGGCCAGATCCGTGATCGGCCAATCGCGGCCAACCTGCTCCAACTGTTCGCGGCCCTCGTCCAGTTGCAGACTATAGAGCCGCACGCCACGCAATTCGGCAATGCCAGCGAATTGCTCCAGCGGCAGCGAGCGATAACGATCTCGACTGTGGGCCGTGCTGCCTTGCCAGGCGATGCCGATCTTGAAGGCCTTCTCGTGGCTCAACTCGTCGCGCCATTGGGCAACCAGCGCCTCGTCCGTCGAGAGGTAGGGGATGTTGGCCGGAATCGTTTCGAGCGTCGTGCGAAAAATGCCCGGCAAGGTCAGCAGCGGGGCCCAGCAGTCATACTCCGGCAGCGGCTCGCCGCGAACCGCCACGCCGTCGACGCCCGGGCAAGTGGCCAGAATGCGTGCCAATTGCGGTTTGCACTCCACGATCACGCGGCCGCCGCGCTGCTTGACCAGTTCGGCGTAGCGGACGAATTGCAAATTGTCGCCCAAGCCTTGCTCGCCATAGAGCAAGATGGTCTGGCCGTCCAGCGGCTTGCCCGTCCAGCCGGGCTTCGGCAGCTTGACCTGCGAAATGCCCGGCCGCCTCCAGCGCCATTCGTATTCGGGCCAGGCCTCGAGCAGCCGACCCATCAACAGCAACAGCACGCTGAGGTTGTAATGCGCGTCGGCATAGCCGGGTTCGATCGAGATCACGCGATGATAGAGGTCCATCGCCTCGGCCAGCTTGCCGCGGTTGATCAGCGATCCGCCCAGGTTGTTATAGGCGTTGGCAAAATCGGGCTTCAATTCCAGTCCCTTGCGATAGGCGGCTTCCTCTTCGTCGAAACGCTCGAGACTGGCCAGGGCCGCGCCCAAGTTGTTGTAGGCGCTGGCATAGTTGGGATTCAACTCGATGGCGCGCCGGCAACAGCCTTCGGCGCCGGAAAAATCGCCTTGCTTCTGCAACACCGCGCCATAGTTGCTGAACACCTCGGCGTCGCGCGGCAAGAGTTGCGCCATGCGCTGGTAGCAAGCCGCGGCTTCGTCCAGTCGGTCTTGCTTGGCCCACACGGCCGCCAGGCCTTTGAGCGTCACCGGGTCGTCTGGCGCCAATTCCAGCGACCGCTGGTAGTGCGTCTCGGCCTCGGCCAGCTCCCCCTGATTCGCCAAGATCGTGGCCAGGTTGCCGTGCGCGTCGGCGAAATCGGGTTTGAGTTCGATCGCCCGCCGCAAACTGGCCACGGCGTCGACATACTTGAGTTGTTTGCCCAGCGCCACGCCCAGGTTGCTGTGCAATCGGGCATCGTTCGGATTCCGCAAAATCGCCTGTCGATAATGATCGACGACCTCGGACAGCCGCCCCATCCGCTGCAGCAGCGAACAGAGATTGTTCATCGGGTCGGCAGCGGCCGGGTTCAACTCCAATGCCCTGCGATAGCTGGCCACTGCTTCGACGGGCTTATTTTGTCGCTCGAGCAACGTGCCGAGGTTGTTGTGGGCGTCGGCATTCTGGGGCGCGAATTCGAGAAGCCGCCGCACGTTGGCGGCCGACTCGTCGATCTTGCCCTGCTGCTGCAAGACGGCCGCCAGATTGGCATAGGCATTCACGTTGTCGGCCTTCAGCTCGATGGCTCGCCGCAAGCAATCAGCCGCCTCATCCAGTTTGCCCTGATTGGCCAGCACGGCGCCCAGAATCTGGTGCGCGTCGGAGAAGCCCGGCTTCAATTGCACCGCTCGCCGGCAGTAGTCCAGTGCCGCTTCCAGGTTGCCGTTTTGGGCCAGCACCAGGCCCAGGTAGTGATTGGCCTCGGCGTGCTGGGAGTCGCGCATCACGGCCAGCGACAGGTTGGCAATCGCTTCGCGCTTCTTGCCCAGGACATGCGAGACCACGCCCAGCAGGTACAGGCCCTCGACGTGGGTGGGATCGGTCTGGACCACGCGTTGATAGAGCTGTTCGGCCGTGCGCAAGTCGCCGGCCAGGTGGCAACTCTTGGCTTGGGCAATCATATCGGCGATCGTGGCCACACCCAGCTCCCAAGTGGCGCCGCTCGACGTCGCGGCCCATCAATGACTCAAATACGCCGGCCGCGTGTCAAAACGGCGGTGACCACGAACGCCATGACCGCCACGCCGAACAACAGCAGCCAACCTTCCCAGGTCGGATCGAAAAAAAATGCCGGCACGGCCTCGGCGATCAGCACCCAGATGCCGACCTTTTCAGCCAAATGGGATTTCTTGTGTTGCTCCATTGCGTCATTCTATCAAATCAGGCCCGCGGCGCGAGGGGGGTTAGCCTAAGTCTTGTGACGCGCAAGTCTTGACGATGCGTTAGACTGATGGAAACCACCTCCCCAGGAGCCGCATCGCTTTGTCCAGTGTCGCTGAGTTCATTGCCCGCGCGCAAGCCGCTCAACGGGCCGGGCAAATGCAGGCAGCCGCGGAACATTATCAGCAGGCGCTGCGCATCGACGCCGGTTGCGCGCAAGCGCACGAAGAGCTCGGCAACCTGCTGGCTCAGGCCGGTCAGCCCGAACAGGCGATCGAGTGCTTGCGGCGTGCCACGCAACTCAATCCCCATGCGCTGGCCGCCTTCGGAAACCTGGGCAACCTGCTGCGATACTTGGGGCGGCTCGACGAGGCCGCCTCCTGCTATCGACGCGTATTGGAGTTGCAACCCGCTTCGGCGCTGGCGCACAACGACCTGGGCCTGATCGCACAAGCACAAGGCCGGCTCGATGAAGCCGTGGCCAAATTCTCGCGAGCGATCGAGCTCGACGCCGCGTTTGTCGAAGCGCACACGAACCTGGCTACCGCTCTGGCCCAGATGGGGCGGCTCGACGCGGCCGTGCCGATTTTTCGCCGAGCAACGGAATTGCGGCCCGACTCGCCCGACGCGCACGGCAACCTGGCAACGGTGCTGGCGAATCTGGGGCAATGGGATGCGGCCGCGGCCAGTTGTCGGCGCGCGATCGGCCTGAAGCCCGACTCCGCACCGCCTTGGTTCATCCTTGGATTCATCTTAATGCGGCTGGGCCGGCTCGACGACGCCGCTGCCCACTTTCGCCGTGCGATCGAATTGCGACCCGATCATGCCGAGGCCCACAACAGCCTGGCGGTCGTGCTTCGCAATCTGAATCAGCTTGAGCAGGCGGCGGACTGCTGCCGGCGAGCGATCGAGCTCAAACCTGGCTTTGCCGAGGCGCACGACATTCTGGGCACCGTGCGGGCGGCGCAGGGCCTGCTCACAGATGCCGTGGTCAGCTACCGTCACGCGCTCGAGCTGAAGCCCCACGATCCGGAAATCCACCTCAACCTGGGCCTGGCATTGGCGGCGCAAGATCAACTCGACGACGCTGTGGCGAGTTACCTCCGGGCCCTGGATTATCGGCCCGACTACGCCGAAGCGCACAGCAACCTGGCCCTGGCCCTGGTGCGGCAAGACAAGCTCGCCGAAGCGATCGCCAGATATCGGCGGGCGATTCAGCTGCAGCCCAACTTTGCCGAAGCGCACAACAACCTCGCGGTCGCGCTGGTGGCACACGGCCGGCCCGAGGAGGCCATCGCCAGCTATCGCCGCGCCTTGAAGCTGCGCCCTGATCTGGTCGAGGCGCACTACACGCTGTCCGGTTTGCTGGCCCGGCAAGGAGACTTGGAAGATGCGGCCGCCTCGTGCCGCAGGGCGTGCGAACTGAAACCGCAAATGGCCGAAGCGCATCACGCCCTGGGCGCCATCCTGGCAAAGCTCGGAAACGCCGCCGAGGCCAGGCAGTGCTATCGGAGGGCGATCGCGCTCAAGCCTCACGAAGTTGCCTGGCAATTCAACCTCATTTCGCTTTGCCCGCCCGTCTTCAGCAGCAATGCCGAGATCGATGCCTATCGCCAGAATCTGCTCAACGAACTTGATGAGTTCGCGCGTCGCGAACTGAAACTTGATCTCTCGACGCTGGTGAAGGCAGATTGCCGCCCGGCGTTCAATTTGCAGTTCCACGGCCGCGACGACCGGCCGGTCCGCGAAGCGTTCGCCCGCGTGTTTTCGCACCTGGACCCCGGCAAGTGTGGGCCGACCAACCCAGGCCGGCCGCGGCTCGGATTTGTCGTCACCGACCGGCACGAGTCGATCTTCTTGAAATCAATGGCCGGGGTGCTGGAGCGAATGGACTCCGGGCGATTCGAGGTCTTCGTCGTGGGATCGGCCCGTGGCACGGCGCTGATGCGGCCCGAGCTGCGCAGTGCGGCGATTCGATTTGTTGCGCTACCCGATTCGATCGATCAAGCGGCCGAAACCATCCGCCAGGAGCGATTCGACCTGCTCTACTATTGGGAAGTCGCTACCGACAGCACGAACTATTTCCTGCCGTTCTTGCGATTGGCGCCCGTGCAATGCACGTCCTGGGGCATTCAAGTGACCTCGGGGATTCCGCAACTCGACTGTTACCTGTCGAGCGAGTTAGTCGAGCCGCCCGACGCTCAACAGCACTACAGCGAGCGGGTGGTGCTGGCCAGCACGCTGCTAACCTATCAGCGACGTCTTGCTCCGCCGGCAGCGCCCAAACCGCGCGAACATTTTGGATTCTCCTCGGCACAGCACCTTTACCTTTGCGCGCAGCAGCTCGGCAAGTTCCAGCCAGACTTCGATCCGATCTTGTCCGACATTCTGCGGAGCGACCCGCGGGGGGTGATCGTGATCGCCGAAGAGCGTCACGGACGATTCCCTGGCAACGCCCTTCGACAACGGTTCGCGGCAACAATGCCGGACGTGGTTGATCGAATCGTGTTTCTGCCGTTTCAACCGGCCGATGACTACCTGAGCTTGATCGCCGCGGCCGACGTGCTGTTGGACCCGTTGCACTTCGGCGGCGTCAATTCGACCTACGACGCCCTCTCGCTGAATCAGCCCATCGTCACCTTGCCTTCGACCTTGCACCGCGGCCGCTACACTCTCGGTTGCTATCGCAAGATGGGCCTGAGCGACTGCATTGCCAATTCGCCCGCGCAGTATGTGGAGATTGTGCTGCGACTCGCCCACGACGTCGATTTTCGCGCCTCGGTCGTGGCGGCAATTCGCGACACGAGCCCGCTGTTGTTCGACGACCCAGTGGCCGTCAGCGAGCACGAACGGATCTTCAGCATATTGATCGACGAAATACGCGCCCGTTGATGCTCCGGAATAAGGGCGCACGATCCAACGATCGGCCCTTGCCTGGCCGGTTTCGAGATTGACCCAATCGTCGCATTTCCCTACGATCCTGGCCGCGTTCCTCAGACTCCCAGCCCCATCGCCGGCGGTCCCAGCTTCCGCCGCTTCGAGCAAGGTTCGATGCTCACTGGCGCCGCCTGTCCGGTTTGTCACACCGCGTCGACCGTCGAGTTTCTTCACCGCGAGAACGTGCCGGTCCACCAACATTCCCTGCTATCGAGCCGCCAGGCGGCCCGTTCGCTGACGCGCGGCGTACTCGGCATGCGCGTCTGCGAGGGATGTGGTTTTGTGTTCAATAGCCAATTCGACCCGACGCTGCTCGACTATGGCGCGGCGTACGACAATACCCAATCGTGCTCGCCGGCCTTCGATCGGTATCTCGATGAGACGGTTCGGCACTTAATCCACGAGCGGGACGTCCAAGGATCGCGAATCGTCGAAGTCGGTTGCGGCAAGGGAACGTTTTTGCGAAAGCTCGTGGCCGATCCGACGGCAGACAATCGTGGCGTGGGATTTGATCCGAGTTACCTGGGAGCGGAAAACGAGTTCGACGGTCGCCTGCAATTCATCACGCGGTTTTTCGATGGCGCCGGCCTGACGCTGGCACCAAACGTCGTCCTCTGCCGGCACGTGATCGAGCACGTCGAACGGCCCGTCGAATTTCTGCAAACCATTGCTGCGGCGCTGCGCGCCACTGGCAGCACCAGCGCGCGTGTGTTCTTCGAGACACCGTGCATCGAGTGGATCCTGCGCAACCAGGTCGTGTGGGACTTTTTCTACGAGCACTGCTCACTGTTCAGCGCCGCGTCGTTGGCCGCGACATTTCGCCGCGCGGGCTTCGACGTGCGGCAAGTCACCCACCTGTTCGGCGGCCAGTATTTGTGGCTGGAAGCGAACTGGACTCGCGACGTGCAGCAACAGGCGGGCACGGCCGGCAGCGCAGCCGAGCCAGGCCTCGTGCCCGAGTTGGCCGCGCAGTTCGTCGCGGCCGAAAGTGCGCAGTTGGCCGCCTGGACCGAACAGGCCGGGCGCTTGCGGCGCCAGGGGCGCGTCGCCTTGTGGGGCGGCGGCGCCAAGGGAGTGACGTTCGCCAATTTGGTCGATCCGGCAGCCGAACTGATTTCGGCGGTAGTCGACGTGAACCCCCAAAAGCAAGGAAAATTCCTTCCGGGCACCGGTCACCCGCTGATCGCTCCGGCCGAACTCGACTCCTTGGGCATCTCCAGTGCCCTGGTGCTGAACTCGAATTACATCAATGAAATCCGCGCCACGCTCTGCCAAGCTGGCTCGTCGGTCACGGCCATTGATCTGATGGCCCAGATCGAGTGCCAGTCCCTCTCCTAGCCGGCGGTCTAACTGTTCAATCGCGTGCCGATTGATACAATTCCCTGCCAGAGAAAGGCTTAGTGGTCAGAATAACTGGGCAAATCGCGCGCCCAGAATCGCGCAATGCGATCACCGGCCAATCGTGGCTGGTACGCACGGCCGGAATGGCCAGAATCAAGGCGGCGACGTTGCCAGGCGTTTGAATTTGGAAGAAACGACAGACCGAAATGGCCCCATCACCACTGCGGATCGGCACCCGCGCCAGCAAACTGGCCCGCTGGCAGGCCAATTGGGTGGCCGCACAACTCTCCGCCGCGGGCGTGGAAGTCGAGTTGGTACCGATCACCACGCGGGGCGACGTCGACCATGGTCGCATCGACCAGCTGGGCGGTGTCGGACTGTTTACCAAAGAGCTGCAGCGCGCTCTGCTCGACGACCAGATCGACCTGGCGGTGCATAGCCTCAAAGACTTGCCGACCGATGTGATTGCCGGGTTGGCCATCGCCGCCGTCGCCGAGCGCGAGGACGTTCGTGACGTGCTCATCAGCCGCGGCGGCGAGCCGCTCGACAAGCTGCCGGCCGGCGCCGGCCTGGGCACCAGCAGCCTGCGGCGCAAGGCCCAACTACTGCACGCGCGACGCGATCTCGAGATGAGAGACATTCGCGGCAACGTCGACACCCGGCTGCAAAAACTGGCCGACGGTCAATACGATGCCATTGTGTTGGCGTACGCCGGCCTCAAACGCCTGGGCTTGGACGGACAGATCACGCAGATTCTTGCCACCGGCGTCATGCTGCCCGCGGTGGGGCAGGGGGCCCTGGCTATCGAGGCTCGCGACGACGACCAGCGCACGCGCCAAGCCGTCGCGCCGCTGGACCACGCGGCGACTCACCAGGCGGTGATCGCCGAACGGACCCTGTTGGCCGAACTGGCCGGCGGCTGCCTGGCGCCGGTGGGCGCCTGGGGCCGCCAACAACCCGATGGCCAGCTTGCCTTGGATGCCGTGGTGCTGAGTCCCGATGGACGGCAACGGCTGGCGGCCACCGGGGCAGCAAGCTGGAGCGAGGCCGAGCGGTTGGGAGCCGACGTCGCCCATCAACTCCTGGACCAGGGCGCCGCGGCCCTGATTGATTTGGCGCGCCAGCCTGGCTAAATGGCACCGTCGACCGCCGTGGTGGTCGTCGATTTTCATGGCGGCGACCTTGCGGGGCAGCGTGACTTTTACGGTTGCACCGCGTGGCGCCTCGCCGCCGTCCCGGGCTGCAGGCGTCAAGGTCTCACTGGCGGGCAGATTTGGTCGATTCGCGAAGGCAATTTCGCGCCGTGCGTGAGGCCGATTCGGGGGGCCATGTTTTTTCTCGCGTCCCGCGCTGGACAGGGCCGATCTAGCCTATGTGCGCCGTCGGCGGAAATGCGCAAGCTTGGCAGTTAGGAGTTCCCACAAGCGGATGCGTTCGTTTGCCCCAAGGCAGTGCCGTTGTTCACGGATGAGTTCCGATGCCCACCACGCCAATCCTCACGAGCCGCTTCGGTCGCCTCGAGATTGAATCTCTCGACGTGATCTGCTTCCCGGCCGGACTGCTGGGATTGGATGGCTGTTTGCATTGGGTGCTCTTGGCCGACGCCGACAATGATGCCGTGGGTTGGCTGCAAGCCACGACCCAAGCCGACGTCGCTCTGGCCGTGGTCAGTCCGCGCCGCTTCGTGCCCGACTACCAGGTGCGCGTGAATCGCAGCGAGTTGGAGCCGCTCGGCTTGGATCTCAAGAACAAGGTCTCGGTGCTGGCCATCGTCAGCAGCAACGAGCACCAGTTGACATTGAACCTCAAGGCCCCTTTGATCATCCACCGCGAGCGTCGATTGGGACGCCAGGTGATCGTCAACGGCGAAGAGCCTTTGCAATACGAATTGGTTTCCGATCATTCGAACCGCAAGAGAATCGCTTAACGGCGATCGCGACCCGAGACAACGATCCCCCAACAACCACCCACGCTTTCGTTCGTCGCGGCTCGCCCAAGCCACGGCGGCGGAAGCCCACCTTCTGAAAAGCATCGCCACTTTTCAGGCAGTATAAGGACCGGCCTTGCGCCGGCCCCGGAGAAAGAAGGAGAGCATCGATGCTTGTCTTGTCGAGACAGCGCGACGAAAGCATCATGATTGGCGATAACATCGTCGTCACGATCGTCGATATCCGCGGCGACAAAGTCCGCCTGGGAATCAACGCCCCCACCGACATCCCGGTGCATCGCCAGGAGATCTACGAGGCGATTCAGCGCGAGAACCTGCGGGCCACCCGGGTCGATGCCAAAGAGACCCGCAATCTGGGTGCTCCTGCCCCGCGGCCCAAAGGCGCCGAAAACGACCGTTAGCCCGTGGGGCGAATGCCTTCATGCGGGCCCATGAACGCCCGGCCCGATCGACTGGCCGCGTCGCGGCGCCGTGCCTCCCACGCGCCTTTTCCAGTCCAGCGGTTCGGCGCCAAAAACTCGCGGCGAATCGCGACTTTCCTGCTGACTCTGCGCCCAACCTTCCAAACGGCCGGCGAAGCGCACTCCTCAAGGTCCCCCGACATCTTTATGATGACGGTACGGACAGGCCACGGGCCAGACGCGGGAATCAGGCTCATGTGGCCTGGCTGCTCCCAAGGCGTCCCCGCCACCGCCCTGACGCCCCTGTCTGATGAACCCTCATCCGCGCATGGAGAGAGGGCCCGGAACCTGTTGGCACGCTTTGAGGAAACCTCGGTGAGCACCACGAAAATCAGTATTCGCGTCGGTCATAGCCCCGATCCCGACGATGCGTTTATGTTCCATGCCCTGGCCAATGGAAAAATCGATACGGGACCCTACGAGTTTCATCACGAGCTGGTCGATATCGAAACGCTCAACCGCCGGGCCTTTGCCGGCGATTTGGAACTGACGGCCGTCAGCCTGCACGCTTACGCCCACCTGACCGACCACTACATGCTGTGCCCGTGCGGGGCCAGCATGGGCGACGGTTACGGCCCGATGGTGATTGCCCAACACGCCTTTTGCACGAGCGACCTGCGGCGTATGACGATTGCCGTCCCGGGCACGCTCACGACGGCCTACTTGGCGTTGCGGCTGTGCCTCGGCACCGATTTCAAGTACGTGATCGTGCCTTTCGACGAGATCATCGCGGCCGTCGTCGCCGGCGAGTTCGAGGGGCAAAAAATCGATGCGGGTTTGATCATCCACGAAGGCCAGCTCACCTATGCCGATCGCGGTCTGACGCTGATCGTCGACACGGGCAAGTGGTGGCAGGACACCACCGGGTTACCACTGCCGCTGGGCGCCAACGCGATTCGCAAGGACCTGGGCCCGCAAGTCATCGCGGATGTCAACCGGCTGCTCAAGCAGAGCATCGAATATGGACTGGCCCACCGGGCCGAGGCGCTTGAGTATGCCTTGCGCTATGGCCGTGATCTGGACCGCTCCAAGGCTGACCGTTTCGTGGGCATGTACGTGAATGATTGGACGCTCGATTTCGGCCCCCGCGGGCGCGACGCGGTGCGAACGCTGCTAGCCCGAGGCCATGCGGCGGGCGTGATTCCAAAACTGATCGTGCCTGAATTCGTAGAAGGTTAAATGGCTGACGCGGGCCGCGGCAAACCGGACTTTTCCCAGCGCCGGCCGACGGGTTCCCTGCTGCCCGTGATCGTGGTGGCCGGCTGCGTCGTGGCACTGGGCGTGGTCGTGGTGTCCTGCGCCGGCGCGGCTGGCATCTTTGCACTCGTGGCCATCGGAGGCGTCATCGGCTTCGTGGCGCTGCACTACCTGTTATGGGGCGCCTGGCTCGGCAACAAGCTTCGCCAATCGCGGGAAGCCGATCGAGAGGCGGACGAGTAACGGCCAAAACGGACGAGCACGCGGCGGACCGGGCATTTTCGCCCCCGAAGAGAAGGAGCGTTCCATGGTCATGCTAACTCCGGCCGAAGAACTGGGGCTCAGCGGCCTGCACCTCGACAGCCGCGTGCGCAAAGTCTTCTATGCCATGCCCGCCGAAAAGATCATCGAACTCTCGCGCCGCCTGCACGACGAGTCGCTGAACCGTCACCTGCTCTACCTGCGCGAAGGCGAGCCGGAAGTGATCCACATCATGCTGCGGCCGATCGCGGTGATGCCCGATCAGTTGACCTATTTGAATTTCGTCTCGTTGACCATTCTCAACGCGCTCAAGCGACTTCCGGACTTGTACCTGCACGACTTTTCGGTCCGTGAAATCGTACCGCTGTCGCCCGACGAAGAGAAATGGCTTTGGGACTGCTGGGGACCAAGCCACCGCGAGAACAATCCGGTGCTGGGCCGCTTGGATGCCGTGGCCGAATTCACCAGCCCGATGTGGAAAGACTCGCTACGCTTCATGGAGCCTAATCTGTGCGGTGTCGGTGGGCTGCACATGGGCCCCACCTGCGAGCAATTGTTGGCCGACATCGTGCTGCCGGCCATTGAACAAAGCGACCCGCAAATGCGGATGGAAGTGGGGCAAGACCTGCGCGAGATCTTCATTCAGGAAGTCTTTGATCACCTGCAAGCCATCGGCCGCGCGGGCCAGAACATTTGCTTTGTCGAGCCCAAATACGCGGGGCAGGGGCCCGACGAGCAGGAAGCGCTCGCGCAATACTATCACGATCGCCACGGCCTGAAGATCATGCACGCCGACCCTCGCGAGTTGTCGATCTCCGATGGCGAGGTGCGCTACGAAGGCAACGTGGTCGACATCGCTTATCGCGATTACGAAGTGCGCGACCTGATTCGGCTGGAACGTGAGGACCAGGTCGACGTCGAGCCGATTCGACGGCTATTTCGCGAGAATCGGATGATCTCTTCGATGGCTGGCGACTTCGACCACAAAAGCTGCTGGGAGCTGCTCACCGAGCCGAGTCTGGTCAACAGGTACTTCACGGCCGAGGAGCGGCAGATTTTCCGCCGCCACGTGCTGTGGACCCGCGTGCTCGGCGAGCGTAACACGACCTTGCCCGAGGGCGAAACGGGCGATCTGCTCGACTATGTGCGCGGCGAGCGCGAACTGCTGGTGCTCAAGCCCAACCGTTCCTATGGCGGCGACCGCGTCGTCATCGGCCACTTGATCGACCAGGCCGAGTGGGAGCGTTCGATCAATACGGCCCTGGCCGATAGCGACAAGTGGGTCGTGCAACGCCTGGCGAGCCTGCCGGTACACGAGTTTCCGGTGGTGGCCACCGACGGCAGCGTCCACATGGAGCCGTTTTACACCGTGATGGGTTTCGCTCCCAGCAAGTACGGCCTGTGCATTCTCGGCCGCGCGTCCCAAAAGCAGGTAGTCAACGTCGCCCAGCGCGGCGGCATGTGCGGCATCCTGGTGGGCCGCCCCTCGGGTCGGTTGCTCGGCCCCGGCGGCCGATTGAAGTAGTCCGCCCGACTCGTCGCGGGCGAGACGGTCAGGGATTGGTGATCGCCCAACGGACGGTGGCCGCGAAGGCGAGATAGACCACCAGCGCAATTGCCGTCCAGCCAATCGCCGGTCGGCCAACGCGATTGGCCGCTGCCAGGCTCGCGGGTGGCGACTCTCCAGTAACGTAACCGGGCGACCACTCCCGGCCGTCCGGCAGAATCCACCGCAATCGCATCTGATAGAACAACACGCCCAACGTCGCCAGTGCCAGGCCGGCGGCCAAAACTACCGGCCAAGGCGAATGCGGCGTCGCGTCCAACGAGTCATCATATTTCATGATTGCGAAGCTCAGCGCATTGTTGAGACCGTGCAACAGGATCGGCGCGAACAGAGACCGGGTGGCGATAAAAACTCCCTGCAGCACAACGCCCATCGCCATCACACCCACCGCTTGGGGCGGATCAATGTGTACCAGGCCAAACATCAACGAGCTCAGCAGCGCGCCGTAGAAGATCCCATAGCGGGCCAGCAGGCCACGCCCCAGGAATCCGCGAAAAAAAATCTCCTCGCCCATCGCTGGCAACACGCAGCCAACGAACACGACGAACAGGTAGGGCCAGGTGGCCAATTCGGCATACTCTTCATTTTCCAGCGACGGCAGCACCTCGGCCGCCCAGGCGCCGACCTCGGAGGCGATGATCGCCATTGGCAAAACCGCCAGCAAGACCAGCAAGGCATGATCAACTCGTAAGACCCGCAGGCCCAGCACTCGGGGGGTTCGCCAGCCGAACAGCAGCGCGCTCAGGGCCAAGGCCGACACGAGGATGACCATTGTGCCAAACAGAAACAACAAGCCTGATAGAATCGGCTTCGGCACTTGGAACACGGTCAGCGGGATCACCACGAAGATCGCGGCACCGAGTTGAGTCCCCATGAGCAGGAGTGTCCAGCCAACACTTGCCCAAAATCCTGGGCCTGGCAAGCGATGCACAGGCTCCGCGACCAAGCTCGCCAGGATCGGCTCCTCGGTCAGCAGCAGAACATCGATCGGTTGCTCAACGCGCGCTGCAAGCGTGTCGACGTCGCCCAGCGGCGAGCGCACCGGATCGGATTCCATCGCTGTATTCTCTGAGGAGTAGCGGCCTATTTAAAATAGGCAGGCTCTTTGCCGGCAGTCCACTTGATGTTGCAGCCGATGCTCGGCTTCTGATCGGCCGGAACCGGCCTGCCGGCCAACACGGCGTCGAGCGCGGCCCGCAAATCCGTGCCCGTGACCGGAATACCCGAGTCGGGGCGGCTCGAGTCCATCTGTCCCCGATAGACCAACTGGTGGTTCTTGTCGAACACGTAGAAATCGGGCGTGCAAGCGGCCTTGTAGGCCTGGGCCACGCGCTGGGTTGCGTCGTACAGATAAGGAAACGTGTAGCCGCGAGCCTTGGCCTCGGCAGCCATCTTTTCCGGTGAGTCGTCGGGGTGCGAGGAGACGTCGTTCGAGCTGATTCCCACGACGGCCGCGCCCTTGGCCTGATACTCGCGTCCCAAGATGGCCAACTCGGGCGCCACGTGTTTCACATAGGGGCAATGGTTGCACATGAAGATGACCAGCAGGGCCGGCTTGTCGGCAAAATCTGCCAACGAAACGGTTCGGCCATCCACGTTGGGCAGGGAAAAATCCGGCGCCTTCGTGCCCAGCGGCAACATCGTACTTGGGGTCAAAACCACGGCAAAATCCTCCTGGCAAGAACCGAATCGGCAGTTTTGGCGCTCATTTGTTCCGACAACTGCCGGCGACACGGGACCACGGGGCCTCCGCCGTCCCCTGAACTCCCCAGATCAGCTTTCGGGCAAATCGAGCTATGATATCTTAGCAACCTGCCGGGCTGCACAAGCCCCTGTTTCTGCGAGGTCGGACGGTTGGTCCGCGGCCAGCCGCCTTTCTTGACAGGCTATTACGAAGCACTAGAGTAAATCCTCGGCACTGCCCGGGATTTTGAACCCATCACGCAAAGGAAGACCCTATGAACGATGCCGCAAATCCTTACCGAAGTTGGGGCATGGTTGCCGCTGACGCCGAAGTCAACGAGCGGGCCCAATTCATCCGCCAAACCTATCTGCACCTGGCCGGCGCCGTGGTCGCGTTCATGGCGATCGAAGCCTTCCTGCTGAGTCTGCCAGGCGTGGGCGAAGTCACGATGTCGCTGTTGGGCAACCGTTTTGGTTGGCTGCTGGTCCTGGGCGGGTTCATGGGCGTCAGCTATATCGCCAGCTCATGGGCCAACTCGGCCACGTCGGTCAGCACACAATATATGGGCCTGGCGCTGTATGTCGTGGCCGAGGCCATAATCTTCGTGCCGCTGCTCTATGTCGCCGAGAATTTCGCACCCGAGAATTCACACGTCATCGCCACCGCGGGCGTCTTGACGCTGGTCGTTTTCACCGGTCTGACGGCGGTCGTGCTGCTCACCGGGGCCGACTTCTCGTTCCTCCGCACGGTGCTGGCCTTGGGCGGCTTTGTGGCGTTGGGCGTGATCATTTGCGGCATGATCTTCCAGTTCAACTTGGGCCTGTTTTTCATGGGCGCCATGATCGCCTTGGCGAGCGGCTATATCCTCTACGACACATCCAACGTCCTGCACCACTATCGCATCGGCCAGCACGTGGCGGCAGCCTTGGCCTTGTTCGCCTCGGTGGCGCTGTTGTTCTGGTACATCTTGCAGTTTGTCCTGTCCGTCACCTCGCGCCGCTAACCGAGGGGCCAGCGACCGCGCGTGTTGTTCATGAATTGGGCTTTGAAAGCGTGCTGGCACGCGCTCGGTTGCCGGCGCGATTGGCCGGCTCGGGCGAGCGCGCCTATAATGCCGCCGGGCTGGCCACTGGGGCCCCTTCGCACTTCGACCGCAGATGAATCCTCCGATGTCCGACGCTGACGACGAGTATCCGGCCCTTTATCTGGAAGGAATCGAACACTTCAACGTGTGCGATTTCTACGAAAGCCACGAAGTGTGGGAAGAGCTTTGGACCGACTATCGCGGACCCTCGCGCAAGTTCTTCCAGGGACTCATCCAGGCGGCCGTGGCACTCTATCATTTTGGCAACGGAAACATTCGCGGCGCCCGCAAGTTGTTTCAGAGCACCTGTGGCTATCTCGACCCCTATCGGCCGTGGCACATGGGCATTGATCTGGAGAAGTTCCTGCGAGAGTTCGGCGACTGTTTCGAGGTCGTGAATGCCAGCCAGGAGGAATTCCCGCAAATTGACATTGATCCCGAGCTGATTCCGGAGATTCATCTCGCGGCGGCCCCTTCCTGAAGGGACCGCCAGGCCGGAAATAAGCTATGTTTTCATTTGGACGGACAAGCTGATTGGCGCGATCCTGCACGCCAGTCACCCCTGCTGCTCAAGGATCGTTCTTACGAGGCGGACCATCATGTCGCAGCTTGGCGATGAATTGGCTTTCGTGCCCGAGCAGTTTTCGGGCCGGGCGAGGCTCTTTCCCTTGCCCAATCTGGTCCTGTTTCCCAACGTCGTGCAGCCGCTGCACATCTTCGAGCCGCGCTACGTCGATCTGCTGCACGATGCGCTGGAAGACGACCGATTGATCGCAATGTCGTTGCTGGAGCCGGGCTGGGAGCAAGATTACGATGGTCGGCCGCCCATCGCACCGATTGCCTGCCTGGCCCGCGTGCTGACCTGGCAAGCCCAGAGCAATAACCGCTACAACGTCTTGTTGATGGGCGTGCGCCGTGTGCGCGTGCTCAACGAATTGCCGCCGCAGCGCATGTTTCGCGCCGCCGAAGTGAAGATTCTCGAGGACGAGTATCCCTCGGCCGCGTCCGCACAACGTTCGACGCTGCATCGCAAGCTGATCGCTGCCTTCGAGAAAATGCTGCCGCAAATTCGCGATGCCGAAGAGTTGTTCAACCAACTTTCAGTGAACAGCATTTCGTTGGGCGCCCTCACCGACGTGATCAGCTATGCACTGGACCTGGACGTGCCGGCAAAACAGTTGCTGCTCTCCGAGCCCAACGTCGATCGCCGCTCGAAGATGCTGCTCTCGCACTTGCAGAGCGCCACGCACGACGCCCGGCCTTGCAGCGTGGCCGGCGGCTATCCGCCCCCCTTTAGCTGCAACTGAATTTCAGCATAAAGGGCTCGCCCACCGCGTCTTCGAGCCGAATCGCGGGCTTTGGGGGTCCTTGACCATCCCCTCGGCCGCTTCCTAAGATCGACACATGCACGCACGCGCCCGAGAGCAAGCTGAAAAACTAAGCAACTCCCACGACCTGGGCAGCCTGTCCGGCGAAGCCGATGCGACGGCCCAGCCAGGGTCGAACAAGGTCGATGAGGCTCGGATCGTGCGGGCCGTGCGCGAAATCCTGGCCGCCGTGGGCGAAGATCCGGACCGCGAAGGACTGCTGGAAACGCCGGCTCGCGTGGCCCGCATGTATGCCGAGCTGTTCAGCGGCTTGCACGAAGACCCGCGGATTCACCTGCGCAAGTTCTTTTCAGAACAGTACGACGAAGTCGTGCTGGTGCGCGACATCAGCTTCAACAGCATGTGCGAGCATCACATGCTCCCTTTCATGGGCCAGGCCCACATTGGCTATGTGCCCAACGGCCGCGTAATCGGTCTGAGCAAGTTGGCCCGCGTGGTCGAGGTGGTCTCGCGCCGCCCGCAGGTGCAAGAGCGAATGACCGAGACGATCGCCAACCTGCTCGTCGAGGAGTTGGACGTCAAAGGCGTGGCCGTGGTGATCGAAGCCACGCACACCTGCATGACCATTCGCGGCATTCGCAAGCCGGGCAGCTTGTGTGTCACGTCGGCGATGAAGGGCATCTTCCGCTCGAATCTGTCGAGCCGCTCGGAAGTGATGAACCTGATTTACGGCGGGCGGCAATAGGGCCGATTGCCGTGTCCATTCTGACTTCCATCCTGACGCAGTTTATTTTTCGGCTGTCGTTTGGTTTGGCCTTCGGCATGGCCCTGACCAACCCGCGCGAGGTGACCAGCGGCTACTATCGCAATCATCTCTATGTGCTGCTGGGGCTCACGGTTTTGGCCACGATGGTCGCGCTGGGCGACCGCACGCAGTTCGCCCTGGCGCCTCCCTTGATCGCCGCCATCCTCAGCTACGTCGGCTCGGCGATCTGGCTCTATGAAAGGCCACGCGCCGGTCGTCTGACTCTCTTGCTGGTGGCCGGTGTCGCGTTGTGGGGTGCCTGGTCGGCCACCGATTTCGCGCGCCTCGAGCAGTCGACGTCGGGCCCGTTCTCGGTCGCCTTGGTGCTGGCCGCTCTCGATCCGCTGACCAGCGGCCTGCTCCTGGGCATCACGATCGCGGCCATGTTTCTTGGCCATTGGTATCTCAACACGCCCACGATGGCTCTCCGCCCGCTGGAGCGGCTGATCGTGCTGATGGGCGTGGCCACGTGTCTGCGAGCCGCCGTGTCGGGCACCGGGCTCGTCTGCTTGCTGAGCACCGGATCTTGGCCCGCTACCGAACAACTGCTGTTCATCGCCCTGCGTTGGCTCTCAGGTATCATGGGCGTGCTGCTACTGACCGTAATGGCCTGGAAAACGCTGAAAATACCCAATACCCAGAGCGCGACGGGCATTCTCTATGTGGCCGTCATCGCCACGTTTCTCGGTGAGCTAACGAGCATGTTGCTCTGCGTTCGTTCGACATATCCCCTGTGAGCCCTGAACAGGTTCGACCTGGAGCTTGAATGGTGAAGCTCTCCGAATATCCTCGGACCCTGCTGGCCCACCTTCCCACTCCGCTGGAGTTCTTGCCACGGCTGACCGATTTTCTCGGCGGCCCGCCGATTTACGTCAAGCGCGACGACCAGACCGGCCTGGCGATGGGCGGCAATAAGGCCCGCAAGCTCGAGTATCTGGTGGCCGAGGCCCTCGCACTGGGCTGCGATACGCTGCTCACGACCGGCGGCCCGCAATCGAATCACGCTCGCCAGACCGCGGCGGCGGCCGCCCGATTGGGCCTCGGCTGCGAGATCGTGCTGCCGCGCGTCGTGCCGATCTCGACACCCGAGTACGAACACTCTGGCAACATCCTGCTCGATCGATTGCTCGGCGCGAACCTCGATTTTCCCTCAGCTAGCCAGGCATCGGCGGCCATCGACGCGCGCCGAGAACAGCTCATCGCCGCCGGCAAACGCCCCTACCTCATCCCCATCGGCGGCAGCACTCCGCTGGGAGCTTTGGGTTACGTCCGGGCCGTCGACGAATTGCTGGAACAAGCCCGGGCCGAGCGAATCGAATTCAGCCATCTCGTCGTACCGACCGGTAGCGGTGGCACGCACGCCGGCATTCTCGCCGGCTTGCTCATGGCCGGTCATTCGGCCCAAGTCAACGGCATTGCCGTCAGTGGCACGCAACGAGAGAAAGCACCGCTCGTCCGGGACCTGGCCGAGCAAGTTCTACGACTGCTGGACGAAACGACCCTCTTGCCGGTCGACCGGGTGCAGGTCGACGACCGCTTCGTCGGCCCCGCTTACGGTCTGCCCACACCCGCGATGATCGAAGCCGTGACCCTGGTCGCGCGGCTGGAAGGCCTGTTGCTCGACCCAGTGTACACCGGCAAGGCCATGGCCGGCTTAATCCACTCGGTGCGCAGCGGCCGGTTCTCTCCGTCCGACCGAATCCTCTTCTGGCACACCGGCGGCACGCCTGCCCTATTCGCCTATCAAGAGATTTTTGCGAGATTTGATTGACTGTGTATTTCGGGCACGATAAAAGCGATTTATGGTCATTGCGTGCCCAAACTACCGCATCTATTTGTTGGTCGATCGGCCTCCTTTCACGGTGCTGATCTGCCCGCAATGCTCCCATCATTTTCAGATGTCGCCCTCGGTGGACATTATCGGCAGCCAGGACCGCACGCCCACCTTCGCGCCCGAAGCCTTCGAAGTCGCGTCGCGCGAGCTTGCAATGTCCGTGATCATGACGGAGGAGCCTGGTACGACGACAGCGGAACGATGGAACTTTGAGACAAGATTCTCAATCGATGACATCGGTCGGCACCTGAATTTGGACGCCCGGCACTGCGTGCTCGATTTCGGCTGTGGTATTGGCCGGGTCGCCAGGCCGCTGATCGAGCGCTACGGCTGTCGGGTCGTGGGCGTCGACACCAGCGAGTCGATGCGGAACCTGGCGACCGACTACGTGCGATCGGACCGTTTCGAGGTCTGGTCACCTGAGGAGTTGGCAGAGCAGGTTCGTCGCGGATTCCAGGCTGATTTCTGCATCTGCCTGTGGGTGATCCAACACGCATTCGACGCGTCAGAGGTCATCGCCAGCATCGCGAGCGCCTTGCGCGCCGACGGGCTCGTGTACGCCATGAATCAGTCCGAGCGGGCTGTGCCGACGAGTCACGGTTGGCACAACGACGGAATCGACGTGATCGAGCTACTGCGTCGGAGTTTTTCGGAAGTGAGTTGCCATTCGCTGCCGCTCCACATAGCCACCGCGCGGATGTCCGCAATCACGAAAATCCAGGTGTTGCGGAACCCGCCCAAGAGCTGCGCCACACCATGATCGCGAAGCCCGCGACGCGTCCGTATTACGCCTGGCAGGATTCGAACTACCCCCAAAAACACGAAGGAAACCGACGATCCTTCGGAAGGCAGGGCTAAATGTCGGGCTATTTCGCCCGATTCCGATCTCGCTACGGTAGTTGAGGCTTGGCCCTCCCTACCGAAGCGTGCTAGGAAGCGGATCATGGCCGACCTACAAAATCGTCAACAGCCTTGTCGGGCCCTGGAAAAGGTCGTCACCGCTTGGCCCGCGCTTCCAGAGCCCATCCGCCGAGCCATGCTTGCCCTAATCCAGTGACCACTTCGACGTGCGGCACGGCGTCGAGATTCCCCCTGTTTCCTGTGCCTGACAACTCGGATTTCAATTATGCGTCGTGAAGATATTCTAGCGGTCATCGACCGCGTTCCAGAACTCACCTATTTCGGAGTTGGGCTGTACGAGGGCCCATGCGAAGACTACGAGGAAAAATTACGCCAAAAACAAGAGCAGCTTCTCGAATCCTCAGCCATCTGCACGAAAGTCTGCGAGTGGCTCGCAACCGTAAAGCCCTCCAAGACAATCAATCGCTACCCCACGAGCTATGGCTTAAAGCACACAGCCGAGTGGCACATCGGCGAATATGTCTCGAATGGCGTCTTTATCGCCGCCGCGATTCACTGCGGATTTCGTTACCGACGTGACGGTGACTCGGCAAACATGCTGTTTGCCATGTCAGAGCGGTCGTTGAATCGCCCAACTCGTATAACCGTTACAACCGGACCGCAAGAGCTAGGATCAGCGATCCGATAGAACAAATAGCTCCGACTGCTCTTCGCTCAGGAATGGCGTGTCGGACTTGCCCGCTCTGATCTCTCATGGGGTCGGAGCGGGCTTTTTATTGCGCGAACTGGCATGTCGGTTCGGCGATCCGTTCGTTGATTAAAGGGCTGCGGGTGGCCCCGGCGTTCCTAGTGGGCAGCCGCCGGCCACTTTACAGCCCGTCCTGTGTAGGGCGGGTCTTTTCGTTTTATGCCATTCGGCCTACGCCCGAACTGCCCCAATGGTGATAGACTGCGCTCTGCGGTCCTATGACCTTCTAGGTGTCTGCCATGCTGGGTATCCACGAACGCGAAGCACTTGAAAAACGAGCGCAAGAGCTAGTGCGTCAACTCGACGCCGTAGCCGCCAGTCGGATCGAGCCCTCGTTTAGCATTTCGCTCCAGGTTCGTCTGTGCAAAGAACTCGCCAAGATCAAGATGACTCTGCGGCGAGCGCCACGTCACTTCGCGGCGACCGAATAAGGGCTGCCCGAATCGTCGCCGCGTGGCCTACGCTGCCCGAGGCCATTGGCCGCGCGATGCTCGTGCTGATCGGCTAGGCGCTTTTCCGTCGCCAGCCCCAGGCAGCCAGGCCGGTGAGGCCCAGGGCGGCGAGCGCGACGCTACTGGGCTCGGGGACTGGCGTGAGCAGAAATGCATGGGTTTGACCATCGATCGACGTGCCAATACCGGTGATCTGGCCCAAATCGTTAATGGCCAACGCCTCGTTCAAAGTCCAGCCGGACGGCAGCTTGACCAACGTGTTCAAATCGACCATTCCGTGGACGGTATCGTACAGAAATGCGCGGTCCCCCCCAAACGCCGTATTAGAGAAGCCAACCACTCGTCCGCTGCCGTTGACGCCATACGCCTGACTAGTCGTGCCGCCGAGGGTTCCTAAATCGTGCATCGTGCCATCGTACAGAAATGCGTGATGGGTGGTATTCGCCGTCGTCGTGTAGGACCAGCCCGCCACTTGGCCATTAGTATTGATTGCCTCTCCGTAACTATTTCCGCCGAGTGTACCAAGGTCATGCATCGTTCCGTCGTACAGAAATGCATGCGTGGTGAGGTCTCCGACCGTGCCGGAATAGCCTGCTACTTGCCCACTGGCATTGATGCCCGTCGCCCAGCTAGACGCCGACGTTCCACCAAGCGATCCTAGGTCGTGCATCGTGCCATCGTACAGAAATGCGTGGTTGGCCCCCGTCTTCGTATTGGAGCTGCCAACCACTTGTCCGTTGTCGTTGATGCCAAACGCAGAGCTACCTGAGCCGCCGAGCGTTCCCAAATCGCGGATTCCGTGGGTCTCGTCGCCCAAAAATGCGTGGGTGGTATTACTTGAAGTGTCGGCAAAGCCCGCTACTTGGACGCTGGCATTAATGCCCGACACATAGCTATTCGCCCCACCGAACGAGCCGATGCCCCACAACGTGCCGTTGTCGGAAAAAAAACCACCGTTGCTATTAGGCCCAAGTGACTCATAGCCCGCCACGTCGCCGCGGGAGTTGATGGCGATCCCACGGAGGCCGTCGCCCAGATCAGTGAAGGTGTAGCTTGCCGCCGAGCAAGGCAAGGGCACGGCTAATGCCGTCAAGAAAAGCGTTGCGATTAATCGCCGCATTATCGTTCTCTCCTGTAACGGAGCGGCCGGCGTCCGCGCGAGGCAATGGCAGCCAGGCCGATTAGGCCAAGAGCGGCGAGCGCTATGCTGTTGGGCTCGGGGATGGGGGTCAGCAGAAACCCGTGCGTTGCACCTTGTATCGTTCCGTAGCCCGTAATCTGTCCCGAGTCATTAATCGCCCGCGCCAAAACTAGTGTCCATCCTGCCGACGGGCTAATGAGTGTATTGAGGTCGATCATCCCGTGAGTGGTGTCGTAAATAAATGCGTGTTGGACCGCATTCCCGGTGATGTCCGACTGACCCACGATTTGCCCGCTAGCGTTGATCGACAGGGCATTGCTGTTAGTCCCGCCCAGAGTGCTCAAATCATGCATCGTGCCGTCGTATCGAAAGGCATGCATGGTTGGACTTCCTAGCAGGTTTGAGTTTCCGGCAATGTTTCCGCTGGCATTGATGGATATCCCCGCGGCGGAAGTACCACCAAGCGTCCCGATGTCGTGCATCTGACCATCGTAGAAAAAAGCATGCTGGCTGGCGTTTCCTGAAGTGTCTGCGGCCCCCGTAACCTGACCACTCGCGTTGATGCCGAACGCATAGCTTTCGATTCCGCCAAGTGTTCCCAAATCATGCATCGAAGTGTCATAGACGATCGCGTGATAAAGGTAACTGCTGCCGGCAGGAGTGGGAATTGCGGCATCGCCGGCGACCGTTCCCGCATCGTTGATCGCAAGTCCGTAGCTAGTGGGACCCCCAAGCGTGCCGAGGTCGTGTACGGTGCCGTCGTAACGAAATGCGTGGTCGAACAGGGGATTCGCAGCCGACTCAAAGACCCCCGTAATCTTTCCGGTCGCATTGATTCCAAACGCCGTACTTTGCATTCCCAGCGTGCCAATCGAGTGCATCGTACCGTCATAGAGGAATGCAGTGCTGTTATTCTGATCGTAATCTCCACCCACGACTTTACCTTGGGCGTTGATTCCGTAGCCCGAACTGGTAGTTGCGTTAAACGTCCCTAAATCTGTCACTGCATAACTTGCCCCGCTGCCTACTGCGGGGTGCAAGACCATCGCGCATCCAAACACAATTCCCAAAATGCGTTGATTCAATTGAGCATCTCTCACTAATTGGAATGTTCTTGACCACAGAAGCGAAACCGATTGCGACGGCCGAAGAAAACCGCGAATGCATTAGCACGGGTCGCAGGCGCAACAGGTGAACCGCAAAGAAGAAGGTCAAACGTATTGAGATCGTTTGGCTAGCGGCACCAGGGCTCGGGGAGAGATTGGCGCTATGTTAGTCGCGCGGCGAGGGGCCTGCAAGGAAAAATCTGGGGATTCGTTGACGGTGGGCACCCTGGGAACAAACTCGCAGCCTCCGGCCCACGGGAATTCAACCGTCCGTGAAAAATTCTCCGGGATAGCTTGTCGCAGCGAGGGTCGATTTGTTGATCTCTCCATAGGGTAGTGCGCGCACGCCCCTGATTTACCGCTGGACCTCGGGGTCAAGTATGAAGCACCGTCCTGCGGTCCAGGCCGAGGGCGGCCCTGCCACGGCTACAAGCCGGCGGAAAATGCCACGTGATTTTGAAACGTGCGCAGCCCAACTCACGGCATTGGGAGACCCCTGCCGGCTCTGTATCGTCGCCTGCCTCTTTAGAGGGCCGAAAAATGTTTCCGAACTTGCCGCTCTGACTGAAACCCACATTGCCAAGGTCTCCCATCATCTGCGCGTGCTCCGCGAGGCAGATTTAGTGCTGTCCGAAAAGCACGGCAGATATGTGGTTTATTCGCTTCATCCCGAAGTTGTCGCCAGCGGGACGGCGATAGGTGAGCCGAACGTAATCAACTTGGGGCTGGCACGCCTATCGCTGTACCAGTCGACAGTATTGCCTCCGGTCCGGTCACCACAGTTTTGAGATCGTCGAGCAGCTTCCCCGGTCGTAATCGACAAGGTCCCTCGACCTGGGCGCTACTGGCGATGGGGGCCGGTGCGTTGCTCTTGGGTCGACGGCGGCGGGGATCGTGATCGGGACTCGAAGCGAGGTTGCTGTACAATCGAGCTGTGCGCCAAGTCATTTCACTCGGCAGGAGGCTTTTGTTATGAAACAGCGAACCGTCTTCAATGTGGGCCTTGGGGGCCTATTTGGCTTGAGCTTGGCTGTTGCAATTATGGCATCGGCAGGCCCGCCGTCTCAAAAAGGCTATTCACGCGATATACCTCCCGACGCAAAACCTCAGAACGATTTACCTGCCTTGCTTCGGCCCGCCCAGACTAAGTCATCACGTGAAGCGGCCCGGATACTACGCGCCGACTTGTCGGACGCGGCCAACATGGCGATCGCTGAAGCGGATGCCGCCGAATTGGAATACCGAAACGCAATCGACACGAACAAAAAGCAGCCCGGCAGTATTCCAGAAGCCGAAGTCGAGCGACTGCACCGAGTTCATTCTGACCGACTCCTCGGGGCAACCAGCAAGCAAGTTAAATTCCTGCAAGCCGAGGTCAACTACCTTGGTGACGAGGTATTGGACTTGAGGACGGTCAAGGTCCGCCCCGTGAAGAACTAGGCGTCGAACGTTCATCCTGGCCGCCGCCCCAGCTCACGCTTCTCACGCTCCGCGAACGCAGGCCGACCTGGGCGATGGGGGCCGGTACGCTGCTCTTTCGTCGCCGACGGCGGTGATCGGGTGCTGCCTGGTCCACGCTGCCCGAGCCCATTCGCAAGGCGGAGAAGTCCGGCGACTGACTCACGGGCCGTTGGTACAATTCCGGGATCGCACGTCTTGGTCTAATCGCGATCGCAGGAGGTCTACCAATGAGCAACTGCATCTCTCGTCGCCTGAGATGGTTTCTGCTGTTTGGTGCGATAGTCTTGATGGCTGGGGTTCTACTGACATGCATTGCAGAATTGCGGAATTCAGAATGGATTGCTGAATTCGCTGGCAAGCCGGAATCGTATCTCGTAGAGGAAGGCAATTACGAACGTTGGTCGTCGCTGGTACAACCCAGCATCGTGCTTTTGCGATGGGCCCTGGATGTGCTCATTCCGTTCGGTGCCGGCATGGTACTTTCGGCTATCGGCGCGCTCGTCTGGGTCTCAAGGGGTCGGTTCAGTTTACGGACGTTGATGATTGGCATGGCTTACTTGAGCCTTCTCATTGGCATACCCTTTGGCATTGTGCGGCCACGGTTGCAAAATCCGCAGATCGTGTATCGCCCAGCGATTGGCGACGTTTTTTTCGAGCAGCATTTGGAATCATCAAGGTCTGGCGCATCGTTGATAAACGGTGGGAAAGTTCCCATTGCTGCGGCCCCTCTGCTCGTTTTGCCATTCATCCTTTTCTGGCCCAAACGAAATCCCGGCGAGCCAGAATAAATGTGCGGCCGATTCACGCTCCGCCCCCACCCTCGCGAGTTTGCCGAAATTTTCGCCGTCGTCCGTGGGCTTGAACAGGAATGGCAACCCGCGTACAACATCGCCCCGACTCAGAACGTCGTGTGCGTGCGTGACCGTGATGAGCGGGAGTTATTCAAGGCCCGATGGGGCCTGATCCCGAGTTGGGCCAAAAATGCCACGATCGGCTCCTCGTGCATTAACGCCCGCGTCGAGACGGTCGACACCAAGCCCGCCTTTCGTTCAGCATTCAAGAAGCGACGATGCCTGGTTGTGGCCGACGGCTATTACGAGTGGCGACCTGCGGACAAACAGCCGTTCTACATAAGCTTGAAGTCCGGCGAGCCGATGGCCTTCGCCGGTTTGTGGGAATTCTGGAAGTCGCCGCTCGGTCCAGTGGAGAGTTGCACCATCTGCACCACGGACGCGAACGACACGATGGGCCAACTGCATGATCGGATGCCGATCATCCTGCCAACGCATTCCATTGATCATTGGCTCGACCTTTCGGTCAGCGATCCCGAGGAACTGAAGCCGATGCTGCATGCGTTGCAAGGCGTTGAGTTGCAAACGTGGCCAGTCGGGAAAGCCGTGGGCAACGTTCGCAACCAAGGTCCGAAGTTGATCGAACCGATCGACGCTGCTGAAGACTTGAGCTTCGGCTAGCGAATCGGTACTCCAATGGGCATATAATGGGCCTACCCATGAGCGAAGGCCCCGCCAAACGCCGCTGGTTCCAATTCACCATTGCCCGATGCCTCTTGGCTACGTTCTGGTTCTCGGTCACCTGCGCGGCTTGGCCCTTCGATGATGCGAGTTGGCTACTTCAGTGGGTGGCACTGCGTTGGGGATTGCTGATCGTGCCTCCGTTTATCGCCTTTGGTACGTTGTTTGGTCGCGCTAGAATTGCCGCGCTGATCGGCATGGTGTGCTATTTTGGCTGGCTTGCTTTCGTGGCATATGAGTTCACGTATGGTTGGTGAATTTCGGGATTTCTGATTTCAGACTGATCCACTTCCGAACGCCCTGGGAATTTCGATGATCAGCCGCCCCCTTGTACAATGGCGTCCATGAGCGACGAAATAAAAGAACCGCCCCAACCGCACCAGTTTTCCGTTGCCACACTATTGGCGTATGTAGCTGTTGCGGCAACCGTGATCTTTGGTGTTTTGGGGCGAGGCGAAGTCGTCGTAGGAATTCTATCCGGGGGCGTTGTCGCCGGGATTGTGACCCTGGTAGCTGTCAAGACAGCGATGTTTCGCAGCGTCGCTGAGTTATCGCGGGCGGCGTTTCTCGTCACGATTGGCAGTCTTGTGATTGCGCCGCTGCTGTTCGCAATTGCGATGGCCATGGCCATGCCCATGGGCAACCAGTCTGGAAGCGTTCCAGATTATCTAGCAGCAATCGCATTACTGCTTGCAGGTATCTCCATTGTTGCAAACCTCGTTGCCTGGATAACCGGCGTCCGCGCGAGGCGCGCCGAGGGGCGAACCTGCGCTTGGATTTATGTCGATGCCATTCTGTTTTTGATCACGGTGTGGTGGCTGGGCATGTTGTTGAGCATGTGAGATTGTCCGTGACCGTCCCTAAACGCCGCGCCCCTTAACCGAGTGCCATTCACCCCTAAACGCCGCTGGTTCCGCTTCTCGCTGCGGACGCTGTTCGTCGTGGTGACGGTGTTTGGGGTTTGGTTGGGGTGGAACTTGGACATTGTGCGGCAGCGAGCGCACATCCGAGACCGTATAAACGCGAGCTGCGCGGACGTGGTCCCCCCAAAGGGCTTCGGGAATTGCGGGATCGAGGAAAACGGTCCAATCCAGCCGCGTTCAGGCATCGTCTCGTATGCCATATATACGAGGGCGATAGTTCCACCCAATCTTGACATGCCGTCGAATCCGAACCCCCCGCTAGCCTTGAGGCTGCTTGGCGCCGAACCAACGGCATTGATTGATCTATCGGAGGACGATTTCAGCGAGGCAGAAGCCGAGCACATAAAGCGGCTTTTTCCTGAAGCGAAAGTCGTTTACTTGACGCGTGCCGCAATGCGCGCAGAAAGGCACGCGTTATTCCATCCGCCCCGAGAACCACGCGAGTAAGAAACTCCCCTCCTCGCCCCCTCCGGTAGAATCAGAGGCCATGAACGACATCGTCACCGAACTCATCTCGGAGGCTCGCCAAGTGCCCTTCTGGCGATGGGCGGTGCTGGCCGTGGTTTTGTCCGGACTAGCGATCGTGTTAGTCGGACTGTTCGGTTCCATTCGGCGCCGCGACTGATCCCTAGCCGTCTTTCCATGGCACGCTGGTAGAATCAGGGCATGAGCGAGCTTAGCCCAATAGAACGCGAAGTCCTCCAACGCAAATTGGCGGCAGTGAAGGCCAGCATGAAGGAAATGCCCGGAGTCACTTCCCTGGACATTGAAGAATTGTCCGCGCGATACGATCGGCTTAATGCCAAGCGCGTAGCCATCGAAAAGCAGCTTGAGGAGAAGGGTGGCAGCTAGCCGTTTTTTCCCCGATGCGAAGCCCCATCCGGCCAGCAACAACTTAATGACACACTACCCGAAAACCGGATAGCGTCGAACCGCCCGCAGGCTGGCTTCAGGGTTGCTATCCCGATCGGTTATGATGGGGGGATGGGATTCCCGAAACGGCATATCATCATCGGCACACTTTGGTCGCTCGCAGCCTTGGCGACGTTCGCACTGGCCGCGTGGTGTAATTCGATGATCCCGCCCGTCACTAAGGCCAACCGATCGCCACCGCAGCCGTATTATGACTCGGCCATAATCGTGCTTGGAATCGCTTCCGCCGTTGCTGGCTTCGCTGAAGTGGCAGCGGCCGCTAAAGCATTTGCTGGCGGCCCAAATCATTGATCCACGGCATATTCAAACTGGCCTACCACACGTCAAAGCTGACGTGATGCAAGACAGCCCTCCCGCTCTATAATGGGCCTATGAGCGAAGTCCCGAGACGCAGGCGCGCCGAAGTTCCGTGGTTAGTCCTGGGTGCATTAATCGGCATCGCTGCATTAATGGGATCGACACCGTGGCGCATCGGCGCGACCCAGAAGGCGGATACAGTTGGGTTGCTTTTACAGATTCTGGCCTATGCTGGTGGCGGATCGCTCGGTGGCCTGTTGGTAGGCGCGATTCTCAATCGCCTTTTTCCGAAAATCTGATTTCAAACTGACGCACTACTGAACGTCCTGAGAAATTCGGCGATCAGCCGCCCCCTGGTACAATGGCGCCCATGAGCCCGCCGATCCTCTATTTTGATTCTGGGAATGTGGCCATTCTCTGGAGCGGCTATCTGTTCTACGTCCACTGGACCACGCTCGCAGCCGCAGCCATCTTGATGGCGATCGCAGTCGGCTTGGTGAATGTCTTAGCGCGCAAACCATGACAGCCCCTAAACGCCGCAGGTTTCGCTTCTCCCTGCGGACGTTGTTTGTGGTGGTGACGGTGTTTGGGGTTTGGTTGGGCTGGACTCTGCATCATATCCATCTTCGAAGACAAGCTATTTCCGAGATCGAGGCTCACGGCGGCGACGTTGTATATGGCGTCGACTTATCCGCAACATACCCGGAAGTACCGCCATCCGACTTTCCCAGCATTCCGTTTTGGAGGGTCTGGTTGGGCGATAAGGCAGTCGCCCAATTGGAGATGCCCGATGAGCACTACGCCGAGAAACACGACGTATTGGATGTGCTGTTCCCGGAACGTACGATCGGCACGGTGACGTGGCGCTGAGCGGGCCGTTCGCCGCTAGGCCGATCCTGGGCCAGTCGGCCAGCAACACACCAGGCACCCAGTACCCATTTTTGCTTTTATCGCTCAGTGGTTTCGGGGCGCCCCTTAACCGAGTGCCATTCGCCCCTAAACGCCGCTGGTTCCGATTCAGCCTACGGACATTGTTCGTGGTGGTGCGATAATGTGTGCCCAGTTTCCAAATATCGATATTGTTGCGGTTCTATTTGATGGGGCCAATCTGTTGATACTGATGTGCGCCGTTGCGAGTGCGTTCATAGGTGCTCGCGGCCACCGCCCCCATACCTTAAAACGGTTGCGTACCGCGATCCTTGTCGTCGCCTACGGCAGCGTATGGGTAGCTATCTGCTTTTACGTGTATTTGTTTGTTCCCGATCTCCGATCCGGACTCGCCCTGCTTGGTGCACTGGCATTTGTGGCGACGGGATGTGCAATACCGACACGTCTTTCGTTCCCCATCGTTGCGGCCGTGTTGACGGGCGCCACGATTCTGTTGATGCAGGGGGCGCAATTGAAGCTCTTTGTCGATGGCAGCGCCCAGTATCGGTACGAAGGAGTACCGCCCGTGTGGGCGCTCCATTGCACAATGCTTGTCGCGCTGATAGCTAGTTACGCAAGAGAACGAGAATCGCGAGGAACCGATCGGATGTTTGCGCGCCGCCATACAATCGAATGACCGCCAAGCCGAAACACTTCTGGCCGCGATTTACACTGCGCACGTTGTTCGTCGTGGTGGGCACACTGGCGATTCCACTTGCGTGGCTCGCGTCAGAGGCATCATATGCCCGGCAGCGATTGCGAGAGCGCGATCGCCTCTGCGAGTTAGGGGGCAGCATCAATCGAAATGGAGAATCCCTCCATATTTGGCCTAAGTGGCGATTGCGTCTGCACCTCCTTTATGATGATTCTGAAATAAGTAGCCTCCACGTACCCGAGGGGACTGATCAAGCCGAAATCGAGCGCTTGGGCGGCTATTTCCGGAGGCTGGAATTTGGATGGGAAGTGATAGCCAGGGCCGATTTGTTTGGCCACTGGATACGTGGTGAGTGACCAACTCACCCCACTAAACCGCCCCAGAAATCAACACACTAATCACACACGGCCTACGAACCCAAATCAACGGGTCCTTTCCCTGACTCGCACAGGCGCGTGCTTGGGCCCTCCACAGGGATGATCGGCTCACAGCAGCGACGACGGCCCGCTCAGGATGAGGCGGAGGGCAGAGCCCAACGGTCGCGAATCACCCGCACTCCGCGCAGCGTTGACGTTGGGGTCCGGATTGTGCTGGTGGTCGCGGGTCATGGTTTGGAGAAAGTGAAAGTTAGGTTGCAGCGACGGCAGTAATGCTGTCGCCCCCGGGGCTTGAGCGGCAAGCAGCAGTAGGGGCACGGGCGCGGCGATTCCTTCCCGGCGGCTTTGTCCCCGCGACACGCCTGCTCCCAAACCACCTTGTTAAACTCTCGCTCCAATACGTCCATGCCCTGATTGTACCGCGCCGCCCGGTGCCCGTCCTGCCTCAAAGTGAACCACCCGAGCGGCTATACTGGGGCCATGCGTATCCTAGATACCTTGGCGTTCTACGTTTTCGCAGCCATCCTTTTGATTGTGGCCTTCCACCGAATCCTGATCTGGTCCGGCGCAGCGAACGAAAGCCGCCTCAAATTCCCATGGCTGATTATTGGGGCGCTCACGGGTTTCCTTGTCGGTGTCTTTTTCACGCCAGCACAAGCGATGGCCGGAGTGCCGATGCGCTACGCTGCGCGAGTCATCGGCGGGGCGATTGCCGGAGTCTTGATTGGCGCCATCATCGAGGCGCGAACCTGTCAGAAAGTCTCAAATCGAGAGTGAACCACTACCGAAGATCGTGGGTTGCAATCCCGATCGGTTATGATGGGGGAATGGATGCCAGCGAAATCACTACCATCATCGAATCTGAAATCGCAGGCGATTGGACTCGATCGAACTACCACGGCGTTGATCTGCGTGAATGCCTGGTCCCGCCCAGGAAGTGCACCTTCTGCAACGGTTTTCCGCAGCTCAACGAAGGCAAGCCGGTTGAACTTTGGATCGTCCTGGAAGAACTACCGGGCGAAAAGGAAGGTTACCTGATCGTATGCGATGATTCAGGCACACAATTCGGCCTTGCTGATTGGAATGGCAGTAATCCGCCTGTCCTGCTTGGGTTCCACGGCACATTTCTTGATGCCCTAGCTGCGATGTGAGCGGCCAGGATAGGAACTCCGATTTCAAAGTGAACCACTACCCATAATCGTGGAAATTTGACGACAGTCCCTGCTCTAATAAAGCGAGCCGGCCAACTGTTGGAACCACTCAGCCGGCTCTGCCCAATCGCACCCTGGGTGAGAGGGCACTATGGCCTCGGCCAATTCTACGCGAACGCATTAGCCGCACGGCAGCGACCCAAGGTTTGCTCTGCCGGCATCAGGTTGGGCGGATGGAGAAGTGAAGGTCCTCCGGCATCAGGAATCTCCAAGCCGTCGGCGCAGTACTTCCTGCTGCTGATAGAGGTCGAGCCATTGGTCGATACTCTCCATCTCCAAAGCTTCGAGCGGCGGTCGCAACTCGGCCATGCGGGCCTGCAACTGGTCAATGCGTAGCTCGATTGCTTTTCGAGTTTCAGACGGCATTTCGCTTATGAGTCCGCCCGCTCGGCATGGTCAACAGGGCACGGCTGCACGGTGTAACTAATGGCAGCTTGCGAGCCACCAATCCTCACGACGTCCTGGACTTCGACCGTGCGGGTTTCGTACCTCATGGTTTTGTGGCCGCGTTGCCATCCTCCAGCTTTTTGCGCAAGTCCGTGAGTTCGCCGAGGATTTTCATCCATTGATCGAAAAGCTCGGGTCTAGCAAGCCACTCTTCTGGCCGCTTATTTAACTTCGCGTTAAGTTCTTCGATTCGTCGCTCGGCCGATGCGCGCTCGTGCGGGTCTAGAACCATGGCATGCTCTCTTGCCTGTGAAATCGGAAAGGGATTCCGCCTCTCCCCTGTCCGGTTTCATGGTTGAGCATTTTAGCAGCGCCGTGGGGCTAACCGCGCTGGACGATTCCCGCCTGGCGTAGCGCCTCATCCCAAGCCGCTGCCTGAGTCGGTGCCCGAACTACGATCTTGTCGTCGTTCCGATTGCCACACCGCCGCTTCTCCGCGCGTCCGGTGGCACATCTCGCCAAACGACCAGCCGAACAGTTTGTGGGCGCGGTCGATGGGGTTGCTTTCACTTCTTCTTCCGCTTCTTCGGCAACTTGTGTTGCGGCTGGGCCATTCCCTCTGATGCCGCGCGGTCGACGTCCGCCGCGTCCCGCTTTCCCTTGGGCCTTGGTGGCTTAGTCCTCTTCTTCGGCTCTGGCTCGGCCTCTTCATCGAACACAAGGAAGGGCTCGTGCTCATAAGACTCTGCCGCCTCGATGTCATCTTCGGGGTCAGGTCCCTGCCCAAACATCCGACAAAACTCGCTTTCGTTGTGCGGCAATGAGGCATACATCGTGACGGGTTCTGCGCCCATGCTGAGTGACGCCTTTGTCACAACTCCCTCGGGCGGAATCTTTTCAAGCTCGATCAAGTGGTCGAGCCAAACGTCCTTCGCGCCATAGGTCAGCGAGTGGTGGCGGGTAAGAATTTGTTCTGCCATTGCTTCGGCAGCTTCATCCGCGTCCTCGGCTTCAAGCAATAGCGTAAATTCACCGTGATGCGGCCCAAGGCCCGGACGCTCGCACTCGAATCGGAAATGGCCGACGTAAAGCATGGACGCGACTCCGTAGTTGTGGTTGCGGCTACACGTCCCGTCGAAGAAAAGCCGGGCGATCCCGTATCGGCGACGTTGCTCTATCCCTCGGCCTTTTGGTTCTCGGCAAAGCGCCGCCTCACGACGTAAAACCACAACAGGCCCAGTGCGGCTTCGACGGTTGCGATGTAAATGAATCGCTCGGTCGGAAAGTAGACATAATGCGTTTCGTATCGGCCGGAGTTAATGCCCTGGACGAGAACCTCGTGACCGAGACGCTCCGTGAAGGGATACTGCGACATCAGCGCGCAGAATGCGAAAATCAGAATCAACATGGTCCGCAGACTGTAGGTGAACCGGCGGCGTTTGGAGGCAGCGTTCACGATGGGCCAATTCCGTTCAGTTGAAGTGTTCCTGGAATTGAGATTGAACTCAGTCTAATCGCGAATCTTGAGGTACAGGCGGACTCGTTCGGCGGCTCCAAATTTGACGGCAAATCACGTAAGTGGTCACCGATAAAGCAAAAACTGCGGCTGCGAGAGCTACCAGAGGTATAGGGGCCTGCGAAAACGATTTCCAGCCGAAGCGATATGCGTCATAGCCAAGACCGACGACCAAGAACCCAAGAAAGCCGATCCATGCCCCAAGCCTCGCGAATCCAAATGGTCGGAGAATGCCAGCCCCTACCAAAGGCCCCGCCGCGAGGATTTGCACCAATGCCATGAGGGCGCGCCACCAAGTTACTCTACCGACAGTCTCCAGGGTTTCCATCGTTGAGCGACCGGCAAGGTAACAGCCAATACCTGCTCCGATGAGGGAGGTCGCAAGCAGAAGCGACTTTAGTGAGATTTGGAGCAATCGTGGCCTTCACTCACGCCAAGATACGGACACACTTTGGCGAACAAGTTAAAGTAATGAGCGTCCGGCTCATCACCTCATTCTATCAACGCCCCGCACCCACGGCTCCACAGCTTGCGTGCCGTTCGTCCGGGCAGCGTTGGTGACGGTGAGTTACGATCGTGGGGCGTCACGGCTGAAGCCAGATCCTCGCCCGCCACGCCCTCACTCCCTGAGCCCATTCGTCGCGCCATGCTGGCCCTGGTCGGATGTTGGGGTGATTCGCTTGCTGGTACCGCCAAATTGGTGGCCGATGGCTGCCTATGGCGGAAACGGACCTATTCGTGGGTCTTGGGCAAATAGGTCGCTTTCGTCGAATGATATCTTTAGGAGGTCTCCGCATTCTTTGGGACTCAAAAGACGACTGTACAACAGGACGCCCGTAACGTTGACAAACGCTTCAGAGTCCTGATGGGATTGGGGAGGATTGAATTCACGCGCATCAATCCAGCCGAAGTCGCAATTTACTGCCGGATCATTTTCTTGGGTCCCTAGCGGAATCTGTGGG
>PLYM01000159.1 GCA_003153375.1 Planctomycetaceae bacterium
GTCAAACGTTGGGGAAGTTGGGCTAACTCGTAACTCGCAACTCCCAAAGGAGGTTTGCCCAATTGGGGAAACTCAGCAGTCCTAGTGAGGGTATTCACCTGCGATGGCACAGCCGCAAATGTGCCAGTTCGCGACTGCGTTTTCGGGCGGGCAAAATTACCAGCCTGCCCCTTGTAAAACTGTTAGATTCTGGCAATTATGTCTTTGTTTGCAATCTGCCATTTGGACTACTCAGCACGCCCCGCAAGCCGGTTGAGGAGCAAGGGCCCCCGTAAGCCAACCTGAGTTCGGGGGTCTTTAGGAACCGGTTCAATCTTCCCCAGGAGAGAGACGCCAATGTCGGCAAAGTATATTTCGCGCTCCCAGAGCGCATTCTCCGGCCGCGCGCTACCTATCTGCGCAGCGTCTCTCGCCGTGATCGGCTTGATTGCATCGATGGATCCGGCTTATGCCGTTGGATTGCAATTCACCAACATTGATGCTGCCTCGAATAATCAAAGCAAGATCGGCATCGTGGCCACCGCCACCTTTACGGGCGCCACCCTCACCGAGGGGCCGCAATTTGCGCCCGGGGGGCTCAATGGCAACGGCAGCGAAGTGTCGCTCTATAAACAGACAGCCACCAACACGCCCAGCTACATGGGCGCCGACGTTCATCTGAATAGCATTGTGTTCCCCAGCACCTCGTTGTCCCAGGCCGCCAACGCCTCGGGCACGTTCGGTAACCTGAATATCGCACCGGGCGTGGGCGGCGCGTCGGGCACGGCTCCGGCCGATTACGGCGTCGTCTTTACTTCGCCGCAGAGCACGGTGATTCCCCCGATTGACTTAAGTTCTCTGGGAGTTTCCGGACTGGGAACGCTCAACCTCGGCACGTTGACCGGCATCAACATCAACATTGCCTTGCGCAACTTCGCAGTGAATTTGCAAAGCAATCCCATTCCGACGACCGCGGCAAGCAATACATACCCGACGCACTTTGATTCGACACAAGTGAATATCGGCGTCACCGGCAACGCCGATATCTCGGTCACGGCCACCCTGCAACAGACGAACCTGACCTCCTTTCTAGTGACCAATGCGGCGTTGCTTTTGTTGCAATCGACGTTGGCCGGACAAGGCGTCTCGATCGTGCTTTCCAATCAAAACTTCATCAACGACACCGAACAAATTGGCATCGCTTTTCCCGCCGCATTGCCGGCCACGTTTTCCCCAAACGCCGATGCCTCGCAGGGCACGTTGGATCACGTGGGCTCGAATCTTCGCTTGACCATGCCGGTGGCGTTCAACGTCGCACCAACGATTCCCGCAGGCCTGAGTTCGCTGGTTTCGGCCAATTTCGCCATGAGTGGCCAGCTCATCGGTCAGACGCCCTTCTTGACGATCCCCGAGCCCTCGTCGGTCGTGATGGCTTTGACGGGCCTGACGGGCATGTTGGGATTGGTTTGGCGTCGACGGCGCACGGCCTGAAACAAAGCAAGCCTGAGCCTTTAAATTAATCGAACTGCCGTAATCAAGCGGGGGCGATCGTGGTTCATCACGGTCGCCCCCGCTTCTTTGTCCAGTCGATTCTCGGGCCGGCGCTGCGATTCCGAAACTACGGTACCCATCGCCACGTTGTCTATCGGTAATTCACCATCACGTCCGACATCGTCTCGGGCGTGATCGCCCCTTCGTCAACCAGATTCTGCAGCGAGGTCTGCATCGAGATCATGCCGAATTTCTTGCCGGTCGTGATGACGTTGCGCAGAAAGAACGTCCCGCGATTGCGGATGATGTGCTTTGTCGCCTGGTTGACGATCAGCACCTCGCAGGCCAACCGCTTGCCGCCATCGCGGGCCGGCACCAGTTCCTGATGGATCACGCCCACCAGCGTGTCTGCCAGGACGTAGCGAATGTGCCCCTCGTCCTCGGCCGGCGCGAAACTCAAAAGTCGTTCGATGATCTTGTCGATCGACATGATGTGCAGCGTCGAGAGTACGAGGCAGCCCGTTTCGGCGGCGGTGAGCGCGATCTTAATGGTCTCGAAGTCGCGCATTTCGCCGATCGAGATCACATCGGGATTTTGCCGCAGCGCGGCCCGCAGGCCAGAGTGAAAGTCTTTCGTATCGCGGCCGGCCTGCCGTTGGCGGACCAGGCCTTTCTTGTTGGTGTGCAAGTATTCGATCGGATCTTCGATCGTGATCACGTGCCGCGTATGGTAGGTGTTGATCTCATCGATGATCGCGGTCATCGTGGTCGTCTTGCCCTGGCTGGCGCTGCCGGTCAACAGCACGAGCCCCTTGGTCGACGACGCCAGCTCCTTGATCACCTCCGGCACTCGCAACTCCGAGAGCGTGCGCGGCCGCTGGGCCAAAATGCGGATGACCGTGCCGATGTCGCCGTCGAAATAGCCGACATTGACGCGATAACGGCCATAGTCGTCGATGGCCATGAAGTCGTAGTCGAGCGCGGCGTGAAATTGCGTCTGTTGCGATTCACTGAGGAGTTCCAATGAAAGTCGCTCGCTCTGCTTCGACGTCAACGATTTCGGGGTCGCCGGCACCAGCTTGCGGGCGATGCGAAACAACACCGGCGCGCCGGGCGCCACGTGGATGTCGCTCACTCGGTGGGCGCGGCCGTGCTTGAGCACTTCGTGAATCGATAGCTCGTTGAGCGGCGTGGTGAGCATCGGAAGGCTGGGCATCGCGGTGGGTCGCTCGGGCGCTAGCGGCGACTCGTCGTCGAGGTCGACCACGGCCTGCGGCTGCACCACGCGCGGTCGGACCAGCGAGACCTGCGCGTTTGCAGGAGGCGCGGCGCTAGCGCGCGCCGTCGCCGCGGGCGGGGCCCCAGCCACCCCGGCAATCGTCACCAGGCCACGGCAATGGGTGCAATGCACCTGCTGGTCGGTCGACTGCGGTTCGACCTGGAAGGTGCCAGCGCAATGAGGGCAACGAAACAGCACCGGCGCCATGAAATCTCCGTCTCCCGGCCCGCGCGGCCGGGTTTCAAGGTCTCATCAAAATCGATAGGAATCGCCCGCCACGTTCGCAATCCGCCGTGAACCCATCGCTCGAGCACGAGCTCTAATAGCTTTTCAGCGGTGCAAGTTTCAGTGTAAGGACGCGGACAACTGCCGAGCAAGAGTGCCTTGCGACCTGCGAGTCACTTCCCGGCGATTAACGCAAGTCGCTGAGACGCCTTGAATTGTCGCGGGCCAACTCTTATAAAGTCTTGCAGAGCCGAAGTGGCGGAATTGGCAGACGCGCTAGCCTCAGGAGCTAGTCCGGGTAACCGGGTGCAGGTTCAAGTCCTGTCTTCGGCACTTATTACGTGGCAAGGGGTTAGATTACGAGCCAGCGCGGTTCGCGGCGATTCTTTGCCGGTGGTCCGCAGGTGCTTCGATCGGTGGGCGTTTGATCGGCAAGGCTCGATTCCGCGCCTGTTTTGTCGGCGCTCACCGGTGGGCGCTTTTCGGGCTGCCCCCGGCAAACCCGCTAACTGCCGCGGGCTCATGGCTTTTTCAGAAGATTCGAATTGAAAGGAATGTTCAGTATGGGTGCGAATCGCTCGGGCACCAATTTGCGGCTGAAACGCAAACGGCACAAGAAGAACGTCGAGACGTATTTCGCTGCCCTCGAGAAGCGAGAACAAGCGGCCACGGCCAAGAAGCCGGCCAAGCCCAAGGCCGCCAAACCGGCCAAACCCAAGGCAAAGGCCGCCGAGTGAACGGCTGAAAAGCGCTGCGATCGTGGCGCTGCGTTCGTGGTGGTGAAACCCTGGCGGTCAGGAGCGCACTGACATGTTCCCAGACGAGCGTTCGTGGGCCGAACAGCGCTGCACCCGCCGCACCGCGCTCGGTGCAGCCTTGGCCGCCACTGCCGCCTCGCAGGTTCTCGGCCACGGTGAAGTCTTGGCTGCCGACGCAGCCGCGGCGGCCCCCCGGATCGACATGAAAAAGTCGATCAATCTCTGGGCCTTTCCCTATCCGGACCAGATGTCGCTCAAGCAGTGCCTGCAACTGGCCAAGGACGCCGGTTTCGACGGCATCGAGCTGAACTACGACCTCGAGAACGACCTTTCGCCCAAGCATGGCACGGCCGACTACCAAGCAATCCGGAAACAGGCCGATTCCATCGGCATCGCGATCAGCGGCGTTTGCTCGTTTCTGTTCTGGCCCTATCCGATGACCAGCAACGCCCCCGAGAAGCGGGCTCGATCGCTCGAGTTGGGAAGCAAAATGATCCAGGCCGCGCACGACCTGGGCACCGACAATCTGCTGGTCGTTCCAGGCGCCGTTCATATTCCCTGGCGAACGGATTACGAGCCCGTGGCCAACGACGTCTGCGATCGCCGCGCCCGCGAGGCCGTCGGCAAATTGCTGCCGCAGGCCGAGAAGCTGGGCGTGAACCTGAACATCGAAAATATTTTCTTCAACGGCTACCTGCTCAGCCCACGCGACATGATCGAGTTCGTCGACAGCTTCAAAAGCCCCCGGCTGCACGTCCATTTCGACACGGGGAACATCATGATGTTCCAGTTTCCCGAGCACTGGATCAAAATCCTCGGGCCGCGGATTCAGAACGTTCACTTCAAGGAGTTCTCCAAGAAAGGGACCGACTACTCGTTGGAGTCCTTCCGCCCGTTGCTCGACGGTAGCACGAACTGGCCGGCCGTGATCACCGCGCTCGATGATGTGGGATATCGTGGTTACGTGACATTCGAGTATTTCCATCCTTGGAACCACTATCCCGAAGCGCTCGTCTATCAGACCTCCGATTCGCTCGATCGCATGCTCCGCCGGCCCGGGCGGCTGTCGGCCCAAAAAGTCGGCTAATGCACGTTGCATCAAGCCTTGTTCGGCACGGCAGCCCCCGAACGCGACGCAACCCAATCTGTCGAGGCAACCCGTGGCACACTGGCAAAATCGCGACGAGCCGGCCTGGCAAACCTTCCAGTTCAATCAGCCTTATGCCAAGGGCCTGAAGCGACTCAAGGAGGAGGTGCTGGCCAAGACCGACTTCGACCCGGCCACGCTCTGGCAATGGGGCACGATGCAGGCCATGGCCGTGATCGAGCTGCTCAAGACCTTCGAGCGGCTCTTCGGTCGACCGGGCCAGGAGGCAGCCCTCGAGGCTTTGCACCGCGTGGGCCTGGATGTCGGGCGACAGATACTCGCTGGCACGCAGAAGCCCGAAGGCATGAGCGAAGCCGAGTTCCTCAGCTTCTATGCCACGGTGATCAATCGCATCGCTTATGCTTCGCTCGAGGCCCCGAGAATCGACGGCCCGGACCAGGTGAGCTTCGACATTCTGTGGTGCCCCCATCAGGACCACTACCAGGCGTTCGATTGTCGCGTGCAGCGCTACTTCGTCGAAGGCATGATCGACGCCATGCGCGAGTTCGGCGACGAGCATGGGTTCGACGTCCGCTTCGACAGCACCATTCCCGCTGGCGCCCCCACCTGCCATTTCACGATCTGGCGCAGCTCAGCCACGGAAAACACCGATTGGCAGCGCTATACGAACTCAATCGAACGAAAGGCGCTCGAAATCGCCCAGCGCCCGCCGATTTCGGGCGAAACGAGCACGTAGCGTGCCGCGGACAGACGGCTTCGACTGCTGGACGGCCTGTGGTTTCTGGACACGGGGCCGTCGCGGCAAATATGATGAACCTCTGGCGAGCGATCGGGGCGCGCGGCCCATTCCTTGCCAAGCCGCCCGCCCACCGAATTCCTGTCAGCTACGCAGCCATGAGACCCTCTCTCAGACCCCTGATCGGGTGTTTCACATTCGCCTGTCTGGCGATTCGTGGCCTGGCCCTCCCCGTCTTGGCAGCCGAGCCGGTAGGCGAAACGATCGACTACAACCGCGACATTCGTCCGATCCTGTCGAACAATTGTTATCAGTGCCACGGTCCGGATGACAAAGAGCGTCATGCCGGTCTGCGATTCGACCTTGCCGACGCCGCCATCCGCCCGGCCGACTCGGGAAAGGCGGCCATCGTGCCGGGCCAGCCCGAGAAAAGCGAGTTGGTGCGGCGGATTCTGTCGACCGACGAGACGGAGCGAATGCCGCCGCCCGACAGCAACAAGAAACTGAACGACGAGCAAAAACGCCTGCTCGAGCGGTGGGTGGCCGCCGGCGCGGCCATGCCCACCCATTGGTCACTCGTGGCCCCGGTGCGGCCAGAGCTGCCGGTCGTGGTCGATCACTCCTGGGCTCGCAACGAGATCGACCTCTTCATTCAACAACGGCTTGAGCGCGAAGGCCTGACGCCTTCGCCCGAGGCCGACCGGCTTACGCTCGTGCGGCGTGTGTATCTCGATTTGATCGGCTTGCCGCCCACGCCCCAGGAGGCCGACGATTTCGCGGCCGATCCGCGACCCGAAGCTTACGCCGAGCTCGTCAATCGACTGCTCGATTCGCCCCATTACGGTGAGCGTTGGGCCCGACGCTGGCTCGATTTGGCGCGGTACTCCGACACGAACGGCTATGAAAAGGATCGAGCCCGCTCGGTCTGGCCCTATCGCGATTGGGTAATTCGCGCCTTGAACGCCGACATGCCGTTCGACCGCTTTACGATAGAGCAGCTGGCCGGCGACCTGGTTGACGACGCGAACGTCGACAGCCGCACGGCGACCGGCTTTCACCGCAACACCATGCTCAACGAAGAAGGAGGCATCGACGTTGAGGAATTTCGCTTCTATTCGATCGTCGACCGCACCAACACAACCGGCGCGGTATGGCTCGGCCTGACCATTGGCTGCGCCCAGTGCCACAACCACAAGTTCGACCCGATCACGCAGCGTGAGTATTACCAGTTGTTCGCCTTTCTGAACAACGCCGACGAGCCGCAATTGGCGATCCCGCGGCCCGAGATCAGCGTCAAGCACGCGGCCATTGTGACTCAAATCGATGCGCTCGTCGATGCCCGCCGGGCGCAGCTCGACGAGGAAAAGTTCACGCGCTGGGCTCGCCAGTCGGGCAAGACGGCCCAAAGCTGGACGAGCGTCAGGCCGTCGGCTCTCAAGTCGTCGAATCATGCCACACTCACCGTCCTCACCGATAACTCGGTACTGGCGAGCGGTGACCTGCCGAACCAGGATACGTACACCGTTGACCTGATTGTCGACCTGCCGCGCGTCACCGCCATCCGCCTGGAAGTCCTGCCGGACGAATCGCTGCCCGAGGGCGGCCCCGGCCGGGCGCCGTTGTATTCCGAAGGCGATTTCATGCTCGGCGAGTTCAGCGCCAGCACGATCTGCGCAGGCGAAACGGCAACGCCGTTGCCACTGACCAACGCCACGCACAGTTACGCCGCCGAGAAAACATCGGCGGCGGCCACGATCGACGACGATCTCGACACCGGCTGGTCGATCAAGGGCCGCGCGGGCGAGGCCCACCAGGCCGTGTTCCCGTTGGCCAAACCGCTCGAGGCCGCCCAGAGAACCCGATTGCGCGTGACGCTCGACCACCGCTTCATCCACAACATGATCATCGGCCGCTTTCGACTGTCGCTCTCCGACGCGGCCACGCCGGTCGCCTCGCCGTTGCCGGCCGAAGTCGAGGCCATTCTGACCGTCGAACCGACACAGCGCACGGCTGAGCAACAAGCGACGCTCAAAGACCACTATCTGACCATCGCGCCCGAGCTGGCCGAGCAGAACAAGCAGATCGCCGAGTTGCGTAAGACCCTGCCCAAGCAGCCGACAACGCTGGTGCTGGCCGAACGCGACGCGGCCCACGCGCGGACCACGCATCGGGCGCATCGCGGCGAGTTTCTTAGTCCGCGCGAGCCCGTTGAGCCGGGCGTGCCGCAGGTGTTACCGGGACTGCCGGGGGTCGCGAATTCAAACCGGCTGGCGCTGGCGCGTTGGTTGGTCAGCCCGCAAAATCCGCTGGTGGCTCGCGTGACGATGAATCGGCATTGGCAGCATCTGTTTGGCCGCGGCCTGGTGCGCACCAGTGAAGACTTTGGTCTGCGTGGTGAACCGCCGTCGCATCCCGAGTTGCTCGACTATCTGGCCACCGAGTTTGTCGCCCGCGGCTGGTCGCTGAAGCAAATGCACCGGCTGATGGTCACTAGCGCCACCTACCGGCAAGCGTCGCTGGTGCGCACGCCCCTCGGCGAGCGCGACCCACAGAACGTGCTGCTGGCTCGCGGTCCACGGTTTCGCATCGAAGCCGAGACCGTGCGCGACGTGGCCCTGTCGGCGTCGGGACTCCTAAGTTCAACCGTCGGCGGCCCCAGCGTGTTTCCACCGCAACCGGCCGGTGTGAACGATTTGGCCTGGGGCTCGGCGGCCTGGCCAACCAGCCAAGGACCCGATCGTTTCCGGCGCGGCCTTTATACCTACCTGAAACGTACGAGCCCTTACGCGGCTTTCACGACGTTCGATGCTCCCAGCGGCGAGAATTGCGCCGTGCGTCGCGAACGGTCGAATACTCCACTGCAAGCCTTGACGCTGTTGAACGACACGGTCTTTGTCGAAGCGGCCCAGGCCCTCGCTCGGCGCGTGGTCCAATCGGATTCCAGCGATCCCACCGGCCGCGTACGTCAAATTTTCCGCTGGTGCCTAACGCGCAACCCCGGCGATGACGAGGTGCGCGACCTGACACAGTTTTACGAGGACCGGCGCACTCAATGCCAGCAAAACCCCGTGGATGCCAAGGCGATCGCAGGCGAGGGGGCCGATCCCGAGCGATTGACCGAACTGGCCGCTTGGACCTTAGTCGGCCGAACAATCTTGAACCTCGATGAGTTCGTCACTAAAGAATGAAACGACTCCGCGCCAATGCCGAACTGGCCATCCAGACCCCGGTGATCCGATGAGATCTGAGGAAGAACACTTGCGACAGATCACACGGCGGCATTTCTACAGCCAATGCGGGGTTGGCCTGGGCAAGATTGCGCTAGCCTCGCTGCTCGGAGGCGATCTCGTCGCGCTCGCTTCAGCGGCCACGGCGACGCCTCCCAACCCGCTATTGCCCAAGCCCGCGCCTTTCGCTCCTAAAGCCAAACGGGTGATCTATCTGTTCATGGCCGGCGCCCCGAGCCAACTCGATCTGTTCGATTTCAAGCCGGCGCTGGTGAAGCACGACGGCCAGCCGATCCCGGCCGATATCGTCCGCGACCAGCGCTACGCCTTCATTCGCCGCGATGCCAAGCTTTTGGCCCCGCGGTTCAAATTCGCGCGGCATGGCCAGTGTGGCGCCGAATTGTCGGAGATGCTGCCCGGCCTGGCCAGTGTGGCCGACGAGGTGGCGATCATTCGCGCGATGCACACCGATCAGTTCAATCACGCGCCAGGCCAATTGTTCATGAACACCGGCAGCTCGCTGCCCGGCCGGCCCTGTCTCGGTTCCTGGGTGTCCTATGGCATCGGCAGCGAATCGGAACAATTGCCGGCCTTTGTCGTGCTGCCCAGTGGCAGCAACAGTGCGGGCGTGGCCAACTGGTCGAGCGGTTTTCTGCCCACCACGTTTGCCGGCGTTCCGCTGCGATCCAAGGGCGATCCGATTCTCAATGTTTCGAGTCCGCCGGGCGTCGACAACGCTACTCAGCGACAGACGATCGACCTGATCTCGCGGCTCAACACGCGGCGGCTTGAGATCGTGTCCGATCCGGAGATCGCCACCCGCATCGGCGCCTACGAAATGGCCTACCGCCTACAATCTTCGGCGCCGGAACTGATGAACATCGGCAACGAGAGCAAGGAGACGCTCGAACTCTATGGCGCCGAGCCCGGCAAGGCGTCGTTTGCCAACAACTGCCTGCTCGCCCGCCGCCTGGTTGAGCGCGGGGTGCGGTTCGTGAACATCTACCACGAAGCCTGGGATCACCACTCCGACGTCGAAGGGGGACTGCGCACGCAATGCGGGCTGACCGACAAGCCCTGCGCGGCGTTGATCAAGGATCTTCGCCAGCGCGGCCTGCTGGATGACACGCTTGTGGTCTGGGGCGGCGAGTTTGGCCGCACGCCCATGGTCGAATCGAATGCCAGTCTCGGCCGCAAACTTGGTCGCGATCATCATCCGCAGGCCTTCACCATGTGGCTTGCCGGCGGCGGCGTCAAAGGGGGCGTCAGCCTGGGCCAAACCGATGAGTTGGGCTTTCACACCGCCCAAGACCCCGTACACGTCCACGATCTACAAGCCACGATCCTGCACTTGCTGGGCATCGACCACAAACGCCTGACCTATAAATTCCAAGGGCGCGACTTCCGTCTGACCGACGTCAGCGGTAATGTGGTAAGTCAGTTGCTGTGAGTCATGAACGCCGTGCCGAAGCACCGCGTGCTGGCGTCATTCAGTTAAGCGGCCCAGAGCCGCACGATCCATGAAAATCACTCAAGTCGTCTGTCAGATCTTACGTGTTAAAAGCGTCGTGGCCAAAACGGCCAGCAGCCAGGACGCGGTCATCGTGCGTGTGCGGACCGACACCGGGCTGGAAGGGATCGGCGAGGCCGATGCTTCTCCCGAGGTGGTCAAGGCCATCATTGACGCGCCGTTCAGCCATAACATCGCCTGTGGATTGCGGCAGATTCTGCTGGGCGAAAACCCACTCGATACCGAACGACTGTGGCAGAAGATGTATCGCCGCACGATGTACTTTGGACGCACGTCCGTGGGTATCGCCGCCATGGCCGCGGTCGACATGGCCCTGTGGGACCTAAAGGGCAAACACTACAACGAGCCGATCCACCGGCTATTGGGCGGCAAGCAGCACGATCGGATCCTGGCCTATGCCTCGATTCTCTTCGGCCGCGACGGTCGTGAGACGGCTGACATCGCCCGTCGCTGGCGTGCCGCGGGCTATCGCGCCGTGAAGTGCGGCTGGGAACCCATGGGCCAGAACGAAACGGTCGACATTGCGCTGGTGCGCGGAGCCCGCGAGGGCATCGGACCGGGCACCCTGCTGATCGACGCCGGCTGCGTCTGGGATGCGCGCACGGCCCTGCGCCGGGCGCAAGCCTTTGCCGAGTTCAATATCGAATGGCTCGAAGAGCCCCTGCGAGAGGATGACATCGACGGCTACGTCTGGCTACGCGATCGCTCGCCCGTGCCGATCGCCGCGGGCGAAGGCGAATGCGGCCGAGAGTCGTTTCGTCCCTGGATCGACCGTCACGCACTCGACGTCTATCAGGTGGATCTGTCGCGCTGCGGTTTTACGGATGCCGCGTATATTCGCGCCCGCGTCGAGGAGCGCAACGCCCGGCTGTGCAACCACTGTTACACCAGCCCCCTGACCGTGGCCGCCAGCCTGCACTGGCTGAGCACCTGTCGCGATGCCTTCATCTTCGAGGATTGCGTCGAAGATTCGCCGTTGCGGCACAACCTCACGAAGGAAAAGGTGCAGGCGGTCGACGGTTGGATCACCGTTCCCGATCGCCCAGGGCTTGGCGTCACACTCGACGAAGATTTCGTGAAGGACCATCTCATTAGCGAGTCGACATGATCGCGCCGCCGTGGGGCCTGTTGAACGACTCGTATGATAGCGTCTTCATGGCTCGCCCCATTCCAACGCGAAAAGAGCCGCCGTGAGCGCGACGCGGGTTCGCTACGCCGTGCTGGCCGGTTTGTCGTTGGTGGCCGCGATCGCTTACTTCGAGCGGCAACTCATCGCTGTCGTGGCCACGCCGCTGCGGTCCGATCTGCAATTGGACGAAACTCAAATGGGCTCGGTGATGGCCAGCTTCTATTTGGGCTATGCGCTCTTTCAGATTCCCTCGGGCTGGCTGGCCGACCGCTGGGGCAGCCGCAAGTCGCTGAGCCTGTTCGCCGCGCTCTGGTCGCTGGCGGCCGCCGGGATGGCGCTGGCCACCGGGTACGCGAGCCTAACCCTGATGTGGTTCGTTGTGGGCAGCGCCCAGGCCGGGGTCTTTCCGTGTGCCACCAATTCGATTCGCCAGTGGATTCCGCTGACGCGGCGCGCGTTCGCCAGTGGGATGCTGGCCAGCTTCATGTCACTCGGAGGCGCCTTCTCCGCCTACCTGGCTGGCAAACTGATCGGCTCGTTCGATTGGCGAGCCTTGTTCATACTGTTCGCGCTGCCTGGCGTGGCCTGGGCCATCAGCTTCTATTGGCTGTTTCGCGACAGCCCGGCCGAGCTTGCCGCGGTAAATGAGGCCGAGCGGGTGACCATTTCGGCTGGTGTGGTCGCGTCGCCCGAGCGAGACACACGGCCCGCGACGCCCTGGCGCGCGCTACTCACCAGCCGCTCGATGTGGGCGGTTTGCGGACAACAATTCTTTCGCGCGGCGGCTTACATCTTTTTCGCCACCTGGTTCACGACTTACCTGAAGGCCAGCCGTGGGCTGTCGTTGGAAGCGGCCAGCACGCTAACTAGCCTACCGCTGTTGGCCGTGGTCGCGGGTTCGCCCGTTGGTGGCGCCCTCTCCGATTGGCTGCTGGCCACGACCGGAAGCCGCCGAGCAAGCCGGTGCCTCTTGTCGGCTACCAGCATGGCGTCGTGTGCCGCGCTCATTCTGGCCGCCTATTTTGTCGCCGACGCGCGCTGGGCGGTGCTGGTGATTAGCGGCGGGGCCTTTTGTGCGGCGGTCGGTGGCGTCAGCGCCTACACGATCACGATGGATCTCGGCGGCCAGCACGTCGCCACGGTGTTCAGCGTGATGAACATGTGCGGCAACATCGGCGCCGCTCTCTGTCCGCCGCTTGTCGGCTGGTTGGCGCAAACGACCGGCCGCTGGAATGAGATTCTGCTGTTGTTCGCGGCGATCTATGCCGCCGCCGGGCTATGTTGGTTGCTGCTCGACCCCAGCCAACCGATCGTTCCGGCCGAGGAATGATCTCGGGCCGGAAGATTTAGTACACTGTGGCGTACCACCGCAAGGAGATCCCGCATGCCGCACGTCGACATTCCGCAATCGCACTGCAAGGGCGCGATCGCCCGTCGTGACATCACGCCGCCGGTCGGCATGTACCATCGCATGTGGGGCGCGGCGACACATGACCGCTCCACCGGCATTCACCGCCCGTTGTTGGCGACGGCGCTCGCTTTGCAATCTTCGCACAAGTCGGCAGGACACGGGACGCTCCAGGTCTTGGTCTCCCTCGATCACTGCCTGCTATGGACGGAGGAGATGGAAGCCCTGCGAAGTGCAGTCTGCCGCTCGGCGTGGATCGCGCCCGAGTCGCTGCACATTACCTTTTCGCACACCCACGCCGCCGGTCTGCTCGACCCGGCGCGGGCCGACTTGCCAGGCGGCGATCTGATTGCGAGTTACTTGGAACTTGTCGTCCAGCGTGTGGCGTCCGCGGCGCGCGAAGCCATCGATGCGTTGCGGCCGGTGTGGATTGTCTACGGCCTGGGGACGTGCGATTTGGCGGCTCATCGCGATTTCTGGGATGCTGAAAATCGGCTATTCGTTTGCGGCTTTGATCCGAGTGGAGTGGCCGACGATACGGTGCTGGTGGCGCGCATCACCGACGAGCGGTCGAAATGCGTGGCGACCGTCGTCAACTACGCCTGCCATCCGACGACGCTGGCCTGGGACAACACGCTGGTGAGCCCCGATTACGTCGGGGCCCTGCGCGAAACCGTCGAGGCGGCAACCGGCGCGCCCTGCCTGTTCCTGCAAGGCGCCTCGGGCGAATTAGGACCGCGTCACGGGTACGTGGGCGACATGTCGGTGGCCGATCGCAATGGTCGACAGCTTGCCTATGCCGCGCTGGCCGCACTCGAGCCGTTGCCCGCGCCGGGCGTGCGATACGAGTACACCGGACCTGTGGTTTCCGGCGCCACGATTGGCACCTGGGCCTATGCGCCGCTGTCGAAGGAGGAGCTGCATGGCCAATCGAGCTGGCGTTGCGAGCACTTTACCGTCGACTTGCCTTATCGGGCCGACTTGCCGACGCGCGACGCGACCGAGGCCGAACGCGCCCGCTGGCAAGCCGCCGAAGAATCGGCCAATCGCGCCGGCGATCGCGAACAAGCCCGGGATTGCCGCGCCCAAATCGAGCGAATGAATCGGCAACTGGCCCGGCTGCGCTCGTTGCCCGAGGGCACGTCCGTGCCGCTGTCGGTCTCGCTGTGGCAGTTGGGCGGCGCCTTGTGGTTGATGCTCGAAGCGGAACATTACAGTCTGCTGCAAAGAGCGTTGCGCGAGCGCTTTCCGGACTACCCGATCGTGGTCGTCACGATGACCAACGGCTGGCGTCCCGGCTATGTGCCAACCGCCGAGACGTACGGCAAGGGAATCTATCAAGAATCGATCGCCGTGGTCGCTCCAGGCTCCCTGGAGCAGCTTATCGAGCAGATCGGCACACGGATTGCAGAGTGGCAGGCCGCAGGCTAGAACTGCCCCTCCGAGGGACTGGCCGCGAGCAATCGGACCCATAACCCACCGAACAGCGCATTCTGGGAGAGCACCATGGCTGAAAAGAAAGCCACGACGAAGAAAGAATTGGTCGATGCCCTTAACGGGGATTTGGCCCGCGAATATCAGGCGATCATTGCCTACATCAACTACAGCCAGGTGCTCAAAGGGGCGGAGTACATGAACATCGCCAAGGAGTTGGAGAAGCACGCTGGCGAAGAACTGGCGCACGCATTGCAAATCGCCAAGCAGATCGACTACCTGGGCGGTATGCCGACCGTCCAGCCCGATCCCGTAAAGACCTCGAACAAAGCCAAGGACATGCTCAAGTTCGACCTCGACAACGAGCTGCGCACCATCTCCCACTATCGCAACCGCATTCGCCAGGCCGAGTCGCTGGGCGAGTTTGCCCTCTGCGAAGTGTTGCGCGAGATCACGAAGCAAGAGCAGGAACACGCCATCGATCTGGCCACGGCTCTGGGCATCGAGGTGCCGCCGATCCCAGAAGTTTGAACAATGGGTCGAGGCGCGTCGCCCGAATCGCGGGCGCCAAAATGGGTTTTGGCAGCTCGGGCGTACGCGCAGGCGAGTGGCAATCTGGGAACGGATCGGGTATCATGGATGCGACCTGAGCCCACCTGGTTTGACCCTCCCTGCACGGTGTTCCGAGGCGTTATTGCATGGGGCCTCCGATTCGCTCCGCGATTGCCGGCGGTTTAATGCTGCTGTCGTTGGCATGCTTGGCTGCGCGCGGTGACGAACCTTACGGCCGTGGGCAATTCGAAGCTGACAAGCGCGACCATTGGTCTTTCCAAACCGTGGTGCCGCCGGTGGTTCCCAGCGCCGACGATGCGGCGTGGGTTCGTAACCCAATTGACGCCTTCGTATTGGCCGGCTTGCGCGAGGCCAAACTCAAGCCAGCCACGCCGGCCGATCGCGCGACCCTGTTGCGACGCGTTTACCTCGACCTGATCGGCTTGCCGCCGACCCCCGCGGAGGTCGACTCCTTTTTGGCCGATACGCGTCCGACGGCCTTTGCAGCGGTGGTCGACGACTTGCTCTCGCGGCCCCAGTATGGCGAGCGTTGGGCTCGGCACTGGCTGGACGTCGTGCGTTATGCCGAGACCAATGGCTATGAGCGCGACGGTCTGAAGCCGCAGGCCTGGCGCTATCGCGATTGGGTCATCGCGGCCTTCAATGCCGATAAGCCGTACGATCAGTTTCTGATCGAGCAGTTGGCCGGCGACGAGATCCCGGGCTCGAATGAGAACTCGCAGATCGGCGCCACGATGTTGCGGCTAGGGCCCTGGGACGACGAGCCGGCCGATCCGCTGGCCGACCGCTATGACCAGTTGGACGACATCGTGGCCACCACCTCGGCCACGTTCCTGGGGTTGACGCTGCGCTGCGCGCGGTGCCACGACCACAAGTTCGAGCCCTTTTCGCAGAAGGACTACACACGCTGGCTGACGGTCTTTTCGCCGCTCAAACGCCCGCAAAAAGATCGTTCGGACTTGGACCGCGACTTGGGTCCTTATCAGGACGTCATGGCCCATCAGCAATTGGTGAAACAGCTCGATGCGCGGATCGAAGGGGCCAAGGAGCAGGCGCGTTCGCTCGAATATCAGGTTTGCCAACGGGCTGTGGCCGAAGGACGGTTGCCGCTGGCTGTCCCCAAGGTCGTGCTCGCAGCCACGTCGCAGGCCGAGCCGCAGGCGTGGCGCTATGCCTTCGAGCCGCCCGCCAAGGCCGATTGGATCGAGGCTGATTTCGACGACTCCGGCTGGAAGACGGGGCAGGGGGGATTTGGCACCGAGGGCACGCCGGGCCCCGTCGTCCGCACGGTGTGGAATACTCCCGAGATTTGGCTGCGGCGCGAGTTCACCTATGCCGAGCAGCCGTTTGCCGAGTTGCGTTTGTTGGTGGCGCACGACGACGACGTCGAGATCTATCTGAACGGAGTGCTGGCCGACAGCGCCGTGGGCTTTACGACCGAATATCGTGAGTTCCCCGTGTCGCCGGCCGCCCGCGCGGCGCTGCGGCCGGGCCGCAACGTGTTGGCGGTGCATTGTCGCCAGACGACCGGTGGCCAGGCGATCGACGTGGGCCTGATCGCCGCGCTCGAGCAGCCGGCCAATCAGGAAGTCGCCACGGCGATGAAGGACCTGCCGCCTGACGCCTTGCAAGCGATCGCCGCCGACCCGGCCAAGCGCAGCGACAATCAACGCAAGTTGCTCGCCAAGCACGCCGCCGCCGTTCAATCACTTGCTCGGCAGTTAGCCACTGGCGAAGAGCGCAGCCGCTTTGAGGAATTTGAAAAGCAGCTCGCGGCGAGCAAGGCCAGCTATCCAGCGCCCATGCCCAAGGGCTATGTCTGGTATGAAGAGGGACCGACGGCCGCCGTGTCCTACGTGTTCCGACGCGGCGATCCACGGCAGCAGGGAGCCGCCGTCGATCCAGGCTTCCCGGCGATTCTGGTCGACGCCCCGCCCACTCCTCCTTCGCCCACCGAACACTCGACGGGTCGCCGTTTGCAACTGGCCCGCTGGCTCGCGCGGCCCGATCATCCGCTGACGGCGCGGGTGATGGTCAATCGCCTTTGGCAGCACCATTTTGGCGACGGCATCGTCGCGACCGAAAACGATTTCGGCGTGATGGGCGCGGCCCCGGCCAACCAGCCGTTGTTGGATTGGCTGGCCAGTGAGTTCGTCGCCCGCGGCTGGAGCATCAAGCAGATGCATCGGCTGATGCTGCTCTCGCAAACCTATCAAATGGCTTCGACGCCCGATCCAGTCGCCGAACGCGTCGATCCGACGGGTTCCTTGATGTGGCGATTCACGCCACGGCGCATCGAGGCCGAAGCCCTGCGCGATACGATCCTGGCCGTCAGCGGCCAGTTGAATCCGCTTGCCGGCGGACCGGGGGTGTATCCGAAGATTTCGCGAGCCGTGCTCGAAACACAATCGCGTCCTGGCGACGGCTGGCACACGTCCGATCCATTGCAGGCCGCTCGCCGCAGCGTCTACGTGTTTCTCAAGCGAACGTTGCTCGTGCCGGAGTTGGAAGTCTTGGATTTTCCTGGCACCGAGGAATCGTGCGAGCAACGCGTCGTGTCGACCGTGGCGCCGCAGGCATTGACCTTCCTGAATGGCGAGTTCATCCACGAGCAGGCGCAGGCGTTTGCCGAACGCCTGGCCCGGGAGGCCGGCCCCGATCCGGCCGCGCGCATCGAGCGGGCCTATCGCCTGGCGTTTTGCCGTGTGCCCAACGAGCGAGAGCGGGCGGCCGTGCTCGAATTCTTGGCCAGGAACAAGGCCCAAGTGACCGCCGACTCGCAAGGACAATTGTCGGACGCGGCGGCTGACCTCAAGGCCCTGGCGGCGTTCTGCCTGGTGCTGCTGAACACCAACGAACTGGCCTACGTGCAATGACCCAGCCGGCGAGGACGACTCGCCAGGAGTGTGCCGTGTCCGATAGCCGAAAACGCGAACCGCTGGCCAGCCGCGAGGCCATGCTGCCGCGATTGACGCCCTGTGGGCGCACGCGGCGCGAGTTTATCTGGCAAGCCGGTGGCGGATTCATTGGCACGGCGCTCGCTTGGATGCTGGCTCAAGAGGGCTTTGGCGGTCGCGCGCTAGCGGCCGGATCGAAAGAGGCGTCGCTGATGACGCCCAAGCCGGCTCATTTTGCGCCCAAGGCCAAAAGCTGCATCTTCCTGTTTATGTATGGCGGACCGAGCCAGGTCGATTTGTTCGATCCCAAGCCCGAGTTGACCAAGCGTAACGGTCAGCCGATGCCCGATCTGGAAAACGATCCTCGCTTCGACGCCAAACGCACCAACGGCCGGCCGCTGTTGGGGACTTTATGGGATTTCAAGAAGTGCGGCCAGTCGGGGCTGGAAATCTCGACCCTGTTTCCCAAGCTGGGCGAACGGGCCGACGACCTGGCCATCATCCGCTCCTGCCATGCCGACAGCTTTGCCCACGGATCGGGGCTGTTGCAGATGAACACCGGCAGCCTGCGGCAGGGTTATCCGAGCCTTGGCTCCTGGGTCACTTATGGCTTGGGCACCGTCAATCAGAACTTGCCCGGCTACGTGGTGCTGCTCGACCATCGTGGCGGCCCGATCGGCGGAGCGCCCAACTGGGGCGCCGGTTTCATGCCAGCCGGCCTGCAAGGAACCCAATTTCGCACCAGCGGCGACCCGATCATCGACCTCTCGCCCCGCGGCGGCGTCACTCGGGCCCAACAGCGGCAGCAACTCGACCTGCTCTCGCAACTCGGCGAGATGCACCGCCAGCAGTTGCCGCACGACACCGAGTTGGCGGCCCGGCTCGAAAGCTATGAGTTGGCGTTTCGCATGCAGCAACACGCGCCCGAAGCGGTTGACCTGGCCAGCGAAAGCCCGGCCACGCTCGAGCAGTATGGCTTGAACCATGCCACGACCGAAAAGTTCGGCCGCCGCTGCCTGATGGCTCGCCGGCTCGTTGAGCGGGGCGCGCGGTTCGTCCAAGTTTACTCGGGCGGCGGGCACTTCGACGAAAACTGGGACGCCCACCAGGGCATGAAAAAGAACCACGAGCTGCACTGCGCCGAAACCGATCAGCCGATCGCCACGCTGCTGGCCGATTTGAAGGATCGCGGCCTGCTCGACGAAACCCTCGTTGTCTGGGGCGGCGAATTCGGCCGCACACCCACCAGCCAGGGCGACAACAAGGGACGCGACCACAACCCGCGCGGGTTCAGCATGTGGATGGCCGGCGGCGGCATCAGGGGCGGACAGGCCTATGGCGCGACCGACGAATTCGGCTATGCCGCGGTCGAAAAGCGGGTCCACGTCCACGATCTGCACGCCACGATTCTGCACCTGATGGGGCTGAATCACGAAGCCCTGACCTTCTTCCACGGTGGCCGCGAAATGCGACTCACCGACGTGGCCGGCAACGTGATCCACGATCTGATCGCCTAAGCGCGTTGGATTGTCGGCGTCGGAACCGACGCGGCGTTGGTCCGCGCCCCAAATGCCACGCACCAGCGCGCTGTCAAATGGCCTGCCATGAGCGACCGCCCCGCACCCAACGTACTGCCCGGCCTCGTTTTCAAGCCTACGGGATATTGAGGCCAATCGCCGTGAAATGAACTATTATTTACATATCGTCTTTAATGTATTTATTTTATTTAGTTCTGTGGTACAACCGCATTCAGGAAGTGAAGTTTTCATGGGCGACCAACAGCAACCGATTACGAACGAGTGCCCGTATTGTCGCGCGGCGATGGCGGTGACGCAAATGGCTTGCGGTCACTGCCAGGTTTCGGTCTCGGCCGTCTTTCCGATGTCGCGGTTGGCCGGCCTGCCGGTCGAGCATCAGCGGTTCATCGAGATGTTCGTACTGGCCGGGGGCAACCTGAAGGAGATCGCCGAGCAAGTGGGCGTTTCTTATCCCACGATTCGCTCGCGACTCGACAAGGTGATCGAGGCCCTGCGGGGTGAGATCGCCAAGACGCAACGCGTCAGGGGTAATCTGTTGGATGCGGTCGATCCAGGAAAGACCAATGCGGCCGAAGCGGCCCGGCTTATCAAGCGCATCTAGAAACGGGAGCCATGCCGATGTCCTCAGGCAAATCACCAGGTTCGCAGTCGACCTCGTTCGGCGGCCCAGCCGATGAACAGTCGCGGCTGGACGAAGCCATGCTGCGGGGCGAGCAGTTGCTGGTCACTTCGCTTCAAGTCGAAGAGCGCCGTCGCCGACGGCGCCGCATCCTCCTCATTTCACTGGGAGCCTTGACCATGACGGCCCTGTGCATTGTGTTGATCACTCTCGCTGGCGCGCCCGCAACCGAGAAACCCGACAAGCCGAATCCCGAACAGGCGGCGCAGCTTTCGCAAGAAGGCTGGAGCCTCTGGCAAAAGCAAGAATTTGCCGCCGCGGTGCCGAAGTTCGAAGCAGCCGTAAAGCTCGATCGCAAAAACACCAATGCCTGGAACGGCCTGGGCTGGAGCCGATTCAACAGCGGTGACACCGAGGGTGCCGAAGTGGCCTTTCAGAACGTCATCGAGTTGGAGCCCAACCACCCGGCGGCCTTGAATGGCCTGGGCCAACTAGCTCTGGATCAGCGGAAATATGACCTCGCGGAAAAGTATCTGCTCAAAGCCGCTCGCAAGGAAGCCACGGCCGCCTGGTATGGCCTGGCCAAGCTCTACCTGATCAAAAGCAACTACAACGAGTCGGCCAAGTGGGCCCAAAAGGTGATCAAGTCGGGCGAAGGCGAAGCGGAGATCGCCGAAATCCTGCAGGCCGCCAAGGCCAAGAAAGTGCCCGATGCGCTGCGCCGCTCGCTCGATCCACAATCGGGCTCCGCCAACGCGGCGCCCAACAAGGACGTGGCCCGTGCCTGGCAACTGTGCAACCAGGGGCGCCGCGCCGAAGGCAAGGCACTCTTCCTGGAAGTGCTAGCCAAGAGTCCCCAGGACGCCGCCGCGCTCAACGGCCTGGGCTGGTGTCTGTTGGGAGGCGGAGACATTGACGAGGCCAAGCCCTATTTCGAAAAGTGCCTGGCGGTCGATCCCAAGGCAGGAGGCGCCATGAACGGACTGGCCCGGGTGTTGAAGGCCCAGGACGATCTCGACGGGGCGATCAAGATCTGGCAGCAGATGGTCGACGACATCCCCGGCCCACACGCCGGCACTTACGGCCTGGCCGATGCCTATTTGGAAAAAGGCGAACCGAAAAAAGCCTTGCCGTTGCTCGAAGAACTGGCCAAGTCCAAACCCGACGACCGCCAACTTCAGGCCAAGCTCGCCGAAGCCAAAGCCGGCAGCACCGAATAGCCCAGACTATTGCTCGATGCGATAGAGGTGCGTCTTGCCGCGCAGATAGAGGGCCTTATCGTAGATGGCGGGCGAGGCCATGAAGCCGTCGTCGAGGCGGTTGGTGGCGACCAGTTTGTACTTGGGTTCGGCGGCGACAACGAACGTGACACCGTCCTGGTTGCAGAAGTAAATCTTGCCGTCGGCACAGACGGGCGATGAGGAAAACTCGCCTTCGAGCCGCTGCTGCCAGACGGGCTTGCCGGTTTGAGCGCTCATGCACGTGGCCACGCCCGCGTCGCTGACCATGTACAGCCGCGGGCCGATCAACAACTGCGAGGAGCGTGTGGGTATCCCTTGGCTGGCTTTCCAATCGACGTTCGTATCGGTCAGGTCGCCGGTGCCGGTGGGACGCATGGCGAACATTTTGAATCCGCCAGCGGCGGTGTTGATATACAGCCGCCCGCCACCAAACAGCGGCTTGGCCGAGGCGTTCATGCCTCCGTGCCGCACTCGCCAGATCTCTTCGCCCGTCAGCGGGTCGTAGGCGATCGTGGCGCCGGCGCTGGGATAGATCATCTCGGGCTTGCCGTTCACTTGGATGATCGTGGCCGTGCAGTAAGCCTTCTTGGCGTCGCCGTCCTCGGTGCCATAGTCGATATTGCGATCGCGCCGCCAGACGGTCTTGCCGGTTTCCTTGTCGAGAGCCACGACGTATTGCAGATCAAAGCCGTCGAAGGCCACGATGAACAAGTTCTTATAGAGAATCGGCGACGAGGCCGGGCCGCGAAAATGATTGCACGGAAGGTCCTGCCGCATCCAAAGCTTTTCGCCAGTCTTGGAGTCCAGGCAGGCCGTGCCGTGGGCCCCGAAGTGGACATAAACGCGGCCCTCCTCGACGACCGGCGTGGGGCTGGCATAGCTATTGAATGGGATGCAGTACTGTGGCTCGGCGATCTCGAACACCAGGATGTCGTGTACGATCTCGCCGCTCTGCCGGTCAACGCAGACCGCATAGAGCTGCTTGCCATCCTCGGGCGCCGTGGTCATCCAAATCTGGTCGCCCCAAATGACCGGCGAGGACCAGCCCTTGCCGTGAATTGGCGTTTTCCAGACGACGTGCTCCTGCTCGCTCCAGGTCACGGGCAGTCCGGTGGCCGACGAGGTGCCGTCGCCATTGGGCCCGCGAAAACCGGGCCAGTTGTCAGCCGCCTCGGCCCCGCCTGCAACCACCAGCCACACCGCCGCCATCCAAGCCAAACCACGCATGCCCCACGCCCTCATTCAATGAGAATTCAATCCCGTTTGTTCATCGACGATCGCTCGCGGGCCGTCGCTCCATGAACGCCGGTCCACCGCGCGACGCCGAAACCCTATTGTAACCGACCCCAGGACGGGGCTCGAAGCATTTTTTCCCATCCCGCGTGCCGCGCTTGACAGCGTGCGCGCCGATTACTATGTTACGCATAGTATGTGAGGCCATTACCTAGCGAGGTGTTGCCGTGCGAGTCGAACGCGAAATGATGCGAGGAGCCGGGCCGGTCGCGGTGCTCAAGCTGCTCGAAGGCGGAGCCAAGTACGGCTACGAGCTGGTCGAAACCCTGGCCCGCACGTCGAACGGTGTGTTGGATATGGGGCAATCGACACTCTATCCGTTGCTCTACAACCTCGAGGCCCAGGGGCTGGTCAAGGCCGAGTGGCGCGAGGACGGAGCGCCGCGGCCGCGCAAATATTACGCGCTCACAGGCAAGGGAAAAAAGCGACTGGCCCACGACGTGGCCCAATGGCAGGCCGTGGCCGGGGCCATGCGGGCGCTGGGTGTGTTGCAACCGGCGTTGGGCGGAACCGCTTGAGAACGAGAGGCAGAACAGATCATGGCCGAGCTCTATGAATTCCAGCCGCCGGGCCGGTTTGCCCGCGTGCGCTATACGCCGCTTCGCGAGGCCTTACGGGGCGAGTGGACCGCGCGGCTCGATCCGCGTGCCGAGATCGCCGCCGCGGCGCTCCCCGCGCCCTTGCCCGACGTGATCTACACCGTCGTGCGACGCTGTCGCCTGTGGCGCCGCGAGCAGTTGGACGTGGCCCGCGAGCTGATCGCGCATTTTTCCGACGGGCTGGCCGCCGGGCGCTCGTCCGAGGCGTTGGCCCATGATTTTGGCTCGCCCCAGCAGGCGGCCCGGCTCATTCGCCGCGCCAAGCTGCGCGCTCGTCCGTTGGCCTGGAAGAGCTGGCGGGTGTTTTTGTCCTTTATCGCGGGCAGCCTGGTTGTCTATGCCTTGTGGAGCGCGCGATTCTATTGGGGACAGCCGCTGTTGGCCCACAACTACTGGAGCGAGATCAACGCCGCCCGGCGAGTTCCGCAACCCGATCGCGCCTGGCCGATCTACCGCGACGCCTTGTTCAAGCTCGGCCGGAAAGATGCCCATTGGATGGATACCGATAAGATCGCTCGCGGTCCCGAGGGCAAGGATTGGGCGAAAGCCGTCGCGGCCTTGGAGCGCCATCAAGACGCGCTGCGCATGGTACGCGAGGGGGCGAAGAAGACGGTGCTCGGGTATTACCTCGGCGACCCGGATGACCACGTGGCCGCCAAGGCGGCCCACGGAGAGTGGCTGATTGGGGAGCAAATTGCCGAAGAGAATTCTGAATTGCTCTCGGCTTTACTGGATGGTCCGCAGAGTAGCCGCAGCATTGCGCGATGGCTGGAGACGGACGCCCGGGTGGCGGCCTTCAAGGGCGATGGCGGCACGGTCCTCGCGGACCTGACGGCGGCGATCGGCGTGGCCGAGCAGCAGTTTGCGCCGCACGGGATGCTTGTCGAACAACTGGTCGGCATGGCCATCTTCAACGTGACCATGGAGAACCTTGGCCGCATTCTGGCCACGACGCCGGGCGTGCTGAGTGATGCCCAACTGCGCGACCTGGCCCATCGCATCGCGGCATTCCGCGGCGGCGCGATGCCGGTGGATTTCAGCGGCGAGAGAATGTTGTTCGAAGATTGCCTGCAACGAGCGTATACGGACGACGGGCACGGCAACGGTCGAATGACTTGGGATGGCTTGCAATACCTGGACCATTTGGAAAGCTCTCCTTCGAACGGATTGTTAAGCGTCTGCCGTGCCGACCCGAAAGACCCAAGCGCGCGATTGGGGGCACGGCTGGTCAGTCCCGGTGTCGCGGTGGTCATTGGCAGTCGCGAGGAGAACTCGCAGTTCTACCGTTCGCTGATGGAGGATATGATCGCGCTGCACCAGGGAGATCCCTGGAAATGGGACCGCAGCGCCATCGACGCTCACCAGCAGCGACTTCAGAACGGCATTCAAGGCCCAACCAACGGGCTGAAACATGTCTTCGTGGGGTTGCTGCTGCCGGCGATTGGCGCGGTTTACAACGCGGCGGAGCGGACCGCGCAAACGCGCGATGCGGCCGAAGCGGCGATCGCCTTGGAGATTTGGCATCGCCGTCACGGCACCTGGCCCGAGCGGCTCGAACAGCTTGTGCCCGATCTGTTGCCGGCCGTACCCGCTGATCGACTGGATGGCCAACCGCTGCACTATGTTGTGAGAGACGGCCAGCCGGTGCTCTACAGCGTCGGACGCGACCGCAGGGACGATGGCGGCCGGCCAACGCCTTCGCCGAACGACGCGCTTCCAACCGACTTTGCGCCACAGGGCGCCGAGATGGCAAAGCGCGAGGTCTCACCCGAGGGAAGCGGTGATTGGATTCTCTGGCCGCCCTTGCCCGAGGAATTGCCCGAAGAAGATGACGGCGATCCCGCGGTCACGACGGAGTTGCTCCCCGAGTAGCCGATGGCGACAGCGTGCCGGCGCGCGAGGCGGTCAGCGACTTGTCCTTTGCAAGTACGGCGTCCCTTAGCGATGCACCCAGCGGACACGGTGGTTGTTGGTGTCGCCGATGAAAAAGCCGCCGTCGGGCGCCAAGCCGATGCCGTGCGGCCGGTCGACTTTGGCCGAGGTTGCCGGCGCCTTGTCGCCGGCAAAGCCGCGGGCCTGGGGCCCGCCGCCGGCGATCGTTTCGATCGATCCGGCAGCGGTGTCGAGCAGGCGAACCGCCTGGTTTTCGGAATCGACCACATAGACCCAACCCATCGGCGTGGCGGCGATGCCTTTGGGACCGTTGAACAGGGCCAGCTTGAGCGAGCCGCCGTCGCCGCCATATCCGGCCCGGCCGCTGCCCGCCACGTGGCGGATGATCAGCGAATCGAGATCGAGCCGCCAGACGCTGTTCCCCTCCCGCAGGGCAATCCACATCGTGCGCCCCACGATGACCAGGGCGCGTGGGCCGAGGATCGGATTGCCGCTGGCAACCGCGCCATCGCGCGGCAACTCCTTGTTGCCGTCGCCCGCGATCGAGTCGATCGTGCCGGCGCGCAGGTTGATGCGGCGAATGCGATGGTTGCCGATGTCGGCGACATATATGCAGCCGCGATCGTCGAGCGCGATGCTGTGGGGTTGTCGAAAGAGGGCTTCGCGCGCCGCACCTCCATCGCCGCCGAATCCCAGCGTCGGCGCGCCGGCCACGGTCGAGATCAGGCCCGTTCGAGCGTCGACGCGGCGAATGAGATGATTCTGCATCTCGACGAAATACAGGTTCTTGTCGGCGTCGAAGCGAATTTCATAGGGCTCGTTCAACTGCGCCTGGGTCGCCGGTTGGCCATCTCCGGCATAGCCTTTGACGCCCGAACCCGCGACGCTCGTCACGATGCCGTGCTCGCGGTCGAGCCGTAGCACGCGATGCTGGCCGACGGACGCAATGTACAACGCGCCATCGGGTCCCAATTCGACGCCGAACGGCTGATCGACCGGCACGGCCAAGGCCGCGCCTCCGCCCGGGGGCAGGTCGCCTGAGCGACCGTCACCAGCCACGGTCTCGATGACCAGCCGGTTGGTTGCGGCGGGCTCGGCGGCGGCGCCCCTGACAGAAGACGGAATCAGAACGCAAGCGGCAAGAACGAATCGCGTGAGTCGATGCATGGTGGGTGACTCGAGCGGGTGAAACATCGTGGCAGGCCGCGGGCTATTGTAACCAAGACCGCGGGGTCGTGCGCCGGTCGCGGGCCCAGGCCGGCGAATCGGCGTTGGTTGCACGGCACGCGGCCGGATTGCACAATGCACCATGGAGGCCGTCGGCCGGTTTTCTCCCGCTCATTTCGTCCCCTCGAGGTGTCACGATGTCGTTTCGCTCGATTCGATCCTATGCGGCTGCCATGTGCCTGGTCCTCGCGCCTCTGACGGCCGCGGCCCAACAGAATTTCGGCCAGGCGGCAGGCCAGCAGGCAGTCGACTTTGCCCGACTCGGCCAAAACCAGACCGAAGCGCTCCAGGTGAACGAGGCGATTTACCAAGGAATTGGCTTTGGCAACACTTTTCTGGTCGTCACGCCTGCGGGCAATGTGATCATCGACACGTCCTCGGCCGGTATGGCCAATCGGCATCACGAGTTGCTCACCAAGGTCAGCACGGCGCCGGTGCGATACATCATCCTGACCCACGGCCACGGCGACCACACCGGCGGGGTGACTGACTGGAAGCAGGACGGCACGCAGATTCTCACGCAGCGGCTTTTTCCGGACTTCTGCGCCTATCAGGACCGCTTGGCGATGTACTTTGCCCGCAGCAACGCGGCCCAGTTCAACTTTGACGCGGAGCGTCTGAAACAATTGCAGCGCTCGCCGCGCGGTAAGGTGACGCCGACGATCACGTTTGACGATCGTTATGAATTCGAATTGGGCGGGCTGAAGTTCGACGTTTTCCACACTCCTGGCGAGACCCCCGACGCGCTCTCGGTGTGGCTGCCCAAATACAAGGTGGCCTTTGTCGGCGACAATATTTACGATTCGTTTCCCAACATCTACACGCTGCGCGGTACGCAGCCGCGCTGGGCGTTGGATTATGTGGCCTCGATCAACAAAGTGCTCAAGCTCGAGCCCGAAATCGTGCTGCCGAGCCATGGGCTGCCGATCAAAGGCCACGAAGAGGTCGTGAAGCGGCTGACGAAATATCGCGGTGCGATTCAATACGTCCACGACGAGACGGTCAAGGGCATGAACGATGGCAAGGACGTGTTCAACTTGATGCGTGAGATCAAGCTGCCGGCGGAGCTCGACATGGGCGAGACGTACGGCAAGGTGGCCTGGAGCGTGCGCGGCATCTATGAGGGCTATGTCGGCTGGTTCGACTTGAACCCAGCCACGATGTATGCCGCATCGCCGAACGTGGCCGACGCCGAGTTAGTCATGATGGCCGGCGGAGCCAACGCCGTGGCGGTCAAAGCCCAAGAGGCCGTGAAGGCTGGCGACGCCGTGAAAGGGTTGCGGCTGGCCGATGCGGCACTGGCCAGTGAGCCGGCGCATCGCGGGGCGCTCGAAGCCAAGTTGTTGGCGCTCGAAACGCTGCAGAAGTCGACGCGCAACGGGCTGGAAAACGCCTGGCTCGGCTATGGCATGCGCGGCGTGCAAAAACTGCTGAATCCGCCGACCGGCCCGCAAGGCGAAGCGAAGTAACGGCTGCGTCCCCCAGGCGTTAGCCTTTGGCGACGTCGACGAACACCTTAAGCGGCGGTTCGTCGCTGGTCAGGGCGCTCATCATGTTGGCGTAGTTGTCCAGGCCATCGATCGGCGTGGTCAGAATCCGCTGGATGACGCCCGGATAGGTGACCTCGGCCAGGGCCAGATCGCGAATCCCCATCTCGAAGTGCTCGTGGTTGGCGCTTACCGAGCCCAGCAGCAGCTTATTGCCGAGCACCCAATCGAGGTTCACCTTGTCCGAGGGAACTTCGACGTGCTGACGGCCGCCGGTAACGCTGGTCCATACCAGCACGCCGTTGTGCCCCAGCAATTGCATCGAGTCGAACGCGACGGCGCTTGAGCCGGTGGCGTCGATGATCAGGTCGGGCTTGCCCACCTTTTTCACCAGGTCGCGGGCCGACGTCTGCCGGGTGCTCGTATAGTGGGCGCCCAGGGCATTGACCAATTCGGCCTTGAGCGAGGGCGGCTCGCTGCGCGCGAGCGTATAGACCTCGAAGCCCCGCAGTCGCAGAGCCAGCGAGCAGAGGATGCCGATTTGGCCGGCGCCCATCACGAAGGCCAGCTTGGGCCGCCAAACGTGCAGTCGTCGCTGCACTTCATAGGCTTGTTGCACCGCCTTGCTCGCACAGCTCATCGGCTCGGCCAGCACATGCAAGTGTTTCAGTCCGCCGGGAACGTGAACGATGTAGTCGACGTCGTCGACGAAGTATTCGGTCAGAAAGCCGTGCAGCAGGTTGATGCCGCGCTCGAAATAGACCTCGTCACTAGTCATGTCGTACGTGCCGATATGGTCGTAAATCGACCCGCCGGGACGCCGCACGGTGGCCGCCACATAATCGCCCGGCTTGAACTGCGTGACGTTTGGGCCGACGGCCTCGACGACGCCGAACGATTCGTGGCCAATGACCAGGAAATCGAAGCCAGGCGGCGACGCGCCATACTTGGCCTCGTTGATCTCCCGATCCGTGGCATCGACGCCGATCTTCAAAACCCGCACCAACACCCCACGCCCACCGGGAATGTCGTCCAGGCGCGGTTTGGGCAGGTCGGCCAGGTGGACGCTATTGGGTTTTCCGGGTGTGACGGCGACGGCTTGCATCTGCACAAAGATAAAGGATGCGGGTTGCGGGATGAAGGGGGGCCGGGTCGTTTCGCGCCGAATTCGACAGACACGTGAATTCCACGGGCGGCCGAGCGCCTTTGACGCCCCGCCTCGCTGGCGGTAGCTTGATGGGCGCGTGCGGCAGGTTGCACGCTCACCGGTTATTCATGAATCGCTACCGCTGGGAGGATATGAACGTGGCCAACGTAACGATTGGATTCGGAGCGATTCTGTCTTTGTTGGGGGTGTTTGGTTACTTTCACGCTGAGCCCGATCATCGTAGTTTGACGGCGCTGATTCCGTTGGCGTTTGGAGTGGGGCTGCTTGTTTGCGGCGCCGTGGTGTTGAGCAAACCCAGCTTGCGGATGCACGTGATGCACGTGGCGGTGCTGCTGGGGTTGGTCGGTTTTCTGGCAGCTGCGGGACGCTGGCTTTCGAAGTTGCCGGATGTCCTCACTGACGATAAGACTGTCGACAAGTTTCCGGTACGCATGGTAGGCGCGATGGCGATTGTTTGCCTGGTTTATACGTGCGCGTGCATCGCTTCCTTCATTTCGGCCCGCCGGCGCCGCAAAGCCGGCGAAGGCGCTGCCTAGACCTCGCCCGAGAGAATTCATGATGCGCGCCAACTGGCTCCTGAGCATGTTGACCGCTGTCGGACTGTTGGCCTGCGCGACTGCATCCATGGCCGACGACTCCGAATGGAAACCCGAGACGATCGTCTACAAGGCAGTCGGCCCCACCAAGATCGAAGCCGATGTCTATCGCCCGACGGGCAACGAAGCCCGGCCGACGATTGTTTGGATCCACGGGGGCGCCTTGATCATGGGCGGCCGCCAAGGCGTGCCGGGAAATATCCTCAAGTTGGCCCGCGAGCGCAACTACGTCGTGATCTCGCTCGACTATCGTCTGGCCCCCGAAGTGCGACTGCCGGCGATCATCGAGGACATCCAGGATGCGTTTCGCTGGATTCATGCGCAGGCCGCACAGTTGCACGTCAATCCTCAGCGCATCCTCGTCTCGGGTGGATCGGCGGGCGGCTATCTAACCATGATGACCGGCATTTGCATTGAACCGCGGCCACGCGCGCTGGTGGCTTACTATGGATACGGCGATATCGATGGCCCCTGGTACATCGAGCCCTCGGCCCACTACCGTCAGCAGCCGCTCGTGTCGCGCGAAGACGCGATGAAGGTCGTCGGCGACGACGTGAAGACCGGCTCCGATGGCCGGCCGCGCGGCACCTACTATCTCTATCTGCGGCAGAACGGCCTGTGGGCCCAGGAAGTCAGCGGCTTCAACCCCCGCACCGAGCCGCGAAAGTTTGATCCTTACTGCCCGGTGCGCAACATCACGCCCCAGTATCCGCCCATCCTGATGCTGCACGGCACGGCCGACACCGACGTGCCCTACCAGGAATCGGCCGACATGGACGCCGCGCTGGCGAAGCAGGGGGTCGAGCACGAATTGATCACCGTGGTGGGCGCAGGGCACGGTCTGGGCGACAGGAACGACCCAGCCACGAAGGATGCCCACTCCCGGGCAATCGCCTTCATGCGGCAGCATCTCGAAGCGGCCCCGTAAGCGGAGTGGCTGCTACAGCAGCTCGCGAATCGGTTCGCCGCGGTCGATGATGAATCGCGGGCGGCCACGCGAATCGAGGTAGGTGGCGTCGAGCGGTACGCCCATGTGCTGATAGATCGTGGCCGCCAAATCACCGGGCGTGACCGGGCGTTCCTTGACCTGTCCGCCGTCGCGCTCCGAGGAGCCGATCACCTGGCCGTGGCGCATGCCACCGCCGGCCAGCGTCATCGACATCACGACCGGCCAGTGGTCGCGGCCATCGGTGCTTCCCTGTGTGCCTAGCTTGGGCGTGCGGCCAAACTCGCCCATAGCGATCACCAGCACCTTGTCGAGCAACCCTCGTTGTTCCAAGTCGGCGACCAGTGTCGTCAGCACGTGATCGAACACCGGCAGCAGCGGGCGAAGGCCGTTCCAGATGCCACCATAGGGCGGAATGTTATCGCCGTGCGTGTCCCAGGTTCCCGACGAGCTGTGGTTGCTCAGGTCGATCGTGACGAAGCTCACGCCGGCCTCGACAAGTCGCCGGGCCAATAGCGCCTGCTGCGCCCAGTTGTGATTGCCATAACGCTCGCGTGTGGCCACTGGCTCGTTCGATAGGTCGAAAACCTGCTGGGCCTGCCGGCCGGCGACGATGTCGACGGCTTGCTGATCAAAGCGATCCATCGCAGACATCGAGCCGGAAATATCGAGATCGCGCCGTAGCCGGTCGAACTGCTGATGTAGCGTGTGGCGCGTCGTCACGCGGTCCTGGTCCAGTCCGCGCGGCAACTGAAACAGCGAGCCGGCCTGATTGCCGAGAAACGGATCGTACTGATGGCCGAGGTAGCCGCCCCAGGCGACGTGCGACCGCGATTGCATGTTCAGCACCACGTTGGGCGGCATCGCGGGATTTGCCGGACCACGATGTTTGGCGATGATCGAAGCAATGGCCGGATATTTTTCGGCCTCGGCGTTGATCCGCGGCTCGGCGTCAAGATTGGCCGTTTGAAAAACCTGGTTGGGCTCATGGTTGCTGAACCGCGCGTCGACCGAGCGAATGATCGTCAGCTTGTCCATCATCGCGGCCTGCTTGGGCAGGTACTCGCACAGCCGCACGCCCGGCAACTTCGTGCGCACGGTGCCAAACGGGCCGCGAACTTCCGAGGGCATGTCCGGCTTGACGTCCCAGGTATCGATGTGGCTGGGCCCGCCAGTCATCCAGATCAGGATCACGCTCTTGCCGTCGCTCAGCGGTTGCCCGCGCTCGGCCGCCTGACTGCGCAGCCGCAGCAGATCGGCGAGCGATAGCCCGGCCATTCCGGCCAGGCCCGCCTTGAGCACGCTGCGGCGGCTGAAGACCGTCAGCCCTTCGCGCAGCCGAGCGTTCAGATCGACGAAGGCGTGACGAGGGGCGTGCGTGTGGCTGGCGGGGTCGGGCATGGCAGGGGCCATTGTAGTCGAAATGGCTAGGAACGGAAAACTCGGCTATTTCGCTCGGATGTCTAGGGGCGGTCGTTGTCGTTGATGAACTGGACCAGTGAATCGATATACAACGGCGGGATGTAGCCGGCCATGATGGCCGTCAGGTGCGACTTGCCGGGCAGCACGACGGCGTGAAAGTTCGTCAGCTCGCGCTGCATGCGGTGTGTTTTGGCGTTGGCCCCATCGAATTGACCGTTGATCGCCAGCACCGGAATCTTGATCGTGGTCAGGTCAACCCGACCACGCTCGTTCTCTTTCCATGGGTATTGCCGCACGGCCGCCAGGGCCTCCGCGTCTTGGTTCGGGGTCGCCCGCAACTTGCCCGAGGCTTCAGCTTCTTGCGGATCGGGCCCCGGCTCGTCAGCGGGCACTTGCTCCTTGAACTTCGGATCGATCTCTGGCACGCCCGAGCCGCCGTACGACGCGGTGATGAACCGGTCGGGCTGCATGGTCAGCAATTGCGTGACCAGGAACCCGCCCATCGAGTAGCCATGCACGTGGGCCTTGGCGATTTTCAGATGGTCCATCAGCTCCATCACATCCTTGGCCATCTGTGGGCCATACTTCGTCGGATCGTGCGGCTTCTCGCTCTGGCCATGGCCGCGACAATCGATGGCGACGACGCGATGATTCTTGGCCAAGGCCTCGGCCACGCCGTTCGAGAACCAGTTTCCCTTGGCCGTGCCCGAATAGCCGTGAATCAGGACGACCGGCGAACCTTGGCCCGCCTCCAAGTAGTGGATTTTCACGCCGTCCGACGCCGTGAACGTGCCATCAATCGGCTCGACTGCGGCGAGCGAGGCACACGGCGCACCGAACACCGCGAACAGCAACAACCCAAGAGCGACTCGAACGCCTGGCGGACATCGCATGGTTCCACACCCTCGCGCCATGGGTGAAATGTCTGGAGATCACGGGCGATTGTCTCGTTGGCCACGTCAAAACGCAAGTTTTTTTACTCGGAGCGCCCGGCTCGATCCCAAAGTTGACCCTAGCCGAGGAAGTCGATTAAGCTCAAACGACTAACCGCAATCGACGTTACTCCGAATTCTTCAAGTCCGTGGGAAGGCAATCCATGCTTCGCTTCGCTGTGCTGACCAGTTTGCTTTTGTTTGCTGCCACCGTGGCTCAGGCAGGCAAATACAACGCAACGCTGAACATCGGCGACGCCGCGCCGGCTTGGGTCGACTTGGAAGGAACTGATGGCAAGCAGCACGCCTTGAAGGATTTGGCCGGTAAGGACGTCGTCGTCGTGGTCTTCATCTCGAATAGCTGCGACGTGGCCACGGCTTATGAGGATCGCATCCTGAACTTCTCGAAGAAATTTGCCGGACCGGCTGGCAAGGTGGGCCTGGTGGCCATCAACGTTAACACGATTGCTGAAGACCGGCTCGACAAGATGAAGGCGCGGGCCGAGGCCAAAGCCTTCGACTTCGAGTACCTCTACGACCCTTCGCAAAAGATCGGCAAGGCCTACGGCGCGGCGTTCACGCCCGAGTTTTTCGTGTTGGATCGTCAGCGGCAAGTCGTTTACATGGGCGGCATGGACGACAGCAGCCAACCTTCGGAAGTGAAGCAGAACTTTCTCGATCCGGCCGTCGAGGCGGCGCTGGCCGGCAAATCGCCCGCCACGGCCGAGGCCCCGGCAATCGGCTGCCGCATTCGCTACGCACGTGAGCGGCGCAGCAAGGAATAACGTGGCTGGGGCTCGTCTCGCGCCCGGCTACGAATCGTAGAGCCGCCTCACCGATTCTCGCGAGAGGATCACGTAGGTGAAGGCGCAAAGGACCGCGCCGGCGGGCATGAACACGCAGCTCAGGCAGTTCACCGCGGCCATCACCAAGGTGAACAGGCGCCGCTTGCGAACCTGAATGCTGCGCGCGGCAAACAGCGTCAGCCCGCCCATCACCGACCCCGCGAACACGAACAGCATGCCGAACAGCGCCATGAAGAGCCCAAAAAACGCCGGCGGCGGACCGGGTTGATGTTCGGATCCGTGCAAGAGCACGATCGCCAGGCCGAAGATGACATAGATCAACCCCAGGCCGGAAAAGCAGATCGTGATCCCGCCCAGCATGTAGTAGAAAATCGCCAGCAGCTTGAGATGCTCGCGATCGGAATTGGTCTGGGAGTCGACGGGCACGACGTCAGCGGGGATTTCGTTCATAGGTAGACCTCAGGCG
>PLYM01000192.1 GCA_003153375.1 Planctomycetaceae bacterium
GGATCCGGTGTCCTCTAACGCTTGATGCCCTAGCCACGAGTTCGTACGTCGACGAACGAATGCATGCGAGTTACGCGTAACGATTCAGCTCATCACGAAATCAGGCAGCCCCTCATGTTTTCCAATACCAAGCAATTTGCCGGCGCGACGCTGATTGTGGCCTGTTGGAGTGTGATCGCCATCGCCGGCGATCGGTACGTTCCTGGCTCCGGCTGCACGAGTGGTCCGGGTTGCGTGCCCGCGCGAATTACCTACGGCTACTATCCGACCACCTGGCGACGCTGGCCAACGGCCCGGCACGAGTCAAGCAAAGGGGAGCCGGAGCAGTTGCCCACGCCGGCAAAGGCGGCGCCGAAGGATGGCAAGCTGACGCCGGAGGAAGATTCGGCGCCGAAGCCCCCAACCGAAGTGCAAACTCCGCCGGCCGAGACACCCACCGCGCCGCGTGAGGAGATGAAGAGTCCGGCAACCGAGTCCGAAACGCCGTTGCCGCTGCCGTTCGAGGAGCCGCTCGACACGCAGCCCGAAACGAAAGCAAAAGAAGAGCCGGGCACGCCACCGTTGATCGATTCCACGGCACCGACCGAGTCGCCCGCGGATCTGCCCCCGACCGAGGGTCCGCCAGAGCCGCCGAAGGGCGATGATGAGGTGCCGACGGGAATCAAATCGCTCGACGAAGACCCGTTTAAGGACGAGCCCGCGAAAGATGACGATGCCCCGGTGCCGCCGGCGAAGTCGGGTCAACGGCAAAAGCAGGTGGAAAAGTCGTTGGGAAAAAACGAAACCAATCAATGGCGGGTCATTAACCGAACGCCGAACGGCGTGGCGCAGAAGGTCTCCGTCAAGCGGGCAACTTCGAATGACGAGCCGCGACGATTACAGCAATTGGATGTCGATGCCGGGCTGGAAAGCGGCCCGTCGTTGATCCAGGCCGACGCCCATGCGGCCTCGATTCCGATAGAGCGCGGCGCGAAGTCGGCCAATGCGATCTCGAGCAATCCGTTGCGGTCGGCAAGTGCGGGGGCCGGTGCCGACCGCGTGCTGCCGACCGCTAGCTGGACCGCCGTCCAACCGTCAGCCGAGACCACGACGACGGGAGGTTGGCGAGCCAATCCCTTGCGGGGAAACTAATGGTGGGCCGTGTGGTACGGTCGCGAGAGACCTGGCCAATCAGTTCGTCTCGTGCGATTGGCCCAAAAACGGACCCTCGGCGGATGCGAAAAGAGGGTTCCCGGAGCCGAGATCTCACTCCCTAGAGCGATGTGGCGACGCGGTTTAGGGAGCGCTGCGGTCGCGCGGAGTTCGCCTTGGCACAAAAACAGGGTTCTGCTACTGTACCGCGACGTAACCAACGATGGCCACGCGACGCGTAGCTTGGCGTCGAAAACTCGCGACCGTGGCATTCTCGGTGGCATTCTCGTCCGTGAACAAGAAGTTCCGTACCTTCGTGCATTGCTGGCCGTTCGAAACGGTTTTTGGGAGTCGCGGACGAACCGCCAGGCTCCGGCACGGGTAGTAGGCAGGAGGCCGAAATGAATCCCAAGCAGGATCTTCAACTGCGGTCTCATATTCGTTGGATGATCCGCCGCGACATGGCGGAGGTGCTGGATATCGAAAGCGACGGCTTCGAGTTCCCCTGGAGCGAAGAGGACTTCGTCCGTTGCCTGCGCCAGCGAAACTGTATCGGCATGGTGGCCGAGCACGCCGATCGCGTGGTCGGCTTCATGATCTACGAGCTGCACAAAACACGACTGCACCTGCTGAATTTTGCCGTCGCGAAACATGCCGGACGTCGCGGCGTGGGCGGGCAAATGCTCAATAAACTCATCGCCAAACTATCGAACCAGCGCCGCACGCGGATCGTGCTCGAAGTGCGCGAAACGAATCTGGCGGCCCAACTCTTCTTTCGCAAGATGGGCTTTCGAGCCGTCTCGGTGTTGCGCGATTTCTATGACGATACGACCGAAGACGCGTATCTCATGCAGTATCGTTATCGCCCGGTCGAAACCGAAATCGTCGTACCCATCAATCGGATTACGCGTCTGGCAGGCTAAGCCGAGCGCTCGCCGCCCACGAATGCCGGGTTGGCATGGAGGGCGTACGACTGTCAGACAATCGCGGCTGTCGGCGTTCGAGCCGTCTCAGAGATTGATGTGCGTGACCTCAAGCTCTGGCAGGCGCAGAATCGCCAGCGAATGCGGGGTGGCTCGATAGAGCGCGCCGGGATTGACCACAAGCGTCGAGCGCACGCGGTGCTGCTCGGCCAGGTGAGTGTGGCCATAACAGACCAGGTCGTGTTGGCCGTCTTCGATCGTGTCCTGCAATCGATGGACGTCGTCGCCGTGCATGAAAGCGATGCGCCGACCGGCCAATTCGAGCGAACCGAATCGTTCGTGGCAGGTTTGACCGGCTGCCTGAATAGCCGCCCGCAGCGGAGCATAGGGCGTGTCCACGTTGCCAAATACGAAATGCGTGTTCCACGCCCGAAAGCAGGCCACGACCTCGGGCGAACCGATGTCGCCGCAATGAAGCACCAACTCCACTTCGCAGCTCTCCAAGATGCGCAACGCGGGGCGCGTGAATTCGACGTGACCGTGCGTGTCGCTGACGATGCCGACTATCATCGTGATCTGCTCCCTGCCCCGCCCCAATCATAGCAAAGCCGATCCGAGCGCGAACCGTGTGGGAGGGGTAGCTCGCTTCCGCCGACCTGGCGGGATATATTCTCTTGATCGGTTCCTCCGCTGCCCCTGGCTGTTCGGATTGCATGGACTCCGCGACGCGTTTTAGTCTCCCGATTTTGCTGGTGCTGCTGGTCGTTTTCGCAGCCTGGTTCGTGATTGCCTGGCGGCGGACGCAATACACATTTCTGCAAGCCTGCATTTACGTCGTGAATCTGTTCTTCACGCGGGTCCTGTGGCGCACGCAGACGAGTGGCTCCCTGCCCGTGATCAACGGCCAAGGGGCCGTCATCGTCAGCAACCACGTCAGCGGCATCGATCCGTTACTGATTCAACTGTGCACGAATCGCGTGGTTCACTGGATGGTCGCACGCGAGTATTACGAGGCGTTCGGAATCTCGTTAATCTTCCGCGCATTGAAGAGCATCCCCGTCAATCGCGGCGGCATCGATACGGCGTCGACCAAGCTGGCGATTCGACTGGCGCAACAGGGCGGGCTCGTCGGACTATTTCCGGAGGGCCGCGTCAATATGACCGAAGAGTTGTTGTTGCCGGGCCGGCCGGGCGCGGCGCTGATCGCCTTGCGAGCACGTGTGCCAGTGATTCCCTGCTATGTGTCCGGGGCCCCCTACAACGGCACGGCACTCGGCAGCTTCTTCATGACGGCCCATGCACGCGTCGTCGTCGGCAAGCCGATCGATCTCTCGAACTACTACGGGCGCGACCACGACAAGAGCGTGCTGGGCGAACTCACCAAGGAGTTTCTGATCGAGGTTGCCAAGCTGGCCGGCGTCAACGACTTCGAACCCAAGCTGGCTGGCCGCAATTGGAAGCCGGGTGATGAGGACGCCGAGAACGGCAGCGCGGGCGTGACAGCCGAAGACGAGGCGACGACGCCCGATCACCCTTAGCGCCGCGCCGAAAGTCGACCGCCTGCGAGTGATCGAATCGAATCACTGAGCGCCTCGAGCTTCGCCAATACAGAACGATCGTCGGTTCCGGTGGCGAAGACCGTCACGATGGGCCAGCCCGCCTCGATGCTCGAGCCGGGTTGCGGAATGTCCGCCGCCATCGGCCAAATATTCCCGGCGGCTTCATCGGCCAGGTCCGACATTGCCTGCGAAACCACCAGCGGTGCGGTGGCAAAGAGGATGGCCTTGCCGTGCCAATCGGGCACTCGCGGTTGATCAATCGTCGGCAGATCGCCCTTCTCACAGGCCGCAACATGCAGAGCGATCGCGCTGAAGTGATGGGCCCGCTCCAGAATCTCGATGGATGCGGTAAACCGCGGATTGATCTCCACCGGCCAAACGCCTGCCGCATTTACGATCGCATCGACGCCGAATAGACCGACCAGGTCGCATTGCCGTGCCAAGACGGAGCCAATCGCGACGAATTGCTCGGCCACTTCGGCCGAAGCGGGCAGCGGGCCAATCGATCCGCAGTATTGATAGCCAGACGCGCCGGTCCAGGGCAGACCAACGAGTTGGCTGGTCATGCCCAGGAGGACGGCCCGACCTTGGGCGGCCACGTAGACCGCCGAGCACGGCGTGCCGGCAATCGCTTGCTGGAAATAGCACCTGCCAGGGCCGAGACCAGCGGCATCGTTGGGCTTCCAAACTTGTACGTTCGATCCCCCCGCGGAAGCGAGCGGCTTGCAAAGCCACGTCAGATCGGGATCGAGTGCCTGGGGATCGCGACCGACGGCTGGCGTCAGGAGTCCGGCGTGCCGGAGGATCTCGGCGAGGACCAGCGGATTTCGCACCCGGCGGACCACATCGCCCACATTGCCCAGCAGCGGGCGGAGGCGCGCGCACTCGTCAATGAGCGACGGATGGTTTTCCAAGGCGCCGGTATAGAGCCATTTGCCCGCATGCTGAGCGGCGAGCACCGTCGCCAGGTCGGCCGGATAGTCGGCAACTCGGGTCGCCGGACAGAGCAGAGCGAGATCCACGTCGGCAAACATGTCGGCCGTGCGCACGGAAAAGCCCGCGCGGACGGCCGAATAGGCCGCCGCGCGGGCGCTAGCTCCCACAATCGTCAGATCTCGAGTCACGCGTAAAGCCCACGACGCTGGTTGCCCCGCCAAGACCCTCGGAGCGAAACGAATCGAGCCGAGAACCTGGTCCGTCGAAGTCCACCGCATTGTCGGCTGGAGGCGGACTAGTGCAAGAACTGTTGGCACCAGAAGACGGTACCGTTGGGACTCATGTATGCCGCTACACCGATGCGACGGTGACCGGGATTCATGATGTTCGCCCGATGGCCGGACGAATTCATCCAGGCGTTCACGACTTCGGTGCTCGAGTGCTGCCCCATGGCGATATTCTCGGCCACCGCCTGATTGGTGTGTACCATGCTGCGATTGTTGGTCATCCAAGCCGCATGCCGTCGCGCGGACTTGACCAAACTCGGATCGACCGCCAAAGGAGGCAGGCCAGCGCGGACCCGCTGGGCGTTGGTCTTTTCGATAATCCTGGATTCCAGGGCATGCAGCACGGGTTGAGCCGGAGCCTGGGCGGTTGCCTGTGGGGTTGCCGTGGTGGCTGCGGCTGTAGCCGGAGCAGTAGCCGCCGTGGCGGGCTTGGCGAGGGGGGCCTTGGCCATTGGGGCTGGAGCCGGGTTCGGAACGTACGAAACGGCCAGGCTGGCGCCGAGAAAGACTAGGGTTTCGATCATGGTGCATTCTCCTCCTTTGAGAAACGACACGTATTGGCGAGGCCAACGCCGCCCACGTGGGGGTGCTGGCAGCCGGGTGGTAGGCCCCTACTTGGGCCCGCTATTGGGGAGCCGCCCCTGCCGAGCAACGCCGTGTTCCGCCCTAAAAGGGCCGGCGCCACCCGAGGCGGCACGTCGGGTAAGCCCCGGCAGGATAGGGCGCCAGCACCCGGGCATCAACCCTCTGGACGGTGGTAAAATGGCCCGCAACGAGGGCGGGTGCGCCTTGCCTTGAAGCCCGTCGGCGAAAATCCTATACTGGGTGATTCGCACCGTTGGGCTTGCGGCCCGGCAGGCGAGCGTGATCGTCGGAAAGTACGACGATTGCACACAAACAACGACCATTGCGCTGGCACGACCCGCCGATTACGTGGATCCCGATTGCCGGCACGAGATTCAAGAGGAAGAAACCGCGATGACGATGGATAAGAGCCTCAGGGTTCGCCGCGGGCTGATTCGCAGCCGTAGCGTCCTGACGCGCGCCGAGCGCCTCACCCGCTTGCAGCAGGCCGATCGCTGGAAAGAAGGCGACAGCCCGTTGGGGCTGCCCAAGGTGCGGGTCTTCAAGCTGGCGATGAAGAAGAAAAAGAAGAAGAAGGAAGAAGAAGGTGCCGAGGGAGCTGCCGCCGGCGCCGCGGCTGGTGACGCCAAAAAGGCGGAAGGCAAGAAGGCCGAAACCAAAAAGAAGTAGCCCGCGTCTGGCTGGCTGTCCCAACGGCGGGTTGGCCAGTTTGCTGAGCCGCGTCGAGTTTCTCCCCTGGGCGTGGCAGACGATCCGTTGCCGCCGTCGGCCTTCGAGAGTGGTTCGCATGCGCGTACGGCTGGAATATGCCCGCACGGGGCTTGATGTCGAATTGCCGACCGAACGGGTCGTGCGGAAGCTGGCCTATAAAGACGCCGTGCCGCTGACCGATCCCCGGGCGGTCCTCGACCAGGTTCTCGCGCATCCGACCGGCACTCCTTCGCTGACCGAGTTGGCGCGCGGCCGCAGCGACGCCTGCATTGCCATCTGTGATATCACGCGGCCCGTGCCCAATCAGATGATGCTGCCGCCGATTCTGGCCACGCTCGAGGCGGCCGGAATTCCCCGCGACAAGATCACGATCCTCATTGCCACCGGCCTGCACCGCCCGAACGAAGGCGAAGAGCTGATCGAGATGGTCGGCGCCGAGATCGCGGCTCGCTACAAAATCGTGAATCACCACGGCCAGGACATCAACGAACATACCTATCTGGGTGTCAGCCCGCGCGGCGTGCCGATCTGGATTGACTCGCGCTATGTGCGCGCCGATTTGAAAATTACGACCGGTTTGATCGAGCCGCACTTGATGGCCGGTTTTTCAGGCGGCCGGAAGTTGATTTGCCCGGGCATTGCCGCCCTGGAGACCGTCAAAGTCTGGCACGGCCCCGACTTTCTCGAACACCCGAAGGCCGACTGCGGCATTCTCGACGGCAACCCGGTACACGAAGAGAACACCTGGATCGCTCGTCGCGCCGGCTGCGACATGATCGTCAACGTGGTGATCGATGCCGAGCGGCGTCCGTTGTGCTTCGTAGCCGGCGACATGGAGCAGGCTTTTCTGGAAGGTGTCGACTTCGTTCGTAAGGTGGTCGTCGACAGCCTGAGTGAGCCGGTCGATATCGTAGTCACAAGCTCGGCCGGATACCCGCTGGACACGACCTTCTATCAGGCAGTCAAAGGCCTCACCGGCGCGTTGGGCGTTGTCAAGCAAGGTGGCACGATCATCCTGGCGGCGGGGCTGACCGAGGGAATTGGCAGCCCTGAGTTCGCGCGGCTGTTCGACGAGAATGCCACGCTGGAAGGTTTCGTCGAGCGCATTCTGGGCAAGGATTACTTCGTGCTCGACCAGTGGCAGTTGGAAGAGTTGGCCAAAGTGCGCCGCAAGGCGAAAGTGAAAGTCGTCAGCCACGGTCTGCCGCCCGAGACGATCAACCGGCTGTTTGTCGAAAGCGCCCCAAGCGTCGAACAGGCCGTGGCCGATTCGCTGGCCGAATACGGCCCCGCGGCAAAAATTGCCGTGATTCCCAAGGGTCCCTACGTCCTGGCCCAAGTCGGATAGGCGCGCCGCGCGTCGGCTCGCGTCACGACTCTTCGAACGCGCGAATCTCGGCCGTTAGTTTGGGCATGGGGTCGAGTACGAACCGATAAGGCTTGGCCGCCCAGGCGCCCGAATACTCGACGCCAATGCGCGGCGTGCGGCGCATGCGACCGCGGGCAATCTTGACGCCCCGATCCTCGATCCACAACCCCGTCGGCGGTAACGCGGGCAGCGCGTTGAATTGTTTGTCGATCGCCAGCGCCTTGGTTAACCTGGCGGGACCGATCCAGGGTCCGGCGCCGCGCAGCAGCACCGCCGAAGGATAGCCGTCGCGCCCCGTCACGGTGTTGAGCATCCAGTGGATGCCATAGATGAAATAGACGTACCAACAGCCGGCTGGACCAAACATTGGCTCCGTGCGGGGCGTGCGGCCCTTGCTCGCGTGGCAGGCCAGGTCGTGCGGGCCGAGGTAGGCCTCGGTCTCGGTGATCTGCACGCACGTTTCAAGCGTGCCATCCTGGCGCACCAAATACTTGCCCAACAATTCCCGGGCGACGACGAGTACCGAGCGGGCAAAGAAATCGCTCGTCAAGACACGCGGCTCAGAGGACGTCCTGTCGATTTCGCGAAGTGCGCGAGAACCACGCGGGCCTGTCGATCGCGATGCCTTGGCCTGCGAGCTCATCAATGGGGTCGGCAATAGTGAAGCGCCAGCAGGGCGTAGGCCGTCACCAGATTCGGATTGCCTTCGAGCCAGCGGGAGTTTTCGTTGACCCACGAGCCATTGGATTTCTGCCGGCCCGCCAGCTCCGTCAGCAGATCGCGCCGCCAGTTGTGCTTCTTGCCATGATCATCGACAAACTCATCGACGCCGGCGGCGCTCAATGCTTTGGCGAACGTGTGGTAGTAGTAATAGAGTCCGGCGGTGCCCATGCCAGGATTCTGTTCGAGGTCGTAATGTTGGGCCAGCCACTTGGTGGCGGCCTTCACGCGCGGGTCGTCCGGACCGAGGCCGGCGAAGATCATGCTCTTCAGGCCCGCATAGGTCATCGACGCGTAACTTCGCAAACCCCCCTCGGGCGTGTTGCCGGCCTGGCTCGAGCCACCGGCGGCGGGCGTGTAGTAGAAACCGCCGTCAGGATTCTTGGCGGCGAACGGAGTGGTGTTGTATTCCGTCTCGAGGTTCTGGCAGCGCGACACGAACACCAGCGCCCTCTGCACGGCCTCGTCATCGGGCCCACGGCCGATTGATTTCAAGGCATCGAGCAGGAACGACGTGTTCGATAGATCGGGCCGCTTCGAGTTGCCATAGCCGGCGCCGCCGAAATTGACATTCGACTTATCGAGCGGCTCTTTGCCTCCCCACTGCAAATCCTTGACGTAACGCTCGGCATGCTTCAACAACTGGTCAAAACGCTTGTCGGCATTGGCTGCGGTAAAGCATTGAATCGCCAGGCAGGTTTCATAGTTCTGATGCGACGACTTGTCGGCATAAATGCCGCCGTCCGGATGCACGAAGCCCTGCAAGTATTTGAGGCTCTTGGCCACCAACGGGTCGTCGGCCGTCCGACCGGCCATCAAGATCGATGTGGTCACTGCGGCAGTGACGGCCGGGCCGGCTTCGGCGCTATAAGAGCCGTCGGCCGCCTGGCCTTGGGTGCGAAAGTACTCGATCGCCTTGTTGACCGACTCCTCGAGCAGCCGGGCATCGCTGGAAGGCTTTTTAGCCGGGCTATCCGCCCCGCGAGAACTCCCGGCGGTCACCGCGAAGATAGCTGCCATGGCGACGGCCAGCAGAGAGAGACGAAACATGGTACACGGCTCCAAGGTTACGGCAGAAAGGCGGTCGTGGGGGAGAAAGGCCGCCTGAATTGTTGCAAATGGTCGTGGGAATGCAACCCTTCGGAGCCGCGGTGACCACGGGCACGGAGCCCACTGCCATCGTCGAGATGCCTATTCCAGCCCGAGATCTCGCAGCAGGTGATCCAGCGCGTCGTCGTGAAGGTTGAACGTGCTGGCGATCAGCTCGTAGGCTTGCTGAATTTGCGGGCTGCGCCAGACAGTTTGCACCGATTTGGCCGCCGGCAGGCTGACGAACGCAGGCTGCAAGGCATGTTGAATCGAAGACGCAGTGCTCGAACCGTTGTTCAAGACGCTCAAACTGCTTGAAACGGCGCTGGCCACCGAGGACGACACGGCCGGCGCCGCGGCGGGCGAAGCTGCCGGGTCGGCGACTCCGGCACCGTTGGCGGGAGCGAAGGGGCCGGTGGGATTGACAAGGTAGTGCAACGAAAAGACGTTGCTGATCGCCGCCGTGGCGTCGTTGCCGTCCACTTTGCCGTCCGTCGTGTAGTCGGACAAGTTCCAGATCGGCGTCGTGAGGGCGGCGATATTGTTGAGCGCGACGTTGTAGTCGTTGCCGTCCGTCTTGGCCAGCAAGGGGGTGTCGGCCGCCCCCGAGTCGCCGACCAGGCTGCCGA
>PLYM01000097.1 GCA_003153375.1 Planctomycetaceae bacterium
CTGCACACGCTAGTCACCCACTACCAAAGCTGGCGATTCGTTGACGGTGGCACAGCGGGAACCTATAGTCGGCGGATTCGCTTGCCTTCCGCGCGGGATGGCGCTAATGGGGGGACCGCTAATGAAATCTAGACCGGTTCGGCTTGCATTCGTGATTGCCGTGACGACGCTCTACGCCATGTCCGCAACGGCCGACGAAATCTTTGTCGCGAACGCTGTTGGCGGCACGGTTGGCGAATACACTACGTCGGGGGCGACGGTGAACGCCTCGCTGATTACAGGGGTGAATGACCCGCAGAACATCACGGTTTCCGGATCAAGTCTGTTCGTCACGCTCAGTGGTGGCGGCGGCGCTGGCTCTGGCACGGTTAGTGAATACACCACGTCGGGGGCAACGGTAAACGCCTCGCTACTCAAGCATTTAAGTAACCCACAAGGCATCGTGGAATCTGGTTCAAATCTATTTGTCGTGAACTATGCAGTTAGTGCGATTGGCCAATACACCACATCGGGGGCGACGGTGAACGCCTCGCTGATTACAGAGTTGAGCAACCCAATAGGAATCGCCTTGTCCGGGTCAAACCTGTTTGTCACAAATCAGATCACCAACGGCAAAATTGGCGAATACACCACCTCCGGCGCAACCGTAAACGGCTCATTGATCACGGGTTTGGATCAGCCGTGTGCTATCGCCGTGTCGGGAGGGAATCTGTTTATCGCGAACTACGGCAGCGGAACGGTTGGCGAATACACGCTGTCTGGAGCGACGGTGAATGCCTCGCTAATCACGGGGCTGACTACGCCGCTAGGCATCGCGGTATCTGGATCAAATATCTTTGTCGTGAATTCGGGTGCAGGAACGATCGGTGAATACACTACCTCGGGGGCGACCGTAAACGCCTCACTGATTTCGGGCTTGAGTTTCCCCATGGGGATAGCCATCATCCCCGAGCCCTCGACCCTGGCGCTGCTGGCGATGGGCGCCAGTGCCTTGCTCTTCCGTCGCGGACGGCGGTGGTGATCGTGGGGGGCCGAGCGGGCCTAGTTCTCAAGCGCGCGCTGGCGAAGGTCGGGGAAAGCGCCCGCAGTGTTCAGATTGGCTGGGCGGCTCGGAACTGAGTTATCGGGGGGGCTACATTACTCCCATTCCCTGCCCAGTGTGTGGAACGTCAACTGTGCCCTCCGGGAAGAGCGCCCGGGCACGCTCTAAGTCGGCATCCGATGATCCACTAGGTAGCATGATCCTATTGACTGCTTCATCTCCAAACCACCGACGCCAGCGCGGTATTTCTGGTTCTTCTTCGGGTCCCAAAACTCTCATGTAACCGAAGGAGAGCAAGAAGGGTCCCATCTTTGTGGGGGCTGGGCGAGTGAACACGTCCACATATCCGCCGCGCTTCACAACTGACTTGCGCATGGCATTTCGCTGGTGAACGACGTTGAACTCATAACCCAGCCAAACCCCAAACACCGTCACCACCACGAACAACGTCCGCAGGGTGAACCGGAACCAGCGGCGTTTAGGGGTGGTCATGGCTTCGCGGCGACCCTTGGTCAATCGAATCGCTTGGGCTTGCACTCCAGCCCTCTCGGTGGCATTCGGTTTGAACCCCGGGCGTAAACCAAATCCAAGCGAGGGCTACCACGATTGTCAACGCCACTAGGTAATCGAGCCAGTGAGGAGTTTGAGGCCACCGCTTACGCTGTATCGTTTCAGCGGTGATGTGCTGCTGGTCCATGGACGGAATTGTACCAGGGGCGGCTGATCGCCGAACATCTCAGGAGGTTCAGGAGCGGGTCAGTTTGATCCGAGATTCTTAGGAATCGCGGCATCTAGAGGATAGGAAATCGGGCGGGGCCGAGCCCTGATGTCCAGGTAAACGAATAAGCCGTAGGCGGCGACGACCAGTACGCCGATGGTCAGTGCGACGAGTGAACGCTTGGCAAGCGGAGTGGCAATTGCGAATGGACCGATTGCCAGCCCCGAGGCAGCGAACACGAGCAGCCCATCACTTGGCACCGTAGCGAAAAGAATAAAGGTCGAAGTCGCGATGACGCCTAGCCAGAACGTCACCCAAGCAAACCGACCAGATCGAAACCTACGGGTTTGGGGGCCTTCGCTCATAGGCCGCCACCAAGCTTGCGGAGAGTCGCCGAAGCAATTCGTCCAGCACCAATCACCATTACCACCGGCAGACTTATCAGCAGCACGAACAGGCTACCCGACGGCAGCTTCCAAAATGCACGCCATTGCCCGGCGAACCATTCCTGAGTCCACCACGTTTCTTCGGGCGGAATAGATTCCTTGCCCGGGTCGTACCACGGTCGCCACCGCGTCGAGTCTTTCATGGCTATTGTCTACCAGCGGCGTTTAGGGGCGAATAGCACTCGGTTAAGGGGCACGCTATTTCTCGCCACTTACAAACCACACGCCGTCTATTATCTTTTCGTCGCCCTGTTGCTGGACGCCATCTGCGTAACAATGAACGCCAAAATGGTGGAAGCCGCCCCCGAGTTCAATATGGAGCTTGCCGGTCGATATAGCTACCCAGCTAGGTGAAAGCTCCTGAATCGGCGGGGGCCAATTTTCGGCGAGCACCCCCGCCTGCGAAGTAGCGGAGTCTAGCTTTGCGGTCGCAATTAGCTGTCGGCTAGCCACCAGTAGGCTCTCGACAAACGGCCTATCGTGCAGCATCCTTCGCAACCGAATTTGGCGATACTCTTGTATCGCGATTGGGCTGAGAATATAGGCGGCACAGATTCCTACAATGAGAAGGCCGATTCCCACTTGTCGGTAAATAAATCGAGGCGGTCCCTTGCCGCGATCGCCGTCTATAACATGGCCTTCGCTCATGGACGCCATTCTACCAGGGGTGGCTGATCGCCGAATTTCTCAGGACGTTCGGCGGTGGTTTACTTTGAATCTTGGATTTCTTGAACAAGCTCAACAAAGCCGTCCAGGTCCAATTGGGCAAACTCACTAGGACTAATCAGGCCAGTTGCACCTGTCGAATAGCCCACAGCATGTGCCATCGGCGACTTCCAGAGCACGCCCCGTGGAACATTGTCATAGGCCCGGTCGCAGACGACTACAATTTGCTTCGGCCCAGATGGATCGATGCGAACGTCATTAAGTTTCCCCAAAAACCGAGCCGGCATAACCCAGTTCGCACCGGCAAGGTCAGCAAGTTCGCGTCTGAGATAAGGACTGGCGGAGTCGTAGCGAAAGGTTTGGCCCGGATTGTCGTGTTCCCATAATTCGAGGAGAACGAGATAGTGATCGCACGCCGTTATGGCTGCGGAGTTGCCCCCGCAATTTGATGCCTGAAATAACGCAGGCAGTACTAAGGCAGCGATGAAGAGAAACGCGGTGACGGTGGCAAGCAGCGTCCAGAGCCAGCGACGATTTGCGGGGCCTTCAGTCATAGACCCATTATAGAGCGAGAGAGAAGAAAACGCCTTCGGAAGCCGCACCGTCCACAGCCCAAGGCTGTGCCGGGAGCGACCCGGATGAGGCTGCAGCAACCGAAGGCATGAGGCCCATTATAGGGTGGGAGGGCGAGCCCCTGATACAATTGTGTTCATGAGCGACGGTCGAGCAACCTCACGCGGCAGGGCGATTTTCCTTGCTGTTCTGACCTTTGTGGTCGTGGGACATTTGTTCGGCATCATCGCCCTCGTCGTGAATGGTCGCCAAGACGGAATGAGGGAACTAGAGATAGGCATCAGCGTATGGATCGCAGCCATCGTGGTGGGCCTTTGGAATTACCAGCGACTTCGACGGCCAATGCCATGACCCCCGCCCCTAAACGCCGCTGGTTCTCCGCATCCGAGGTAGCGAAAGCATTGCTGTTTGCTCTGCCCGGGATAGCCGTGACATTGTTGGCTAAGCCATTGAAGCTAGGCGACGCGGCACTTCTTGGCGGAATTTTCATTGCTTTCGCAGTCCCGATCTTGTGGCTCACCGATCGAGATTCAGCACCACGCTAATCCACCGCATAGTTAGAAATCGACCGAATCGCTAGCCGAAACTCAAGTCTTCAGCAGCGTCGATCGGCTCAATGAGCAACGGGCCTTGGTTGCGGACGTTGCCCACGGCTTTCCCGACTGGCCATGTTTGCATCTTGTCGCCGGGAAACTGTTGCAGCATCGGCTTCAGTTCGTGAGGATCGCTGGCCGAGTATCGCGCGTGGCTGGCCGAAGCCGGCGTGAAGTGCGAGCCGATCCGGCCGACCCTGATACACTGCGGCCTGCTGGCCGGCGTGAAAGCCGGTTGAGAGGTCACGAGCGGCTGGCGGCCGCGAAACGCGGAAGAGACAAGATGTCAGACATCTTTGTCGGGCTTTTTGCCGGCTGCGCGCGGCGGGCGGCCGTCGGGACGGGCAGTTTTTTTGAAGTTTCGCCAAGATTGGCCATACTGAAACGACATACTGCCGACGGGCGATTTTTCAGACTGCCTTGGCGCGACCGATCGGCCTCCGCTGCAAACACTCGGGCCTCCCTTGGAGACGAAGCCATGTTGGAACAGTTACCGCGACTTAACGGGGGCGAGTTTCTCGGGCTGTGCGCTCTGGGACTGGGCCTGGTGGCCATCCTGGGAGGCATTACCAAGGCGATGGTCAGGCATTTTCGCCGCACGCAACTGGACGAGATGGAAGCCAGCTTGAAGATGGAGATGATCCAGCGCGGCATGTCGGCCGGCGAAATCAAGCAAGTGCTGGAAGCCAAGATGGGAGGCGGACGCGGCGACACCCCAATCGATGCCGCCAACGAATAACTCGCCATTGAAGTAAGCCATTCCTTCCATGTTGTACTTGGTCGCAAGACTGGGGTTAATCGCTGTACCGTCGAGCGCGAATTCGCTGAGCTGAGTTGTCGTCGTGGTCGCGTTCCGCGTCTCGGCGTAGATTTGCCCGCGGGCGTCTTGAGGCACGGAGAAAGTGGCCACCAGCGCGAGGTGGGACACAATCGAAACAGTCGGCGGCCACCGTCGCCACCACACGCAAACAGACAGTGCGAGGATGCCGAGGGCGGCGAGCGCGAGGGTGGAGGGCTCTGGCGTGGGAGCAGGCCGCTCTAAAGAGACTCCCAGCACCGAAAAGCCGAAACCGCCCTCTCCGCCTCCCACTGAGCAACTGAAGAACGCGATGTCCGCGTTCATGTGCTTAATCTCGGCTCGGCGATGCTCAGGTGGTGGGCTGACGGCAGGGCCGAGGCAAAGCGGCGCCTCAAAGCGCCCAGGAGGGCATGACCTGGGGCGGGAATCTCCGGCGTCGATTCTCCATCGGAATCGATGGTTCCAGAAAGTCGTCGCGCTTGAGAAGCGTTATCAAACCACGGTTTGATGCGAGCCGCCGCTCGGCTCGTCCCGCATTCTCATACGTTTTTTGACGCACGATTTTCGTGCCGAGAACTCAAACGTTTTGTGAGAATCGCGCTCGACTGAACGATGGCCGCCGATATGTCTTGAAAGGCCTGGGACCCCAGCAGCACGCAGCGACGGTGAGTCGTTTTTGAAAACGGAGGTCGTCCGAACTTCGATTCGTCCTTCGAGATCCAAAAGTTGGGTTGCCCGACCAGGAAGCCGCCAAAGCAGTCGGGCCTATGGTGAAGGACGTCGCGGCTATGCTGCGACCAGTTCCCAAGCGCGCGTTTGCCAGCTAAAGCGGCGAGGAATTGCCGGCAACTCCTGGTGAGCTGGAACGGTGACCTCTCTGGCATCAAATCGTCGAGGGCCAAGGCGTGGCCTCCCGTTTGAGTGGTCTGACAATATAATGGGAGTTACTTGGCGACTTTCGGCTCTCCTATTCGGTTTTCGCACAATCCATCCGGGACAATGGCGTCCGTGATCGAGCAATTGGCTGCCGCTTTGAGAAACTTCAAGATCACGTACTGCCTTTGAAGAGACAAACCCAGCTATGCCAAGAACGATCACTGTGAGCATTCCCCACGCCTTAGGCAAGGAGGAATCCCATCGCCGCATCGCTGAAGGTTTTGCTTCCATGCAGCGACAGGCCCTGATCGGGGTGCTCTCACTCCGAGAGCATTGGGAAGGCGACCGCTTGCATTTTGATGGTGGTGCTCTTGGTCAGAAAATCCGCGGTCGGCTGGATGTATTGGACGACTCGGTGCAAATTCAAGTCGACCTGCCGGAGTTGCTTGCTGCCATCGCTGATCGCATCGTGGGGAAGCTGAAGCAGGGAACCCAAAAACTTCTCGGTGAGAAATAAATCTCGGGGACCATCCGCTCGCTTCCCAAGATGCACCTGCTTGCCGGTTGCCTGCTCAGGCACCTGAAGACTTCGCTGTGGAATCGCTCCGTAGATGGCCTCGCTCTCGATCGCTGGCGATTTCCTCACGACCGCGCAACGTCCTGCCTAGGACCGGTAACGCGACTTCAAGTGCGCTTTCCAAGAAGGGGAAGCCCGGAGTCGTGGTGCCAATAAACTGATCCCAATTGCATGGCCAATCGAGGCATGGCATGGCGATGCCTGGCGCGGCCGGGCAAGGCACGGCAAAGTAGCCCCGTCCTGGTGGCGGGGCTTTTTCATGCGCGGTGGGTTATGATGGTGGGCATGAATCATGGTTTACTGAATCCGCTTCCTGCGTTTGGGAGAGGCTAATGCAACGATTTGCGTCTACTGTAGGGATGTGGCTATTCGGCACGTTCTGGGCCACGATTTTTTCAACGTGCACGCCCTGCGTGGCCGACTCCCTATATTTGGAAACAGGTCCAACGTGGCGAGCGATCGGCCCGGCCGGGACTACGTTGGGATCGAACATCAACTCCGTCGGCTTGAGCTGGGAAGCGGGGAACGTTGGCTGGAACTCGAACACCGCCTACGACGACTCGAACACTGCGGGCTGGACCAGTCCAAACCTGGTCCATACGGATGTCGACACAAATGCCATTTGGCTCGGCCAAGGAAACTCCGCCAGCCCCTCCCCGGTCTATTTCCGTCATGAGTTCCAGATTCAGGGAATTCCCACGGCCGGATCAATGTATGTGGGTGTCGATGACGATGCCCAGGTATGGATCAACGGCGTGCAGGTCTTCAACGATACTAACGGCCTAGTCACGATCGTCAACGGAATTGATGTCAGCTCGAGCTTGGTGCAAGGAACCAATCTGATCGCCATCAAGGGATATAACCGCCAGGGCGATGCCACCATGATTGCGACGTTGAACATTGCGTACAGTTCTGTGCCTGAGCCGAACACAGCGATATTAGCGGCGTTTGGCCTAGCCGGCATGGTTGGGATCGGCTGGCGGCGCGCTTCTCGCCCGCTCTGATAGAATCAGAGGCCATGCGATTCAACCTGAAAGCGCTGTTCGTCTTCACGATGCTCGCCTGTGAGGCAATCGTGTTTCCATCGCTGGCTATTCCATTGCTCGTGGTGATCGTTCTTTCGGGACTTGCTGTGTCGTGGCTGATTCCAATTAAGCCCGAAGTCGAGCCGGACGAAAGCCAGCCCCCGAAATCAACCCACTAACCCCATCCGGCCGGCAACAACTTAATGACACACTACCGCCCGGGGGGTGGTGGCGGGTTAGTGTGTTGATGAAAATTGGGTGGTGGGCTCACGGTGTGGTCGGAATGGGTCGTACTCGGAACGATCCGGTAGCGCCTTAAAGTTGCGGTGCTGGTTTTCTTCGCGCTTTACGCCGCAGGACTATCGCCCAGCCGACTTTCCAAGCCATAAGGCCGACCAACGCGAGTCCAGGCCGAATCAGGCGCGGATTGGGTAGATTGAGTGAGGCGATGTAATAGGCACCCGGTGACGGCTGGGGAATCTTCGCGCCTGCCTGGAGCCACTCGTCGGAACCGGGATCGCCGTAGTTGCCAAAGAAGGTGCTTATCACGCGAGGTGATTCGCCACGCGGCGTGAATAGCAATTCGGTCTTTACGAATATGTAGGGCCTAATCGCCATCGCCCAAGCTGTGATCGCAGTCAGGATCAAGAACGTCGACAAACTGAATTGGAGCCAGCGGCGTTTAGGGTCAGCGAGTCATGAGGTGACTAAATCTACCTATGCATGGCAGCGGTCCCGAAAAAGATCAGAAGCATGACCACCCCCGCCGCCAGCAATGTCCAACCCAATATCCTGGTCTTGAGCGCACCTGGTTTGCGTTTAGGCGCTTCAAGGGGCGATCCGCCTACTTGCGGGGCCGCGTAGGGGTTTCTCTCGTCGTCGTCGCCCATGACGTCATTGTGATATGGTTGGACCAGTCAAGGCAAGTTTTTAGTTATGTCGCGTCATAGGTTAAAGGCCAGGGAGGACTGGCCGAGCAGTAACGACGGTGGTCATTCTGAACGTCCCGGGTTTCTCTTGCCAGCTCGCCAAGTCTCGATCGCGGCCGTATCGAGCGTGATGTCTGTGGCCGTCATCTAAAGACCAACGTTGACGACCGTGCCGAGCCCTGCGGACATTCTATCATTTTGAGGCCGGACGTCCGGGGGGCCGCGGTCGAAGGGCTGCGTCGCTGTTTGGGGCCCAGCGATCGCAGACGTTCAATGCGACCGGTTGTGCAGCCCAGTGAGACGTCATCGAGCCATTGGTGGCTCCGTGCGCATGTCGTTGAGATGGTCATTCCGCCGATTGGGCGGCTGGCACGCGTCGGATGGGGTATTCCTCACCGCCGAGGTGCATCGTAAAGCCGGCTACCTGCCCTGATTCCTTCACCTCGAACACCAGCTTGCCTGCCGTCCAGCGCATCGCGAATTCGGTGGCTGACATCGGAAGCAGATCGATCACTTGGCCCATCTTCGCATGCAGTTGAAGCTGATCGCCCTTCAGCTCGATCGTGCCGAATTCTCCAAGCGGACCTTGGTAGGCGCCAACAAACCGCTGCAATTGATCGGCTGCTAGTTCGACTGTTTTCCTGCGCGGCTCGGCCGGCGGGCCCTCTTCTGTGGACTCCTGGAGTTCCCGTAACCAAAGGTTCCGGTAGCGTACGGGATTGCCGTGGTCCTGCAGGGAGAGGTGCAATTTGTCTGGGTGGGATTTATAGGGAAGACTCTGGAGCCAGGCGGTCGGTCCCCAAAGTTCCCTACCATCCTGCACCAGGATGCCGTTGTGATGCACCGTGAGCCGGGCTGGCTTGGCCAGCGTTCCGTCCTCATGGAATCGCGGGCGGTGAAACACAATGTCGTAGCTCTGCCACTGTCCGGGAGGCAAGCAGGCGTTGACTAGCGGCGGGTACTGGCCGTAGATGGCGGCGGCCTGACCATCTGGGTAGGTGTCGTTCTCGTATGAGTCCAGCACTTGGACTTCGTAGAGTCCCATCAGAAAGACACCGCTGTTGCCGCGCCCCTGACTTCGACCTTTGGCGGGCAATGGCGCCGCCCATTCGACGTGCAGCTGCACATCGCCGAATTTGTCAGCAGTGTAGATGTAGCCACTGTTGGGGACTGACTCCATGTAACCGTCTTGAGATTTCCACTTGGCTGGCCCACCTTCTGCGTCGCGCCACTTGGAGAGACCGGTCCCGTCGAAGAGGACGATTGCATCGGAGGGAGGCAGCACCGGCAAAACTTGCTTGGCGGGAGCTATCACCGGGGGACGTGGGCGCTGCATGTCATGGGCCAGCCAGCGCACGGTCGGCTGTGCGGTTGCCGTGACGCTCACAGCAACGAGGCAATAACAAAAACACATCGCGCGGATACCAGGTACTGTGACCGATTTCATTGAAACGCTCCGACTTTTCAGATCTCTGCGGCGTTCTGTCCCGTTGACTATTATGATGGTACGGTTCGAGTGACTCAACTCGCAGTTAAACTTCGGTGGCACCGATCCGGTGACTCGGTATCGCACCTTGATTTGCGATCAATTGTCACGTCTCCTCGTTCATAAAGCGGCGGCTCCGTTCCAACACGCTGCCGCGAGACAAAGAATTGTTCCGGCGATATGACCGCCTCATAGGCATCATCCCGCTCGAAGTCTCGTGCGAGATCGAAATCGAGTTCGACGAGACCGACAGCGATGACGCGGACGACATTCAGCGTCGAGTCGAGAAGGCTTATGCGGCCTGCCGGCGAGCGGTCGAAGGAGAGCTGGGCCGGCAACTGTAGGTGGATGTCCGTTTTTGAAAACGGAAGCAAGAGTCAGAGTCGCCAGCACAATCCCGTGCAGATCGAACCCAGCACAGGCAGCGTGACGAACAACAGCTCGAAGGGCACATGTTCGAGTCGCACGAAGATCAGAACAAACCCCAGAAACGCCGGGGAAACAGGGGGAAAGCCCAAACAGTGTTGCAGAAAGTGTTGCACGAGACCCGGGGTTGGCTCGGATCGTCGCCGCTTGGCCCAAGCTGCCCGAGCCCATTCGCCGCGCGATGCTCGCGTTGATCGGCTAATCGCGTTTTCGTCGCCAGCCGTATACGACCAAGCCGCCGAGACCCAGGGCGGCGAGGATGACGCTGCTGGGTTCGGGAACAGTTATGACGCTTGCCAAACGGAATCCGAAGCCGCCGACCTCGGCGTTGTCGCTCCCCGCCCCGCCGCCGGCTTGGCTCACGGATAGTAGGTCGTCAAAGGGGTTGCCGAATGAACCACCTCGCACGTTCGGGGAGAAACCGGTAAAGGTTTCGGTCCATTGATACAAGTTGCCGCCCATGTCGAATGCACCGTACGGGCTCGTTGTCCCCGAATACGCGCCCACGTCCGTAAGGTGTCCCACGACGTTGTCGAAGTTCGCCGAATTGATGGCGCCCGTTGGAACGCTTGCGGTCGGGGCCGTGTTGCTGGAAGTCGGATACTGATAATACGAATTGGTGCCTGGAATGTTGTACGCAGCCTTGTACCACTCGTTTACGTTGGGCAGAAAAATCGATGCGCCCGCGTTGCGCGTGATGCTATTGGCGTTGCTCGGCGTGGGGGTGCCTCCCAACAGGGTGTAGCCACCCGTCTCGGTGCTGCCGGGGACTTGGCCATTGTTGAGCCAATTGGCGAAGCGAATCGCCGAGTACCAAGTCTCGTAATCGATGGGCTGATTTCCATCGCCCGAAATCACGTTGTACTTGGTGCCATTGGCGGCTCCTGAGTTGTATTTGATGCTCATCAAGCTATCGTACAGCCCGAGCGTGTTGGCGCCGGTGGGATCGTTCGAGTTAAGGAACGCGACGTACTGGTTGTTGGTGACATCGTAGGTGCCGATGTTATACGAGTAAGGCACGGCACCAAAGCCGGTCAATGGATCGGCCGCATTGCCGGGATTGCCGACCGAGGACCAAGCCATCGTGACGGCGATCACTGGCCGAGTCGCGCAGAGGAAGGCTGTGCAGAAAAGCATGGCCGAAGCGATGGAGCGGTTCACTAGCGTTCTCCTGAATCAGTGCCTGGGCAACAAAAAACCGACGTGATAGAACGCCAGAGGCATCCACCACGTCGGTTTACTTTTTAACTAGCTTCCCGGCATCCCGGGCGGCTCTCCAACCAGTGTTCCGACGCACTTGTGCGAGCTATTCTACGGCACGAAACTGGGCGACGCAACGGACCCCAGCCATTGCGATTCGGTCGCCTAAGAACGTTTCCGTCGCCAGCCCCAGGCAGCCAGGCCGACGAAACCGAGGGCGGCGAGTACGGCGCTGCTGGGCTCGGGGACAATCATTGCCAGGCGAAAACCGACATCATTGCCTTCGGCCGTCGCCGGCAATGGAATTCCAGGAAGAACGGAGTACATAAGGTCGTAGTCGTTGTCAAACGAGCCTCCCCGAACGCCAAGATTCGTACCGCCCTTCAAGAGGTCTTCGTTCATTTGAAAAACATTGCCCCCCATATCGAAAGCGCCTGAGGGACTATGCGTGCCCGAGTAGGCCCCGACGTTAGACAAGGTGCCCACATCGGAAGCCATGTAGTTCGCCGAGTTGGCGATACTGCCCGGAAGAATCGCGTTGGGAATGCTATTGCTTGAGGTTGGAAAGAGAAAGTAGCTCTTGGTGGTTGAGTCGTAGTAGGCCGCTTTGTACCACTCGTTGAGGGTTGGCAGAACTACGGTCGCTCCTGCGTTGCGCGCGATCGTGGCGGCATTGCTAGGCGTTGGCGTGCCTCCGAGCAGCGTATATGCCCCCGTTTCGGTATCGCCATTACCCTGACCGTTGTTCACCCAGTTGGCAAAACGTAACGCGTCATAAACGGTCACGTAATTGACCGGATGGTTCGCGTCGGCCGCAATCGCGCTGTACTTGCTGCCATCAGATGCACCTGGGTTATAGGTGATACCGCCGTAGGTAGAGTAACGAGTGCCGGTATTGTAGAGCCCAAGAGGATCGGCGCCAGTCGAATCCTTGGCATTGAGGAATTCCACATACTGGGCATTGGTAATGTCGTAGGTGCCGATGCTATACGAATAATTGACGGTGCCAAGATTCGTGGGGACCCCCTGATAAGTCCGCGTGTCGGCAAGATTTCCTGGATTGCCAACGGGACTCCAAGCAATCGTGGCTGCGCGTGCGTTGGTCGCAAATATCCCGAGCAAGACGAGCAGCGTGTTGCAAAAGGAAATCCGACTTCTCCGTAGCATATCGTTTCCCCCGCCTGGAATTGGATTCACCCCATAATGACGCGGCGCCACGCACGGGTCAACTAACCCAACTTCCCCGACGTTTCGACAAAATTCGGTGGGTGGCGATTTTTTCGGACTTTCTTTGGCCGTAAGTCCTGTCGCGATGGCAATGGCGCGAGGTTTCGTCGAGGTTTTTTCTGCCGAGG
>PLYM01000210.1:0-6296 GCA_003153375.1 Planctomycetaceae bacterium
TATTCAAGCGAAATCTGCTCTAGTTTAACAAATCGGTTCCGTGCCAATAGGGTCTGACACTTCTCAAACCGGAACCCACGCCCAAGTGCACATGCTATACGGCGGGCTGTATCTGATCATTCGCGGGCCATTGCCGGGCTCTACTTCCAGACGGGCCACCCGGGACTTGGAGTTCGTGGCAAGGATTTTGCCCGAACCATCGGGTTTCAAGGGACTTGGCATCTTCAGGTCGATCGGTGCGCCGTACGCGTCCGGTTACCTGGCGCAGGACGTCAGCTTCACGCTCGACCAGCTCGCGGCGATCCATCGATCAGACCCCAACGGTACGATCAACGCGTCCGGCTTGGTGGCGCACCAAACCAGCGGATTGCGGCTCGCGTGAAGGCCCTGTGCTCAGAATAGCCGAGCTTATGGGCAATCTCGGCGAGGTTCTGCCCACCGTCGGCCAACAACGCTCCAGCGCGAGCGCGCCGGACTTCATCGAGCACGGCGCCAAAGTCTCTGCCGGCGATAGTCAGACGACGCTGGAGTGTGCGCGTCGACAGGCCGAGCGCCTTCGCGATCTCAGCCACTGTCGGCGGCCGTCCGACCAAGCGGCCGCGAACTTCAGCGGCAACCGCGCCAACGATGTCGTCAACTGGCGGTACGTCGCTGAGTGCCCTGTCGGCATACGCATCGAGATATGCGAGCGCGGAAGACACTGCGGGCCGCGAGACGGCGAGGACGGCTGGCCGATCGAAGACAAGGCGCCAATCCGCAGTGCCAAACTTCACGTCGGTCCCGAATATATCGGCGAAGACGCCTCCCGCATCGCCAGCCGCAACGCAAGCAAGTTCGACGCGCACCGGACGCAGGCGCACACCGAACACGCGCTCGGGCAGTAGCGCCAAGTTCGCGGTGGCCCAGAGCATCCCTGCAGCCGCGCCTCCGCTGGAAGGCTGCGTGTCGCTCCCTGCGCGCCGATATATTGCTATAAAAAAGCGGTCGTCCACGTCGATCTCGACCGTCACGCCTTGATGTACAAGGCGGGCATAGCGCGCGACATGATCGAAAGCGTCGGCAAGCGACACTGTGCGGGTCGCCGTCGCACTGAGCAATCCGAACGTGCTGGAACCGGCAAAACGCGCGAGTTCTGCACCGACCCGATGGCCTCCGGCACGGTCGGCAAGGGCTCCCCATAGCCAAAGAAGCGCCGCTTCTGGGACGCGTCCTGATTGTTGAACTCCGACGCTTCGCACCGACACACCGGCCCGCAGGACCTCCGCGCGAGCGGAATCGACGACGCCAGCCGCAGCAGCCGCAACGAGAATGGCGTCGATGAGTTGCGAAGCAACCGTCGCACGACGACCCGGGGCGATCTGAGAGGCGCGCTTCATGGCGCACGATGTCAAGCGATTGGCGCGCCCCAGGTCAAGCAGAAAGCGATCCTGGTGCGTTATCTACCTGGAGACAATCAAGAGCATTCCAGCCCTGACCGAGCCGACGGTAGTCGGCCATTTAGGGCGCCTTCCAACAGAGCTGCAAAAAGAAGAGCTATTTGATGAATGTCAAAGTGACAGCATGGAATCGGAGGACCTGCATGAGTGCTGGTTTGGCGATCAGCCCCGCAGAATAGTTCTCATATGGAAAGCCCGTACGAAGCGCAGTTTCAAAAAGGAAGTAACTGAAATGGACAAGATTTTAACGCCAGTTCCTGGATCAGACTTCCAGGCACGTACGCAACGTATTCAAGACAACCTGCAGATGATGCGGACCTACTTCGATGCGCTCTTCGGCAAAAACTTAAACGCAATTCTTGATATGCTCGATGAAAACATCGAATGGCTGATAGTCCCTACTGGCGATACGCTTAGAGGCAAAGCGGAGATCGCAAAACTAGCGCCGAACCACTGGGCGGCTTCACCGGACAGAATCAAGACACTCGTGAATCTGTTCGCAAGCGAAGAATATGCCTCTCTTGAATATCGCACGGCTGGCACTCTAACCAATCAGGCAGACTTTCCGTCGATCAAGTTTGAACCCACCGGGAAAAAGTATGAGTTTCAATGCAGCTTCGTCTTTCATATTACGAACGGCAAGATTGATCGCGTCCACGAGTATTTCGACATGGAGACCGTCAAGCGCCAGTTGGGAGTCGTGGGCGGTCAGCAGAGTACCGACCTCGTCAAGGCATTCACGGCCGCATTCACCTCCGATGACATCGAAAGTTTCTACAAGCTCATCGATCCAGGCTGCGAGTGGCTGATAGTGGCCACCGGTGAAACCTTCCGGGGACTCGATCAAATCAAGCAACTGACGATCCGATCTGTAGCCGCGCGAACGCATGGCGGGGGATTGGGTATCAAACCCACAAATATTTTCACCAATGCCGAGGGGACGAAACTTTGCTGGGAATATATGCATACGGCAATCGTTACCGACAAATGGCCTTCGTCGACTAACAGACCAGCTCCGGGCACAAAGATCGAGTTACCGATCGTTCTGATCGGCGAGATTCGCCAGGGCAAGCTCGTCAAGGTTAGGGAGTACTTCGACCTGCTGACCGCCACCGAGCCCGGCACGCCGCATAAGCTTTATTCCTAACACTCGCAGTTTCAAAAAAGGAAATGACTGAAATGGGCACGAAGCTAAAGCCGGCGCCGTCATCAACAAGCGGCAAACTCGGAAAAACGCAGGACTTCAATAACAAGGATTTGGAACAGGGCTCAACTGCGACTCCCTTCTCCACCTTCTTCTGGGCAGCCCTCAAGGACGATTGGGCCACCGCCGAAGCTCAGCTCGCCGACGATATTGAGTGGGACATGATGCCCAACAACCAGATTCGCAAAGGGAAGTCCGATGTTCTCCCTTTTTTGAAGGCTGCAAAATACGCCTCTCGAAAAGAACCAATTCCAATAAGCAATCGAGCCGATAAGGAGTGGGGAGTTTGGGAGTATTGGAACGTCGGCACTATCGATGAGGGCATGGTCGAGTTCGCGAAGCAATCCAAATGGCCATTTCCGTCCGACATTAGCACCATCACTGGCAAGAAATATAAAGTTCCCGTGTGCTTCGTCTATCACATCAATGCAGCGGGCAAAATTGATTTGGTCAGAGAGTACCTTGACGTTGGAAGTGTCATCGCTCAGTTCAAATAGCCGGAAACGGTCATCCAAAAACAGGACCTAACAAATGGCCGGAGAAACAAAAAAGAGTATCAGGGATTTGGTAAAAGGCCCAAATCCGCGCCCTTTCGCTACCTTTGCCGCGTCCCTTCTTTCTAACGACTGGGACACAGTCGAAGACGGGCTAATCTTGTCGCTCCATCCAAGGAGCCGCTCCCGCCCTACGACCAAGAGTGACGGCTGCTTCAAAGTTGGCGCAGCAGGCCTTTAGGCACCCTCACCGTCCCCGGAGTTTGTACCAAGGATGCGGATTGCCCGGCACTCTCACGCGCAAGGTGTAGACAGAAGTATACGCACAGCACAGCAGCGTACGTAGATCAGGCCCGCCAAAGGCAAAATTCACGGCTTGCTCTGGCCACTTGATGATGCCGACGCGCTTGCCGTCGGGCGCATACACCCAGATGCCGCCGGGTCCGGTGCAATACACGCGGCCGATACTGTCGACTTTCAAGCCGTCGGGTATGCCGGGCTCCGTGCCTTCGTTCATGTCGGCGAAGATGCTCCGCCCGACCATATTGCCTGCGTCGTCGAGCTTGATCGCGTGGATGTATTTTGACGAGCGCGTATTCGCCACATACATCGTGCGCTCGTCCAGCGACAGCGCGAGCCCGTTCGGGTATTCGCAGTGCGCTAGCACACTTACGACGCCGTCAGGCGCCATGCGATATACGCACGCGCCATCCCACAAATCGTTGTCGCCAGCTGGGCCTGGAATCTCGCGCTCGCGATAGGCGCGGCGTTTGTCCGGATCAGTGAAGTAAAGGCAGCCGTTCGAGTGGCACACCACATCGTTGGGGCGATTGAAACGCCCCCCTTTGTAATTGTCCGCCAACGACTCCACCTTGCCATCTGCGCCCATGCGTGTGACGCGCCGGTCGTCGCCTTCGCACATGATCAAGCGGCCTTGCAGGTCGAAGGTCGTGCCGTTTCCTCCGCCAGTGTTCCTGACAAGCTCCGGTGCTTTTCCGGGCGTCATGCGAAAGAGCTTGTTCTGGCGAATATCGACGAAATACCAGAAGTCCTCCGGATGCCACAGCGGACCTTCAGTGAAGAGAAAGCCGGTGGCGAGGCGCTCCGCTTCGGTGGTTTCAAGCACTTCAGGTAAATAATTGGCTGGGGGCATGGCGCGCTCCTTTTGGGCCCTTGCGATGCGCGAAGTGGTCGACAACGCAGCGGCGCCCAAAGTCAGACGCAGAATATTTCTACGAGGGAGTTTCATGGCGTTCGCGCACGTCCAAGTGTGAGTGTTAATAGCACCAAAAAATGAGGCGATCCAAAACGGATACGATACCTGCCGGTGGCATGAACGCTGCCGCTGAGAAGACAGGATTTCGGCTGGTTTCGTCGGCAGTTCGCGGATGAAACTACGCCCGCTGCGGCGAGTTCCCAAGGGACGCGCGATGTGGATTAGGGGTTTTGACGTCTGGGGCCAGCCATACACCCGCGATGGGCTTCAATCGAACCTCTGGAGGCTCGTAAAGAAGTTGGAGAAGGATTCTGTTGGTCAAGCCAGGTCTCTGCTTCCACGGCCTTCGGCACGCCCTTGCCGCTACCCTATTCGACTTGGGGTTGGACCGGGATTCTCGTAAAGCCGCTCACCGGCAGGCATTTCTACTAATCACTGGCCGCCTTCACAACGTCAATGACAGCCGCCCGGCCTCACAGCCAACCGTTCTCCTTGAAGGCGGAGAGATCAACACTGGGAGGTGCGTACCAGCCGTCAGCGCCGTAGCGGGCCCCGAGCTTTTGGGCGACTTCCTTGTTGCCGTAAGGAATCTTCAGCGGCGTGTTCCTGCCGACATCATGCAGGTGAAGGCCGGGCGATGCGTTGACTAGCGGGTTGCCGAACTTGGGCTTTCGGGGCTTCTTGCCCCGCGTCGCTCTCTGGCGCGTCGGGGCAATGGTTGTCGTGTCCGTGGCCCGGCGGCGTTTCCGGACGGGTTGAGTGTCCTCGGCTCCCGAGACTGGTGCCGGGGTCGCCGCCTTGGAAGCAGGCGCAGCTGCAGTCTCCCCGCCGGCCTTCTTGGGGGCATGTTGCTCGAGGAACGCACGGCAGATGGCCCCGGATGCATAGTAACCGGGGGGTGGCCTGATACGCTTCTGGCGAGCGAGGATATCGACAAAACGCCTCATGGCGGGCGTTGGTGAACGATCGCCGGCCGCACCCCCGAAACCCGGGCCGCGCAACGGCGCCCCTCCAGTGGGCGAGCCGTCCTTCAGCTTGCCGATAATGCGCAGCGCAACGTCGCACACGGCATCGATGGCGCCCACCATCTCCTGCTTGCCGACGACGACATCGTCTAAAAGGCATTCGAGCTGTGCCGTCACGCCCGGATCGACCAGAGCCGGATCGGCCTGTTTGAGGACGCCGAACAGTTTTAGACCGGTCTCGGTGGGAACGATGTTCTTTCCCTGGGCGACCAGAAACTCCTGTCGCTTGAGCCCACCGATGATCTCGGCGCGGGTGGCCGGCGTGCCGATGCCCTTGGCTTCTTTCAATCGGTCTCGCAGAACCTCGTCCTCGACAAACCGCCATGCATTCTGCATCGCCTCAATCAGCGTGCCCTCGTTGTAGCGGGGTGGGGACTTGGTCTCCTTGGTCTCGACGACCGGATTGTGCAGTTGTGCTGTCTCGCCGTCGCGCATCGCAGGAAGCAGTTGCCCGCCATCGCCTTTCTCGTCCGCCGGCTGCCACTCCGGGAATGCCGCGCGCCAGCCAAGATCGATGGGCTGGCGACCGGTTGCCTTGAACGGGAAGCCTTTGACGTCGAGGGTCGCGGTCGTCTGCCGATAGCGAATATCGGGCATGAGGGCAGCGAGATAGGCTCGTGCGATCACATCAAACAGCTTCCTCTCGTCGATTGAAAGCCGCGGCCAGACTTCGCGGAGAGTATCGACCGTGTTGACGTTGGGGATGACGGCGTGATGGCTGGCGCCCTCGAGCCCCTTCTCATAGAACGTCCCGCTTGCGCCCCTGCGGATGACCGGCGGCATGGGTACGGGGATTGCCCTAAAAGATTGGCCGACCTGAAGGCCCGCCACGATCTTGGGCACGTCCGCGATGAGGCTCTCCGGCAGATAGCGCACCTCTGCACGAGGATAGGTGATGATCTTCTTGCCCTGGCCGTCATA
>PLYM01000210.1:6359-6526 GCA_003153375.1 Planctomycetaceae bacterium
GTGGCGACAATCTCGAAATATGTAACCGGCACGAAGTTCCTGATCTCAAGTTCACGCTTGCAAACGATCGCCAGCGTCGGCGTTTTTACGCGCCCGACACCGATCACGCCTCGGGCGCCCTGTCCCAGGATCACGGTCGCCGTACGGGTGAGAGAGAGATTGTAGAT
>PLYM01000167.1 GCA_003153375.1 Planctomycetaceae bacterium
CATAGAGGTGATGGTCATTCCGAACAACCTGGGTTTCTCTTGCCAGCCCGCCAAGTCTCGATCGCGGCGGTATCGAGCGCGATGTCTTTGGCTGTCATCTGGTGGAGTTCGCTTCGTTGATGCTCCGGAAGCAGCTCCAACATTCGCTTGAGCCGAAGGGGTCTGTCAGCAGGCCCTGTGCCGACGCTCACTACTTCGGCGAGGTAAATGCTCCGATCCCCTGTGTCCAGCGAGGCCTCGACTCGACATTCCATCCAAAGGAGAGCGTCCTCAAGGATCGGGCTCCCTGTCGTTCCCCTTCTCGTTGGGAGGCCGGCAAACTTGTCGCTTGTCCGTCCCGAATGGAGGCCGAAACGATCAACCCACTCAAGTTGCGTCTCACCGACAAGGTGGAGGGCGAATGATTGGGAGTTCTCGATCAAGCTCCAGGTGTAGTGGTGCCTCGCGATGGCCGTAACCATGCGTGGCAAGGCCGGAACCAGAGATGCCTTTTGGACGAAGGTCGCAATCAGCCCGCTTTGCTCGTCGCCGCAGCGTGCCGTCACGACCCACAGAACAGGATCGAGCACTGAGTCGAGAAGGTCACCAAATTCCGTCAGGTTCTTGGGCATCTGAAGAGCCATTGTTGAAGACGGTGCCGATCCCGGCGGACATTCTATCATTTTGAGGCTGGACGGCCGGAGGCCGCGAGCCAAAGGCTGCGTGGCTGCTAGGGCCCCGCCTCATAGGCACCATTCCGCTCGAAGTTTCGTGCCAGATCGAAATTGAGTTCGACGAGACCCGCAGCGATGACGCGGACGACATCCAGCGTCGAGTCGAGAAGGCTTATGCGGCCTGCCGTGGGTCGAAGAAGAGCTGGGCCGGCAAGTGTAGGTGGGCTTTCGTTTTTGAGAACGGGACCAAACAGTTATAGTCCCCGGCGGAATCGCGAGGAGCACGGCAATGCCGTGCTGTCGGACTAAAGATATTCAGGAGCGGATAATCACCGCAGGACGCGTCCGCAAGAAGAAGCCGCTTCGCGGTGACGCGAGAAAATAAAGACGTGCATGGCCTCGGCCGGACCGGGGCCTTTCATTTGCCAGCGAACACTGCGAATGCGTTACGACTCCGGCACATTCGTCTCTAACGGTGTCAGCAAACGCTCGGGACGAAGATCGTGGCGCGGCGGAGCGTCACCCCTTGTCCTGCGGGCGCTGTGCGTCAAGGAACGAAATCAGCTCGCTCACTTGCTCGACATTTCGCGCGCCAATGACCGTCAGATACCGAGGGCCGCACTTCCAAGAAGCGGCCAGCTGATCCTTCAGTTGAACCAGGCAGGTCATCTGTCCGTGGCATTGTGCTTCGATCACGGTGCGATTACCAAACCACATCCGCTGTTCCTCGCGATGTTCGAGCAACGCCAGGGTGTCGCCAGCGTGGTTTCTGTAAATGGTCTGCGTGCATGTGCAACACGGCATGTCCAGAAGATACGTCTCCACTCGCTCGAAGCCATTGGGAAGATCTTGCGGTGCGTTGGGCTTGAATTGTCCAGCACCGACTGCTTGTAGATCCATCGGCCGGCCGCCGTAGCGGGTAAGTAGGATTTCCTGGGCCTGCTGCGGATGCTCTTGGAATTCTCCAAGGTATCGATCAAAGACCGCAGCCATTTGGACATGCTGGTCCAGGGAACGCCAGGTCCAGTAGCCCAACAGAACCAGGGAGGCTCCAATTAAGAGTGTCGCTGCAATCGCTACACGCGACGGCTTCATCAGCCGTCCCCACCGGGTGTTGCCTGGCTGCCGTCTATGCTCTCTCGCGAGCGACGACTCGATTGCAGACCAAACGCCCCTTGGAACCTCGGGTTCGCAAATATCGGCCGCGAGCGCCGACAGCTCCTGGAATTCGGCAAGGCGACGTGCGCAATCTTGGCAGGTCACCAAGTGGGCGCGCACCGCCGATGCAGCGTCAGGTTTCAGCTCCTGATCGAAATACGCGGACAAGAGGTCTCGTGCGCTCTCGCAGTTCATGTCTTGGGATTCCAACCGAGCTCGATGAGTCGCTTTCTAAGCTGCGAGCGGGCCTGATTCAATCGAGACCCCACGGTCCCTTGCTCGATTTGCAGTGCGGCGGCAATCTCACGGTACGATAGACCTTCAATTTCCCGTAGCACGAAGATCGCCCGTAGTTCCGGCTTGAGTTGGGCAAGCGCGAGCTCGACCAGTTCCTGGTGTTGAGTTCGCTCCGTATGAGAGGCCGAGGGATCGATGGGTTCGTCGGCTGGCATGTCGCACGGTGTCCGAGATTTACGGCGGCGAAATTGCAGACACTCGTTGATGGCGAGACGATAGGCCCATGTCTCAAAACAAGCACTGCCCGAGAACTGCCCGATCTTGACGAAAACCTGTAGGAAAACCTGTTGCAACAGGTCGGTGGCGTCCTGCTGCCCAACCATCCGCGCAATGAGCCGGTACAGGCGCTCATGGCAGCGATCATAAAGCAAACGCTGGGCGTGCCGGTTGCCAAGCCGGCATCCCGCTACGATGTCCGCCAGCGGATCGGCAATGGGCACCGGCGTGCCGACGTCCGGGACCACCAGATTAGATACGCCGTGTGGCACGTTTCTTCGCCAATGTTGCAAATTGGCCCTGGACATTTCGGCCCCTTGAAATGGCGGTAAGGGAAAGCATCCGGCGTGCCAACGGCTGATTGAGGATGTTGCTTTCCGCTCGAATCAAAGGCGACATACATAAGAGTTTAGATCGCTCTTGCGCCCCAACACAAGGGACTGCATCTGGGCGGTTGAGGATGGATTGTGTGCGGTTTCGCACGCGCGAAGAAATCACGGCAATCGAGCATCTAACTAAATGGCACGGGACCGGTGGTCGGCCTCGTGCGAAAACCTGGCTGCAAATCGGTCGGGATCATCACCACACGCCGTATTTATGGGGGAACTTCCATGCGTCGCTCGACCAAATCCATCGGAGCCTTAGCGCTCCTGGCGCTCGTTGTTTCGGCAGGCACCGCACATGCACAGCGCGACGCCGGGGCAAAGCTTCGCGGTGAGTACAGCTTCTATGGTGGTGCCGCCAGCAGTGCGATGCGGAGTGCCCAGGAAACGTCCGGGTATTACCGCCAGTACGCCCAAACCGCGCCGGAGAAGAAGGTCGATGCGGATACCGCCAAGGAAGCTGCGGACACCGTTGGCACTTACATCACGAAAGCCCAGGCGCACCTGGCGGGAATGCGCAAGCATGCGGCTGCGGCCAAGGACAAGGCGACGCTGACCGCGTTGGAGTCGATCGACAAGCATCTGGCGGCCGCTAAGAAGTCGCACGACGAGATGCGCGAGACGTGTCTAAAGGACACGGTGAATGGAGCGGCCACGCTGGACTGCTGCAAGATGATCGATGACCATCTTGCCAAGGCCATTGCTGAGCATGACAAATTGATGAAGTCGCTCAAAAAGTAAAAATCGTGGACCAGCTAGTGGTCCGGGTGGTGAGCGATCGGGCAAGCTCGGTCGCTCACCGCCCATTTTTATGCGCCGCCCGGCAACACCGAGTTAATACAGTACCCTCAAGTCTGGCCCAGCATACCTCGTCGGCGCGATAATTCGTGGATGCAGCCTTAGTTCTCGATACTCCTAGAATACGACCCTATTCCGGCACCGCTGGCGACTCCCGAAAAGTCATGCCGTTGACGGGACCGGCCTGGCGTCCCGAAAAGGCAGCCCTTTTCTGCGAATGATACGCGGCTGCCAAGTGTGGGCCGTTCTTGCCCTGCCGCGAGCCCCATCAAAGGAAGGGTTTCTGGTTCCGTTTTCCGGTGCCGTTTTTATCCGTCGGTCGATGTCACCGGGGCGACTTAGCGATCAACGCTTGGACGCTTCCGAAAGGCTTTCAGTGTTTTAGCAATTCCGGAGGATTTGGTTCCGCTTGGTTCTTGGCCAAGTCGGCTCTATACATCGCCGACGCCGGTGAACGAGCGGCGTCGTCGCTGCAGCCGAATCCTTGCCCGCTTCGCCCTCGGTGCCTCAGCCCATTCGCCGCGCGACGCTCATGCTGATCGGCTAGGTGCGTTTCCGAACTGCGGTTGCCAGGCCGGCCGCGAGCAATAGTTCATGGGCAAGCTCGTCTCTCGGCCAAGTAAGAGTGCCCGATCGAGGCATGGCCGAAGATCACGAGCTAGACCGACGATCGTTCTCAATTCAACACGCGCGGCAGAGCGGGCTCCGCGGAGCTACCTCGCGCGTGAGGGCACGGTTTAGCGTTTGCGGCGTCGCCAGCCCAGAGCGATGAAGCCGACGAGGCCCACGCCGGCTAACATGACGCTGCTGGGCTCGGGGATCTTGCCGAGTTGCCCGCGAATTTCACCTCCGACAAACGCTGAGCTACGAACCATAATGTACCCTGCACCGCCAAGCACGTCGGTGGTTCTTGTAGCCGTCAGCGTCCCGCTGCCGCTGAACGTGCCGGTCGTGGCACCCAGAGAATCGAGCGTCAAAGTCAGTGCTGTCAGCCTAGCACGCGGCGAGGTAGGTTCAAGGCAATGGCCGGATGCCAGGCCGTTTTGCTAGCAGGCTTGAACCACCCCCGGCCGTGGACAGGAGAAGCGAAGGTCCCCCTTCAGGCTACAGAAATCTCCAAGCCGTCGGCGCAGATCTTCCTGCTGCCGATATAGGTAGAGCCATTGGTCGATACTCGCTATCTCCAAGGCCTCGAGCTGCGGTCGCAATTCTGCCATGCGCGCCTGCAACCGGGCAATGCGTAGCTTGAGTGCTCTTCGAGTCTCTGCCGGTATGTCGTTCATGAGTTGCGGTTTGCCCGGCCTCGTGGTGATCGTGAAGCTACCGCGCTGGTCAGCGGGCCGGCCGTTTCAGACCGGTGGCGTTCGCCGCAGGTACTAGCCAACTGGTGCACCGTTGCCAATGCACGGCAGGATCAACTGACAAGAGCAATTCAGATGCCATACTGATTACGCCGTGGCTTCGTTCGGCCACGCTTCACGTGCTGAGTGTCCGACTGTACACTACGCGCCATGCCGCGCCGCCAACTAACTGCCGCGCAAGCCAGCGCCCTCGCGGAGAAACGGCGGCCTATGCTCGGCTACTTGAATCGGCTGCACCGCCGCATGGAAAAGGTTGGATTCCTGCCCGACGATCCAGCGCTAACATTGGTGGCCAAGGCCCGCGACGCGATGCACGAATTGACAGTCGACTTGCACTACGAAAGCTGTCGGCATCAGGTTGGTCGAAGGGATCGCAAAGGGCCGTAAAGCGCAAACACTAAGCACCCGCCGCCCGCAGCTTGCGTGCCGTTCGTCCGGGCAGCCTCGACCCGGGCGCTGCTGCCCTTCGGTGCCGTGCCCTCACTTCACCGTCGCATGGGTGGAACTTCGCACGTGGTGATTCGCGATGTCCGACGGTTGCGACGAGACACTGTGATCGGCATCGGTGTGGCTTCAGGAGGCGAGGTCACGGACGCGCTCCGACCCGCACGGCGACTGCCTGCAAATTAGTTCAAAGCGGGTTCGATTCCCACGGCATCTCTCGGTGAAGATATCGCCGGGCAAGCTACAAGTTCTTGCGGCATGCTTGTTATGCAACTAAAATTCGAGCTGGTCGCAATTGAACCATGGAGTAGCTAATTCTACTGTCTGAAATTATCGACGT
>PLYM01000064.1 GCA_003153375.1 Planctomycetaceae bacterium
TTGGACTTTCCGAGGGCCGTAGTTTTTTGCAGCCAAATCAGCCGCCAATTCCTAATCGCTCCCAGGCTCGTCCGAGATGGCGGCCGTTGCCAACAATTGCCGTAGTGCCTCCATGGAAGTAGGTTTCACCATGTGATGGTCGAATCCAGCCTCAACCGCCTTCTTCCGATCTTCTTCTTGTCCATACCCAGTTAAGGCCACAAGCACGAGCCCCTTTAATTCCTCGTGCGCTCGCAACCGGCGTGCGACCTCATAGCCATCCATTCCCGGCATCGCAATGTCGAGAAAAACAACATCTGGTTTAGACTCAAGCACCCGAGCTATCGCTGACTGGCCGTCGTTGGCTGTCGCAACGTCCTGTCCAATTCCGTTAAGCATCATGGCCAAGGTCTTGGCGGACGCACCCACGTCATCCACCACGAGAATACGATGGCGTGGCAGGCTGGTCACTTGCTGCAAAGTGTGACGTGTTATCGATTCTAACTGGCCGTTGGCGGCGGCAGGGAGCGTCACGATGAATTCACTTCCCGATCCAGGGCCTTCACTCCGTGCCTCCACCGTTCCACCGTGTAACTCAACTAATTGCTTCACCAGCGACAAACCAATTCCGAGGCCGCCGAATGATCGCTGCGATCCCTCGTCTACCTGTCGAAACATCTCGAAGATGTGACCGAGCATATGCTTCGGAATGCCAGGGCCGTTGTCTCGTATGCTCACAGCGACCTGCCCATTTACTCGGTCGGCTGTGATCCAAATGACGCCGTTGCGGCCTGCGTACTTGGCGGCGTTATGCAAAATATTTCCAAACACTTGGGTTAAACGGGCCACATCGCCATCAATGATCACTTGCTCAGTAGGAAGCGCCACCGTTAATCGATGGGATGAGGCGTCGATCAACGGCTGAACGGATTCGATGGCTTCCGAAATGACTGTGCGGAGATCGACTCGCTGTTTCTGTAGCTGGATTCTGCCACGGCTAATGCGGGACACGTCCATCAAATCGTCGATTAGGCGTATGAGTTGCCGAATCTGCCGCTCCATCATGCTTCGTAAGCGGTTCAATTCCTCAGGGTCATTTTCAACCAGCGGCCATACCTGCAAGGCGTTGCTAATGGGTGATAGTGGATTTCGCAGTTCGTGAGCCAGCGTAGCTAGAAATTCATCCTTGCGTCGATCTGTGTCCTTCAATTCGGACATCAATTCGTCCTTGTGCTGGTTGGCTTCTCGCAAGGCGTCCAGCGATTCACGCAACTCATCCTCATGCCGTCTTCGTTCCGTAATTTCACGGAAAACCAAAATGGCACCACTCAGCTTGCCATCCAGGGTCCGAATCGGAGCGGCACTATCATCAATGGGCCATTCCGGTCCCACCTTGCTGATCACAACCGTGTGATTTGCGAGCCCCACTATCTTGTCTTCTCGCAATGCTCGAAGTGCCGGACTTTCGACATCCTGGCGTGTCTCTTCATTGACAATGTGGAACACGTCGCTTAACGGCTTTCGAATCGCATCGTCCTGGGACCAGCCGGTCAAAGCTTGCGCCACCTCGTTCAGAAAAGTGACATTCCCGGCAGCGTCGGTCGCAATCACTGCGTCACCAATACTAGACAGCGTGGCTTGGAGGAGTTCTCGCTGTTCATGAATCAAGGCGTTGGATTCCTCCTGCGCCGCCAAATGCACTCGCAGCAGCCAAGCGAATAAGATCAGGCCGCATAGTCCGATCATGGCGACAATAAGATCACTCAGGATATTGGACCTATAGGTCTCCCAGTCGTCCTGCTTCCGCTGTTTGAGGAGTTCATTTTCATGCTGTTCCATTTCGTTGGCTAAGGCTTGAACATTGGCCATCGCCTGCGTGCCTCGGCCAGAAGCAACTGCCGCTTTGACCGCATCGAATCCTTGCTCTTTTCGAATTGCAATGTTCTGGGCAAGTGTTTCCAGCCGGCCCTCGATCAATTCCTTGAGACGACGGATGCGTTCTTGCTGATGAGAGTTGTCGGAGGTCAAGGCTTCGAAACGGCCAAGGGTCTTCTCATAATCCGCAAGAGCATTCTTGTAGGGTTCCAAGTATTCTGGATCGCCAGTAATGAGGAACCCTCGCTGGTTCGCTTCCGCACCCTTGATTGTCGAAATCAGTTGCTGAAGTGCGGCCAACACCTCGTGGGTATGGCCCACCCAATTGGCCGCCTCTTGCAATTCTCTGGTATGGCGATACGAGGTGACTGCGTTGAAAACGATCAGTAGGCTGAGTAAACCAATCGCAAGATATAGAACTCGCTGCCTAATCGGTTGCATGGTTGGATCGCACTCATCGAGGAGACGTATCGGCTGGTGCCATTCTTTGACCAGCCCCATCTTAGACGGATGGAACAGAACCACCAATCCTCAAGCGTGCCCTCAATGGGGGACCCTAGTTTAGTTGTACATTCTCGGGATGAAGAGGCCACAGATGCTCAAACAAATCGTGATTCGCCTGCTCATCGTGCTTGGCCTAATCGCCTTCGCCGTTCTCCGTAGCTTGTCGAACATCTTGCGTCGCAGTTAGTCCACCGACCGCAAACCATTCGAGAGAACCATGATCAACGTCGCCGCACCAAAATTCCGTCTTGGCAAACTGGTCAGCACGCCCGGTGCGTTGGCCGCACTCAGCGAAGCGGGGCAAAGCCCAATGGTGTTTATCAGCCAACACGTCGCCGGAAAATGGGGCGACTGCGACGAGCATGATCGTCAAGCGAACGAAGATGCTTTGAAGGATGGCGACCGACTGTTCTCAGTCTATCGGACTTCGAAGGGCGTGAAGATTTGGGTGATCACCGAGGCGGATCGGAGTTCGACTTGTGTGCTGCTGCCCGAGGAATATTGAGGGCTGTGAGCGTACCGAACGGGAGCCAACGATGCCGCACAACGTCCACGTTTCGCTCGCCCAAGCGATCACAGACTTGCTGGATGCCCACGAATCACGGATTGAGGCGATTCGAGAGACGCAGGTGCAACTCGGAGAGTTATTGAATGAAGTCCATCTGATTGTGACGGAGCTTCGAGACCGAGCCGCCCCACAACGAGCGCAAGACTGGTTCAGCCCTGCGGAAGCTGCTCGGTCACTGGGCAAGCAACCCTACACGGTCAGAGAATGGTGCAGGTTGCGAAGGATCAATGCTCGCAAACGCCAGGGTGGACGAGGCGATGCCGACGAATGGGAAATCTCTTCGGAAGAGATCGAAATCACGGGTTGCTGCCGGTAACGACTAGGTATTGACCTCGGCAGCCAACATGGTTGAGGAATCTTGATTGCGTTTGGAAAAAACGTGTCGCAGAATTTTCAATCGAACAATTATTTCGAAAAACCTGGGAAGTTGGTTCCATACGGGGGTGGGTTGAGAGGACGAGGCGGGGGGGCATTTATTGACTGCACTTCGGGCATTGCATGGTTGGCACTTCGATTCTGTATTTGGTAGTCTCCAAATTCGAATTGGCTCTCTCACGTTTTGGGTTCGACTATCCGTTGAGGTGATTAATGAAAAGCGTGACCGAGTATCTGACATTTGAGCTACCCGCACGTATGTCTTTCGTGAATATTACGCCGCAAGTCGAAGCGGTCGTCCGCAAGAGCGGTGTCCGTGAGGGCCTGCTGCTTTGCAACGCAATGCACATTACAGCCAGTGTTTTCATCAACGACGACGAACCTGGGCTACACGAGGACTACAAGAAATGGCTGGAGAAACTAGCGCCATTTGATCCGTCCCCCACTCGATACGCCCACAACCGCACGGGGGAAGATAACGCCGACGCCCACATGAAACGACAGGTCATGGGGCGAGAAGTGGTTGTGGCCATAACCAATGGGAAATTGGATTTTGGTCCCTGGGAGCAGATATTCTATGGTGAATTCGATGGGAATCGCCCGAAGCGGGTGCTGGTGAAGGTCATCGGGGATTAGCTCAATCGGGTCCGAAGGACCGTAGCAGCTTGACGATCTGTTGCGGGTGCCGCCAGGGCTTGCCCGACCGGGTGCGGTAGCCGAGCCGACTCAATGATTCGCAGACTTCCTGGTGAGTCATGCCCTGTTGACGGAGTTCCAAAACCTTCGCCAGAATCTCGGCGTAGGCATCCCGTAAACCCTCTGGTATCCTGGTCTTCGGCTTTCTCGGCGGTCGTTGCGAGGGAGCAGAGGGATAATCGGCAGTCAAGAGTATCCGAAGCAAGTCTCGTGAATGCGATGCACATCACGGCCAGCGTGTTCATCAATGACGACGAACCCGGACTGTTGCACGACTATCAAAAATGGCTCGACGAATTGGCGCCGTTCGATCCCTCGCCCGAGCGCTATCATCACAACCGCACGGGCGAGGACAATGCCGACGCGCACCACAAGCGCCAGATCATGGGTCGCGAAGTGGTGGTGGCAATCACGAAGGGCAAACTCGACTTCGGACCTTGGGAACAGATTTCTTACGGCGAGTTCGACGGCCGCCGGCCGAAGCGGGTGCTGATCAAAGTGATTGGCGAGTGAGAGCGAACGTCCGCTGGTTTGCGCCCGGTGGAAATCGTCGGGTCAGGAGTGCTCGTGCCCACTGTTGCTGAACTACTCGGCCAGGCCAAATCGGCTCATGTCGCCGGGCAACTGCCGATTGCTATCGAGTTCTACGAGCGTGTTCTTCAGGCCGACGCCAGTCAAGCCGAAGTCCATTATTTACTCGGCGCGGCACGGCATGCCTTGGGACAGCCGACCGAAGCGTTGGCCTCGCTGGTGGAGGCCTCTCGGCTACGCCCTGACTATGCCGACGCCCACCATCACTTGGGGGTCGTCCTGGTAGAGCTAGGGCGATTGAACGACGCAGTCACGAGTTTCGAGCGGGCCAAGCAGTTGCGGCCCGCCTCCCGCGAGATAGCCGACAATCTGCGATTCACCCAGGCTGCCCGGGAAGAACAACGGGGCTCTGACCTGGTCAACCAAGGCGATCTGACCGGGGCCGAACAGGCGTTTCGGCACGCCTTGGAGCACCACGCCGATTGGGCCGAAGCGCACCACAACCTGGGCCTTGTGCTCGGCAAGCAGCGACGCTTCGAACAGGCGATCCTTGCGTACCAGCGAGCCGTCGAGCTGAAGCCTGACTTCGTGGATGCGCACCATAACCTGGCCACGACGCTGGCCCAACTCGGCCGACACGACGACGCGGCGGCCAGCTTTCGCCGCGCGGTGGAACTGCAACCCGACGCGGCTGCCGCGCATCATCGTCTCGGCACGCTGTTGCACCGGCAGGGTGAGCTTGCCGAGGCGCTGGCCAGCTATGACCGCGCGATCGTCCTCGACCCAGCGAATGGGGAGTACCATTACAATCGGGCCGTCCTGTGGCTTGCCAGCGGCGACTTCGCGCGTGGCTGGCCCGAGTATGAATGGCGGCCTCATTGCGAAGACTCACGCTATCGCCAACCGAGGTGGGACGGATCGGATCTGCGGGGCCAACGCATCGTTATTCACGCTGGCCAGCCCTGGGGATTGGGCGACACGTTACAATTCATCCGGTACGTGCCGCTCGTCAAGGCGCGAGGCGGCGAGGTCATCTTGGACGTGCAGCCAGGTCTAATCCCGCTGCTCAAGGAATCCGGCTATGAGCGCTTCGTCGCCGACGAGCGATCGATGCCTGAGTGTCCGTGGCAGTCGCCCATGCTCAGCCTGCCGGGCGCATTCCAAACGTCGCTCGCCACGATTCCCGTCGCAATCCCCTACTTGTCGGCCAATGCGGAATTGGTGGCAAAGTGGCGGCAGCGACTGCAAGGCTGCCGTGGATTGAAAGTTGGAATTCATTGGCGGGGCAGCGAGGCGTGGACCACGGACCCTCGTTCCATTCCGCTCGGTCAATTCGAGCCGCTCGCCCAGATCGAGAATGTGACCCTGATCAGTTTGCAAAAAGAGGATCTCGGCCAGGGGCACGAGTCCCTCGGCAACCGCTTTCCGCTGATCCGCTTCGACGACGAACTGGATGTTTCGGGCGGTGCCTTTATGGACACGGCGGCGATCATCAAGAATTTGGATTTGGTGATTTCCTGCGACACCAGCATCACACATCTCGCGGGCGCTCTGGGAACCCCGGTGTGGGTCGCCTTGCCACACGTCAGCGATTGGCGCTGGCTGCTCGAGCGCGAAGATAACCCCTGGTATCCGACGATGCGACTTTTCCGTCAACAAACCCACTGCGATTGGAGCGACGTGTTCCGCAAGATCGAAGAGGAACTTACGCGGATGGCGCGGCCAAGCGCTTAGTTGCCGCGGAACGAGTCGGATGGATCGAGGCGGTCGCAGGGTTTCAAGCGCCGCTCGCTTACGACGTAATGCCCTTGGTCAACGCCATGAACGCGGTTTCCAGGTTCAACTCATCTTCTTTGAAGAGCGAGAGCCTGAAGCCGGCTTCCACCAGCCCGGTCGCCAATTGGCTGTAATCGGCTGTGTTCGGTCGCAGCGTGACGACTAGTAGGTTTCCGCGAGTCTCGACCGTTTCCACGCTGGCATCGCCTTCGAGCAGTTTGGCGGCGGCGGCCGTATTTTCCACGACGACGATGTTCAAAATCGTTTGCCGGCGCACCTGCTTCATCACTTGCTCGACGTCGGCGTTCACCAGCAGCTCGCCACGCTCGATGATCCCAATCTTGTTACAGATGTCGGCCAGCTCGGGCAGAATGTGACTCGAAACCATGATCGTCTTGCCCAGGTTGCGCAACTCCTTGAGCAGCCCCCGAATCTCGATACGCGCGCGCGGGTCGAGTCCACTGGCCGGTTCATCGAGCAGCAGCACCTGGGGATCGTGCAGCAACACGCGGGCCAGGCCCAGCCGCTGCGTCATGCCGCGCGACAGGCTCGTGACGAGCGCCTCGCGCTTGTAGCCCAGATCGACCAGGGCCAGCACGTCGTCGCAAATCTTGCGGCGGGCCGCGCCGCGAATGCGATAGGCAGCGGCGAAGAACTCCAAGTATTCAATCACCTTCATATCGTCGTACACGCCGAAGAAATCGGGCATGTAGCCGACCAGGCGGCGGATGTCGCGCGGGTGGGTATAGATCGAATAGCCGCAGACATAGGCTTCGCCCCAGGTCGGGTTCAAGAGCGTCGCCAGGATGCGCATCGCCGTCGTCTTGCCCGCGCCGTTGGGGCCGATGAAGCCGAAGACGTCTCCCTTCTGCAGGTTGAGCTCCAGCGCTTTCACGGCGAACAGCTCGCCATACTTCATCGTTAGGTCGTGTGTCTCGATCACCCTTTGTCCCCCGGCGAGTGTGCTGCTTACGACCCGCTGCCGTCGCGGACCGGAAAAACATAACGATAGATGGTCCAATGCTGACCGCGATCGCTCGACAGCGACTTGCCGTCCCGTTGCATTTCAGTCGCGCTGGTGCGGCTGCGTCCGACGAGGACCGCGCGGCCATTCTTGATCAGGCTGCTCATATCGACGAAGCCCTGATAGTTGTTGGTCAGCCCGGTATATTTTTGCCCCCCCGCGAGTTCAAAAGTAGTCATGATCTCGAGGATGCGCGGCACATCGAACGATGCCCGGTCGTAGGGCAGCGCGACGTTGCGGTCGCCCTGCGCCGTGACGTGCCGTAAATAGGTGTCAACGGTCTGCGGGTCGAGCCCCGTCTCGACGTCAATTCGCTGCCCTGGCCCCAACGTTCGCAGGCGATAGGCCCAGCGGTCGTAGAACAAGACGGCATCCTCCAGCGGCGCATCCAGATGGCTGGCCAGCGAGCCCACGAGCTTACCGCGATCGGCCAGGTCGTTCTCGATCTGAATCTTGCCATGCTGCCACCAGCGTCCGACAAAGGCCTTGCTCGACCAGACCGCGATCGGCACACGCCGCATCCGATCGAGCTTTTCGCTGAACGTATAGGGCTCCGTGAACAATGGCAGACTGCCGGCCGGCGAATCGACGGCGCCGAACTTTCGATCCGGATCCATGCCGCCAAATCCCGTGCCAGACAATCCCATCCACGAGAACAGCACCTCGGCCGGCGTTGGCTGCCCACCCACGAGGGGCGGGCGCAGCGACAAGTCGTAGGTCTCGGTCTGCGGCGTGAATAGATTCGCCCACAGCGTTCCGCGCACATAGCCTGTTTCGGCGTCGACGTCGACCACGTCCAACTGGTTCACGCAAATCTCGTTTCCCTTGAGCGCATAGGCCAACGCGGCGGCGCCGACGCTGAACAGCGTGACCGTGACGCCAAACGTCGCCCAAGTGGCTTCCATACGGCCCAGCAGACGTTTGACGATCCAATAGTCGAGTGGGCCGATGCAGGCGATGTAGGCCACGACCAACAGCGCCACCAACCAGAACGGCACGAGCACCACGCCGCTGAATTGATCGAGCGCGCCGCGCAATTGACCTGCCAGATCGACGAAACCGAGCGTGGTCACCTGCCCCAGCCCCAGCGACGCGCTTGCTGAGGCGTCGATCTTGGCGCGACGCAGCAGGCGGTCGAAGAGCCCCGGCCGTGCGACCCAATCAGCGAGCGGCCCGCTCTCCAGGTCGAAGGCCACGAAAACAATCTCGCCAAACCCGCGCGTCGTGCGCACCACGAGCGGCAAGTCGCGGGCTTTCACTCCCGCATAAGCTTCGATTCGGCCCTGCACGTCCCGCAGCTTCGGCACCTGAATCGCGAACGGCCCACCGCCGACATTCAGCGGCTCGTTGGTCTCGGCATAACTTTCGAATACCGTGCTTTGGCGCAGGGGAACCATGGCTTCGAACGCCCCAGGCGCGAGTTTCACCAGCGCCGAATCGGCGGCCAACATTTGCTCGCCTCGTCGGCCGACGCACAGCACCAGCCGGCCCCCCATCCGCACCCACTGGTCCAAGGCCGCCACACGCGCGACGTCGGCGGCCAAGGCCGCGCCGACTGCTTCCGACCCCGTGGCCAGAATGACCGCGTCGATTCCCTCGTAGCCCCACCAATCCGTGGGCAGTTGACTCACATCCTCGACGTCGGCAATCTTCGTCTGCAGCTCGTCGAATGAGGCCATGTCGCCCGTCGACACCGGCCCACCAAGCGTGACCACAAGCTGCTGCATCGAAGGCAAAATGCCGGCCAAGGCCGCGTCCTGCGTCGTGCTGAAATGGCGGCTGGCAAGCGATTGGCCGTCGCCGGCGCGCAGCTCGATCGTGACACTACTCGCCAATTGCCCGATCTTGACGGCCAGTGGAACCGTCACGCGATCGCCGGGGCCGATCGCCACCTCTCCGGCCGGCGCCGTGACACGATTCGGCACGGCATCGCCGTCGAGCACGGTCACTTCCACGCGCCCGCGAACCGCTTCATCACCCCCCTCGATCGTGACGGCCAGTGGCGCCCAATAACCAACCTTGAAACGCCCGGCAAAGCCCGCGTGTATGTCGGCGATTTTGGGTGCAGCACCGGTATCTTGTGCCGGCGCTCTATCCGCCAGCGCGAGGCCGCTGAGCAGTCCAATCACGCACAGCCACGCAAACGCGGATTGAGGAAGCCGACTGGGCGGCTGCAACGCGTCACCCTGTGTCATGGCTTCTCCGCGTCGGCGCAGGTGCAAACGAACTGACCGCAACCCGGACAACCCGAGCCGTATTTGCGCGCCACGGCCTCACTCAGATCGACTCCGGCGACGTTCGCAATCGTCGCCAACCAGGCCAGCACGTCGGCAAATTCGCCCAGCCGCTCTTCGTGCGTGCCGCTGCGCAGCGCCGCGGCCAACTCACCGACCTCTTCCATCAGCCACATGAAGGTGCCATCGACGCCGCGCGCCTGGTCTTTTTCGAAATACATCTTTCGGATCAGGCCTTGAAACTCTCCAAGTGTCACCACCGGCTTTCCATCGACCTTTGACGAACGGGCGGGCTGTTGCTCTCGATTCATTTCAGGCTCTCCAGCAATTCCTTAGCGCGTGGCTGCTCGGCATCGCGCTTGAGCAACTCTTCCAACACCGTTTTGGCCTTGCCCGGGTCCTTGGCCTTCAAATAGGTCTCGGCCAAGGCCACCCGCAGGCTCGCATCGTCAGGCTCCAATTCGACGGCCGTCGCATATTCCTCGGCCGCCCCGACAGTCCGACCTTGGGCCGCCAGCGCCTCGGCCCGAAATTGATGCGTTTCGACATCCATCACGTTAATGTGCAACGCCTCGAGCGCCCAGCGTGCGGCCGTCGGCGGGTCATTCTCTGCCAGGTAAAGCTGTGCGAGTTTCTTGCGCACGGGGAAGTCGTCGGCATCGGCCGCGGCCAGTTTTGTCAACACGGGAATCAGCTTTTGCGGCTCGTCGGACTTGAGATAGACGGCTGCCAATGACTTGAGCCATTTAGGGCTCGTCGGATCCTTTTTGGCACCGAGTTCATAGAGATCGGCCGCCGTGGCATAGTCCTCGGACTTGAATTTCAAGGCCGCCAGGAGGGCCAACAAATTCTCTTGCGGCTTGTTACGGTCCAACGCCCCTTCAAGCCTGGCCAAGGCCTCTTTGTTCTCGCCCACGACCAGGTGCAACCGGGCGCGCACGTAGCTGGCCAATGCGTGCCGCGGGTCGATGGCCAGCGCCGCGTCGGTCCAGCGTCGCGCTTGCGGATAATTGGCTCGATCCAACTGCGACTGTGCCAACGTGGCCAACGCCTCGATGTCGCGCGGATTTTTGGCCGCGTTGCGCTGGGCCTCACTGACGCTCTGCGCGCGATTCTGCTGGCGGGGCGGCAGACTGGCGACGATCTTTTGCACGTAGTCTCGATATCCTTGCTCGAACTCAGCCTGCTTGACGCCCAGCGCGCGCGCCAGCGCCTCGGGGGTCGTCAGATTGTCGTTATACGCCGCCAGCATTTTCGCGATCGCGTCCTCGCCGTACCGCTCGCGCATGAATTGCGCGTAGAGCGACGCCTGACAATAGGCCAACGTCCATTCGTCGCTCGAATGGGGACGAATGAAGCCGAGGTTGATCGTTTCGAGATCGAACAGCTTCTTCTGTTCCCAGCGCTCGGCGAGCAGATCGTTCCAGGCTTGCGGCCGGGGATAGCCCTCACTCAGCACGGCCAGCGCCTCGGTGAACCAGTGTGGAATATTGAAGTCGGTCTGCTGCAAGTTGATGACGTGAACGAACTCGTGCTTGACCACCCGCGCCCAATTGAATCGCTGCTTCCCGTCGGCCGGCGATTGCAGGGCCACGATCTTGCCGGCGCAGGCACCGATCGGATGAATGTGCGGCAAGCCCACCATCCGCGCGCTGAACCAGCCGTGTCCGTCCGTGTTCTTGGCTCGGCTGAAAACTTCGAACAGCGACTTCTCCGGCGGCGTAAAGCCCATCTGCTGGACCAACTCCGGATAAACCTCTTCGAGCCACTGGCCCATGTAACGGGCCACGACCCCGTCCTTCTCGCCATCGTGCCGAATGCGGAAGTGCTCGGTCTCGAGCGTCTGGTAACCCGCGAGCACATCGAGCACCTTGAGTGTATTGTTCACTCGAACGTTAAACGGATCGATCTTGAACGACTCGTCGAGTACCGCTCGGGCTTTGTCCTCTTCGCCCAGCCGCATCAAAACCATTCCCAATTGACCTGAAGGGGCGACCAACTGAGGCATGCGTTGCATGGCCTGCTCATAGTAACGGGCCGCGGCCGGCCAACGCCGCAGCCGATCGAGCGCATCGGCCAGCGCCATATAAAATCGGCCTGCGTGCGGATTGCGCTGCTCGACTTCGGCGACGAGCTTTCCGAAGCGCGTCTCGGGGCTCGTGCGCGCCAAACCGTCGATGGATGCGCAGGCCGCGGCCATCCGTCCCAACGTCTCTTCGCAGTGTGGGTTCAGCTTCAGCGCATCGGTCAACACGCCCAGGCTTTGCCGCGGCTCGAAGTTGGCCAAGTGGATGTCGGCCTGCAAATGCCGGGCAGCCAGGAGCTGCGAATTGATTTCCAACGCTCGATCACAGGCGGCCTGCGCGGCGGCCAATTCAAATTCCTCGAGCGCCAAATGACCCAGTGCCGCGTGGATTTCGGCAGCGTTGGGATTCAGCACCAAAGCGGCCTTAAGAGCCTTTGATGCATCGACCTGATTGAACTTCTCAGCGAACAGCCGCCCCGACTCATAATGGGCCCGCCAACTATCAGGGTGCGCCGCGAGCAAGTCGGGATAGAATTCGTTGACCAGAAAACTGAACTGGTCGCTCAAGCGATTCCAACGGGCGAACTGTGCCGCCGCCAGGCCGATCCATCTCAGCCGTTCAGCGTCCTTGACCTCATGCTCGTTGAAGAACTTGACCAGTTGCTCATAGGCGACGTTGGCTTCGGCCAGCTTGCCGGCATTGCAGAGCAGCTCGGCGCGGACCCAGAGCGCCTGAAGTTGCTCGGGATTGTGCTTGAGCGCCGACTCGACTTCGGTCGCGGCTTGAAGGTCATCGCCGCGTTCCAACGCCAGCCGGGCCAATTCCGCACACAGATCGGCCGCATCGGCGTGCGTCTTGACGGCCGCGCTCAGCGTCTCAACCGCCTTTTCTCGGGCGCCCGTGGCCTCCTGGCAGCGTGCCACACCCAGCGCGGCCGCCACAGCCTGATCGGCCGGCAGGGCCTCAAACGCCTCCTGAGCCTCGGCAACCTTGCCCTGCTCCAACAGTTGCTCGGCCTGCTCGCGTGGCTCCACGGTGGGTTTGGCCGCCGGCTCCTCCGCCCGGCCGACCGGTAAGGCTAGCAGCAAGGCCACGAACGCTCCTCCCCAGGCACGGATCGGGAAGAAGGTTTTCATGCGAGTCTCACCCAGGAATCTGAATCTCACGGCCGTTGGCCGCAACCGCAACCATCCGCACGATTGACCGCGTCCGAGTCGTCACGCCGATTGACGACCCTCCGGCCGATCTGACCATTCTACCCCAAAAGCCACTCGACGACCCGCACCAGACCGTCTTCGTCATGCGTGGGAGCAATGCGGTCGGCGGCGGCTTTGACCTCGTCCAGAGCATTTCCCATGGCCACTCCCAGCCCGGCCGCGGCAATCATCGGGATGTCGTTGACGTCATCACCCACAGCGCAGATTTCTTCGGAATCGATGCCCCACTCGGTAGCCAGCCGGTTGACCGCCACCCATTTGCTCACGCCAGCCGGCGCGATCTCGCACATGAAGCCACGATAGCGCGGACTGCGCAACACGTGCATGTAGAGTAAACCCGGTTGATCGCGCTCCAGTTCATGCCGCAGGTGCAGCATTTGTTCCCGCGTGCCCATGGCAAAGCACGAGAACACCCCGCCAGGCGGTCGCGTCATCAGATCGGTCCAGACGCGTTCGAAGCCGGCGTTTCGCTCCAGGAACTCGGCCAACTCCGCCTGCGGCGAGACGGGATTGACGACGTAGTAGTCGAATCCCTGGTCATACGTATCGGCATACAGCACGGCCTCATAACCACGACCAGCAATGCCTTGCAAACACCGCTCGAGCGCCAACAGAACAAACTCAGCCCGGTAGAGCGTCGCATGATCGGCCGCCCGCTTGACCAGGGCCCCGCTAGCCGTCACCAGCGGGACGTTGAGCTCGAGCGGTTCGACCAGCGGCAGCACGCGGCTGTACCGACGCCCGGTGGCCAGCACGATCTCGATGCCGGCTGTCTTGGCCCTCAGCACGGCAGCGCGTGTGGCTTCGGTCAATTCATGCCGGCTGTTGACCAGCGTGCCATCGATATCGATTGCCAACAAACGAAATCGAGCCATGAAGATCGATCGGGGCGGCCGGGGAACGCGAAGAACGGCATCAACGTCTCAAAGTATCGCAAAATCACGCCGCGACCGACAGTCGAAGCGTGCCGCGAATGCTGGTCCCGTGCCGTTTCCCCTCCGCTGGCACTTTCCGACCGTCGCCTGCGCTTCTAAGATAATTCCTTCGCACGATCAGGGACCTGGCAATCATGTCTGAATTTATTACCGTGGCCAAAGTGGGCGCCATTCCCGAGGGAACCGGCCGCGCATTCGCAGTCGGCGATAAGCTGGTGGCCGTCTTCAACCTGGGGCAGGGACAGTACCAGGCCATCAACGATCTTTGCCCCCACATGGGCGCTTCGTTGGCTGACGGTCATCTGGAAAGCGGCGTGGTGACCTGCCCGTGGCATGCCTGGCGATTTCGCGTCTCCGATGGCACCTGGTGCGACAACCCGCGCATCAAGACCGACACCTTCGAAGTCCGTGTGGCAGGGGACGACATTCAAGTACGGTCGAAGTGATGCAGTCCGCGATGCCGTGCAGTCGCCCGTTTGCTAAAGCGTGATCGTGCCACCCGGCGCAACCACGATCGGCTCAGCTTTGGTTTCGGCTTTGATTCTCGCCACCCACGGGGCGGTATCCTGCGCAATGGGCGGCCAGGTGTTGAAGTGCGACGGCACGACCTTGCGCGGGGTGAGCAGCTTGACCGCTTCGACCGCGTCGTCCGGACCCATGGTAAAGCGATCGCCGATGGGCAGCACGGCCAGATCGATGCCCGCGGCGCCGATCAGTTTCATGTCGTAAAACAGCGCCGTGTCGCAGGCGAAATAAATCGTGCCATCGGCCAGCGTCAGCAAGAACCCGCCGGGATTGCCGCCGCTCGATCCGTCCGGCAGCACCGAGCTGTGGTGGGCAATCGTCAATTTGACCCGGCCAAAGGGCAGGTCGATGCCGCCGCCAAGATTCATGGGCTGTGTGTTCTTGACCCCCTTCTTGCCTAGCCATTCACAAATCTCATAGTTCGAAACGACCGTGGCGTCGTTGCGGTTGGCGACCGCGGCTGCGTCGGCAACGTGATCGAAGTGGCCGTGCGAGACCAGCACGAAATCGGCCTTGACCGCGTCAGCTTTGACCGGGGCCGTGGGCGAGTCGTTCAGAAAAGGATCGATAATCAACGTCTTACCGGCCGTGTTGACCAACCAGCAACCGTGTCCCAGCCACCGCAATGTCGTCGCCATGATCTCGTATCCTCGCTATTTCCTCAAATTGGCGTTTTTTTGTTTCTTGTAGGCTTCCACGCCGGCCACATCACGGGGCGGATCGCGGCCCAGCCAGTCCAACAGACTTTGCACGGCTTCGTCGCCGACGGCCCTCCCGGCCACGCTGCTGAACATAGCCGTGTTGCCACAGCCTGCCAAGAGTCCCGCGCAATCGAGCCTGGCAGGAGCTGGCGAGCCATTTCGTCTTGTGTGTTGGCGGGTTTTTGATACGACTGGAGAAACCTCGGCACCCCCAGTCTGCTCGGAGTTGCTCGCCATGGACATGCATGAATTGACCCGTGAACTGAAAGTTCGCAATGACTCGAAAATCGTCATGTTGGTAGCCGACGGGCTGGGCGGATTGCCGCTGGTGCCTGGGGGAAAAACCGAGCTCGAGACGGCTCACACGCCGAACCTCGACGAATTGGCCCGTCGCGGCGTCTCGGGCGGCAGCATCCCCGTCAAGCCAGGCATCACGCCGGGCAGCGGGCCGGGTCATCTGGGCCTGTTTGGCTACGATCCGCTCGAATATCGCATCGGCCGCGGGGCTTTGGAAGCCACGGGCATCGGCTTCGAGCTGACGCCTCAGGACGTTGCGGCCCGCGGCAACTTCTGCACGCTCGACGCCGCCGGCAACATCTCCGACCGCCGCGCCGGCCGCATCCGCAGCGAAGAGAGCGCGCCGCTGGCGATCGAACTGCGCAAAGTGAAGATCCCAGGCGTCGAAGTCTTCGTCGAGCCGGTCAAAGAGCATCGCTTCGTCGTTGTGTTCCGCGGACCCGGCCTGGCGGGCGAAGTGCATGACACCGATCCCCAGGCCACCGGCGTGCCGCCGCTGGAGCCCAAGGCGATGAACTCGGCCAGCCAGCGCACGGCCGACGTAGCAGCCGAATTCGTCGCGCAGGCGCGCAAGCTGTTGGCCTCTCAGAAACTCGCCAACGGCCTGACGCTGCGCGGTTTCTCGGGCAAGCCTGCCCTGCCCCCCTACGAAGACGTGTATGGGCTCAAGGCGGCCGCGATCGCGGTTTATCCGATGTACAAGGGCCTAGCCCGGCTGGTTGGCATGGAAATCGTCGGCAAGGCCCAGACGATCGACGAGCAGATCGACGTGTTGACCGAACAGTGGAAAACCTATGACTTCTTCTTCATCCACTTCAAATACACCGACAGCACCGGTGAGGACGGCGATTTCGCCGCCAAGGTGAAACGTATTGAAGAGCTGGACCGAGCTATCCCACGCGTCACGGCGCTCCAGCCGACGGTGCTCATCGTCACCGGAGATCACAGCACGCCCAGCCTGCTCAAGAGCCACAGTTGGCACCCCGTGCCCACGATCCTTTCCTCGGCCGTTTGCCGCACCGACCGCTGCACCGCGTATGGCGAGAACGAAGCGATCCACGGCGGCCTGGGACAATTCGAGGCCAAGTACTTGATGATGCTGGCCCTGGCGAATGCCGGGCGCCTCGGCAAGTTTGGAGCATGAGCACGCTAGTGGTCGTGACGGCTGATAGACGCTCGATGGCTATCGCAGCAGCCGGGCGTTGAGCCAATCGGCGTGGTCGAGCTCGTCGCCGTGGTCGGCAAAATCAACCAGCAGACTGATCTTCTTGGCGCCGGTGAGATCGACCGAGATTGGCTGGGGGGGGGCACCGCCGCGCAGCACTTCGCTGGCGGCTCGCTCCTGCCACGTGCCGCCACCGTCGTCGGTGAAGACGCGAAACACGACGCTACCCCGTTGCTGGGCTTCACGATCGACCGCCACTTCGGCTTGAAAGCGGCGATACGGCTGGTCGAGATCGTAGGTAATCCGCGCGGGACTGTGCATGCCTAGTCCCTTGGCATAGATGCTCCCGCCGACGCGAAGCTGCGAACCGAGCACGCTGCGATCCGTCTGGAAAGGCCAAGAAAGTTGCAGATAGGGGATGTGGCGATAGCTAGCCGGCTTCAAATCGGAGAGATAAACGGCGCGGCCGTCCAAAATCTGCAGGGCGACAATCGCTTCCCACGACAACTGCAACGTCACACCGTCGGCCAGCTTGAGCCTCGCGCCGGCCTTGTCGGACGAAAGTTCCGTGGATATCACGCGGCTACCGTCTCGCATCCCAACAACGGTCCGCAGACCGCTGGTCCGCGGTTTGTTGACCAGCGTGGCATTGAACAGAATCGCCGCCAGCTTGTCGGCAGGGATCTCGGTCTTGCCGACGTCGCTCTGCAATTGCAAAACCGGCTCGGCCTTCGCATCGTCAAGACCCACGATCGTGCCGGTCAATTCATCGCCATTGTCGAGCAACACCCGATCCGTCTCGCCCGTCGTGGCCAGCATCCGCCCCCGAAGTTGATCGCGGATCGCCAGGTCGAGCGGCGGCCGAAAGACGATGCCCGCGACCAGATCGAGGGGCAGCGTGATCTTACCCAACAGCGAGGAGGTCGCCCGGACTTGTTCCTTCTCGATTCGCAAGCTGTCGACCACGATCAGGCTGCCGTCGGCCAGCACAATTTGCGGGCCCTGCGACGGCTCGACAAACGCCCCCCACAACGCCAGATCGGCCAAGGGCAACTCGCCCGGCGCGCCCCCGCCGGAGAATCGCAACTTGCCAGCCGGACTCACTCCAACAAGTTGAGCATGAAACGCTTCGCCGACAGCCGGTAAACCCAAGGGAGCATCGGCCGCCGGCGCGGGAGAGGCGCCGACCGCACACGCCGCGATCAGGAACAGTAAGCGACGGCTGGGCATTTAACGTTGAAAAATTGGGAGATAGTTGTTCGGCATTTGCAGGATGATGCAGGCCATGCTGGTGCCGTATTCAAGGCAGATCGAATCGTTCCAGGAGCCGTCCTCGGCCTGCCGCGTCACGAGAGCGTCGCGGATGGCTGGATACCACTTCGGCCAGAACTCGCCGCCCGCGTGCCACATCGCCTGCACGGCATAATAGTGGCCATAGAAGTAGTGGCTCTCGCGATTGAACTCGTGAAGCTGGGGCATGTAGCCGACGAGGTACTCGAGCCCCTTCTTGATCTCTGGCCCTTCATAGATGCCGGCGCTGTAGAGCGCGACGACGCCTGCCGCGGAACGTGGAAACGCGCTCAGCCCGCCGCCCCCTTGCAGCATGTACATGAAACCGCCGTCGGCATTTTGACTGCGCTTGACGTACTCGGTGCAACGGTCGATCGTCTCGCGAGGCACGAAGAGGCCGCCGTTGCGGGCCGCTCGCAGGGCCATCACCTGGCAAATCGTCACCGAAATATCGGCGTCGCGGCGCACCGGTTGATAGCGCCAGCCGCCTTCTTCATTCTGGGTGTTGACGATCAGTTGCACGGCCTTGGCCAGTTTTTCGCGGATGTCGGCCCGCATGGTCATGCCATAACATTCGGCCAGGAACAACGTGGCGAATCCGTGCCCGTACATCGGGCCGTGGCTGCTCGCGTTGGGCACGTTGATGAAGCCGCTCTCTTGCGTATTGGCCAGAATGAAGTCAATGCAACGGTCGACATTGCGCCCATAGGGCCCACGTCCCGGCGTGTTGCCGCCCGACATGAATGCCATGCCGGCCAGTGCGCAAATCGCCACGTTGCGGCTGTATCCGCCCGAGCGAAACGAGCCGTCCTCGTCTTGCCGCGTTGACAGCGAGTTCAATCCTCGCTCGATCGCGCGAGCCGCCGCGGGCGTGATCAACTCGACCGCCGACTTCTCCGGATCCTTGGGCTCTGCCAACAACCGACTGGCCGAGTAGCTCAGCGACATGCCGGCGCCAGCCAGTTGGGCCAGAAACCCACGGCGTGCAATTGGGCTCGAGAGCGCCCCGGCACGCGATCGCGGTAGCTCGCTTTGCATCATATCCTCCCCGCTCGCGCCGAACGCGGCGCGTGCTGCCTTCCCAAGCCGTGAGGGCGTCCTCTACGTCAGCGTGCGTTCTGTTCTTCGGCCAGCCGCTTGTAGTAGCGCTCGATCATCAACTCATACTGCGGCAAGAATCGCTCGGGCCAGTTTTGTGACATCTGCTCCCGGGCGTGTGCCGGCAGGTGGCCCCACGAGTCTTTGGCCATTTCCTTCAACGCCCGCGGATCGGGCTTGGCGGTTTCGGCCTTGCCCAGTCGGTCGGTGCTATCCTTGGCCGGATTGTTCGAATCGTGACGTTGTTGCCCCGATTTGGGCTGTTGCACGATGCGGCGCTTGCCGGTCTTTTGCGACTTCTTTTCCTTTTCCGAAGAGTTCGACTGCTGCGCGGATTGCTTTTCGACCTGGTCGATCAACTTGGCCAGATCGTCGACAATTCGCCGTTGCACCTTCTCAGCCGCGGCGCGCTTGACTTGCTCGCGTATGAAGTCCTCGCTCGCTCGCATCTCTTGGCTGATTCGCGCCAGCGGATCGTCATGCTCCCCCGGCTCTCCGATGTCCTCGCCAGCTTCATTTTTCGCCTCCGCCGACGGCTCGTCCGCGGCTCGCGGCTTTGAAGATGATGCCTTGGGCGTGTTCTTCAAGTCGCCGGCGCCCTCCAACAGATCGTTATCCAGATCCTTGAGCAGCGCATCGTCCAGTCCCGCGGCTGCCGGCTTCTTCTTTGCCGAATCCGCCGGCTTGGCGGCCGGCTCGGCGGAGGACGACACCGCTACGCTCGCCGCGCTCATCACCAGCAGCACCGCTACGCGGACTAGCCGCGGGCGAGTTGCAGCCCTGCAGGCATTGATGGTTATTCGCATTAGGAGGGTTCCTTAACTGTCGGCTCGACCGACTCGTCGGGTGGCGGAACGTCGAGGTCGCGACCCTCTTGCCGCACGTCGGGCAAGCTCTCGGGATTGTCCTCGGGATGCTTCACGGCGGGCTGAGACAACTTCTGCGCCAACTCGGCCAACTTGCCCTGCTCGGCGGCAAGATCCGCCAGTTGGCCCGGTTCGGCCGCGGGGGCGTCGCCCGCGCCACTCAGAGTGCGATAACGCCCATTGAGGTCTTCTTGCAGGATTTTCAACAATTTGAGCTGCGCGAGCGCTTGTTTGGCGTCGTCTTGCGAGCCCGAGCCTCCGCCGCTAGCCCCGCCGCCGGAATCCTGTTTGTCGTCGCCCTCGCGTTTCGCATTGTCCGCCAAGGCGGTCAGCAGCTGCGCGAACCGCAGCCGCGCGGCTTCCTGGGCTCCTTGGGTCTGGCTGCCGGTATCACGGTGATCGAGCAAGTCGCTGGCTCGCGTCATTTGCTTCGCCGCGCCTTCCAAGGCCATGCTGATCACTTCGGTCAACGACAGTTTATCGGCCAAAAGAACCGTCTCGCCCTCGAGCGATTTTTGCTGTCGCGCCAGATCGTTGACGGTGCTGAGTTGCGCGCGCGTCAGACGCCCCTCGGCGGCACGCAGTCCTTCCAGTCGCTCCGTCTCCTGCAACAGCTTCTTCTGCCGCTCGTGAAGGCTTTTGAGGCCATCTTCAAGTTTTGCCAGTTGCTCGCGTGCCAATTCCTCTTCGGCCTGTTTGCGCCGTTCGGCCAGTTGTTGCTGCGCCTCCTCCAGGTCGTGCTCCGCCTTCTCGGCCTGATCTTCCGCCGACTGCGCATTGCCCTGCTGCCCGGCCTCACCTGCCTGGCTCATTTTTCCAGCCGCGCCGGCCGTGCTGCGGCCGGCCTGCTCAGCCTGCAAGCGTTCCAAACGCCGTGCCAGGCGTTCGGCATCTTGCTCCAGCTTCTTTTGCTCCCGGCTGAGCCGTTCCAGTTGCTGCTTGGCTGCCTCGTTGTCACCCTTGGCCGCCGCTTCGCGGAGACGTTTCCGCAGGCCAGATTGGGCCGAACGAATGCGGGCCAGTTCCTGCTCCGATTCGCGAAGTTGCTTGACGAGCCGCGTCAATTGCTGCTCGCGACGGTTCGACAAGATGCCCGACAACTCCTCAAGATCCTTGAGCGTTTGCGCTTGTTGCTGCGCGGCCTGGCCCAGGCGGTTGCGCTCCAGTTGTTCGCTGGCTTGCCGCATCTGGCCGCTGATCGCCTGTTGCTCGGCATGGTGCAGACCGTCGGAGATGGTGGCCGACGACAACGGATTCGTTTGCTGAAGCGATTGGCTCATCTGGGCCATTTGCTGCTGAACCTTTTCCAGCTTGCGGCTCAATTCCACCTGCTGGCCGGCGAGCTTCTTCAGATCGGCCTGTTGCTGCGCGTCGAGGTCCTTCGTCTCGCGGCCGACCGTCTTTTGGCCAATCTCCTTCGTGGCTCGAGCGATCTCTTGCTGGTCGCGATGCAAACTGGCGATCTCGCGAGCAAAACGACGGTAGCTGTCCCATTGTCCAAGGTCACCGAGCATCTTCTCCAGCGAATCGATCACCTGATCTTGATTTTTTCCGGCGGACGTCAGCGAATTATTCAGCATCGCATCCGGCTCGCTCTTGGCCGCCGGCGGCTGCTGGGCGTCCTCGGGCAGCTTCGACTGGGCGGCCTTGATCACACTGGTTAGCTCGCGCTCGATGGGAGTCAAATGCTCTCCGCCCAAGCGGTCAATCTCGTCGACGATGCCCGCCATGCGGCGCTCGATGTCAGGATTGTCGACCCGATTGTTCGCCAGGTCGGAGAGAAAGTCGGCGATTTGCGCGGGCAGGCCCTCGGTCGGGCTCGTCAAAGTGCGTTTGACCTGCCGCTGGTTTAGCTCCGCGCTCTGTGCATGATCGACATCTTGCTTATTCAGTCGGCCCACCTGCTGCAGCTGGATCTCGAGCGACTTGGTCTGCGCGCGTGCATCCTGCTGCAACTTCAACACTCGCTGCAATTCGCCGAAGATGACCGTTTGGCGTTGGGCCAACCGCTCCTCCAACTCCTGCGCGGTGATGATTGACAGCCGTCGCACGGTACTCTTGCCGACTTGCGGCAGATAGTCGGCCGCCGTGGCCCAAAACGTAATTTGTGTACCTGGCTTGAGGCTCAACTCACTGAGTGACCAGCGATGTTCGACCACCTGGCTTTCGCCCAATTGACCACTGACGAGCAATCGCGACTCGGTGCGGACCGCGGCCACCGCCGGTCCCTGCCACAAAGGCACCGCGAAGTCCTCGACATCGGTGCGGTCTGAGCGATTGAAGTGCAACGCGACGTCGTGAATCGCCAGGTCGTCCTTGGCGCCAATTCGTAGCGGCACTTCGCCCTGGGGCGTGACAAAAATATTGCCAGCCGGTTGCTCAATGGTGACGCTGGGAGGGAGATCAGCCACGGCTCGAATGTCCCAACGATCATCGCGGCCGCCGATCAATCTTTCGCTGTCTTCCAGCTCGATCCACCAGACGCCCGACTTGTCGATCACGAGCGGCTCAGCCGCGTCGGCAGCGAGCATAAAGTCGTGCCCCTCGGCCGAAACACTGGCCACCAACGCCTCGCTACTTTCGAGATGCACCGTCGCGAGGCGTAACTTTTTGGTCGAAGTGCCGATGAGCTCGACTCGGGTGCCACGGACGGCGTGGATGCTCTTTTCCGATGTCTCGCTGGGAAGCCCAGTGTACTGGGGCGGATGAAGCGTCAGCCGCAGCGATTCGACGTGCGGAGGCTCCAGCACTTCCAGGCGAATCCAGGGCATCGACGGGTCGTCACCGCCCTCGGCCCGATAGGAAAAAGGCCGCGTCACAACGTCCTTCCGCGCCACCACGGCGCCGTTGAGTTGCCTCATCGGCTCGGCTTCCTCTTCGGCAGCACCGTTGCCGTTTTCATAGCGGTAATGAATGCGCACCTCATCGGGAACCCGGTGCTCGGCATCCTGCACGAGTTCCACTTCGAACGGCTGACCGGCCGCCAATCGCGTGGGTGTGGCGCGAAAAGCCAGGTGATGGACCTTGGGCCAGGCATCGTTGCCAAACGGCCGAGCCATCCGCGCAAGCGCGATCCGCGTGCAATCGGGCGACAACAGGGCTGTTGCCAAGGCAATCAGTCCAACGGCTCCGCCGACCGATAAGGCGCGCCACATCGGCTTGCGCTCGAACACTTGTGAGAAATCAAACCCCTCGACATCGGTCGTCGTTTGCAGGATTACCGCGCGACGCAGCGTGGCCGACCCCGCCTCGATATCGGATTCCGATTGCTTGAGAAACTGAATGGTGCTGGCCAGGCGGTCGCTCAGAACGGGAAAGCGGCTTTCGATGCGTTGTGCCAGCGCGACATCGCTCAGCCGCCGGCCCAGTGCCACCGGCCCAAACCGATAGCACGCCCAGGCAAACGTCATTGCAAGGGCAAGACTGCCAATGAAGCGGACGCCGTGATCTTGAAAGCGGATCAGAAAGTCGACCACGCCGAACAACAGCACTGCCCCGACCACGACGGCCATGGCCCAGCCCAGCGCATAGAGGACCACCAGCCGGCGGGCCTGGCCGCGGACCCGCGCGATTTTCTGCTCCAACGGATGTGCCATGCGGTCTTCCTCTCGTGGCCGTCCGCCGATGGCCGGCAGTCAGACAAATGCGGTGCGCTCCTTGCAACTCGCGTGCCCCAGAGAGCGGCGATTCGCCCTTATTATAGCATTCCCTTACGTTTACGCAGAATCCATTCCGAGACAATCAGCCCCAAAAATGCCAGCAGCAGCCACCAGCGATTCCAGAGCACTTGCGGCGGCAATGTCTCGATGGGTACTTGCCTTCCCGGTGGCAAGTCATCGAGCAGTCGATCAGCATCGTTGATGCGATAGAACCTGCCGCGCGTTTCTTCCGCCGCGCGTTTCAACTCGGCCGCGTCCATTTGCACGCGTTCCATTTCGCCCGGCGGCGCGGCAACCAGAAAGTCGGCCGACGGCGCGGCATTGCCTTCGAGCGTGGGCGCCGCGATCCAGGCGTGGTATTTGCCGTCCATCGCGTCACTGAACGTGGCTTCGAAAATGCCTCGGTTCGTGGCGTTGCGATGCAGTTTGAGGCGCTGGTTTTTTTGCCCCTCGCGCTCGAGCACCACGGTCACCCCCTCGTCATCGGCCGGCGCCTGACGCTCATCGATGAATCGCACCCGCATCGACACCGGCTCGCCACGGTGATACTCGCGTCGATCGGCCGACAACTCGACCGCATGATCCTTGCCAAGCAGCTTCGAGCGACTCAGATAGCGAACGGCCTGTACCCAGTAGCGCGCGAAGAAGACGTCGCCGACGCGGAACCGCCAACGCCAGGTGTCGTCGGTGGCGTGAAACAGCACTTTGCCAGCGCCGACGTATTGCATCACAAAGATCGGCAAGCGCCGTCCATCAGACCCCAGCCGAGTGGGATGCTCGGCCAACACCCGAGCCGCCGGCTTCACCTGCGGTGCTTCGAGCAGCCAATAGAGCGGAGGCAATTCTTGCCAGATGCGCAAGCTGTCGGCGACGCTGTCGCCCAATTGCATCTGCGGACTGGCCAATCCCAACTCCGTCGGCTGCACGACAAAGCCCACTTCGTGTCCCTGCTCGGCACTGGGCAGCGTCGCGCCGGCCAGGTCGATGGGAAATAGTGGTTCGAGCGGCGTATTACGATAGAGGAGCGGAGTAAACTGCGGCCCGGAAATGAAGGCCACGCCCCCGCCCTTCTTTTCGACGAAGTCGCTGAGATTCTCCAGCACGCTGGCGCTCAGATAGGAAGGATTGACGTCGCCGAAGATCACGACGTCAAACGCGAACAGCTCTTCGCGCCGCACCGGAAACACGCGCAGGGCCGTCTGGTCCAACTCGGCATACTCCAAGTCAGCGTCCTGCAGCACGGTTTTCAATTGAATCGTACTGTCGCGCTCGAGCATGTTCTTCAGGTAGCGAAACTCGTAGTTCGGGTAGGCCTGCACCAGCAGAACCTTGATCTGCTCCTTGCGCACGCTGACCAGCCGCTGTTGGCGATTGTTTTCGACTTGAGCTTCGTCGCTTTGGCGCTCAACTTCGACGACATATTCGAACTCGCCGACTTTCGTGGGCCGATAAGGCAGATGGAGCCGTTGGGCCTTGCCGCTCTCGTCGATCGTGACTTTCATTTGCGCCAAAACGGCCGGTCTATCCTTCTCGCGCAGCACGACGTCGACGGTCTTGCCGGCGAAGCCCGTGCCGGCGAGCTTGAATTCGAAATTGACGACATCGTCAACGAACACGACTTCGTCAACCAGCAGATCGGCCAATTCCAAATCGCGCACCGGCTGCTCGCTGCCCAGGCCGACGGTGAACAGCGGCACGCCCTTGTGACGTGAATAATGGGCCGCGTCGTCGAGGCTCTCGCCTTCGGTGTTAATGCCGTCGGTGAGCAGGATGATCGCGGCCGGCGGCGTGCCGCGCAGATCGCTGAGCACGTGGCGCACTCCCGCCCCCAGGCGGCTGCTTTCGCCGCGAGGCTGCAGCTGTCGCACGGCGGCGCGCAAGTCGTCAAGCGAACCCGACTGAGATCGCGCGGCGCTCGATACGAAGTAGAGCTTGAGCCGATAGTGTCGCCCGATGGCCGTCAGGACGTCGGAGCGTTTGTCGAGCAGGATGCTTTTGGCCACGCCGAGCCGATCGGCCACATCGAGGCCAGCCTCCTGGATGCGGCTCGCCACCAGCGCGTGCAGCTTTTTGTCATCGTATTGATCGATGATGCCCATGCTCGCCGAATCGTCGATCAGCACCGCCACGGTCGGCAGGCCCGTGCGCCGTAGCGACAGCGTGAACTCGGCGATCATGAAGACGACGATCGCGATCAGGCTCAAACGCAGCACCATGAGCACGGCCCTGGCCAGCCGTCCGGCTGACGCGCCTTCGCGGGCATAGAAATAGACGACCCAGCCGATGGAAAATAGCGCGAACAGCAACGTCGCCCAGGGCACCCAACTCCAGGTGTTCTCCAGGCTCCAGACCGTACCCTCGCCGGGGCCGGCGGCGTCGACGCCGAGCCATTGTTCGAGCCAGCTAGGAAGGATTCCGTTCATCGCGTCGCGTGTCCGAAGCGCCAGGCCAGAAAAACTTCCACGAACAACAGCCCCAGCACGCAGTAGAGCAAATTCTTGTGCAACCCGCTGCGGCGCGTAATGCTGGGCGAATCGGTTTCATCGAGATTCGTCCGCTGATGAGCCGTAAACTCCTTGGGCAGTTCTTCGGCGGGCACCTTGGTCAGGTCGCTTTCGCTGGTGTCGACATTGACCGCGAAGGATTCGTCGCGCGACACAGGCGCGCCCAACTCGACGTGATACATGCCGCTCTGTTGCGTATCGGCAAACGACCAACGGCTGTCTTGTGCGTCGAGCGTCGTGCGGACTTCCTCGTGCCCGCCCGCGGGCGTGGTCACTTTGACCGCCGGGCGGCTGGCCATCGCGGGCAACGACTCGCCCAGGGGCTGGCCCACCGACACGTTGTGCTCGGTCATCTGCCCACGTACCGCCAAGGCCAGCGTCTCCTGCACGATCGGCACGAAACTGGGCCAGGTCGGCATCGTCGTCCAAGGCGTTTTGGACACCGGATCGAGCGATGACAGCGAGCCCTCGGTGGCAAATAGAATCGAACGCCCCTGGTGAATCGGCTCCTCGACGATCGCCGGATCGCCGCCGTCAAACGCCAGTGCCACGCGGGCCTTCGAGCCAGGCACTAGCGCCAGGCGAAAGTACTTGTAGACCGGCGTGCTGAGCAACCCTGATTGCTCGCGGCCTTGAAACGCGCTCAACAGCGGATGGCTGTAGCTGAGCGGATCGAAGTTGTAGTGATACTGTGGTTCCGCTACGAGTTCCTTGAGGCGCGCCGGCAGCACCCGCACGCCATGTTCGCCCGTCAATTCGCGATTGTAACGGTCGGCCAATACCTGATCGCCCAAGAAGAACACTAAGCCGCCACCGCGTTTCAGCACGCCCTCGAGCACGCGGGCCTCGTTCGAGGTGAATTGGGCGACGTTGCACAAAAAAATGCAGTCGTAGCGAGCCAGGTCGCGTTCCAAAAGCGCGCTTTCGGGAATGATTTCCGGCTCGACGATGCTCGGAGCGTTCGGATTGTCGGCATCGGGGTTGAGCGCCAGCGCCACATAGTCGGCGGCGCCTGACATGACCCCCGCCGCGGGTTTACCGTTGACGCACAGCACGCGCAAGTGATCCTTCACCGGCACCGACAACCAGCGATGGTTATCGATGTCCAATGAATCCGGCGCGAGACGGAATTCGACGGCGTGGTCGCCGGGGGCTTCAAAACGGTATGAAAACGATATCGGCGCCTGTTCGCCGGCCGGCACGTCGACGTAGGCCTCCTTGACGCGGCGACCATCCACATGAAACTCGACCAGGTGATGATTCCGCGGCTGGGTGCCGAAGTTTCGAACCTGACCCGAGAAGGTCGCCTCGCGAGCCGTCGTGGCAAACGGTTCGTTGGCCGCGAGACTCGTAATCGCGAGGTTCTCCGTCCCCGCCTGTCCCGGTTCGACCACTACCAACGGCGTTTCATGCGCCAGGCGAGCCAGTCGCTGGTGATAGTCGTCGGCTTCAGCATCCTTCAGTTCCGGGACCCAACTATTGCGAGCCAGATCGGTGAGAAAATAGACTTCCTTGCGTGGCAGACCGGCGTGTTCGGCCGATTTCAACACCTGCTCGACCTCGACCAGCGTGGCCGGCAAATCGCCGCCGCCGTGCAGCAGCTTGAGGTTGTCGATCTCCTGCAGGAAATCGTGCTGCTCAACCGCCGGCGAACCGACGATCACGCTGGGCGGAGAGGCCATCAGAATCAGCGTGAAGGCATCGCCCTGCGAGCTCTCCTCGACGATCTGCGTCGCCAGTTGCTTGGCCCGATCGAAGCGGTTCTTGTCGGTTGCCTGATAACCCATCGAGTACGAGCCGTCGATCACAAGCACCTTGAGCGTCCGTTGGCCCGGAACGAAATTGAGTCCCACCTGCTCCAAAAATGGCTGCGCCACGGCAATCACGAGCAGGGTCACGATCAGCGTGCGCACCAGCAGCAACAACCATTGCTCAATCCGCAACCGCCGCGAGTTCTTGCGCATGGCTGAAAGCAGAAACTCGACCGCGGCCCAGGAGACTTCGCGATAGCGGCGCTTGTTCCACAAGTGAATCAAGATCGGCGCAGCGGCGGCCGCCAGCCATCCCAACATTAGGAGGTTGCCGAAGCCGAAGGCGATGAGTGGAAACAAATCGGGCATCCGTTGACTACTTCACGCGGTTCATGCGCGAAGCCAAATAACTTGACAAGGCGATTTCCAACGACTGATCGGTGCGTAGCAGCAGGTAGTCGACATTCTGCGCACGGCACCCTTTTCGCACGGCCTGCAAAAACTTACCGAACTCGTCCAAATAGGCTCTGCGCAGCGCGGGCGGATCGGTGAGCACGTCCGGCAGTTCCTCCATGCCGCGAAACAGCGTCGTCTGCCGGAACGGAAACTCCAGTTCGGCCGGATCGAGCACGTGAAACAGGATCACCTCATGGCGGCGGTGGCGAAAGTGTTTGAGCCCCGCCAGCATCGACGGCACATCATCGAAGAGATCGCTCAAAATCAGCACCAGCCCGCGCCGTTTCAGCCGCTCGGCCAGGTCATGGAAGATCGGCCCCGTCTGCGTCTTGCGGGCGGGCCGCGCGCTCTCCATCACGTGCAACAGTTGCTTGAGGTGCGAGGGATTACTACTGGCCCGCACCAGCGAGCGAATCTCGTTGTCGAACGTAACCAGGCCCACGCTATCCTGTTGCTGCAGGATCAAGTACGACAGTGACGCGGCCACGCATTGGGCGTAGTCGAGTTTCGACATCGGGGCGTCGGCGCTCTGATAACGCATGCTCTCGCTGGTATCGACGAGCATGTAGCTGACGAGGTTGGTTTCCTCCTCGTACTGTTTGAGATAGAACTTGTCCGTCTTGCCGAAGACCTTCCAATCGACAAAGCGCAGATCGTCGCCCTGCGAATACTCGCGGTGCTCGGCGAACTCGATCGAAAAGCCGTGATACGGGCTGCGATGAACGCCCGAGACATAGCCTTCCACGATCGACCTCGCTCGCAGCTCCAGTCCCTGGAGTTTAGCCAGCGTCCGCGGATCTAAATATTTGAGGTTGCTTGCCACGCGCGGCGGCCTCGTTGTCGTCGATGGGAATGACTTCGATCAATTGACGGATGATGTGGTCGGGCTTGACGCCTTCGGCTTCGGCGTTGAAATTGGTCATGATCCGATGCCTCAGTACCGGATAGGCCACGGCGCGGATGTCTTCGCTGTTCACGTAATAGCGACCGTGCAGCACGGCCCGGGCTTTGGCGCCCAGCACCAGAAACTGGCTGGCCCGCGGACCGGCACCCCAACTGACATAATCCCGAATAAACTCGGGCACTTCGCCGTGCTCCTTCCGCGTCAAGCGGGTGAATTGCAAGGCATAACGCGTGATGTGGTCGGCGACGGGCACCTTGCGCACGATGTGGCCCAGGGCCACGATCTCCTCGGCGTTCAGCGTGGGCGTGATCTTCGTGTCGATGTCGGCCGTCGTCTGCCGCACGATCTGAAATTCCTCGTCCTCGCTCGGATAGTCGACGAAAACGTTGAACATGAAACGGTCCAGCTGAGCTTCGGGCAGCGGATACGTACCTTCCTGCTCGATCGGATTCTGCGTGGCCAGCACGAAAAACGGCTCATCGAGATAATGCCGCTTGCCACCGACCGTGATCTGGTGCTCCTGCATGGCTTCGAGCAGCGCGGCCTGCGTTTTGGGCGGCGTGCGATTGATCTCGTCGGCCAGAATCACGTTGGCAAAGATCGGCCCTTGCAGAAAACGGAACTCGCGCGTGCCGGTGGACCGGTCTTCTTGAATCACTTCGGTGCCGGTAATGTCGGCCGGCATCAGGTCGGGCGTGAACTGAATGCGGCTGAACTTCAGCGACAACGACTCGGCCAAGGTGCGAATCATCAGCGTCTTCGCCAGTCCCGGCACTCCCACCAGCAGGCAATGTCCGCGGGCGAACATCGAGATCAACAGCTCTTCGATGACCTGCTGCTGGCCCACGATCACTTTGCCCAACTCGGTCGAAATGCGGCGAAACGCCTCGTTGAGTTGCTGCACGCGTTGCACGTCGTCGTCTTGGAGCATGAGATGGTTTCCGATCTCTGGATAGAAGTGTCGGCTTCCTTACCGCGCCGCGGGCCGCGCGGCCTATTCCTTTATGGTATCAGCGCCGATCTCGCGCGGTGCGTTTGTCGGTGCGGGTTCGGGGTTTTTGCGAGCCGTTTCGCCCGTGGCGGCGGCTTTGGGTTGCTGGCCTTGTTGATGAAATGCGAACAATTTGTCCGGCGCGGCAATCAGCAGCAAGCCATCGCCCGCGACCAGATTGCCGCCCGTGGCCCCACGCTCCTCGGAGAGCACGATCGGGTCGCGTAACGGCTGGTGCGGCTTGACCGCCTGGTCGAACACGTACAACTCGGTGCGCGTGGGCCAGATGACCTGGTCGCCGCTGAGAATTCCCCGCCCGTAGCCCAGTGGCGAAGTGTCGGGCCAATGCTTGAGCACCTTGCCGTGCTCCGCATCAATCCACCACAGCGTGTCGCCGCTGGCCAGCAAGTTACCATGTCCCACGCCCAGCAGGTGTACGGCGTCTTCTGGCAAGTGGCTCTCCCACAGCAACTCGCCGCTACCGGCTTCAAGCGCGAACACCGACTCGCAATCGGAGGGGGCCACGAGCAGCGTGCCGCGATAATAGATGCAGGGATTCAGGTCGCGATAGAAGTGCGCCGTGCGGCGATCCTGGCCGTCGGGACTCGCCTTTTTGGCGCGCGGATAAAGCGTGGCCCATTGCAGGCGTCCATCGCGCGCCGAGATGGCGGCCACGGCGCCTAGATTCGTGTTGCAGTAAAGCGTGCCTTGCTCGAGCGTCAACAGGTTGTGTGTGATCTCTTCAGTCTGTCCACCGCCCGGCGTCTCGGCCGAGCAGATCATCGTCCGCCAACGGCGCTGCCCCGTTTCGACGTTGTAACACGCCACGTGTACTTGCGGCCGCACGTCACTTTTGCGCATTGCCACGTAAACATCCGATCCATCAACCAGGGGCGCACCCTCGAAGGCCCACTTTTCATCGTCGATCGCGGCCTTCTTGCCCGCCTCAGGAATGGTCCAAACCAGCCGGCCCTGGGCTGCCAGATCGAGACAGACGAGATATCCGCCGGTGCGACCGTCAAGTGATTCGAGCGGCCGGCTCGTGACCTGCGAACCCATGCGGGCAAACAGCTTGTTATCGTGCGCGGTCATCGTAAACCGCGGAACGCCCAGCCCGCTCGACATGCGAACCGAGGTCGAGCCCCCTTCGCCCTCGAAAATCTCACCGCTGCGCCGCTTCGGGTCGTCGCTGGGCCAGGCCGGCGCGCCGGTTTTGGCGTTCAATGCATAGATCTTGTTCTGATCGTTGAACAGCACCAGCCCACCGACGAGCAGTGGGTGATAGCTCAGCACGCGTTGGGCGTCTTCGCCGATGCGACGCAAGCTGAAAGCCCGTGCGTTCGTCGCGCCGGCGGCAGCCGGTTCGCCCAGACTGATAGGCTCCCAAGCCGCCAAGCCCAAGTCCAGATTGCCGCGGGCGATCTTCGTGCGCGTCGATTCACCAGCGAACGTGGACCAATCGTCCGAGGTCTTTCCCTCCGGCCAGGTGGCGGCCGCCGAAATCAAATTCGCCAGCGCGTCGGCGTAGGTCACCTTGCGCGCGGCCAACTGCCCTGTGGCGCCGGGATGCAATCGTTCGAAAGCTCGCAGCTCGTCGCGCGCGCGCGCCAGTGCGCCTTCCATGATGGAAACCAGCACCAACCGGGCACGCACGTCGGCGGGCGAAAACGTCGAACCCGGATACGCCAAGCGCGTCTGCGGAAGTTGCTGCATCTTCCAGAACCGCACCAGACGCGCCGAGACGTCATCGCCCAGTGGTTCATCCTCACGCAGTCGATAGAACCGCTCTGAGCCGGCAGGATCGGCGACGTACCACTTGTCGAGTTGTTCGACATCCTCCGGCGGCAAGTCGCCTTGAGCGTGGGCGGCCTCAAAGCGCGCGGCGGGAATGCGCTGCGGCGGAACTTCCAGCAGTCGCTCCCAGCAGCCACGCGCCCGGCCGTAATTTCCTTTTTCCAGTTCGATCTCGCCCAAGGCCCATAGGGCTTTGTCACCCCAAGAACTGCAGAACATCTGATCGACAACTTCAGCGAGGCGGGCCGTGTCGCGTTTGGCCAACCCCTCTTCGTACCTGGTACGCGCCAAGGGGTCGACCCGTTCGCGATACAGCTCGAGAGCCTCGGGCGGCAAGCCGGCAATTTGCACCTGACAGTAGTCAGTCAGATTGACATAGCGCGTCTTGGTCAGCGGGATCATCTTGGCGCCGTGCTTTTCCATCACCTGGCGCAAGGTTTCGACGGCTTCATCCCACTGCCCATCGGCGACGAACGCCTTGACGCGTTCCAGGTGGGCCCGCACGGCGCTGTCGGCCGCGTCCAGATTCACCGAGCCCGAAAGCTCGATGGGAGCATTGGAGAATTGAGCGCGGGCCAGCGGAATCATGGCCAACCCGATCAGGCCGGCGACCAGGATTGGCCGGCGCGCTATTGCTCGGAGGAATCGCCCGGCGCGCTCCATGGATCCCGCGCGCGGCTGCCGGCGAGGCATAACATGCTCCCAAGCCTGATCCCGCGCTGGAGCGCGAGAAGAATCATCGCTAACATTCGATATGGCTGCCGCTTAGGCATCCTGGCGAATTATAGGAGTTGACCCGCGGGGCGGAAAGAACGAAAAGCAGCCGTTCGGGAGGCAGGAGCCTATCCTCATGTCAGCAAAATCGGAAAGTTGCAATTTTCCGTCGACACGGCGGCCCAGCGGACGGCCTGATGCCCGGTTAGGCCCCGTAGCCTTCGAGAATGCGGCCTATTCCGAACAGGCAAACGCCTGCGACCATGATCGTGAGCATCTGGCCCTGTGAGATTGAACTGCCCAACTGCAACACAATTGCCAACGGCAGAATTGCTAAAGCCAGCAATTGCAGGTTGTGCCCCACGCCGCGCATGGTGAAACCAACGGGAACCCTTTTTCAAGTCCGCACCGACGGCCTATCATAGTAATCGAGCCGTTGGTGTGCCAGCATGGCGGCGAACCGGCTCCACGACGACTCCGGAGCCTGTCCGGCGGCTCGACCCACAATGCTTACCATCGCATGAAGCCAGCCTTTTCCAAAGCCTATGCAACCATGGTTCGCCGTGCTTGGAGCTTGCGCTGCCCGCGCTGCGGCCTAGAGCCGCTGTTCGCCAATTGGCTGCGAATGAACACCGATTGTGCCCACTGCCATCTGCACTATGAGCGCGAGCCGGGCTATTTCCTGGGTTCGATCTACTTCAACTATGGCCTGACCGCGGTGCTGGTCACGATCAGCTACTTCGCTCTTTACTTCAGCGGCATCACTTCCGACGGCACCACGCTGGTGGCCGTCACCGCCCTGGCGATCTTGTTTCCGCTGTGGTTTTTCCGCTATGCGCGCGGACTGTGGCTGGGCTTCGACCATTTTTGGGATCCGATGGCCGGAGACCCATCGGCAGAGCGGGAAGATCACTGAGCGGGTATCGCGATGCGAATTAAGCCAACGCGACGATTCTCGGATTACGATTGAATCGAGTTGGCCGATGCCGAGCCCTGTTAGCCCAAGTCGCTCAGTTGCGCTGACTCACTCTGCTGGGCCGCGTCGGCCTGGCGCTTTTGCTCGCGCTTGACGGCCCGATAGAAAACCGCGCCGAACGTGCCGACGATGGCAAAGGGCATCGACATCATGAACAGGATGCTGTAGTAGATGCCGCGGGCCAGATCGCCTCCCTCGGAAGCCAGGGCGGCCTGACAACTCGGGCACGCCGAAGCCACATTCGCCCAGCCCAACATCAGGGCTGCGGTGGCGGTCAGCAGAATCACGCGAAAGGCAAAGCGACCATTCATGGTTCTTGATCCCGTGTCGTTCAGTGCACCGTCAATTCGGTCGCCACGGCCGGTGCCCACTGGCTATGGCCGATTATAGGCTTCTGGGCAGGATGGGGATAGAGGTGGTAGAGCATCACATAAATGATGACGCCGGTCACGGAGACATAGAGCCATATCGGAAAAGTCCAACGGGCAACTCGACGATGTTTCGCCCGGCGGTCGGCCAGCCCCAGATAAATCGTCACCCCGGCCAGAAACGGCACCGTCGCCGCCAGCACCACATGGGTGATCAGGATCGCCAGATACAACGCCCGCACGACCGAGGGGCCCTGAAACCGCACGCTGCCAACGTGGTAGTGATACACCAGATAGCACGCCAGAAAGACGCAGGAAACACAGAAAGCCGTTAGCATCGTCCACTTGTGGGCCTGCTCTCGACGGGCTTTGATGAGCGTCCAGCCGATTGCCAGCAGCACGGCAGCCAACGCATTGAGCGTGGCGTTCACCGCGGGCAATTGTTCGACCGTGAGCGACATCGTAGTTACCAGAAACCTGGCGGGTGCTGAGAGGGCGAACCGAGAACGTTCGATGGCTATCCGCTGGTCTCTTCGGCTTCGACCGTGGTCAGTAACTTCTTGAGCATTTCAACCTGATCAGGCTCGGTCAGGCGAAAGCGGCCGCGAACCTTGCCTTGGCGATCGACCACAAACGCGCGATCGGAGTGCGTGGCCTTGTCGACGCCGATCTTGAAAAAGTCGTTGCCGATCCGCCGCACCAGATTCAATTCGCCCGTCAGAAACGTCCACCTCGTCGGATCGGCGTGAAAATTCTGGGCGTACTTGGCCAGAGCCTCTGGCGTGTCGTTCTCGGGGTCGCAGGTAATGCTCAGATAGTGGATCCCACTTTCGGGCGTCGTCTGCTGGATGGCGGACAACGCCTGATTCAATTTCCAGCACGCGCTCGGACAGTTGGTGAAAAAGAAGCTGCCGACCCAGACCTTGCCGTGCAGTTCGGCCGAATTGAAGGGTTTGCCGTCCTGATCAGTGAGCACGAAGTCGGTGAGCGGCTCCGCGTCCTGATACAGCTTGGCTTCGGCCGCGCTAGTTGCCGCGCTCGGCTCCTTGCTGTCGCGCACCGCGGCCCGCAGCTGGCCTTCCGGATGATTGTGCCGCCAGACGACGAACGAGCCGTACATTGCCGCCAGCAATCCGGCCAGGATCACCCAGTATTTCACTGCCGAGGTCGTCATAGCATATCTCCCGCGGTGCGTTGGCCGGCCATCTTGCAGGCTATCGCAAACATCACCGCCGCAAACACGAGGGAAACGATCCAGCAAGTCGTCATGTGCGGCGTGCCGTCAGGCAACGGCACATCGGCCGCCGTGGTCAACTGCCTGAGCGCCGCGACGCCATAGGTCAGCGGATTGGCTTGCATCACCAGGGCCAGGCCCCATTGAATCCAACTCATACCGGGCACGTGCGGCGGCGCAGGAAAAAACGCGCCACTCAAGAGCCACATCGGCATCAAGAACACGCTCATGATCGCGTGGAAGCCCTGCGTCGAGTCCATCCGCCAGGCAATGACGACACCCAGCGAGGTGAGCGCCAACGCGATCACGGCCAACAGCAGCACGATCTGCGCCAGCATCGCCGCCGTGAACGGAATGCCCAGCGTCAGGCCGAGGGCCAGGAACAACAGCCCCTCGACCAGCGCAATCAACGAGCCTCCGGCAACTTTTCCCAACACCATCGACCAGCGAGGAATCGGAGCCACGAGCACCGACTGCAAAAAACCTTCGCGGCGGTCTTCGATGATCGAGATCGTGGCGAAAATGGCCGTGAACAACAGAATCAGCACCAGCGAACCCGGAAAGAAGTAAGCGCTGTAGGACACCTGCGCGCCCGCGTCGCCGTTCATCCGAAACGTCGGGCCCAAACCTGCGCCAAACAACAGCCAGAAGATGATCGGTTGCCCAATGGCGCCGAAAACCCGATTCGGCTGCCGCACGAATCGCACCCACTCGCGCTGGGCGAGCGTGGCCGTCGCCAGCCAGGGGCGCACCCGAGGCGCCGTCACTTCCGCGGAGCGCGGTGGGGAGGCGGCGAGTTGTGCCATCGGTCACCTCGCCAAGGCGGCTGCCGGGCTGTCGCCCGTGGCCTGCCAGAAACGGTGACCCGTGCGGGCGATGAACACATCTTCCAACGTCGGCTTGCCGAGCGTGACCGACTCAATCCGGCCGGGAAAGGCTTCGACCAAGCGGGCGATCCAGCGGTGACCGTCGGCCTGTTCCAACCGCACGCATCCATCGAGAATCTGTGGCTCGCAGCCGAACTCGGCCGCGATGGCCGCACAGAGCTTCCCGGGGTCGGACGTGTGGATCGTGATCGCGTCGCCGCCGACCGTCGCTCGCAAGGCATCCGGCGTGTCGAGTGCCACCAGCCGTCCTTCGTGCAGAATCCCAATGCGATCGGCTTTGTCGGCTTCTTCGAGTAAATGCGTCGTCAGCACGACGGTCACTCCGTGCTCGTCGCGCAGCATGTGCAGATAATTCCACAGGTCGCTCCGAGCGCCGGGATCGAGCCCGGTGCTGGGCTCGTCGAGCAACAGCAGTCGCGGATGGTGGATCATGCCCTTGGCCAACTCGACGCGGCGCCGCAACCCGCCCGAAAGCTGCTCGACGCGCTCGCCGGCCCGATCGGCCAGCGCCAGTCGCTCGAGCATTTCGGACTCGCGCGCCCGCAATTCGGCGCCCGAGAGGCCATAGAGATGTCCCTGATGGCGAATGTTCTCGCGCACGGTCAACTTGCGATCCAGGCTGGGAGCCTGAAACACCACGCCCATCGTGGCCCGCACGGCGGCCTGCTGCCGCCGGAGGTCGTGCGAGAGAATCTCAACGTCCCCCTCTTGCAGGGGAATCAACGTGGAGAGGAGGCGGAAGAGGGTCGTCTTACCGCCGCCATTGGGACCGAGAAAGGCAAAAATCTCGCCCCGCGCGATCGACAGGCTCAGCTCATCGAGCGCTTTGCGGCGGCCGTAGTGATAGGTGACGCGCGAAGCGCGAATCGCCGCGGACTCATTCATGGAGTGTCTCGAATAACTCCCGCCCCGGCGGACCAGAACCTGGCTCGGCCTAATGCTTCGAGCCGTGCTCCACGTTGTCGCCGTGACTGGGCTCGCTCTCGGCGTGCTGGAGCTTGGCCGGATCGCGTGGCTCGGCCATGTACAGCTCGCGCTCTTCTGACAACCAATGGCCCCGCAACCCCACGTCGGGCACCAGCGCCAGGATCAGGAAGATCGACATAAATGCCGCCGGAACTGTCAGCACGTATTTCCAGTTGGCCTCGTATTTGACGTGCATGAAAAACAGGATCACGAGCATCGCCTTGGTACACGAGACGGCCATCATGAAGGCCCAGCCAATCTTAGGCTGATCGTGAAACGGCCAGTAGCTCGAATAAGTGAAGAACGATGCGCCGGTCAACACGCACAAGGCGAGGAACACGTAAATGTACTGCGCGATGCCATCGTGGTGCCCGTCGTCGTGGGCATGGGCAGTGGCGTGCGGCGCGTGGCTATGGTCGGACATCGTCAAAGAACTCCGCTCGTGATGCGTGCAAACAAATTCTAGAACAGATAGAGCAGCGGGAACAGGAAGATCCACACCAGATCGACAAAGTGCCAGTAAAGGCCGATGTTTTCCACCATGCCGGCTCGCGTGACGTCGAGCGTGACGAAGAGCATCATGAAAAACACGATCAATCCGACCAGCACGTGAATCGCGTGAAAACCGGTCAAGAGAAAATAGGTGCTGGCCCACATATTGCCGCCAGGGATGCGGATGGGCAACTTGAGCCACCGATGCTCGTGGTTCAGTCCTCCCTCTTCGCCGTGATGCAAGGGCAAAGGCATGATCGAATCGGCCAGTTTTTCCAGCTCGGCATGCCGCACGGTGATGTCCGGATCCTGAGCCGCCTTGGTCTCGGCGGCCAGCTCCTGAACTTTCAGATCGGCCACGACCTTTTGCTTTTCAGCCAGGTTGGCCAGCGCCACGTCGTCGGCAGCTGAACCTTCTTCACCCTTGAGAGCCGTCTCCTCGCCCTTCAACTGCGCATCGAGCGCATCGAGCCGCAGCCTGACGGCGGCAGCGTAATTGAGGTCTGCCTTTTCGTAAACCAGGCTGTGCGGGCGCCAGGGATAGATGCCATGCGAGAACTTGGCGTTGTATTCATAGAGCTTCACGCCCAGGAAGACGCTGCCCAGGATGAATGTCAACAGCAGCCAGAGCTTGGCCGCGGCCGGCTTATTGGCCCGGGCGGCTTCGAGGCCGAGCACAACCGTGACGCTGGAGCAAATCAGCACGAAGGTGTTGAAAGCGCCAATCGGCTCGCTCAGATGTACTTCGCGCGGCAGCGGCCAGGTCGGAGCGCCAAAGCGCAGCACGATATAAGTACCGATCAGGCCGGCGAAGAACATGATCTCGGTCGACAGGAACAACCAGATGATCAGCTTGCCATTCGAGAGCGGCAGGCCCGGATGGTATTCGAGCGGTGCGTGCTGCGCGTGTTCGCCGCCCGCATGGACGGCCGCTCCGTGGGCGCCGGCATGAAAAGTTGCTTCAGCCATGGTCGCGTTACAAACCTTTCTTGACTCGAAGTAAACGTAGAGAACCCATCAGGCCAATGGCCCCAACAGCAAGAGAACCATCATGGCCGGCAAATAAATCAACGAGGCCAGCAGCAAGCGTCTCGCCGTCTGGTCGTTCATGTGCAGGAAAAAACGAATCGCGAAAATCAGCTGTCCCACGCCCAGCAACAGCGCCCAGGCAAACACCATCTCACCAGCCGGCTGCAGCAGGCAGGGAACCAGGCTGACCGGAATCAGCACCAGGGCCGAAACGATGGCTTGCGCGCCGGGTCGAAAACCACTTTCGTCGACCGTGCTGAGCATCTTGAGTCCCGCCTCGGCATATTGCCGGCGATAGATCCAGGCGATGGCCATGAAGTGCGGAAACTGCCAGATGAACACGATCAAGAACAACGACCACGCCCGCAGGTCCAACGGAGCGCCGACCGCCGACCAACCGATTAACACCGGCAGCGCGCCGGCCACGGCGCCCACGGCGGTGTTGGCACTGGTGCGGGTTTTGAGCGGGGTATAAATCCAGACGTACATCACCCAGGTCAGCAAGCCCAGGGCCGCTGGCCGAGGGCCGACGTTCCATTGCAAGTAGCCCAGCCCCGCGACGATTGTCACAACGCTGAATGCGAGTACCTGAAAACTGGTCAAGCGCCCCGCCGGCAGCGGTCGGTCGGCCGTCCGCGGCATGCGAGCGTCGGTGTCGCGTTCCAGCCATTGATTGAGGCCGCTGGCACTGGCCGCGACCAGCGCGGTGCCCAGCAGCGTGTTGGCCAACAACCAACCGTTGGGCGGCCCCCAACTGGCCACGCAAGCCGCCACGGCCACGGTGACCAGCACCATCGCCGCGATGCGTGGCTTCGTCAGTTCGACGTAGTCGGACAGGAGCGCGACCCAAACCGGGCGCCGACCTTCGATGGCCATGGAAGTCATGCTCATCGGGCCACCTCCGCGATCCAAGCGCCCGCCGCTACCGGCAGCGATGCGCGGGCGAACCGCGCGCTGCGCAGGGCGATGAGCAAACTCGTGGCCAGGATCAGCGAACCGGCGGCCACATGGGCCGTGGTGATCCAGGCTTGCGGCCGGCTGTCGGCCGCAACCGTATAGGCAGCCGCGAAACCAAAATCGGTCAGCCAACTCGGCCAGCCATACTTGGCCACCCAAGTGGCAGCGCCAAGCGTGACTTGAATCATGATGAGGCTTGCCAGCCCCAACGCAGGTCGCAGCAGCGACGGCTCACGACGTTGCGTGCGGACGATCCGCAGTCCCAGGAACACGATCGCAACGCACAACGCCAACGCGGTCAGCAAATGAAAGACGAGGGCGAAACGAAAATCGCCCGGGCGGGCGCCGGCGGGCAAGTGACGCAATTGCGAGCCGAGCACCAGTTGGCAGTAAGCCAAGAGCGTGGTCATGATCGCCAGCCGTTCGATCTTGCCCAAGCCGAGCTGATTCGACAATCGTCCCTGCTGCCAACGGCGCGAGGTAACCACGGCCAGCACGACCGTGAAGGCAAAGAACGCCGGGCCAAAGCAGCCGTGAATCTTGGCGAGTTGCACCTGATCTTGAATGACCCGCATGCCGCCCAAGGCGCCCTGGAACAACACACCGGCCAACGCGATCGCGCCCAGCCACAGCACCAGGGGGCGAGCCTGACACCACCAGGCCGACACCAGGAAAGCGATCGTCAACAGACCGACCAGAGTCGCGTAGAGCCGATGGCCGTGTTCGACAAACAACTTCCAGGGACCATTGATCCAAGTCTCGGCCGGATACAGCCAGAGATTGTATCCGTAGGTGTTCGGCCAATCGGGCACGGCCATGCCGGCGCCGTAGGTCGTAACCAGCCCACCGATCCAGATCAACGGGAAGGTCGCGCAGACCAAGGCCACCGCGCAGCGATGCGGCCAGCGGTTGGCATCATCCCAGAGATCTCGTTTCACGTCAGACACGGTGTTCACTAAGTTTCAGAGCATTGCGTTTCAATCGCGGGCCAACGTCCGATCCGACGCTCTAGTGGGCCGGCGGCGTGGGCGGCTTATCGCCACCCTCAGCCGGTGGCTGAGTTTGCGGATAGTAGTCGGTCGTGACTTCGGGCGAGCCGTATTCGTAAGGTCCGCGGTACACGACCGGCTGAACGTCAAAGTTGCCGTGGCCCGGGGGACTCGGGGCTTGCCATTCCAGCCCATTGCAGTGCCAGGGGTTTCGCCCCGCACGCGGGCCCATGAAGATGCTGAAGATGAAGTTGGCCACGAAGATGAATTGCGCGCCGACCATGCCAATCGCGCAAATCGTCATGAACGCGTTTAGCGGCTGCAAGTGGTGGAACGTCTGGTAGTGATAGGGATCGGCCAATCGGCGGGGAAAACCAACCACGCCCAAGATGTGCATCGTGAAGAACGTGCCGTTGAGCAGCAGGAAAGTCAGCAGGAAATGCACCTTGCCCCACGAATCGTTCATCATGCGGCCGAACATTTTTGGGAACCAGAAGTAAATCGCGCCGAATACGCCCATCGCCGTGCCGGCAAACAGCACGTAATGGAAGTGGGCCACGATGAAGTAGGTGTCGTGAATGAAGATGTCGACCGGCGTTGCGGCCATGAAGATGCCCGAGAGACCGCCGATGATGAACATCGACACGAACGAGAGAGCGAACAACATCGGCGTAGTGAAGCGGATGTTGCCGCCCCAGACCGTGCCCAGCCAATTGAATGTCTTGATGGCGCTAGGCAAGGCGATCATCATCGTCGAAACCATGAAGGTCATGCCCAGGGCCGGGTTCATGCCCGACATGAACATGTGATGACCCCAGACGATGAAACCCAAGCCCGCGATACCGGCGATCGAGTAGACCATCGGCTTGTAACCGAACAACGGCTTGCGAGAGAAACAGGCAATGATGTCAGAGACCATGCCCATCGCCGGCAGGATCATGATGTACACGGCCGGGTGCGAATAGAACCAGAACAAGTGCTGCCACAGCAGTGGCTGTCCGCCGCCCGAGGCCAAGGGGGCGTTATTGGCCGCCCAGCCGTCGGGAATGAAAAAGCCCGTGCCCAGCGTGCGGTCCATCAGCTGCATGAAGCCCGCGGCGGTGAGGACCGGCAGCGCGAAGGCTTGCAGGATGGCGGTGATGAACATGGCCCAGATCGTCATCGGCAGGCGGAACATCGTCATGCCCGGCGCGCGCATCTGGATGATCGTGGTCAGATAGTTGACCGACCCCATCATCGACGAAACGCCGACAAAGGTCAGGCCAATGAGCCACAGCGTCTGGCCATTGAGATCCGTCAGCGATAATGGCGGATAGGACGTCCAGCCGGCTTTCGCGGCACCTCCTTCCACGAAGAAACTGGCCGTCATGGCGATGAACGCGGGCCACATGAACCAATAGCTGAGCATGTTGAGCGTCGGAAACGCCATGTCCTCGGCGCCGATCATCAGCGGAATCAGAAAGTTGCCGAACGCACCGGCCAGAATCGGAATGATTACGAAGAAGATCATCACCGTGGCGTGCATCGTGAACAAAACGGTATAGAACTCAGGAGAGATCTGGCCGCCCTCGCCCGAGAAGAGCATCTTGCCGATGACCGGCATGTCGGCCCACGGCCAGGCGACTTGCCAGCGAATGCCCAATGCCAACAGCCCGCCGATGAAGAACCAGATCAGCGTCGAAAACAAGAACTGGATGCCGATCACCTTGTGATCCTTGGAGAACACATAGGTGCTCAAGAAGCTGCCGGCATGTCCATGCGCGGCATGCGCATCATCGTGAGCGTGCGAACCGACCGTAATCGAACTCATTTGTTATTCCCCTTTGGCCGTCGACGCCGTGTCTTGCGTGGCCATTTGTTCGCGAAATCGTTCTTCGAGCCACTTGTTGAAGTCTTCGCGCGACTCCACGGTCAAGCGGCCTTTCATCTTGTAATGACCCCAACCGCACAACTCGGCGCACACCAAATCGTAACTCCCCGTGTCCGTGGCCCGGAACCAAACCGGAATCTTCATCCCGGGAACGGCATCCTGCTTGACGCGGGCGTTGGGCAAAAAGAAGCTGTGCAGCACGTCGGCACTTTTCAGGTCGAGGATGATCTCCTCGTTGACCGGCAGGTGCAGTTCATTGACCACGAACAGATCCTTGATCGGATCCTTGGTCGAATCCCATTGGCTGTCCTTGCCCAGGGCTTGTTTGCGAATTTCCTCGGGCACCGGGTAGCGCAGCCGCCACTCGAACTGCCGGGCCGTGACTTCCAACAAGGCCGGAATGTCGTCGGCCGTGCCCAGGATGCCGTCGGGGCCCGCGGCCGGATTGCGCATCTTCGACTCGGCCCAGGCATTCATCTGATAGATGGCAATGAACAAGAGCACGGCGGCGGGCACGATGGTCCACACGATTTCAAGGGTGTGGCTGCCGTGCGTGAACTTGACCGGGTTCGAACGCCCGTGGCTGTCGTAGCGCCACATGAACCAGAACAGCGCCACCTCGGTGATGACGAACACCACGCCGGTCAGCCAGAGAATGAAATAGAACAGGTGATCGATCACCGGCCCGTGCTGCGAGATGTCCTTTGGCAACCAGATCTTGTACATCGGCGCGAATGCAAAACACGCCACACCCAAGACGGGCACCAGCAAGAACACTAAACTCCAAAACCTTCCCACGGCAATTCTCCCGGCGAACGGGTGGCAGTTAATCGGTCTGGCGGCGAAACGGTCCGCCCCTAAAAGTTGGCCCCTAAAAGTTAGCCTTGCTCAATGTCGCCGGCTGGTGGTGCGGCGGCTGACTGATGGACTCATACGGCAACGACAGGACGTAATCCACCAGCGACCAGATTTCATCCGGCTCCATCGTGCCCTTGGCTCCGGGGCTGGCCGGCCCCACGGCGGGCATCGGCATGCCGTTGATGCCGGCATAAATACGGCGATACAGATCGACCGGTCGGCGGCCACCGCGGTAGATGCCTTGCCGCAAATTGCGCGGCTGCGCGGTGCGCGGCGGCAGCGAGTCGGCCTTCAGGGCCTGGCTGGCCAGCGCCACGTGCATCTTCAAGGCCACGCGGTCCTCGTTCGACAAGTCCGTATCGGTCCTCAGTCGCTCTTCCTCGCCCCGCAAATCGCTGGCGAGCTCCGTGACCGGCTTGGTCCAGTCGTCGTAGTCGCTGGTTTGGCCGTCGCCCAACGCGCTGGGGCCGTGACACTTGGCACAGTTGCCCTTGGTGCCATAGAACAGCTCGCGACCTTTGTCGATCGAGGTGGCCAGCTCGACGTCCGGCTTGTCCTCGGGCTTGATGATGCTCTCGTTGGCCGTGTTCCAACTTTCGACGATCGGCTTGAGAATCTCGTCGACCAGGTTGGCGCGGGTCAGTTGCAGTTTTTCGTCCTGGCCCAACTCGGCCATGGCGTCGATCAGCCGCAGTTCGACCTGTCCGCGAATGCTGAGGTATTTGACATACTCGACCAAGGCATCGACTTGCGCGTCAGGCAACAGGCCGAACGCGGGCATGGCCGTGCCTTGCACGCCGTGGCGCACGATCAACTCCAAGTCGGCTCGGGTCGGCTTGGCGGCCCGCTCGGTCGCCTTGAACTTGAACTTGCCTGGCCGGTAATCGCGCGGATAGGGATTTAGCAACATGGCCGTTGGTCCGAGGCCGTCGCCCGTCGTACCGTGACAATGACCGCAATGGCGGCGATAGAGTCCCGTCTCGCGGCCGAATTCGTCGCTGCGTACAGGTCCGGCCGCCACGGCCAGCTTTTTGGGGTCCAGGCCCGTCTCGCTGTCGGCAATCGACTTGCCCTGGCCCAGTACAAACGGCTTGTCGGGCGTGCCGAACATCCCATCCAGAATGTTGGAGACCTCTTGCTGTTGGTCGAAGGGAAGCTGCTGCTTGGCGATGGCCACCATGTTCAAGCTGAATTGCGGCGGGTCGTATTTGCCACACCCGGCGAACAGCAATGGCGACACGCAACAGAGAACAAACCGAAAGAAGGCGACACGATTCATGGTGACAGGTCTCGAACCAAATGGGGCGGCGGCTTTCAGGGCCAACCGCGGGTGTGTTCGTGAGCAAACGTGCTCCCGCGAGGAGCACACGACTATTTGAATGCGGTTTCCGGAACTTCCAGGGCCAAGTCTTTGGTCTGATCGGCATCGAGCTTGATATTGAAGCGGCCCTTGTTGGTCCATTTCAGGTCCTTGTTCGCCAACACCAACGCTCCGCCAGCGCCCGTGCCACGCTCGTGCCAGACCTGAACCTCGATTTCCTCGCCCGCAGGCAAGTTGGTAATCTCAAATGAACCGTCCGGCTTGGTCACGGCGAAGTACTTGTCCTTGCGCGGCATCAAGTAGCCACGCATCCAGGGATGGATGCTGCACGAGATCGTGGCGGGCAAGGCCTCCTCATCGCTGGGCGAGTAGGCCACTGAGTTTCCCGAGGGCAGGTTCTGGTTGAAGGGCACGCCCTTGGCCGGATCGATCTTCGTGTTGTGGCCGATCGGGTCGCTGTTCTTCACGTCAATCTTCTGATTCACCTGGCAAGCCAGGACGTGCGTCAGGAACATGCACTGCTTCTGGTCGAACACGATCGGCTCGGCCGAATTGCCCTCGGCGAGCGGCTTGGCCGAATCGTGAACGCGTTTGGCCTTGGCGTACAAGACAATGTTGGCAATGCCCTTGTCGGACGCGACGAGCAAAGAGTTATCCTGAATGCCGGCTCCCTTGCCGCACACTTCCGTATCCTTGTCGACGTTCAGTTGGCGCGGGGCCGGCGGGTTGCCGACGAGCTTGAAGGTGCCCTTCAAGGTGGCCCAACCGGTCGCGCTCGACTCGGCCGCCGCCGCGGCGGGCGCCGCCAAATCGCTGCCGGCTTCCACGACGTTGCCTTCCAGCCGTTTGCGAATATCGAGCGCGGCCTGCGGATCGGGACGGGGACCAGCCGAGGCCGGCCGGCTACAACCCGATAGTGCCGTGGTCGCCAAAGCGGCGAACATCAACCCGCCAACAATCAACGTCTTTTGCATGACTTCAGAATTCTCCCAACCGCTCAGCGGTTGCTAACTGTGGCCCGGCTGCTCCGTGGCGGCCGGCCGCGATTTCGACCGATCGTTATTTCTTGAACAGCCCGCCGCTGACCTTGATATCGCCCAGGTCGTTCTCGCCCGGCTTCAGCTTGATCTTGAAGCGGCCCTTGGTGTCCGACTTGCCGCCCTTGAAGGCGGCGTTCTTCAGGTAGCCCGCCTTTTCCTGCCAAAAGACGAACTCCAATTCCTTGCCGACGGGCAAATCCTTGATCGTGAACTCGCCCGTCTTGTCCGACACGGCGGCATACGGATCGTTACGAACCACCAACCAGGCGCCCATCCAGGGGTGAATATTGCAACCGACCTTGATTGGCAGCCCCTCTTCTTTTTCGAACTTGTGCTCCAGCGGATCGCCTCCGGCGGCCAACACGGGATTGATCCCGGCATTGATCAGCGGCGAGATGTTCGTGTTGTGACTGACCGGCGCGGGATCCGAATTCTTCAAGACCAGCGTTTGCGAAGTTCGCATCACGGCCACATGGGGCTCAAAACGGCAATTCTTGTTGTCCAACTCGACTTTGTCCGTAGCCGACGACGCAAAGTCGGGAGCAACTTCGTTGTCCTTGAGCTTGGTCTTGAGCATGACCACCGCGTTGGCGATGTCGCCCTTCTCGTCGACGACCAACGACTCGTCGTACAGCTTATGCTTACCGCAAACTTCCTGGTCCTTCGTCGGCTCGATGATCGCGGTCTTGGGGGGCGTGCCATCAATCACGAAACGGCCCTTCAGCGTAGCCCAATCGGCCGCGGCGGCTCCGCTGGCCCAAGCGATTCCCGCGCCCAATATCAAGCTGGTCGTACAAAGTTTGCGCATCATTACTTGGTCTCTCCTGGTTGAGCCGGCGGCGTGGGACTCTCGGAAGCTGGCTTGGTCTCGCCGGCGGCGGCCTCTTTGCTGTCACCTTCAGGGCCCAACTCGATGCTCGGTGAACTGAAGTCCTTCGGCGCACCCGGCGGAGGTGCCGCCTGACCGCAACCGCTCGCGACCAGCAGCGCCACGATCGGCACGGCTCGATGAAGTTTCATTCGAACATGGCACATTGCGTGATTCATTCGGCTACTGAGCCGCATCCTGTTTTTGTCCTTCGGCGGCTTGCTTCTCGGGATCCGCCGGCTTGATCAACGGCTTGATCGACGTCTTGGCTTCCATGAAGCGGTCGTAGTTCAGCAACAGATCCACCAAGGCATTCAACTGTTGATCACTGGACCCTTTATAGAGTGCCTGGCTAACCGGTTTGTCGTACGGCACGTTCACCGGCATGCTCGTATAGGGCAGGATCCGCTTCGGATTGGCGATCCAAGACAACGTGAAATTTGGCCGCAGCCGCTTGTACACTCGATCCAATTGTGGCGCCATGGCCCGCTCGCTGCCGGTGGGAGTAAAGTCGCCCAGCAGATGGCACTTGGTGCAGTAGTTGTTGTCGGTCACGATCTTTAGCGCGTCCGTCAGACGATGCGGATGCTCGGCATCTTCGGCCGTCAGGTGCGATTCGCGCGTGCGAGGATCGAAATCATAGGGATAATCAACGCCGTCGACCGCCGCGAAATAGTTGACCAGCTTGGTCGCTTCAGCTGGCGACATGTTGAATTTCGGCATTCGCAGCACAACCGCCGGGCGAATCGCGTGCGGATCGAGCAGGAAGTCGTGCAGCCAGTTGGTTTGCACCTTACGGCCTTCGCCCACCAGCGGCGGCGGCAGCCAGCCCCAGGCCTCGTCAGGCTTGGCGTTCGGATTGGTCTTCTTCTCTTCCTCGACCACGACCGGATAAGCGGTGCGCGCCAGGAAACCGCCCAGCGGAGCAAATCGCTTCTCGATCGTCGACTCGGGGATCAGAATATTTTGCAAGCCGGCCTGACGCACCTGGCCGTTGATCAGCACATTGTCCCACAAGACGAACGAGTAGAAAGCCTTCACGCCGACTTCATCGGCCTCGACCGGCGCGCCGTCCTCGTCCAGCCGCAAGGGCTGCCCTTTTTCGTCCGTGGCCGGCTGACCCACTACGGTCGCATGACGGTGACCGCGGGCATCGGTCTTGAGCGATGCCTCGATTTGTTGCGGGGTGAAATGCGGCTGCAGGAACGCAAAATCCCCAATAGTCGCGGGCTTGGAGAACTGCCCTTCTTCATAGCTCAGATCCCAGCGCTCCTGGCTCAGAGCGTGGCAGCCGGTGCAATTGAATTTCTCAACGATCTGCAAGCCCTGGGTGATCGCATTGCGACGCGGCGTGCCTTTGTAAACGTATTGGGTCGGCGGCGGTTCGGCCACCATGCCCAGCACGAATGTGATGATCGCCTCGCGCTTCTCTGCGGCGTCGTCCTTCGTGTCGTCCAGAACGGTGAACTTCGGCATTCGCAGCCGCTCGTTGTAGCTCTTGTTCTGCGTCTTTTGATAGTCGTAGCTGCGCGGCTCGCGAAGCTTCTGCCAAATGAATCCCTCGCGCTGATGCCCGATCAACTTCTCGACGTAGAAGCCCGTGTTGGCATCAAGATTCTCAACGTCCAGATGAGTGTGCCCGTAGGGCCCTTCGTCCGCTTCTTCAATTTCCTTGTCGGTCACGTCGGGATGCGCGCTGACCGAGTGCTTCAAAGCACCCGGGGGACCGTGGCCATGCTTCATGTATTCGACGATCTGCTCGAAGGCCAACTTGTCGGGCGTTTTGCGAGCCCAGTCGGCCAACCCGGTGCCAATCGGCTTGGAGTCCTCGAAGCCCGGCACGTCGTGGCAGCCGGCGCAGCCATATTTGCTGACCGCGCGGCGACCGACGTAGCGCAATTTCTTGTCGACCGTCATGTCGCCGACCAACTCGACTTCATCGCCCTTGAGTTCGCTACGACGGCTTTCGGGAATCCCCGTGCGCAGGTAACCCTCGGCCTGCTTCTTGGTGAAGACGGCTTTGAGATTCTCCATGGCCAGGTCATCGAGCGCCTGCCGCTCGGTATCGGTCAAATCGCCCGAGGGAATATCGGTGGGCTCCCAATCCTGCCGCGAGCCCAGCAGGAAGGCGGTGATGTCGGCGGCCGGATCAACCTGCTTGCCATCGGCCCCCGCCACCGGTTCGAGGAACATGTTGGGCATGAACGTGCGCGCGTGATACTCACTCGGATTGCGCAACCAAGTGTAGAGCCACTTGGGCCCATTCGGATTGTTCTTGCGATCGAGCTTGGCGCCCATCCGCGACAGATTCGGGCCCTGCTCCATTTTGCCCTGCGGAAAATCGTCGTGCTGATGGCAAGCCAGGCAGCGGGTCTGAAACGCCAGCTTGCCGCGATCGGCCGAAGGCTCGGCGGTTCCCTTGGCCCGCTCGATGTACTCGAACGGCTGGCTGACCCCCAGCAGATAGGTGCTGATACCGCGAATTTCAAGCGGCTCATAGCGCTTCGATTCTTCCAGGCCTTTGCCATCCAGGTGGCTGTACTGGCCGAAGAACTGCGGCATTTTGGTGCTGGGACGAAAATCGCTCGGCTTGCGAATCCACGAATAGAGAAAGTCGAAATCGACCTTGCTCTTCACGTGCCGCAGGCTTGGACCAACCTTGCGCAGCTTACCCGGCGACTCGACGTCGTCGAGCAGATTGACCATTCGCTTGGCAATATCCGGCCGGCCCGGCAGTTTCTCGGCATTCTTCAGCGACTCGGCCAGTGAGTGACGAGCCGAATCGTTCGAAGGCTCGCGCACCAAATCATGGGCCAGTTTCTTCTGCTCGTCGCTCAAGCCACCATTGGCCAACAGCGCCTGCGCGGCGCCGGTATAGTTGGGTTCCGTGCGCAGATCGGGGCCGATGCGGCGCTTCGGACCGTCGAAGCCGTTGACCTCGTGGCAGCCGTAGCAACCATACTGCTGAAACAAGTGGAAGCCCTCGACCAGCTTCGGCGCCGGCGGCTCCGGAAACTTCTCGCTCGGCTCCAATTCGGTCACGTCATGGTGGCACTTGAGACACAGGCTGTCGGCAAACCGCTTGGGGTACATCGGGAAGATCCAGTGATGGTTGTCGAACCAACCATGCTCGCTCTTCCAGCGGTTGCCTTGCATCGGATCGTTGGGCGTGTGCGAGGCCCACTTGAACGACGTGGCACTTCCCTGCCCGTCGTGGCAAATCGTGCAGCCAATATCGGCCATCTTGTGAGGACTGAGCGAGCCCACGAACAAGTCGAGCCGCGGGTGGCTGGCATAAGGATTGGGCACGCCGCGACGCACCGTCAGCTTCACCGGCTGACCCCAATTGACGTCTTCGACCAGCGCGCCGAAGATCTTTCGCCGGCTCGTAATCGGCACGTCGTCAACGCGCTCGATGACGTCGCCCACATCAAGCTGGGCCTTGGCCGCCGGCTGCTCGCGGCGCACAACGCTAACCATGGCCTCGTCGGCGCCGAACAGCCCCTGTTCGGCAAGCTGCAAGCCATAGGCCTCTCGCACCACGCGCTCGTAGTTTTCTTCGGCGGCGTCAATGCCCTCGGGCTTATCGGATAATCCGGCGGGTGCTTCGGCCGGGGTGTCGAGCGTCAGCACGACGCGATGTGCTGATTCGTAGAGCGGCTTGACCGCGGAACCGGCCGCCGTCTTGTCCATCGCCAGATGGCAGTTCGTGCAGCGATCGAAGCGGGCGACGTCACTGAAATTGTTGTAGATCGTCAGCTTCGGCAACCAAATCTGATCGACCTTCGTGCCGCCAAAGGCATCGAAGATCGGCAAGCTGACGAAATCATTCATCGGCTTGATCTTCCGCTCGTACACAGCCTTATCCAACTGCGTGCGCTTTTCGACCAGGTCGTCAAGCTGCTTCTTGGCGTCCGCCTCATCGGCGAACATCTGTCCCACGATCGACTCGAGCCGCAGGCGATAGGTCTTGGCGTCCTGCACCTTCAAGTTCGCGGCATCGACGTCGGCCATCGCCTTGTCGACGGTGGTTTGCAGGGAGTTTAACTCACTCTTGGGCAGTTCATTGCCGACGGCCAACTCGAACTGACTGCGGGCGACGTCGAGATCGGCCGCGCGAAACTTCTTTTCCGACGCGAGGTTCCCCTCGTGGAACCGGGCCCGCACGATGAAGGCGTCCAACTCCTTGGCAAGACGCTGGCGGGCGGCCGGCTTCCCGTCGGACTCGGCCGATTTGAGCGACTCATACGACGCGTCGAGCGCCGTGAAATCCGGCTTCGCTTTGGCCTTCTTGGCCTCGGCGGTGTCTTCCGCTTCCTCGTTGACGGTCTGCTTGAACTGGTCGACCAGGCTGCTGTCTGGAACCGCGCGACGCGTGGCCTCCCATTTGACGTCGGCCTCTTTCACCTGGTTGTCGTACTCGTCCGTGTTCTGTTGATTGAGACGCGCCTCGGCGGTCCAGGTCTCGATCGACTGGAATGTGCGAACGTAATCTTTCCACTCGCGACGATGGTCGGCCGCCAGCATCCAGATCGTGGTGGCCAGCATCGCCAGCCCACTCAGGCCGAAGACCATGTGCAACAGTTTTGAGTCGCGCCAAGTTTGCTCAGTAGCAGGCATAATTATCGATCGCGCCAAGGGGCGCGGAGCCAGGGCTCAAAAATTCAGGAAGTACTCGGGAATGCTCACGATGTATTTCAAATTCCACACCCATCGCAACACCATCTTCAGCGGCAGTGCCGCCATGAACAGCAACAGGTTGGCCATCAGCATGAACCGCACGAAACCCATCTTTACGAAAAAGCTGCGGAACACGGTGACCGCCATCAGCGGCGGCAGCGCGACGAAGTAGCCGATCAGCAGGGCGATGCCCAGCCACTCACGCTTCAAGATATAGAGAATCTCCCACACCAGGCTGCTGCCGGGCGGGGCCTTGGGAAGGGCCTCGCCCATCCCATAGATCCAAAAATATTGCGAGAGGTCGACGTTATTGAGTGCCAACACCTTGTGCGGATCCCAGAATTCGAACGGCCCAAAAATGTTCCAGTTCGGACCGCGAAAGAACGTGCCCAAGATGATCAGCGTGACCCACATTTCCAGAAAGCCGAACTGAAAGATCAAGTAGCTGAACTTCCGTTCGTCGATTGTGTAATAGCCGTTGCCCTTCTTGTTGAAATCCAGGAACGGAATCGCCGCCAACCCCACCAGCACCAAACTGGGCAGCACAACCCCCGCCATCCAGGGGTCGTAGTAAACGAGCATTTCCTGCAAGCCCAGGAAGTACCAAGGCGCCTTCGACGGATTGGGCGTCTTGACGCGACTGGCCGGTTCTTCCAGCGGTGCTTGCAACGAAATGGCCCAGATCAGCAGGAAGGCAGTCAACGCGACCATGCAGATCAGCTCGGTGTAAACCAGATCAGGCCACACCAGCACTTTTTCGTTGTCCAACTTCTCCAGCGGCTCCAAGCCCTGCTTCAGCCGCTCATCGTTCTTCACGGCCTGCGCCGTGGCCAGCCAGGTAAAAAAGCCCAGCAGGAACACCAGACCCACGATCGGCACGTTGTCGGGCTTGGTGACGATGGCAGCGAAGTTCGGATCGACCATCGACAGGCCCATCAGAACGAGCGACACGTTCAACAAAATCCAGGCCACGCGCGGCTGCACCAAGAACTTCCGCAGCACGAAGGCCAGCACCAAGAGTGCCGTGGTGCCCACGCTGTAGATGACCGGGCCCGTGGCATAATTCACGGCGTTCCGCAGTCCCTCGGGCAATCCCGGCGGGCTGTGACCCAGCGACGAGGCGGCCGCGGCCATCAGGCCGAAGAAGACCACGATCCAGAAGATCGCCTCGCCCACCCGGTGACGGTTGTGCCAGACGTGAAAAGCCATGACGGCGTTCATCGCCGCCAGGAACAGGTAATACCCGCCCAGGAATCCCGAAATATCAGTCGATGAACCGTGCATGGAGTGTTTGCTTTTTACAGCATCCGGAAACTAGGGCCAATTTCATCGCCGCATCGCGACGTCCTCGCACTCGAGCGGGCGTCGCTACAGCGGACCGCTGATGCCACCGTCTTTGCGGACGCGCCAAAAATGGATCGCCAATAATAACGAGACCGCCAACGGAATCGCGATGCAGTGCAGAATATAGAACCGGTTCAACGTGCCTTCGCCCACGAACCGCTCGCCCAACAGCGCAAAGCGCGCATCCGAGGCGTTGGTGATCATGTCGATGCCCTGCAAATTCAACAACTGCTGACCCGGACCTTCGTGCCCCAACACTGGGGTGGCCCGAGCCATGTTCGATCCGACCGTGATAGCCCAGATCGCCAGCTGATCCCAAGGCAACAAGTAGCCCGTGAACGACAACAACAGAGTCAGCAGCAGCAGGATAACGCCCACCACCCAATTGAACTCGCGCGGCGGCTTATAGCTGCCGGTCAGAAACACGCGATACATGTGCAGCCAGACCGTAATCACCATCGCGTGCGCGCCCCAGCGGTGCAACTCGCGCAGAATGCCCAATGACGTCACGTCGCGGAGACTCAAGATGTCGTTATAGGCCCACTCCAGCGTCGGCCGATAATAGAACATCAAGAGCACGCCGGTCACGGTCTCGACGAGAAACAGAAAGAACGTCACGCCGCCCATGCACCACGTGTAGCTGAGCGCGATGCCTTGCTTTTTGACCGAAACCGGGTGCAGGTGCAGAAAGAAGTTGGTCAGCATCACCACAATACGGTTGCGGCGATCCTGGGGCATCGGGTGCCGGAAGATGCTCTTCCACACCTGCGACTCGCGAATCATTTCACCGAGGGACATTGCTTACTACCGCGTGTTCGATGGAAAAGAAACAGGCCGCTCTTCCGGCCGAGGAATATCCGGCCGGTCATCCGGCCCTGAAGGCACGCCGACAGCGGCGAGACGATTGACAAGAATGCGTTGTCGCGGCTCCGTCCTGCCTGTGCTTGACCACCGGGCCGCCCGCGGGGACGCAGCTCCGGACCGAAGTTTCCAAGACCGCGCAGCATCGCCCGCTTCCGTCGCGGCAAGCGACCGAACTCACACTGCAACGAATGAAGCTGGGTCGCTCCACTGGCCGATTTCTTCCTGAAAGATCTTGCTCTTGTCGATTTCCAACTGGCCGTCATCGGCCAGGCGGATGGCATAACGCTCCAAGGGCCGAGGTGCCGGACCCTCGAAATTGATGCCGTCCTTGTAAAACCCGCTGCCGTGACAGGGACACTTGAACTTCTGCTCGCCCTCGAGCCAATTGGGCGTGCAACCCAAATGCGTGCACACGCTGCGCAGCGCATAGATTTCCGATTTGCCGTTGTATTCGTAGTTCACGACCCACACGCCATACTGCGGGATGAACTTGGTTTCGACCTGACCGGGCGCGAAGTTACTGGGAAAGCCGACCTTGAACTTGCTCGGCGGCTCGGTCAGCACATTGGGAAACATGAATCGCGCGGTGCCCAATGTCCACAAGCCAAACGTCACGCCCATCGACACAAACCCAATGCCCAAGAACGAACCCAGCATCACGTCGGTGAGAAAATTGCGGCGACTCTCGTCGACAGTAACCTTCGGCTTCGGCTTCGCATAATCGGGCTTGGCCGGCATCGGCGGCACGACGGCTCGCGGCTTTTCCTTGGCCGCCGGCTTGGCGGCCGGCGCCTTCAGCGCGGCCTCGGCCTTTGACATCGGACCGGGCTTCGCGCCACTCCGCGTCTCGGAAAGAATGCTGCCTGTATCCTTGGGAGCCGTAGGCGCTGCCGGGGCTTTGGGCGCAGCCTTGGCAGCCGCAGGCTTGGCGGCGGGCGCGGGCTTTTCAGCGGCGACTGGCTTCGCGGCCGCAGGCTTGGGAGCGGCGGCGCCCGGCGCCTTCTCGGCGCGGGCCGCAGCCAACATCTCAGCCACACTCATTTTCGCACCGCCAGCAGCAGCGGGCTTGGCGGCAGGCTTCGCCGCCGGAGCCGCCGTCGGCGCAGCAGCTTCGGGAGCCGACGATTCGGCGGCGGGCTCACTAGGGGCCTCGGCCGATTTGCCGCTGTCAGCCTTGCGCGCGGCAGCCACCATCTCGGCTACCGACATCTTCTTTTTTTCTGGTTCCGCCATGCCCGTATCACCCTCAGGCCTGACCTAATCGACTATTTCGCCACAATCGACAAACTCAACGAGCGCCAGACCGCTGGGCGATAACCCCAAGCCCATTCATGACCTACACGAATTCGTCCGTCCCGCTGCCGGGCAGGATTGTGACATTTTTCACGATCTATATCTCTTTTGTAACGCACGCTATACGCCGTTGTCAACCCACTCTTTTCGAGTGTTTCAACCTTCGCCGACGGTCCCTGGTCGACCCCTCGGAGAGGCTCTGATGTTCGCCGGCAACCTGCCAATGGGAGGCTCCGTCAGGGGAAAAACTCCGCCACTCGGCGAGCTTTCATGCGGACGACGCCTCGCAACGGCTTAGCCAGTCGCGAAGTGGTATCATCTTAACAATTCCTCCTTCCCGTGCGAGCCCCCTGCCGTGAGTTCCCTGCCCGATCGCGATCCTATCGAGACCAATCGGGCAGGCGGCGACGATCCTGATCACTCCATCGACTGGCTCGAACTGGAACGCATCACGCACCGCGACCCCGCGGGCCGAGGGCTTGCCAGTTATGCACCCTACGGCGCGCCGCTCGATCGAGGGCAACTGCGGGCCGCGGCCTGCTCGCTGGCCAAACACGCCGGCACCGTTGGCATCGTCACCGGTTTCTGCGTTCAGCTCGATCATGAAGTGACCGCCGAAACCGACGGCCCGCCGGGGGCTCTGTTTCTCGCGCGGGCATTACTCGCATGCGACGTCGACGTCGTGCTGATCACGGACCGTTATGCGCTGCCGCTGCTGACGGCCGGCCGTGAGCTGTGGCGGCTCGATCGCGCGCGGCTGCTGGAGTTCCCCTGTGAAGAGGGCGAGCCCTTCGACCCGGATCGGGCCAGCAACGAATCGTCAGGCAACGAACGCGCCGACCGTTGGGTCCGCGACTTCTATTCCGCGCAGCTTTCAGCCCGTGGACGAGATCGACCTTTGAGCCATTTGATTGCCATTGAGCGCCCTGGGCCGAGCCACACACTTGAATCGCTCGCCGCGCAAGACCGCACTGGCTCACCGCCACTCGAACGTTTTTCGCGCGAGGTCCCCGCCGCAGTGCGCAACATTTGCCACACCATGCGCGGCAAATCGATCAATCCGTGGACGGCCAAGACACATCGTCTGTTCGAGTGGATCGGTGAGCAGAATTTGCCGATCCACACGATCGGCATCGGCGATGGCGGCAATGAATTGGGAATGGGCCGGTTTGCTTGGGAAGAACTCACAACCGCAGGATCCGGACCGGTCGGACAAATCGCCTGCCGCATCGCCACCGACAACACGCTGATTGCCGGCGTCAGCGATTGGGGGGCTTATGGCCTGGCCCTGGCCCTGGCACGGCTGCGCGGGGCAACACGAGCAGCCAACACCTGGCACGCCCGAGGGCAGCGCGAGTTGCTCGAAGCGATCGTTCGCCACACATCGGCAGTCGACGGGCTCACGTTGCGGCACGAGGCCACGGTCGACGGCCTGGCGATGGCCGACTACTTGCGGCCGCTGAGGGATATGCGCCAATGCCTGGGCTTCGATGCCGGCGAGCCCTGAGCGGTGACTTGCCTGGCATGGGCCGGTTTGCGGTATGATGAAGGAGCACGACGGCTCGCAGGGGCTGTGGACTGCTCCTAGTCGGCTTCAAGAAATCGCCATTCCGGGTGCCTCCGACGGCTGGTTATGTACCTGTTCGACAACCCCGTGTTACAGCGCGAGCTGCTGGTCAACCTGCGGATGACGCGGGCGTTTGTCCTGTTGCTCCTGTACCTGGGACTGCTGGGCCTGGTCGTGTTTTTGGCCTGGCCGCAGGAGCGGCAGCTCGACCTGACGACCAACCCCTTGGCCGCCCGGCGATTGGTGAACCTGGTCTTTTTGGGGCAGTATCTGCTGGCCTCGATGATGGCCCCCAGCTTCGCGGCAGGCGCCATCACGGGCGAAAAGGAACGTAAGAGTTACGAGATGCTGTTGGCCAGCCCGCTGCGGCCCGGCGCGATCGTGCTGGGGAAGCTGCTGGCTTCGCTCTGCCACCTCTTGCTACTGGTCTTCGCCTCGCTGCCCATCGTGATGCTGTGCCTGCCGCTGGGCGGCGTATCTCTTTATGAAGCCTTGGCGGCTTACCTGGGCCTGATTCTGTCGGTGATCACGTTCGGCATGATCAGCCTGGCGGCCAGCAGCTATTTCCGCCGTACCTCGGCGTCACTGGTCGTGGCTTATCTCGTGATCCTGCCTCTGGCATTGTTGGGCGTGGCCTGCTGGATGGCACTGGAAAACCAAGGTTCGCTACGGCTGATGATGACGGTCACCGTATTGCCGGCAGCCTGCGCGTTGATTTGCATTTTCCTGTTCCGCGAGACCGCGGCCCGCATGCTCCACCCGCCCGACGTCGGCAGCGAGGGCAAGGAAGTCGTCGACCTGGACGTCGAGGCCAAAGAGGCGATGGGGCTGGTGATTCGCAGCGATCAGTTTCCCGATCGGCTGTTCGCCCCGGCCAAACGCACCGATCTGCTCGAAGACGGCACGAACCCGGTTTACGACAAGGAAATGCGCAGCGAGATCTTCAGCCAGGGCACGCTCATGCTGCGTGTCGTGATTCAGATCAGCATGCTGCTGGCGATTCCGCTGATGGCCTTCTTCCTGTATGCGTTTCCCGATCTGGCGCCTTGGTACATTTCCTATGTCATCGGTTTCAACATGCTGGTCGGACCGGTATTCTCGGCCGGCAGCGTGACCAGCGAGCGCGAACGCGAGACGCTCGACCTGTTGCTGACCACGATCCTTTCGCCCTGGCAAATCTTGTCGGCCAAGCTCATTTCCGGATTGCGGGTTTCCAGCGTGTTGACGATGTTCTTGCTGTGGCCGTTGGTGTTGGCCATCGTGATGGTCAACACCTACTGGACGAACCTGCCGATCGTGCTGGGCTACATCGTGATCGTGCTAGTCGTCTGCCTGACGACGGCGACGATCGCGCTGTCGTGCTCGGTGATGTTCCAGAAGACTTCGATCAGCTTGATGACCACCTATTTGTTAATCGTGCTGCTGTTCACGCTCCCGCTGGCGGTGACATTCTTCGCAGCCACGTTCTTTCCCGACACGCGGGTCAGCGAGATCATCTCGGCGGCCAGCTTCAGCAGCCCCTTTGCGGCCGCCTTTCGCCTGCCGGTCGACACGATGATGCCGCGGTCGCAAGCCATGCCAGCCCAGTGGCTATTTTTCGGCTCGTTCGTCGCGTTCTACCTGGTGCTTGACGCCGCCCTGCTGGCCACGATGGCGTGGCTCTTTAACTATCGCTGGCGTGCCGGGTGAGAAATCGGTCCCGCTAGGGATGCACACGATTGCCACCGGCCCGCTTGGCTTCGCGTAGCGCGCGCTCGGCTGCCGCAAACAGTTCGTTCGGCGCCGCGCAGTCCTGGCTGACTGCGTACCCGATGCTGACGGTTAAGGGGCTGGTGCCCGCGGGCAGCTTTTGAGCAATGACCGCCGTCAACAGCCGTTCGAGTATCGCCCGAGCATTCCCAGTCGCGACCCCGCTCAGCAGGACGCCGAACTCATCGCCGCCGATCCGCGCAATCATGTCTCCACGGCGCAACGCGCCCGCCAAAGCGGCCCCCGCCGCGCGCAGCACCCGATCACCCGCCGCCAGGCCGCCCTGATCATTCACGATCTTGAAGCCATCGAGATCAAGAATCGCCAAGCACACCGACTCCCGTGCCTTTTGCGCTCGATCCCAATAGGCGATGAGATTTCGCTCCCAAGCCCGGCGATTCGGCAACTCCGTTAGCGGATCGGTCTCGGCCAGTTCGATCGCCTGCCGCTCATTGTGCGCCATGGCATCGCGCTGGCGACGCAACCGGGACACCTCAGCCAACAACGTGCACGCCAGGCACAGTTCGCGGGTTGTGAAATCGAGCGGCAAGATGATATCGGCCCAACCGGCGGCCGCCTCGCCAATGCCGAGCAAGGAAACCGGCGGGGGACTCTCGTTTGCCCGCTCGGCCGCATCTCCCACCCAGTGATCGAGTGCCAGTGCGGCATCCGCGCGATCGGAGATCAAGACCTCGTAGCGGTCCTTCGAGGTGGCCGACACCACTTCTGCGGAGATCGACCTGAGCATCTCGGCCCACCGCTGCCGATCCGCCTCCTGCTGGGGCAAAAGGAGAACCAGGGGCGGCCGAGACGGGAGCATGGCCCGATTATAACCGCCTGCGAAGAGGCGCTGGACGCCCGCCGAAAACATCGTGATCGTGGCCGGAATTTCGGGGATGAAGAGCGAAAACCGGCTGCTGCTTTGCAGTCGCCTGCCGGCGCGTTAGAATCTCGTTCACGCGCATTTGTCGGCGGTCTTGTGTGCGGTTTATCGATCTTTTAATCGGCCCGGCCCCCTGGGCAAGGTCGGGCGTCAGCCACGAAGGCTGCCCGTGCGCGCCGGCAATCGAGGAGGGTTGCAAATCATGAGCACCGAAGTGATGGACTTGAGCGCCGTTCCCGAGACGTGGACCCGTCGGCACTTGCTGGACGTGGAAAGCCTGTCGGCCGAAGAGATCCACGTCATCCTCGATAGTGCCGTGGCGTTCAAGGAGTCGACCGCCAATTGCACGCAAAAGATGCCGTTGCTGACGGGGCGCACCTGCGCCAATTTGTTCTTCGAGCCTTCCACGCGCACCCGCACCAGTTTTTCGTTGGCCGCCCGGCGGTTGGGCGCCGACACGATTGATTTCTCTTCGACCGGCAGCAGCCTGTCGAAGGGCGAGACGTTTATCGACACGGCCAAGAACATCGAGGCCATGGGGGTCGACGTGGTGATCGTGCGGCACCGCACGCCTGGCACCGCGGAACTGCTGGCCGAAAACCTCCGTTGCTCGGTCATCAATGCCGGCGACGGAGCCCACGAACATCCGACGCAAGGATTGCTCGATATCCTTTCGATTCGCGAGCGCCGTGGACAGATCGCGGGCCTGACCGTGGCCCTGGTGGGTGATATCGCTCATAGCCGCACCGCGCGGTCGAATATCTGGGGCTTGAAGAAACTGGGCGCTCACGTGATCGTTTGCGGACCCTCGACGCTGGTCTCGCCGCGGTGGGCCGAGTTGGGCGTCGAGGTGTCGAACGATCTCGATGCGATCATTCCCCGCTGTGACGTGCTCAACCTGCTCCGAATTCAATTCGAGCGGCAGTCGACGCGGCCGTTCCCGTCGGTGCGCGAGTATGCGCACTTGTATGCCATGAACCACGAGCGGCTGGCACGAGCCAAACGCGACATCCTGATTCTTGCGCCGGGCCCGATCAATCGTGGAGTCGAGATCACGCCCGACGTGGCCGATGGACCCCACTCGGCGATTCTGGAGCAAGTGACCAATGGGCTGGCCGTGCGGATGGCCGTGTTGTGGTTGATTCTCGGCGGCAACTCCTGAAAGAGCTGCCCGACAGCAGGAAGGGAAAATGAACGTGCGAGCGAATCGTCCGCTGCTGATTGAAGGGGGACGCGTGATCGATCCCAGCCAAGGGATGGATCGCATCACCAACCTGCTGGTCGAAGACGGGCGGATCGTCGCCTACGACGCGATTTCCACCGGCGACCAGGAAGTCTTGGATGCCTCGGATAAGATCGTCGCGCCTGGGCTGATCGACATGCACGTACACCTTCGCGAACCCGGACGCGAGGAGGACGAGACGATCCGCACCGGAACAGCCGCGGCCGTTGCCGGCGGCTTCACGTCGATCGCCTGCATTCCCAACACCGAGCCCCCCATCGATACGCAGGCAACCGTCGAGTTCATCCGCCATCAAGCGGTGTTGGCCGACCAGTGCAACGTGTTTGTCGTGGCCTGCGTCAGCAAGAACCGCGAAGGCAAGGAACTGGCCGAGTTGGGCCAGTTGGTTCAGGCCGGCGCCGTGGCGTTCAGCGATGATGGGGCGCCGGTCTACGACGCCGAGCTGATGCGGCGGGCGTTGGAATACTGCCGCATGTTCGATAAGCCCATCCTCAACCATGCCGAGGTCCGGGAGCTCACGCAAGGCGGCGTGATGCACGAAGGGCTGGTGTCGTTGGTCCTGGGATTGCCGGGCATGCCCAGCGTGGCCGAGGACGTGATGGCCAGCCGCGACATCGCCCTGGCCGACGCAACCGGCGGACGCATTCACATGATGCACGTCTCGAGCGTCGGCAGCGTCGACTTGATTCGGCGAGCCAAGGGACGCGGGGTACGCGTGACCACCGAAGTCTGCCCGCATCATTTCACGCTCACTGACGACAGCCTGCGATCGTTCGATTCGAACTTCAAGATGAGCCCGCCGCTGCGTTCGCAAAAACACGTCAACGCCTGCATCGCCGGACTTGCCGATGGCACGATTGACGTGATCTGCACCGACCACGCACCGCACGCGCTGGAAAAGAAAATGCGGGAGCTCGACCAGGCCCCCTTTGGCATCGTGGGCTTGGAAACCGCCCTGGGACTGGTCGTCACGCGGCTTATCGAGCCGGGCCATTTGGATTGGCCCGCGGCGCTGGCGAAAATGACGATCAATCCGGCCCGCATCCTGGGCATCAACAAGGGGACGCTGGCGATCGGCGCCGACGCCGACATCACGGTGATCGACCCGACTGTGCGGTGGACGGTTGATCCAACGAAGTTCCGTTCCAAGAGCCGCAACACGCCGTTTGCCGGCTGGAAGCTGCAAGGCCGCGCTGACAGCGTGATCGTGGGCGGCCGAATCAAGTATCAGGCACCGGCCGAGGCGGCCGAACAGGGCCGGCGGCCCGCGCGAGCTCGCTGAAATCGCATGGCGCTCGTCATCGACGGCTACAACCTGCTGCACGCCAGCGGTATTTTGGGCCGTGGCACCGGGCCGGGTGGCCTGGAGCGATCGCGAAGTGCCCTGCTGAATTTCCTGGCCGAGTCACTCGAGGAAAGCGAGCTCGCGCAAACCACGGTCGTCTTCGATGCCCGCGAGGCGCCGCCGGGACTGCCGCGCACGGTGAAACACCGGGGCATCACGGTACGCTTCGCCGAGCGCGGATCGGACGCCGACGAACTGATCGAGGAATTCATTCGCGCCCACTCCAGCCCGCGCCGTTTGATCGTCGTTTCGAGCGATCATCGGCTGCATCGCGCGGCCCATCGGCGCAACGCCAAGCCGATCGACAGCGACCGCTGGTATGCCGAAACGCTTCGCAATCGCATCGACCGCTCCCGGCGGCAAGTTGGTGGTGCCAAGCCGTCTGGCCCGCCCTCGGAGGTCGAAGTGCGGTTCTGGTTGCGCAAGTTCGGCATCGACGATCCGGACGAGACGCCGTCCAGCGGGCCACTGCCAGAGAGCCCTTTTCCGCCCGGCTATGGCGAGGACATCGCCGAGGACGAACTGGACTGAAGAGGCCGTGCCGTGCGTCTTGCTTGGTAGACGGCGGGGCCAACCGTGCTAGAATTCACTCGTCTTGATATTTCCGGACCACACGTTTAGCAATGGGGAGGCGACACATGTCGACCGCGAAAACTCGCGAGATTCAAACCCGAGCAACTCCGGTAACCGGACAAAAAGCGCACGAGATTCAAGCCTATGGGCATGTCGTCTCGATGCCAATCGCATTGGCCGAGGATGTCCGCAAAACGAGCGCGGAAAACCTGAACCAGTTGCTAGCCGACACGATGACCTTGCGCGATCTTTACAAAAAGCATCACTGGCAGGTTTCGGGGCCGACCTTTTATCAGCTTCACTTGCTGTTCGACAAGCATTTTGGCGAGCAGAGTGAACTGATCGACCAGATCGCCGAGCGGATCATGATGCTGGGCGGCGTGAGCGTGGCCATGGCGGCCGACGTCGCCGAAATGACCAACATCCCGCGCCCGCCAAAGGGCCGCGAGGAACCGCCGGTGCAAATCTCGCGCTTGCTGCAAGCTCACGAGGTGGTGCTGCTCGAAACGCGATCGATGGCCAAGCAAGCGGCCGCTGCCGGTGACGACGGCACAAACGACCTGCTGGTGAGCAGTGTCATTCGTACCAACGAACAGCAAGTCTGGTTCGTGGCCGAACACGTCGTCGACGTGCCCCTGGCGCGTGCCAACGGCGTGGCGACCAACTAACGTAGCGGCCGGTGTCAGTTGTCCCGGCGTCAGTTGTCAAAGTTGACCGATGCCAAGGCACGGTCCGAAATATCCTTGCGGCACCAAGCGCCCTTCCAGCGGATGCACTTTACCGCCGTGTAGGCTTGCAGCTTGGCGGTGCCGATCGACGAACCCAACGCGGTGACCGCCAGCACGCGGCCACCGTTGGTGACGACTTGGCCGTCGACGCTGGCCGTGCCCGAGTGAAAGACCTTCACGTCGGGAATCTTGGCGGCTTCGTCGAGCCCGCGGATTGGGAAGCCGCGCTCGTAAGTGCCAGGATAACCCTCGCTGGCCATCACGACCGAGACCGCAGAGCGCGGATCCCACCGCAACGGCTCCAACTCCTCGAGGTGGCCGTCGACCGTGGCCTCGAGCACGTCGAGCAGATCGCTCTGCAACCGCATCAAGATCGGCTGGCACTCCGGATCGCCAAAGCGAACATTGTACTCGAGCACCTTGGGGCCCTGATTGGTCATCATCAAGCCGGCGTAGAGCACGCCCTTGAACGGACGCCGGCCGCGCTTCATGGCGTGGACCGTCGGCACCAGCACTTGCTCTTCAATCAAGTGCAGCATGGCTTCGTCGATCAAGGGCGCGGGGCTGTAGGCGCCCATGCCGCCGGTGTTGGGCCCGGTATCGTTGTCATAGGCCCGCTTGTGGTCCTGGGCCGGCGGCAAGGTGACAATCGTGCGGCCGTCGGTAATGGCCAGCACGCTGACTTCCTGGCCGTCGAGACGTTCTTCAATGATGATCTGGTTGCCGGCGTCGCCAAATTCCTTGTTGCGGCCGATTCGCTTGACGGCTTCGGTGGCCTCGGCCCGCGTGGCGCAAACGAACACGCCTTTGCCCGAGGCCAGGCCGTCGGCCTTGACCACCACCGGCACGTCCTCGCGCTCCTTGAGATACGTCGTGGCATTGTCGGCGTTGCGAAAGACTTGATAGTCCGAAGTGGGCACGTCGGCGTGCCGGAGCAGGTCCTTGCAGAAGACTTTGCTGCCTTCCAACTCGGCCGCTGCCTTGCGCGGGCCAAAAATCCGCAGCTTGGCCTCGGTGAAGGCATCGACGATGCCCTTGGTCAGCGGCAATTCCGGCCCGACGATGGTCAGGCCGATGTCGTTCTGCTGGGCAAACTTAATCAGCCGCGGAAAGTCGGTCGAGGAAATATCGACGTTCTCCGCGTCCAGGGCCGTACCGGCATTGCCCGGCGCCACGAAAACTCGCTTGACGCGAGCGCTTTGAGATATTTTCCAGGCCAGGGCGTGTTCGCGCCCGCCGTTGCCAACAATCAGCACATTCATCGCACGAACTTCCGAAAGCGAATTTCAACAGAGCAACTGCGCTGGCATCATCATACCAAACCGACCGCAAAACGGCAGACGGCCGGACCGGCCGTGGGCGTCCGCACTTAGTATGTGCGGGGGTTGACGCGGGCTTGCACGCGCACGGGCAGGCCCTGAATGCGCAGGAAGCCTTCGGCATCGCTCTGGTTATAGCTGCCCCCCCCTTCCATGCTGGCGACCCCCTCGTCGTACAAGCTCTGCGGGCTCTGGCGGCTGTTGACCATGATGTTGCCCTTGTAGAGGTTCAAGCTCACTTCGCCGGAGACATGTCGCTGGGCCTCGCGAATAAATGCCAGCAGTGCGTCCATCTTGGCCGTGTACCAAAAGCCGTAGTACACCATCTCCGCGACCTCCGGAGCCAGCCGGTCGCGTAGGTGCAGCAAGTCGCGATCGGCCGTGAGTTGCTCGACCAACTGATGGGCTGCGTAGAGCACGGTCATGCCGGGAGCTTCATAGACGCCGCGACTCTTCATGCCCACAAAACGGTTTTCGACGACGTCGATCCGCCCGACACCGTTGCGGCCGCCGATCTTGTTCAACTCGGTCACGGCTTCGAGCGCGCCGAGCCGCTTGCCGTTCACGCTCACCGGCACGCCGGCGGCAAAGCCAATCGTGACCTTCTCCACTTTGTCGGGCGCTTGCGTGGGCGAGACCGTCATGCCGAAATCGACCAGTTCGACACCGTTGACCGAGAGATCCTCGAGCCGGCCGGCCTCATAACTGATGTGCAGGCAGTTCTCATCCGAGCTATAGGGCTTGGCCACGGACGCCTTCACCGGAATCTTCTTCTGTTCGCAATAGGCGATCATCTCGCGGCGACCGGGAAACAGCTTGCGGAACTTTTCCATCCGCCACGGCGCGATCAACTCGATAGCCGGGTCGAGCGCCTCGGCGGCGAGTTGAAAGCGACACTGATCGTTGCCCTTGCCGGTCGCGCCATGAGCATAGGCGGTCGCGCCCACTTCGCGAGCCACTTGCAAACAAACCTTCGAAATCAACGGGCGGGCGATCGACGTGCCGAGCAAGTAGATGCCTTCATACTTGGCCTGCCATTGCAGAACCGGAAAGGCGAAATCGCGGCACAGTTCTTCGCGGGCGTCCACACCCCGGGCACTCTTGGCGCCGCAGGCGCGGGCTTTGGCCAGCGTGGCCTCGCGATCCTCGCACGGCTGCCCCAAATCGACATAGACCGCGTGGACTTCGTAGCCTTCGTCTTGCAGCCAGCCCAAAATGACCGAAGTGTCCAACCCGCCCGAGTACGCTAACACACAACTTGGCATGACACGACTCTCTCCATACTTCCTTTTATCCGAATTGGGCCATTGTCATGCTAGAGACCAATTCCGGCAAGGGCCGGTTCGCGCAAGCGGCCCCGCACCGCTTGAAGGATCGCCGCAAAGGGGCGATACTCGCGTGCAGAGTGGTCGTGCGTCGAGATGCCAACCCAGGGGGAAGAATGGTCGCCGTGATCCGATCTCTGCTGCTTGCCTGTGCCGCTTTGATTCTGTTTGCCGGGCCGGTCATGGCCGACGAGGCCGATTTTCAATCGCTCTTCGACGGCAAATCGTTCGACGGCTGGGAGGGCAATCGGCAGATTTTTCGGATCGAAGACGGCGCGATCGTTGCGGGCACGCTCGAGAAACCTATTGCGCGGAACGAGTTTCTTTGCACCCGCGAGGAATACGGTGACTTCGAACTGCGATTGAAATTCAAGCTGCTGGGCGAGGGCGTCAACGGCGGCGTGCAACTCCGCAGCCGGCGAATTCCCAATCATCATGAAGTCAAAGGCTATCAGGCCGACTTGGGCGACGGCTGGTGGGGCTCGCTCTACGACGAGTCGCGACGCAACAAGGTTCTGGCCGCCGCCGACATGGCTGTCATCAAAAAAGTCCTCAAGCGCGACGATTGGAACGACTACACCATTCGCTGCCAGGGCCGCCGCATCCAACTCTCGATCAACGGCGAACCCACCGTCGATTATACCGAACCCGATGAAACGATCGAACAGGTCGGTCTGATCGGGGTGCAAATCCACGGCGGCAAGCCCAGCGAAGCCTGGTACAAAGACATCCGCATCCAGAAACTTTAGCGCTACGGTAACCGTCGGCGGGAATTTCACACGAAGATAGTCGGCATGCGCACTCCGCGATTCTTGTATTTCGATTTGGGCAACGTGCTGTTGAACTTCGACCATCGGCAGGCCTGCCGACAGATGGGCGACGTCGCGGGGATCAGCGCCGACAAAGTTTGGGACGTGGTGTTTGCAAGCGATCTCGAGCTGCGCTACGAGGCAGGCGAGTTGGACGACCGGCAGTTTTACGAAGCGTTCTGCCAGGCAACTGATTCGCGAGCTGATTTCGACAAGCTGCTGCTGGCCGGCAGCGAAATCTTCACGCCCAACTTCTCGATGTCCCCCTTGGTGGCGGCGCTCGACGCGGCCCGCTACCCGCTAGGCATCCTCTCGAACACCTGCCCGGGGCATTGGCGCTATTGCAGCGACGGCCGTTATGGGCTGATCACCGAAGCCTTTCACTTCTACGCACTCAGTTATGAGTTGGGAGCCTGCAAGCCGGCGGCGAAGATTTTCGAAGGGGCCGCGAAGCTCGCGGGTGTTCCGGCCGAAGAAATCTTTTTTGTCGACGACGTCGCCGCCAACGTCGCCGGCGCCAAGGCGGCCGGGTTCGACGCCGTTCAATACACCACGACGCCTCAATTGGTCGCCGATCTACGGGCCCGCGGTCTGAAGTTCAACTACTGAGCTAGCCCACGGCACTGGGCTCGCCGACCAGCAGGGGATCAAGACCGCACAAGTCGGCCACCGAGTCGACCGTCACGTCGGGCCGATAGGCATAACGGGCCAGGTCTTCCGGCCGGGTGCCGCCCGAGAACACCAGCACGGTACGGTAGCCCATCTGCACGCCGCCCAGGATGTCGGTCTCCATCGTGTCGCCGATGATGGTCGTCTCGGCAGTGGCCAAGCCCAATTCCTTGCGAGCCATGCGCATCATCACGGGACTGGGCTTGCCGACGCTGAAGGCCTTCACGCCAGTGGCGGTCTCGAGCATGGCGACGATCGCGCCGCAGCCCGGCCGGCTGCCGTGCTGCGTCGGGCAATTCGGATCGAGATTCGTGGCGATCAGCTTGGCCCCATTCAGAATCATGCGGGTGGCGGCCTCGAGCATCTCGAACGTGAACGCGCGTCCTTCGCCCACGACGACGTAGTCCGGGTCGTGATCGACGATTGAATAGCCATTGGTGTGCAAGGCTTGCAGCAGTCCGCCTTCGCCGATCACATAGGCCGTGCCGCCGGAGAGCTGCTGCGCCAAGAATCTCGCGGTTGCGATCGCGCAAGTGAACACGTGCCGCTCCTCGACTTCAATGCCCATCCGCGCCAGGCGCGTGACCACGTCGCGTCGCGTGCGCTGGCTGTTATTGGTGAGAAAGGTGAACGGCGTATCGGTCACCTGAAGTTGTTGAATGAACTCGGCGGCGCCGGGGATCAGTTGGCCCCCGCGATAAATGACGCCATCCATGTCGATCAAAAAGCCGCGTTGCATGTTGCCTATCCCCTCGACGGTTTCACGAATGGTTCGCGCCCGCCGGCCGTTTGCTAGCGGTCGACAAAAAGCGCGATTTCTCTTACCACGCGTGCATCGTTGCAACGAACGTGCCACGGGGCAAGAACTGACACCAACTTCTAACGATTCGTGAAACCCGCGCTCATCGAAGCGCGCAAGTCGTTATGCGGCGCGCGCGATTGCGCAAAAACTCATCAGAGCTGCCGCGTCGCAATGCAACAGAATGCGGCACTGGCCTGCGCCCTCGTTATGCAGCGAGCGAACGCAGCGCTAGCGAAATATCAAGAACGTTTAGAGATACGTGTTGATGATATTTTCCAGCAGCTCCTGCCGTCCGCTCTTGCAGGGCGTGACTTCTCCCTTTTCGAGCATGTATTTTTCGAGCGATGCGAAATTTTCCTTGCCCGCGGCAATCTTCGCGCCGATGCCCGAGTCCCAGGAGCCGTAGCGCTCCTTGAGCATCTTGTCGAGAATGCCGTCGGCGCGAATGGCCGCGGCGATTTTGAGCCCGCGGGCAAATGCGTCCATGCCGCCGACGTGAGCGTGAAACAGATCGACGGGGTCGAAGCTTTCGCGGCGCACCTTGGCGTCGAAATTGATGCCGCCCGGCGCCAATCCGCCATACTTCAGCAGCGACAGCATGCAGGTCGTCGTCAGATAGATGTCGGTAGGAAATTGATCGGTGTCCCAGCCCAACAGCAGATCGCCGGTGTTGGCATCAATCGAACCCAGGAAGCCCTGGCTGCCGGCATACTCCAATTCGTGCTGCATCGAGTGGCCGGCGAGCGTGGCGTGATTGGTCTCGATGTTCATCTTCACGTGATCCGCTAGGTCGTAAGCCCGCAGGAAGTTGATGCAGTTGGCCACGTCGTAGTCGTACTGGTGCTTGGTCGGCTCCTTGGGCTTGGGCTCGAAATAGAACTGGCCCGTAAAGCCGATCTGCTTGGCATGCGCAACGGCCATGTGCATGAACGCGGCCAGGTGATCGACCTCGCGCTTCATGTCCGTATTCCACAAGTTCATGTATCCTTCGCGGCCGCCCCAGAAGGTGTAGCCGGAGCCGCCGAGGTCCTTGGTGACCTCGATCGCTTTCTTCACTTGCGCGGCCGCGTAGGCAAACGCGTCGGCATTGCAACTGGTTGCGGCGCCGTGGACGTAGCGCGGATTGCTGAACAGGTTGGCGGTGCCCCACAGCAGTTTGATGCCGGTGCGCTGCTGTTCCTCTTTGAGCACCTTGACCACGGCGTCGAGGTTCTTGTTGCTCTCGGCCAGGTTCTTGCCCTCGGGCGCCACGTCGCGATCGTGAAAGCAATAGAAGTGAACGCCCAGCTTCTCCATGAACTCGAAGGCCACCTTGACCCGATTCTGCGCGTTCTCGACGGTGTCCTGCGCGCCTTCCCAAGGGCGAATCATCGTGCCGGGCCCGAACGGATCCGCACCCGCGCCCCGGAACGTGTGCCAATAGGCCACGGCAAAGCGGAAGTGGTCCTTCATCGGCTTGCCTTCGACGACCTCGTTCTCGTCGTAGTGGTGGAAGGCCAGCATGTTCTTGCTCTTGGGACCTTCGAAGCGAATCTTTTCGACGTCGGGAAATGCGGCCATCGGTGTCTCTCTCGTGCGAATCGGGAAAACGACGGGGTGGAAGCGAAGCGCTATCGTGGCAAATTCCCGGGGGGCGAGCAAGGGGCTGATGGGCCGGCGCGATCCGTCAAAACGGTACGTTGGCGAGCGGAGCGGCCCGGTGATCCGGCGTGACGGCGGAATAGCCCCCGGGTACTTCAACCAAGAGAGACGGCCGAGGCGGGCTCAAGGCGATCTGACCGCGGCACCGAGGCGATCAGCGACTCCGCAAAGCTGTGCGGCGCGCTAATTCCAAATCGAAAACAGACGGCGATGATAGCGCGGGATCTCCGTGGCGGCCTGGGCCCGTTGATAAGCCAGACGGTAGATCTCTTGCTGCCAGCCATTGGCGGCCAGCAACTGTGCGGGACAGATCACGAATCCTGGCGGAATGGCAGCCGCGACCTGCGGAGGTTTTGTTGCAGGCACAACCTGCTCGGCGAAATTGACAGCCGACTGCGTCATATATCGGCGAATTCGATTCGATGCCATGCTTACTGCACCTCCTTGATAAACCCACTTCAGAATGAGTTTCGTCATGGCGGTGCTAGCATCTTGCGTGTTTTACCCGGGCCGCTGACATTTACCCAAAAACCCGGCAAACTGCCGGCCGGGGGGGCGGAGAAGCAAGGATCCATCGACTTTGTCGCTCACGCGATTTCTACTGCCGGCGCGTGTGAAGGGATAACAATTAGGGCGTTCATTCCGCCCCAGTCGATGCCCGGCGGATGACGTTCTGCCGGTGGCACGGGGTGCCAAATCGAATCGGGCCGCGGGGAAACCCTGAAAATCAGAATTGCGAAACGCTAGGGCCCGTGCTTATATTTCTGAAGTCAGCGACAATGCCCACCCGGCTAGCGGGAGGCATTTCTCTTTCAGACCGATGCGCGTATCTGACTGAATTGATCGGAGGAACGCAGACTCAACGGGCCTATTTGCCGGTTCTGACGGAGCGTTTCCGCAACGAGGCCAATTCTTCGACGGCCACGGCAGTAGGCTCTCAGCGAAAGGATTTAGCTATGAGCAGCGCAATTCTTGAACGATCCTCGATGGGAGCACCGTTTAGTGCCTCGAGCATGGGTGCCCCCGCTCCTTCCTCGCCGGCTGCCGGCAACTGGTGCGTCGTTCCGCGGTGCACCATGAAGATTGAGAAGTGCCAAGGTGGAATGAAAATCAAGTGCGTCTGCGACGATGACGTGTCGTGCGCCACGTTGCAGAATCTTTGCAAGATGCTGGCCGACGGCATGTGCAGTTGCTGCTGCACGCTCAACGGCATGACCGTCTGCCAGTGCAACCTGACCTGCGGCATGTGCACCTGCGAGTGCACCAAGGACGGCGTTTGCATCACCTGCAAGAGCGGCGACAAGGGCTGCTGCGAGATCATCCAGGCCTGCTGCGATTGCTTGAGCTCGTGCCTCGATGCCGGTTGCTGCTGCTACGTGTCGTTCCACAACACGCCGGTCTGCTGCGGTTGCTGCTAATCCAAACGATATCGCTCTCTCGCGAGAAAGCGTCATTCAAGTCCTCGGTCGGTAAAACGGCCGGGGACTTTTTTTTGTGGCGGTTGACGACCGGCGGCTCGTACGCGGCAGCAAACCCTAACTCATCATGCGCACGATCCGCTCGCCGAGGCTCGGCCAAAGCTGCGAGATCGCGAAAATAATCCGGGCTCGCCCGGGGACCACCAACTCGGGCCGGCGGCGTTCACAAGCCGTGACGATCTGCTCGGCCAGCTTGTCGGAGCGCAGCAGTCCGACCTTGACGCCGCCCCCGGGCTTACGGGCACTGGGAGGCAAGCCGGCCATCTTCTCGGCGTCATACACGCGCGGCTCGTCGCGCGCGATCGGCCCTGGTGAGACCAGCAACACGTGTAGTCCCTGGGGCCCGAGTTCCAGGCGCAATTGACCGGAATAGGCACTGACCGCATACTTCGTGGCCGAGTAGGCGCCCATGTAGCGTGCCGGCGTTTTGCCGGCCAGCGAGCCGATGTTCACCAGATGTCCCTTCGACGCCAGCAAATGCGGTATGGCGGCGCGCGTGCAGCGAACCAGCGCGATCAGATTCAGGTTCATCAATTCGGCGAACTCCTCGGGCGTGGTGTTGATCGCCTCGCCACGTGCCGAGCGGCCCGCGTTGTTCACGAGCATGTCGAGACGCCCGAAACGCTCGAGGGTGCGTGCGATCAGGGCATCGACGTCTGGCTGTTGGGTGATGTCGGTCGGAACGGCAAGCACATTTTTTCCGTCGCGATCCAACTCGGCGGCCACGGTCGCCAGCTTGTCGGCTCCGCGCGCGGCAATCACGACGCTGGCGCCGCGCGCCGCGAGCGTGGCGGCGATCGCCCGGCCCAATCCGCTCGACCCGCCGGTGACGATCGCCACTTTTCCCTGCCAAGACTGCATCGCGATTGTTTCCAGGAGTCGACAAAAAAAGCCCGGGCGGCCGGAAAGGGCGCGTCCGGGCTTCCTTTATATCGCACGCGGCTCAGCCGACGCTACGGATTTTATAGGGATCTCGCTGGGCCCTTTTCAGCATGGCGTCGGCCTGACTGTCGCCGACAAACGTTTCGGCCGCGGCATCCCAAGTGAGTTTGCGCTTCAGTCGAATCGAGATATTGGCCAGGTGGCACGCGCTGACCGAGCGGTGCTGGCTTTCGACGTCGGAAATTGGCCACTTGCCGAACTTCCAGGCTTCGAAGAAATTGCCCATGTGGTTGCCCATCTTGGCCGTGTTGCCTTTGTAAAGCTTTTCGACGTCGGCCATGATCGATTCTTTCAGCTTGGCATCGGCATCCTGCTCTTCAATCGGCTTGCCGGTGATGCGACCGCGATTGACAAAAATGCGGCCTTTCTCGCCTTCGAACAACACGCCTTCGTCACCCGGTGGCTGTGCAATGAGTTGCACGTGGATATCCCCGGGATAGAGATAGTCGACCGTGACCAGCTTGGGCGTGTTGAACCCGCCGGCAATTTCCGGCAGCTTGGTCTTCGTGCCGTCGATCGTCATCGGCCCGGAGTTCTCGACGTTGAGTGCCCAATGGGTGATGTCCATATGATGGGCGCCCCAGTCGGTGCAAATGCCGCCCGAGTATTCATACCACCAGCGGAAGCGGCTGTGGCAGCGTTCGGGACAATAGTCGACCTGCGGCGCCTGCCCCAGCCAAAAGTCCCAATTCATTCCGTTGGGCACCGGCTGTGCCATGAACGGGCCGCCTTCCTCAGTCGAAAGCGGAAGCTGCACGGTGACCTTTTGGATCTTGCCCAATTGGCCGCTACGAACCGTGGCCACGGCGCGCCCGAACAAGTCAAACTGATCGCCGCGCTGCTGCGTGCCGACCTGCATCACCTTGCCGGACTTTTTGACCGCCGCCACCAACTGTTTGCCTTCGTCGACTGTCAGCGTCAGCGGCTTTTCGCAGTAGACGTGTTTGCCGGCGTCGAGCGCGGCCAGCGCGATCTCGGTGTGCCAGTGATCGGGCGTGCCGATAGTTACCGCCTCGACGTCCTTGCGGTCCAGCAGCTTGCGATAGTCTTCATAAACTTCGGCTTTGTTGAAATGCTGGTCGCGGGCCCGTTCAGCATGTTGCCGCTGGACGTCGCAGACGGCGACGATATCGCCAAACTCCGCGGCGCGGCGAGCGTCGCCCGTCCCCTGCCCTCCCAAGCCGATGGCTCCGACCAAGGGCCGTTCATTCTTGGCCTCGTCGGCTCGGGCCCGGCTGGTGAGCCAATAGGGATTCGCCGCCAAAGCCGCCAGGCCGGCCGACGTCTGCACGAACTGGCGACGCGTCAAATGCTGCTGCATGGTCCACTCCTCGGGTTACGAGCATCTTGGTGAATCGGGCGCCGAAAAACCAATGGCAACCCCCGCGCGTGAAACGCGGCTGGGTTCGCGCCCCAAAAAATAGACAGATTCGTCTGCGGGCGCGCCTCGACCGATTCGATGCCGCCAAGTTTACACCGCTGCGATGGCCAATTCCACCAAGGCGGCGCTAATTCTTTTCCTGAATTGCCATAAAATGCGTGACTCTCCAGTGCACTTCGAAGTCGGCGCCCAACACCACGCGATCGTAGCGCCGCGGATATCCCAACGCGGCATCAAACTCGGCCCACATCACCATTTGCGATGCGGACGGATTGTGAAACGACACGGCCGGATCGCGGGCCATCTCCAGCTCTTCACCAATCGTGTCGAACATGCCCGGCACCGACCAGTAGTACCACGTGCGCCGCTGCGTGGGCTCGACGCCATCGCGCACCATGTGCGTCACCTCGCCCGCGCGCACTTCGACGTGTACGGTTCCCGGTCGACTGCCAGACAATTCCAAATCCAAATCGTAGCTCTTGGGCCCGTGCTGCTCCCAGCGCTCGAGCGCCGCGCGGTAGTCGGCCTCGGTCAGCCGCGGAGCCTTGGCGTCGCGTGTGAAGACGAGCACCGCTCCCAGGGCCACGACCGCGACCGCGAAACCGCCGACCGCGCCGATCACCAGCGTTCGCAAACGCGACAACCGCCTGGCGGGCGACGGCGAATCGCTCGGCGGTGGTGAATCGCTGGTGGGGGTTTTTGAAATCATTGCCAAGAGAAAAGGGGTGAGCTGCTCGAAAACCAATTCGCGCGCCAATCGCTGGTCAAATTTTATCGCTTCAGGTATGCCGCTTTTTCCCCCGCCCTTGCAGATTCCTATAATTGCACCACAAGGGGGAAATCGTGACAACTGCCTATTCCTACTGCCGTTTTTCCAGCAAGGCCCAAAAGCTAGGCGATTCCGAACGGAGGCAAGTAGAAGCCTCCCGAGCCTACTGCCGAGACAAGGGGTACACCCTGGATGAATCGCTAGCCGTAGATCAGGGCTATTCAGCGTTCAAGGGGGACAACCTAGCTCGGGGCTCGCTGGCCAAGTTCATGGAGCTAGTGGAGCTTGGCCGAATCAAACCGGGCTCTGTGCTGGTGATCGAAAACATCGATAGGCTCAGCCGACAAGAGCCCCTAGAGAGCTTGGAAATTGTCCGCACTCTAGTCAATGCGGGCATCACGGTGGCCACGGTTCAAGATCGGCAAGAATATTCCCGCCAATCAATGCGAGACAATGCGGGGCAAATTTTCGTTCTGATCGGCAACATGCAACGGGCTCATAACGAGAGCATGACTAAGAGCAGCCGTGGAAAAGAACGGTGGGCACAAGTCCACAAAATGATCAGAGCCAAAGATTTTGCTGGCCTTGCTCGGTTAAGGGCCTGGAACGGGGGACGACATCCCGATTGGCTTACCTGGAATGGGTCGGGCTATGTTCTCAATCCAGAGAAAGCCCCGCTGGTTCGTCGAATCGTCAAAATGGCCAGCAGTGGCATAAGTGCTGTTCAAATCGCCAGCACCTTGAACCGTGAAAAAGTTCCCCCACTATCCCGCCGGGTGGATAGCTGGCGATATGCCTCAATCTCAACAATGCTCAGAGCCCGCACACTGATCGGGGAGTACCAGCCTTGCAAGATGGTGACTGGCCGACAAGAGGCAGCAGGCGGGGCTGTGGAGGGCTTCTATCCAGCCGTGATCAGCGAAACCCAATTCCATGCCCTTCAAGGTGCGATGAAGCGAAGAAAGGAACACACCAAGGGCCGATCAGGAAATAACAGCAACCTCTTTGGCCGGATGCTGAGAAGTGGCCACGATGGATCGGTGATGTACTTCAACCAAAAGCGGGCCAATGCCACCAACCTGATTTCCTTTGCCTCCAAAAATGGCCTTTCCGAATTCAAGCAAACGTTTCCTTATTGCGATTTTGAATGGTTCTTTTTGCGTTGGATTGTTGAAGTTCCTTTGGCTCAACTCAATGAGCCGATCAACAACACGATTGAAACCCTGGAGGCTGAGATTGCAAAAGCCCACGGGAGAATTCTGGCCCTACAAAAAGTAATGGATAATTCTGAGCCATCAGAAATTGCCCATTTGGCTGAGAATGTGAAAAAGTACACTCGGGAGGAGACAAAAGCCAAGATAGCCTTGGATGAGGCTAGGGCAGCCCTCCACAGTCCATTAATCAATACGGCTGATATTCAACAGGCAATTACCCAAATGCAGACACTGGCCGAACCAGAAAAAAGCCTAATTAGGGCCAAGCTCAAAAATGCCATTGCCTCAATAGTCTCTGAAATCCGTTTGTACATTTATGTGGATTTAGGCACTCGGCTGGGAATCGCTCATGTCAAGTTTACCGATGGGGCAGACCGGATTTTTTCAGTTGTGAAAGGTAAGCGGGGCGAGCCATTTTCATGGACTGATAATTTAAAATTCCCAGGTAGCTCCCTGCCTGATGATGTGGCTCGGCAATGGTTCGATAAGGTTGGGCCTGATATGTTGGCGGGCAAGAGCCAGACATCAACGTTGGTTCGGGTTGATGCCACGAAAAAGAAACGTCAATTGATGCATGCGGTTTGATTTTCTCGGCTGCCTACATCCTTAGGCTGTACGCTCATCGATGCCATTTGTAGTTTTAACGTCGCAATCTCACCATCAGCCTTGCTCATGTAACTTTCACGATCCTTGGGTTTCATCTTTTGGTACTGATCCCAAGAGAGAACCTTTAAGGGCCGATAGACTTTCTCCCTGAGTGGCGGGAGGCTCGGGGCGGGCTCTTGTGGGGCTGCCTTAAAGCTCGGGTTGGCTGCCTTGAACTTGGCTTTAAACTCAGCCTCCTCAGCTCTAGGGCTCGCACTGAGAGCCAGAATCAGGAGGATTAACAGGGTTTTCATCGGCGGGCCCCAGGAGTTTAACTGCATGATTAAGGATGTGGGGGAGGTGTCAAGAATTTGCCTCAACCTTTGCCACATATTCCTTGATCTTCTCCCACATATACTCGGGAGGCAGGTATTGCAAATTGGCAATGATGGCATTGTAACTTTCTTCGCTCCGTTCTTTGTTGATCCCTTCAATCGGTTCTGACAACAAGTAAATTAAACCAGTTAGTTATAACATTGCTGTTTCCATTTGGGCGCAAGTTGCATCCCGCTCGT
>PLYM01000005.1 GCA_003153375.1 Planctomycetaceae bacterium
CGATAATTTCAGACAGTAGAACTAGGGATAAGTGCGTCGATGTCCTTCCCGCGTTGCTCGTAGATGCCTTGCCGCAGCTGCTCGAACGACACCGCGGTCCGAACCTTGTAGCTGAAGTCGTCATGGGGCAGCCTAGCCGCAATGATGGCCGCTGCGCCCTCACACTCGCGCATGTGGCGGACGAGAAGCTCAACTTGCGGCTGTTCGTACCTTTGGATGACCGTCAGGAGAAACGCGGCTGACAGCTGGCAGGCGTATGCGCGCCAGCGGTCGTCCTTCTCGATTGTCGCCTTATCCACGGAGGCCTTGGCGACGAGGAATGGGGTGTCGAAGTATCGGCAAGCACGTAGCGATGCACACGACTCCATCTCCAGCCCTAACGCCTGGCGCGGGTAAGCGGCGAGCAACCACCTCCTCCCCTCCCCCTCCCCGTCGGCGACGATCTTCTCTCCGGACCCAAGAATTGAGTCGGCGACGATGTTGATCTTGGCAGGCCTGCCTCCGTCAGGGTGAGGGGCCGTCATCATGGCGAGCCAGGGTTGTTCCAGATCGTCCGCAGTCGTGGCGGCGGTTCGCCACAGGGATTCCGAAACGGCCCATGCGAGCCCGCGGTGCTGCACATCAGCGGGATTCTCCTTGTCCGCACCCTTCAATTTCGCCAATTCATAGGGGACGATGCCGCACGGCACCATCAGATCGCCCAGACTCACTGCAGCCCTCGACTCCTCGAAACCAGCAGCGATGCCAGTCATGAGCACAGCGCGAGGGTGAAGGTCGGCGATGGCACCTTGAGTCGCGGGACCGGCCTCCAGAGCGCCCATTCCGTCATACAGGTTCACGATGGCGACGCGGTACTCTCCACGGCCCTTCCAGCGCTGAACCTTGCCGACGATGTACGGCCCCTCTTGGTCCTTCGCTGTCAGGAGCTTGGCAATCTCCGCTGCTTCGTCCTTGAGCGCTGCAACGATCAGGAAGTCAACGGCCATCCGACGCCCCCCGTAAGCTTGCCTGTTCAATCAATCAGCTTGTGGAGATCTGCATAATCCTCGATAGCGTGCGTAACAACCTCACGCAGGCTAGCGTGCGGGCGGTAACCCACGGAGACGGGGGCTACCTGTGCAATGGGCACGTCGTTGGCGCCGTCGCCCACAAACATCCAGTCCTTCTCGCCGAGTCCATACTCGCGCAACATGAGTTGGATGAAGTCAAGTTTCCCCCGGAAGTCGCAGGGGAGCAGGTTAAACGAGCGGAGCCGGTCGTCCGGCCCAAAGTCGTATTCACATGCCGCGAAGGCGTGAATGATACCGAGGTCGCGCTGGGCGCGGCCTGCCAGTTCACGAAAACCGCCACTGATCAGCACCAACTCAAACCGGGCGCGGTCAATTCCCCGTACGGCGTCCACGACGTTCGCGCAGTACTGAGCGGACTCGATCAACTCACGAAACACCGTCCCCGTCAAGCCGTACTTCTGATGAATGAGGATCGTATCCTTCATCCACTCCAGATAATTCCGATATTCCCCCCGACCCCACCGTCCGTGTGTGGCGACCTCATCCGCGATGGCACTTTCACCGAGCCGGTGCGCGATCCCCTGCCAGATCGTGGAATCTATGTGCGTCCCCGGCAGGCGTATCAGGGTCTGGAACAGCGTTCCCTCCACGTCGAACACGACCAGTTTCATCACGAAGTCCCCGACGTCCCGAGTAAACGAGTTTTCCGTAGGGCGGTATGGAGACGGATGCGTCTGCATCCGCAAACTCGTAATACCAGTTTACCGGGCAGTCCACGGACATCCTAGCAGGTTGACGCGGGACAGAGTGCATAAATTGGCATCCGAAAATCCAGGCTGCATTCCGCGTTTCAGGTGTTTCGCGAAATTCGTTGGCCTTGGTACGACAGCATTCCTCGGCGAATGGCAGAATTGAAAATCGACTTCATGCGATCGCGAATCGCGTTCGTGGGCTGCGCAAAGCCGAGATGGTCGGAAATCATCCTGACGACGTCGTCACGATCGTATTCGTGTGCTGGACGCATGATAGATGCAAGCAACTTCAAAAGCGATTCGTCATCATACTGAGCAAACTGTGGTGTCGCAGACATCACGTAGTCGCCCTCGCGGGCGACGATTTGGCGACGGATTGCAGCTCTCAAGTGTCCTTTTAGATCGCTTCGGATATTCTTTCCGAGTCGCGCAAATCCTAATCGTCGCGTCACTTCCCGGAGCAAGTCTTCCTCGCGCATATCGCGAGCCCCTCGAATTTCCGCCCTGAATGCAGCCATAATCTCATTGGTGTCATATTCATCCAGGCTCCGTACTTCTGACGCTGTTGGCTCACTATTGTTCGTAATTGCCTTAACGGGCTGGTGATTTACCTCTTCGACTGGCGACGTCTGCTTCTTGTTCATGCTCGTGAACTTGATTTCGACCTTTGTTTCTGGTCCGAAGTTGAGGATCTCTGGCTTCACCGCGAAACTTTCCGGAACGACCGTGTCCGGGAAATTGGCAAATAAAGGCACCAAGCGTTGGGGTAACCGTTCACGGGGGATTCCTGA
>PLYM01000136.1 GCA_003153375.1 Planctomycetaceae bacterium
AAGCAATTTCGGTGGTTGGTATTAGGAGAGCACGCGAAAAGTAGGTAGAGAGAGGACGAACCGCACCTTTGCAGAATTGGCTGCGTTTTAGCGGCGCGGCATAACCGGCGGCAGGAAGTCGCTCGCGCGATGGTCGGTCATCGAAACCTCCTTGTTCCAGCGGCGAGACAATCGGCGGGGGTGCGAGTGTAGGGGCAGGGGCCGAAACGGCTCAAGTTTGATTCCCCAAACCCCCACGATTTTGCGTTTTCGCAAGCGCAAGAAACGCGGCGCCACCCATGGGCCGGCCTGGTATTGCACCGATACCGGTCCCCACCAACAGGTTGCAGAAGAAACCGCTATCGCCCGGTGAACCGTCGCGACCTTTTCCGCGTCTAAGGATTGGCAGCGGAGTAGATGGAAGTGATTGGAGCGGGGGTTGGCGATATGTTGCGAGCGCTGTGGACGGCCATCTGTGATTGGATTGGTTGGCAGCGCGAGCCCCCGGCCGTCGCTGCCTTGCCCGCACAGCGGCAGGTACGGAATTTGGCGCCCGGCTTTGCCGTCCATGTGCTGGCATCGAACCCGCGGCGCGAAGGGAGGATGACGATGAATGCGGCGTATGAAAAACTGATTCAGCACCTGGAAGAGCAGAACATCGGCTTTTGGGCTCGCAACGACGATCAGGCGGTCTACGCCGATTTCCGCGGCGCGGTCGGCACCTATCGCCTCTTCGCCCGCGTCGATGCCGAGGATAGCTTGTTCCAGGTCTTTGGACACTCGCCGGTGCGCGTGCCTGTGGGCTGCCGCGCGGCCATCGCCGAGACCGTCACGCGGGCCAACTGCGGGTTGAAGGTGGGCAAGTTTGAGATGGACTGCGACGAAGGCGATTTGCGTTTTCAGACCTCGCAGATCCTCTCGGACGACAATCTGGACGACGCCACGATTCGACGCATGTTGGGCACGACCATGGCGATGCTCGACCTGTATCTGCCGGCGATCCTGTCGGTGATCTATGGCAACGAGTTGCCGAGCGATGCGATTCGTCACGTCGAGCCGGCCCGCAAGGCGGACGACGCCGAACCGGACGCCGACGCCTGACGGGTGCCGGGGCTGTCAGGCTCGCGGGGTGCGGAATACGATGGAGAGGCCCGGCCGGCACCAACGGCCGGGCCTTTTTTGTTGTTTGTCCGGTTTTACTGTTTGTCCGGCCGTGAGCCCGCCGCGTGATGTCACCCGAACCGCCGCCCTTGGAGCCATCCGTTTGGGATGCGGTCATCGTCGGTGCCGGGGCTGCCGGCTTGATGGCCGCGGCCGAGGCCGCCATCTGCGGCGCGCGGACGCTGCTGGTCGAAAAGAATCGCAAGCCGGGCGTCAAAATCCTGATGTCGGGCGGCACGCGCTGCAATATCACGCAGGCCACGGACAATCGGGGTATCGTGGCCGCCTTCGGCGCCGCGGGCCGCTTTTTGCACTCGCCGCTGGCGGCCCTGAGCGTGGCCGAGACGATCGAGTTGTTTCACTCCGAGGGCGTGCTGACCAAGGTCGAGCCCACCGGCAAGATCTTCCCGGCCAGCGACAAGGCGGTCGACGTGCAGGCCGCGCTGGTGCGGCGCGTCGAGCGCAGCGGCGCCACGCTGGCGTTGGGCGAAGGGGTGTTGGAAGTGCAGCGCGAGGACGAGGGCTTCCGCCTGACCACCACGCGGCGGATCGTGTTGGCGCGCAAGCTGCTGATCACGACCGGCGGCCAGTCCTATCCCGGCTGCGGCACCATCGGCGAGGGCTATCGCTGGGCAGCCCAGTTCGGCCATACGATCGTGGCCCCGCGGCCGGCGCTGGTGCCGATCACGACGCCTTCGACCTGGGTGCGGGCGCTGGGGGGGATCACGATTCCCGACGTGCTGGTTCGTGTTCGCGACGAGGCGGGCCGGGCGCTGGCCGAGCGGCGCGGATCGCTGTTGTTCGCCCATTTCGGTCTCTCGGGTCCCGTGATTCTCGACGTCAGCCGCGTCGTCAGCGGTCATCCGCAGCCGCGCTCGCTCAGCCTGGAGTGCAATTTTCTGCCCGCGCTCGACGTCGAACAACTCGTGGCCAGTTGGCGCGCGCAGGCGCAGGTCGCGGGCAAGAAGCAACTGCTGAGTGTCGTTGCCGAGCAGTTGCCACAACGATTGTGCGAAGCCCTGCTGGCCACGGCCCAGCTTTCGCCGCAGATGAAAGTGGCCGAGCTCTCGCAACGAGCCTGGCACGAAGCGGCGGCGGCGCTGCTCAAACAGTCGATTCCGATCGAGGGCACGCTTGGATTCAAGAAGGCCGAAGTCACGGCCGGGGGCGTGGCGCTCGGTGAAGTGAACTCGAGCACCATGCAGAGCAAGCTCGTGCCCAACCTGTTCCTGGCCGGCGAGGTGCTCGATCTCGATGGCCCGATCGGCGGCTACAACTTTCAAGCCGCCTGGAGCACCGGCACGCTTGCCGGGCGGAAGATGGCCGAGGATTGGGCCTGACGGGGCGTGCCGCTCAGCTTTGCCAGTGCGTGCTCTGCGCGGGCGGCTGATAACGAACCGCCAGGTGCGGCGTTTCAAGCCGCTTTTGTCCCGTGCCCAGCGAGCGCATGGCGGCTTCGACCAGGCCCGAGGTCAGCAACGTGCGTTCGATGGGGTACGGAGTCTTCCCGGTGAGGAACGTCTCTTCGGCTTTCGACATCAGCGCGGCCGAGTAAACCACGTTCGGGTTCGGTGGCAGATAGAACAGCGTCGAGAGCGGCTCGCGCTCGCCTTTCAACCGCGCGGCAAACGTGAAATCGCTCACCAGGCCGTTCATCAGCAGCATCGTAGACCGGGTGCCGTCGACGTACTCGAAGCGGTAAGCGACCGGATCCTTGACCCACTCGCGAATCTGCGCGGGCGTAGGATAGCGATGGCTGTACGTCTCGGGCTGGGCCAGCGTCTGGCTGCGCGACAAGCACGCTTCGAACAGCCGCGGATCCCAGCCGCCGCTGGTCCAGCCGCCGGCCTCCATCGCCCGCCACACCGCGTCGCCGCGCAGGGCTTGCATCGTGGCCACGCCGGTTTCGCCTCCGCGGCGACGCTCGGCCATGCACTGAATCACTTCCAAGGCGTGAAAATCGTAACTGTCCAAGCCGCCGATGGCCACGCACAGCATCTCCTCGACCTCGGCGCCCAGCGTCAGTTCCACGTCGGGCATGCGCCAGGTAACCGGCAACGACGAACCGGCCAGAAATGGAAACTTCAACTCGCGCGAGATGTCGACCATCTCCTTGGCCCACTCCCACTTCCACGACAGGTGCTTGTCGTTGAACACCGGAACCGCGCGGCCATCATGGCGAAAGACGTCGGTCACCTGCTTGAAGAACTCGTAGCGTGGGTACTTTTTCTGGCCAAACTCGTTGTTCGGATAATCGCCGTGCTCGCCGATGACGAGCACCGCATCGACGGCCAGCTTGTCGCCGCCGGCTCGCAACGCCTCGGCAATCGTCGGGTAGATCGGAAAGCCAAACTCCTGCGACCGCTGGCGGCTGAGATCGTTCTCGGGCGTCTGATCGACAAAGGCCGCCACCACGTCGAACGGCGGATGGTGCCAGGCTCCGCGGATCGGATAGCCGACGAGAAATCGCTCGCCCATGTGCCAGGCGTGCGAGTGATAGCGCCATTCGGTCGTGACGATCGCCAGCCGCTTGCGTCGTTCGCCCGCCGGTTCGGCGCCCCACAGCAGAGTCCCGCCGACGAGTCCCGCGCCGACGCCTCCCAAAAAGTTTCTTCGTGTCAGCATGTTGGGCCTCCAGGAACGCGCATCGCGCGATCGATTTCTCTGAGGGTGACGCCGATCGGTTCGTGCAACACGGCGTCGGCCGTGGCGTCCTGATCGGTCGGGTCGCGGTTGATGATGACCAGCTTGGCGCCCGCGCGGCGCGCGATCTCGGGCAAGCCGGCCGCGGGATGCACGACCAGCGACGAGCCGATCGCCAGGAACAGGTCGCTCTGTTCGGCCAGCGCGATCGATTCTTCGAGCACTTCGGTAGGCAGCGACTGGCCGAACGAGACCGTGGCGCTCTTCAATCGACCACCGCACGCGGGGCACTCGGGCGTCGCCTGCCGCTGGCGATAGGCTTCGATGATCGGCATCGGTTCATAGCGCTCGTCGCAATCGACGCAAATCACCCAGCGCGTCGTGCCGTGCAGCTCGAGCACCCGCCGGCTGCCCGCGCGTTGGTGCAGGTCGTCGATGTTCTGCGTGATCACGGCAACGATTCGGCCGGCCTGCTCCCAACGGGCAATCGTCAAATGGCCCGCATTGGGCTCGGCCCGGACAAAGTCGTCGGCCGCCGCCGATTTCTGCCGCCAGTATTCATTGCGGGCGTCGGCCGAGGCTAGAAACTGATCGTAGTAGACCGGCTGGCTCTTGGACCAGACCCCGCCCGGCGAGCGAAAATCGGGAATGCCGCTCTCGGTGCTCATGCCGGCGCCGGTGAAGACCACGGCCTGCCGCGCCTCGGCTAGCCACTGGGCCACGCGTTGAATGTTCGAAGCCACGACCTGTGCCATGCTGGCTTGTGCCTCCATACGGGTGCGAAAGTCCGCAGCTGCAGCGTCGTGGTATTATAGTCGTCGCTTTCGCCGTTTGCCGAGGAACGGGCCGGCGTGTCGCCAGTGCAATGCCAGGACACGGGCAAAATGCCCGTGGCACCCGACACGTTGGCGTAGTCAGTCCACGACGCCTACGGCCAGCGGACTTCCTCGTTGACGCCGACGCCATCGGTGCCGGTCCAATTTTCGAGCGAGCCGGCTTTGGCCTGGATGACGATGTAGAACATCGCTTCGTCCGAGGTGTTGCGGCAGCAGCGGACGCCGTCGGGGGCGACGCGGACGGCGGTCCCCTCGCTGATCGGCATCACCTGGTCATCGACGCGAAACTGGCCCGCGCCGCTGAGAATCAGATAGACCTCCTCGTTCTGCCGGTGCTTGTGATAGAAGGGGATCGACTTGTGGGGTGGGATCAGGCCGAACGAGATCTCCATGGCCGTCAGGTCGAGCACCTGCTTGAGGAACACCTTGCCCGCGCTCGGGCCCGACATGCGTGGGTGGTGGATGGCATAACGCGTCAACTCGTGCGCGGCGCCCACGTGGGCCAGGGAGAAGTTTGGCCCCGAGAGCCACTCGTGAACTTCGGTCTGCTGGGGAAAGTCGGCGACGGGTTTCTGCGCGACGGCTTCGCTCATGTTTTCAGCCTGCCTTTCTTGCGGTGGGAGGACGAACGGGGTTTGTCGCGCCGTTTGGTGCGAGGCGCCGGCGAGGGAGAGTTCAGCGATTGATCGACCAGGTGCCGGCAGGCCGCCAGGATGCGATCGGCCAGCGCTTCGTCCGCCACGGCGCGCGATAACGACAAACCGCCGATCATCAGGGCCAGCAGCGCCAAGGCCTGATCCGATCGCTCGGCCGACCTGTCGCCGGGCAGATGCTCGGCCAGCGCGGCGACGATTTCCCGGGCGACGTCTTCAAAGGCCCGCCGCGTGGCCGGGCTTTGCCGTGTCAGCTCCGAAACCAACGGCGGCATGGGGCAACCTTGGTCGACCAGCCGGCGGTGCGCCGGGCTCAAGTACTTTCCGGCGATCGATCGAACGCGGGCCGGACCGGTCAGTTGATCGTCCTGCGGGTTGTCAGTGCCGCGAAGAACGCGGCCTTGGCGCAAGGTTTCGACCAGGGCCGCGGCGAACAAGGCATCCTTGGATTTGAAGTGTGCATAAAAGCCGCCGGCCGTCAGCCCCGCCTCGGCCATCACGTCGTCGACGCTGCCGGCCTGAAATCCCCGGCGGCGAAACACCCGGGCTGCGGCCGCCAAAATGCGCTGGCGCGTCTGCGGTTTGTGATCGGCTGCGTATCGCATGGCCATTTTATATTACGATCGTAATTCTATGTCAATGCGGTTTTCTTCCGTAAACGGCCATCGCGTTCGGGAGCTTGCTAGCCGATCAGAATGCGGGGCTGCCGGGCCGTATCGGGCATGGCCTTGCGAATCAATTCGCGGACCATCCAGGGAACGTTGCCCTCGCCCAACAGCAGAAAGTGCAGGTTGGCCGCCAGCGGCGGCTCGTTCGACCAACCGAAGATGATCTCGGGCGGCTCGCCGCCGTCGCGGCACAGCACCAGGCAGATCGCCGCCAGCACGTGCGAGACGCTGACGCAGCGCGAGACGCGAATCACTTCGAACCCGGCCTCGTGCTCGATCTTCATCAGCGGCTTCTGATAGAAATTGCTGGGATCTCCCAGCTCGACTTCGATGAAGATGATGGGCGTGGCGGGATCGAGGCGATAGTCGCGGTGCAGCACCCGGCTTTTCTCGGTCAGCGACACCAAGCCCGGCCGGTGCGGCGCGAGCACCTTGGCGCCCGAGTGGCAGAGATCTTGCCAGCGCGTGCGGGCGGCGTGATCGGCGAAATCAAACCCTTCGAAGCGCAATTCCGTGCTGCGAATCCAGCGCGAAACGAACGAGCTGGCCACGATGGCTGCGACGAAGGCCAGCGCGATCGTCAGGCCCGAGTGGTTGATCAGCACCGTCAGCCCGGTCATCACCAAAAAGAATCCGCCGGCGGCGGCCGACAGGGTGACCAGCACGAGCCGCCGCCGTCCGCGATGGGCCAGATGCGCCAGGTCCTTCGAAGCCGCCAGCGCCGCGCCCGCCAGCAACACCAACACGCTGGTGGCATAGGCCCATTGCTGCGACGAGGGACTGGCGCGGAACACCACGGTAACCAGCAGCACGATCACGTTGAGCAGATAGAGGATCAGTCCGACCTTGCCGGCCCAGCTCACTTCCATGCCCAAGCGATTCAAGTAGTGCGGCAAGAGGTTCTTTAATCCCAATGTCACGCTGGCGCCGGCCAGACAGAGAATGACCGCGCTGCCGATGTCGAACACGTCGCCAAAACGATGTCCGAAGAACGGGGCCAGCATCGCATCATGCGATGTGCCCGAAAGCGGTGAGCCGTGGGCGAGGTAGGCCAGCGCCCGATGCTCGGCCTCGCCGCCGGGTTGCAGTTGATGCCAGGGCACCACCAGCGTGGTGACCGTGACGGCGCTGAGCAGGTAGACCGCCATGATCGCCGCGGCCCAGCACATCAGCTTGCGGGCGTTGCGCGCCCGGCCGGCGAGGATGTCGGGATGTCCGTGGCCCGCGCCGCGAATCTGCGGCACGACGTTCATCACCATTTCGAAGCCGCTCAGGCCCAGCGCCATCTGCGGAAAGGACCACAGGGCAATACCCAGCCAGGCCCAGACCCAACCGTGCGGCGCGTCGCCTGGCGCCGCGTCGTCGGTGGGGTGGACGAGGAAAATCGCGTCCTGCCAGGCTTGCCAGATTTCAGGATGCCCGACCAGATAGATCACACCAGCGACGATCACGATGGCCGACAGCGCCAGGTACGTGGTCACGGCCCCGGCCGCCACCAGCAGAATCTTTCGCGTCACGCCCCGTTTGAGCACTTGCCAGACGACGAACGAGAGAATCGACAGGCCGATCGTCACTGCCACTTGCGGATCGCAAACTCGCCGCAGCAGCGATTCGAGCGGCGGCCACCAGATGTGGTCCTCGATATACAGGTTTTCGGGCAGGTGCGCCAGCAGGCGCTGGCCGTGCGGGTTGTGCAACAGATGAACGGCCGCGACGGCCACGGACAAGCTGCGCGTGATGACGAAATCGGCGGCGGCAAAACCCAGCATCGTCAGCACGACCAGCTTGCCACGCCAACCGGGAATGCGGTCTTCGAGCACGCCGGTTGCGCCCCGACCATCGTGCGAGCGACCCACCAGATACCAGTAGACCGGCAATGCCAGCAGGAACGTGACCAGCATCACCGCCGCGGCGGCCACCGGCGCCAAGGGGCCAGCGGCGGCCACGGCGATCGAGGGCAGATAGGCCAAAGTGCTGAAATAGTCGACGCCAACCAGGCACAGCACGAGCGGCCACGGATTGGTGGTCGGGTGCGGACCGCTGCGGAGGGTTTCAGACATGGGGCTTGCCGGGCGAGTGGAACGAGACGTGCCGAAGCGTCATGATCCGCTGGGCGCCGGCCGTCAATGCTCGGTCGCCTTCTCGCGCTCTTCGTCGCTGGTATCCATCACGGCCGCCCGCTGGTGCAGCACGCGATCCAGATCATTCCAGAGAAAGAATAGGCCGACGATGTTATCCCAACGCTTGATGACGTTCTGGTGGTTGTCGACCGCCAGCAGGTCGCCGCCGCCCAAGGTGAGGATCGTCTCCAGCACGTCGCGATACTTGGTGCGAAACCGCAAGCCGGCGCGGTCGGTCAGTTCGCTGCCCTCGCCAAAGTGAAACTCGCCGATTTCGTTGGGAGTGAATCGCTTGCGGCCGTTCAAGGCCATGTCAAACAGCGAGCCAAACCAAGGGAGCAGCAGCAGCCAACTGAGAACCGTGGCCGTGCCGACGTCCAACTTGGGTTGCAGGCTGGCCAGATAGCCGAACACCGTGCTCAACACCGCCACGTTCTTGATGTCCTCGACATACTTCGATGCCAGCCAGATGAGCGCGAAGATCAACACCCACAGGCCCAGCTTGCGGGCACTGAAGTCGTAGAGCAGCGTGACGATGAAATAGAGCATCACCCAGACGTAGAGCCAGCCGAAAAAGCCGGCCCAATCCGGCGCGTCGGCCACGATTGCCGCCGAGATAAAGCCGACCAAGATCGGCAGCCAAAGAAAGAAGCTCGGATGCGCCGAATAGACGGTCACCTCGTCAATGTTGCCCCGCCGGCCGCGCACCAACAACACCGGCAGCGTGACCACGAAGCGGACGAACTGATAGATCGCCTTGGCCGCCGGCCGCACGATCTGGCGACGCGGACCCCCGCCTTCGTGATCACCGAGGTGATGTTGTCCTCCCCGTTCCCCCGTCTCATCCAGGGACTTGCCCATGAAAACCTCCTGAGAGCTCCTGCCAACGCTGGCGACATTTTACCGGGCGTTCCAACGATTAGCCAGCGCGGCCGAACCGTTGAGTTACACGGTGAGCCGATTGGTGGCCGAGAAACCGTGAAGCGGTCATCGGACCAGCATGCGCCAGAGCAACTTCGCGACGGACGGAGAACTTGTTCGGTCTCACTTGCCGCGCCAGCCAGTTCGACGATCAGGGGATCGTGACTTCATCGGCCAACGACCGCAGGGCTGTCGATGTCCAGTCGTCGGTCACCGCAAACACCGTGTCGCGCGGCTGGGGTTGAACGGGCAGGGGAGTCGCGAGGGGAAGCGCATCAGCGACGGTTGGATTGCTGGCGGGCGTCAGAGACGGCGAAGTCGGCGCGATAGTCGTGGGAACAAGCGTTGGACCGGTCGACCAGATCGCGTCGATGGTGCTAAGGGGTGCTGCGATCTGTGCTGTCGCAACGGGCGTCGCGCCGAGTGGCGCGCCAGCGACTGGCGCGGCTGTTGCCAGAGCATGCACCGCTGGCGGCGCGATGGTCGTCGTCGCGGTCGTTCGCAGGGCGCTAATTTCCAACAGCAGGTCCGCCGGCGAGACCATGCCGTCGTGGTTCGTGTCGAACGTGCCCTGCGCGTCGTTCGAAAGTTGCCGCAGCACGCTATCTTGCACGCGGTGTACGCCTGGGTGCAGCCGCATATCGTCGAGCATGCTCAATAAGTCGAGGGGCGACACGTGCCCGTCGCGATTGATGTCGAGATTAGGGGCCACGGTCGACGAGACGGCCGCGTCGGAGACGAAATGAAAATTCGAGTCGACCAGCCGCACCGTGCCGTCGCTGGCTACCTGGTACAGCGAATCGCCGGCCGTGGTGCGGAGCACGAACTTCGCGCCGATCGCACTGTCGTCGCCGGCGGAACCTGGCGGCGCTTCGACTGAAACCAGCAGCGCGCTTTCGCCCGCGACGTGCAGCCGGGCAGCCAAGTCGGCCCGCGCGGTTTGTACGTAGGAGTCGATCGTCGGCGGATTGGCCACGGTGGCTGCCGGCGCGGTCGTGACCCAATTGTTGGTGCTGAAAATGGGTTGCCCGAACATAACGGGCCACACATCGATCGGGGGAACGACCGGGGGAATTGTCCACAAGACGCCGCCGGTCGAGGTGCCGGGATTCGCCACCGACGAGGCAATGATCTGGCCGTCGCCGATCGCGTAGAGCGTGTTGCCGATGAATGCGCCGCGCAGGGCCGCCGCCTGCATGTCGATCGTGCCTGCCGGTCGCACGCCGGGTCCCAAGCCGCCGGGCGTGGTCTGAATTTGGAAGTACTGCACTTCGTCAGCATGGACCAATGTCGTCGTCTCGCGATAGCCGTCGCCATCCAGATCCTGCTGCTCGCTGTAGCTGCGGGCAATCGGCAGGGCCAGGATGCCCAACTCCGGAAACCAACCGAAGGCGTGATGATCGTCCTGAGCCATGCTGGTCGAGAATCGCGGCAGCGTGTATTGGTCCATCAAGTGCGGGTGCGTGAAATCGGTGACATCGAACAAAGAGACTTGCAGTGGGAGCGACGAGGCCTGCGAGCCCGAGCTGGGGGCGTTGACGCCCACGGTCAGCACGTGCGTATCGTCGATGAACTGCATGTATTGATTGAAGCCGGGCAGCGTCAGTTCGCCGACGAACCGTGGCTGTGTTGGGGTCGAAAGGTCAATGCAGTACACCGGGTCGAAGCCGACACCCGCGGTCGGAAACGTCGTGATCACGGCCCGATCGGCCAGAAACCGCACCGAGCGAATCGATTCGCCGTGGGCCAGGTTTTGCAGGCTGCCGACGAGCTCCAGCAAGCTGCCGTCCTGCGCCAGCACCCAAACGTCGTTCTCCGAGACGCCCGTCCAGTTGTCGCCGCCTGAGTTCGACACGGTGGTGGCGATTCGCAGATTGCCGCCGCTCTCGTCGACCGAGAACTGATCGAGAACGTTGCCGGGCACTTGTCCGTGCGCGGCCGGAGTGACAGTGCCCGTGGTTTCGTCGAGCGAGAACTTCCAAACGCCCGTCTGCGGGCCATCGACCGTGTAGACCGATTGCAACAGATACAGGCTGTCGTGATTCATGTACAACGTGGCCCCATAACTCGTCAGCACGCCGGTCGACGCCACGATGCCCGGCGCGGTCGAGGCGGTGTCGATGGTGACGACCGTGTCGAGCGACGTGAACGAGGAATCGCTGGGCAGGCCGATTTCCTCGGGCGTGACGATCAGGCCACTGCGCACCAGCGAGCCGTCGGGACCATAACTGCTGAAATGCGGCAGAATCGAATCGAGCAAGTCGCCAAAGTTGGCCCGCACGCGGGCGACGTACTCGGCCTCGGTCTCATAGCGGCTGGTCGCTACCGGCGAACCGCCGGACGCCGGCGTGGAGGTGGTCGACAGGTCGACCAAATTCGGCCCGGGCAGCGCGAAACCATTGCTCGAGTGACTGAGCACCAGGTACAGCAGGTTGCCGATTTCGCGCGAGTCGACGTTCGCGCCGTCGAACACCGTCTTTTGCACCAGCAGCGGATGGCTGCGATCGGTGACGTTGAAAACCGTGACGATCGTTTGCGAATTGTTCGAGTAAATTGGCGACCAACGGAGAGGAATGATGGGGCCGCCGCCATATCCGGAGTTCTGCGAGACCACGGTCAGTCGATCGCCCGAGAGATACATACCCACCGCCGTGCCATCGAACGCGGTCTGGGAAACCAGCGTCAGCGGCGTGGCCGACTGGGCCTGGGTAATGATCAGCTTGCCGCCGGAGAGCACGTAGAGATAGTTGGCGTCGGCCTCGGTCACATCGGCTTCGTCGACGCCCTGGACTTGAACGTTGGTCTGCGAGTAATCGAGGAAGTTGTCAGCGACCGTTCCGTCAAAGTTGCTGATTCCGGTTAGTCCGTATATTGTCCCCTGATAGTAGGGCAGGGTGGTGCCAAACTGCGAACCATACCGCTGGATTGCATTAGCCAGCAGCCAATCCTCGAGCGCCGCCAGATTGGCAAACCGCGGGTAGGCGCTGTCGGCCGCCGCGGCGACGGTGATCGCGACGGTTGCTTTCAAATGGCCGTCGACGGTGTAGGTGACGCTGTCGGCACCGGCGTAGCCCGCGGTCGGCGTGTAAACCAGACTGTGGCCATCGGAAGAAATGGTCGCCGTGCCGTGCGCGGCCGTGCCGACTTGCGTGATGCGTCCTATTCCCGTGTACCCGGCTCCCAGTTGATCGTTCAATTCCACGGGAAAGATGTTGCCGTGGCTGTCGGCTGTGACGCGGTCCTGATCGTCACGCACGCGGCGGATGACTTGCACGGTTGCCGAGCCCAGTTCATGTCCGTCGACGAGGTACTCGAACGTGTCCTGTCCCGAGAAGTCATCGTTCGAGCGATAGATCACGGTCTTGCCGTCGGGCGATACGCTGACCGTGCCGTGCTGCGCGCCGAAGGCGGCCGTGATCAGCCGCGCGCCTTGGTAGGGGGGAAACAACGAGTCGTACATCAGCGGTCCGTTCTCGAACGCATTGGCCAGTACATTGACCGGCGTGGCCAGATTCTGATCGACGACGGCGTTGGTCCACCCCAAATAATTCGACCAGCGAAACGAGACGAAAACGTTCGCCGTGTATTTGCCGTCGATCGTGTAGGAGATCGTGAGGGGCTGATAGTCGCCCCCCGTGATCAGAGCGCCGGTGCCGTCGGGCGAGATCGCGACCGTCGCATTGCCCGAAACGACCGACACGGCGGTCACCAGACCCGGGCCCGAGTAGCCCACGAACCCGCGCAGGCCGGGCGACAGATCGACGCGATAGGACTGTTCCTGATTGGGGTCGAACACCTGGCTGATGTCGGCGGCCGGCGATTGCACGTTCACCGTGACATTTGCCGTGTATTGCCCGTCGACGGTGTAGAAAAACTGCTCGTTGCCGATGAAGCCCGGCTTGGGCGAATAGATCAATCGCTGGCCATCGGAGCTGATCGTCACGGTTCCGCCCGAGTCCGCCGGGCCGACTTTGGTAATCGTGTGCGATCCGATGCGATGAAAATCGTTCGCCAGCACATCGAGCACGTTGCCGCGCGAATCGGCGACGATGCGGCTGCCGGCGCCCGGAAAGAAGTCATCGTGGCCGGGGCGCGAGACGTCGACGCTGACCGTGGTCGTGTATTTGCCGTTGGCCTGATAAGTGAACGTTTCGCTGCCGATGAAGTTCGCTGCCGGCGTGTAGAGCAACGAGGTGCCGTTGTCCACGATCGACGCCTGCCCGCCGTGATCGGGCTGCGTCACGTTCGTGATCAGATTCGCCAGGTGCGTGCCGGAATCCGACGATCCCGAATAATAAAGATCGTTAGCCAAGACGTCGAGCGGGGTGCCTGGATCATTCACGTCGACGGCATAGCTGTCGGCAGCGACCACCGGGCCGACGTTGATCGTGATAGTCGACGAGAACTTGCCGTCGATCACATAAGTGACGGTGTCCGTTCCCAGAAAGTCTCGCGGCGGCTGATAGGTAAACGAGCGGCCGTCGGGCGCCATGGAAATCTGATCGCCGGCCACGGAGCCAAAAGCCTTCGTCACCAGTTTCGCGCCCGTGTAACCCGGCCATTGGTCAAAGCCGGCCGTGGGAGCGAACACCACGGGATCGCTGTTCTGCGGCAGCTCGCGTTGCGAAGGCGAGATGGGGTCGAACAGCGTGACGGCCACGTCTGCCGTGTACTTGCCGTCGACGATGTAGGAAAAGTGATCGATTTCACCCAAGCTAGCCAGGCGGGCGGGGGCCGAATAGATCACGCTCTTGCCGTCGGGCCCGATCGATACCGTGCCGCCGAGCGTCGTGGCCGACAGCCACGAGATCTGTCGCGCGGCGGTATAGCCCGACCAGAACGGGTCGTTGGCCAGCACGTCGAGCGTTTGCGGCTTGCCATCCGGATAGACCGTGGCGGTGTCGTCGGCCAGCGGCGAGACAACCTGGACCGTGACCTGGGCCGTGAACTGGTCGTCGACTACGTAGCTGAAGGTGTCGCTGCCCGAGAAATCTGCGCCGGGACGAAACACCACGTGTTTGCCGTCGCTGGCAATATCGGCCGTGCCGCCCGCGGTGGGAAAGCTGAGCGCGGTGATGCGCCCCGGGCCGGTGTAGCCGGCGAAGACGTCATTGGCCAGCACGGCCAGCGTGGCCGGATCATCGTTGGTGTGTACGGTAAAGGTGTCGGCCGCGAGTTGGGGCAGGGCGCCGTCCATGAGACAGCGTGCCTCGACGTGCTCCGGCCCCGATAGCCGGCGATAGCCGCCTTGTTGCGCGGTTCGCCAGGATGCTTTGCGGCTCGTTCGTCTCATGGCGGCGCCTGGACCCAACAGGAAATGCGACTTCCATCTACCATGTAAGGCCGATTACGGGGGCAAGTGTCACGCGTCGTGGATGGATAAAGCCTGGATAGGGCCTTTCGAGGCGTGTCGCTTACGGTTCCTAACTTGCTGTAAGAGTTGGTCTTAAGTCGCTTGCGCTACCCGCTAGCATGAACGTTCTCGTTTTCCTGGCGCCGTATCGCGTGACAATCGGCGGCGGAAATCGGCCTTCTAACATAGTGACTGCCGTCCGGGCGGCCTGTTCGCTGGTGTCTCCTCGGTTCAAGGGACGCCAACGCCTATACTGACTTCGCGGATTACCAACCTTGATCGCTCGAGCACCGCAGACCGTGTCCGATCGTTCCGCAGCCCAATTGTTGCAAATGGCCAAGCGCACGCCCGAGGGCGCGCTGGGGTCGCTGCTGGAGTTGTACCGCAATTATTTACGAATACTAGCGCGCTCGCAATTGAATGCCGATCTGTTGCAACGGGCCACGCCGTCGGACGTGGTGCAAGACACGTTTCTCGACGCCTACCGCGACTTCGTTCAGTTTCGCGGCAACACGCCGGCCGAGTTCCTGGCCTGGCTGCGGCGCATTCTGGTGCGCAACATCGCCACGCTGGTCGAGCATCACCTGGTCACGCAGAAGCGCGACGTGCGTCGAGAAGTCTCGCTCGATTCGATCGCCCAGGCGTTTGACCACTCGACCTGCCGGCTCGACCAGGTGCTAGCGGCGGCCGTTTCGTCGCAGTCGGATCAGGCTCAATCCTCGGAGCGGGCCGCCCTGGTGGCCGATCACCTGGCCCAACTGCCGTCGCAATATCGCGAAGTGCTGGTGTTGCGTCATCTGGAGGAATTGCCGTTCGAGCAAGTCGCCACGCGGATGGGCCGCACGGCCGCCGCCACCCGCATGCTGTGGGTGCGTGCGATCGATCGCCTGCGAAAATCGCTCGCCGCCGAGGGCCTTTCGTGAACACCGAGCGCTGGTCGCCGAAAAACCCATTCTTGGACAGCGAGCCCCCGGTCGATTCCGAGTTGGCGGCGATTCTCGAGTCGTATCTCACCGCGCTCGAAAGCGGCATGCCGTTGGACCGGGCGACGTTTTTGGCCCAGCACCCGGCCTATGCCGCGCGGCTGGCCGAATATTTGCCCTGGGTCGAATTGCTCTGTCAGGCCGGGCCGCGCGAAGGCGTGCCGGGCGCGAATCCGCCGATGCCCGCGCGACTGGGCGATTTTCGCGTGCTCGGCGAGATTGGCCGCGGCGGCATGGGCATCGTCTACGAAGCCGAGCAAATCTCGCTGGAGCGGCGCGTGGCCCTCAAAGTGCTGCCGTTTGCCTCGATGCTCGACGAGCGGCAGTTGACCCGTTTCAAGCACGAGGCCCTGGCTGCTGCCCAGTTGCACCATCCGAGCATTGTGCCGGTGTTCGCGGTGGGCTGCGAGCAAGGGCTGCACTTCTACGTGATGCAACTGATCGAAGGGCACTCGCTCGACGAGATCATTCGCCCCGTGCAGAACGCGGCGGTCCGCGAATCGACGGTTCCGCTTGGCGCGGCCAAGACGCGCGCGTGCTCGGACGCCGCGATCAACCGTTTGCGCACCGCGGCCCGCTGGTTCGTGCAGGCAGCCGAAGCCCTCGATCATGCCCACAACCAGGGCATCGTGCATCGCGACATCAAGCCCTCGAACCTGATGATCAGCGGGGCCGGCGACCTGTGGGTCACCGATTTTGGCCTGGCCCGCACGTGTCGCGATGCGTCGATGACCGCCACCGGCGAGTTGGTCGGCACGTTGCGCTACATGAGTCCCGAGCAGATGCGCAGCAAGCCGGGAATCGTGGACCATCGCACCGACATCTATTCGCTGGGACTGACGCTCTATGAGTTGATCTCGGGCCGGCCGGCGTTCACCGGTCAGACGCAAACCGAGTTGACGTGGCAAATCGAGCACGACGATCCGCCGTCGCTGGTGCGGCTCGATCCGCGCGTGCCGCGCGACCTGGACAGCATCGTGGCCAAGGCGATCGCCCGTTCGCCCGAGGGACGCTATCCTTCGGCACGCGACATGGCCGACGATTTGCGGGCCTTTCTGGCTGGCCGCCCGACCGTGGCGCGTCCGCCGAGCTGGCGCGATCGGGGCGAAAAATGGCTGCGCCGTCACTCGCGGCTGGCGGCTTCGGCGGCGGTCGCGCTGGCCATCATCGTGGTCTGCGCCGTGGCCAGCACGGTGCTGGTCTGGCGAGCGCAGTCGGAAACGCAACGGGCGCTCGAGCTGGCTAGCGACAATCACCGCCAGTCCGAAGAGCACTTTCAAGATGCTCGCCAGGCCGTCGACGAATTGTTCACCGGCGTGGCGACCGACCTGGCCGATTTGCCAGGAGCCGAAAGCGTGCGCCATCGACTGCTGACACAGGCCAGGGCTTACTATCAGAAGTTCGCCGCCCGGGCCGGGTCGAATCCCGCGGTGCGTGCCGAGACGGCGGCCGCCTATTACCGCAGCGGCCAGATCAGCGAACTGCTGGGCGACGACGACGCGGCGCGCGCGGCCTATGTCGAAGCCCGCCGTGTCTGGTCGGCATTGCGCGCCGAACTGACCGGCGGCGAAAACCTGCGACCACTGGCCCTCTGCGAAAACAACCTGGGCCTGATCGCATTGCGGGCCGGCCGGCTGGCCGAAGCCGAGTCGCATTTGCGAGCCGCCCTCGAACTGGGAACGCAGCGGGTGAAGGGAAACAACGCGGATGCCGAAGCGACGAGCGACCTGGCGTTGAATTTTGCGAACCTGGGCATGACGCTGGGCCAGGCGGGACGTCCTGAAGAAGCACTGACTTGCTTGCAATCGGCTCTGGAGATGCAACTTGCCGCCGAGTCGCCTTCGTCGTTGGCGCGGGGCGATCTTGCGGCGACATACAATCAACTGGGCTACGTTCACAGTCTCTCTTCGCCCGCGGCAGCCGAAGCCGATTTTCGTCGCGCGGCCGAGGAATTCGAGCGGCTCGCCGCGGCCGAACCGCACGTGATGCGCTGGCAAGCGCAACTGGCCACGGCGCTCAACAATTTGGCCGCGCTGGCCGCTACGACCGGTCGGCCCGACGAGGCCGAAGCCGCCTACCGCCGCGCGATCGACATTCAGTCGCGGCTCAGCCAACAAGCGCCGCAGGTCGTGGGCTATCTTCGCGACCTGGCGGTCTCGCGGAACAATTTTGGCTTCCTGCTTTCGCAACAGCACCGAGCCGCCGCGGCGATCGAACAATTCGATCACGCCCGCGCTGATCTGACTCGATTGACCGAAGCCCACCCTGGCTCGGCCGAGTACGCCAGTCGGTTGGGCGCTGTCTGCAACAACCTGGGGCTGGCCTGCGAACAGCACCAGGCGACCGAGCGCTCGCAGGACGCTTATCGCGAGGCAATCGCCTGGCAGCAACAGGCGCTGAAGCTGTCGCCCAATTGGCGGCAGGCACAATCGTATCTCGAAGCCCACACGGCGAACCTGGCTCGGTTGTTGCGTGTCGTTGAGCCGCGCGAAGTGGCCGACGAGTTGGCCCAGGAGCCTTTAGAGTCGGCCGGCGGAGCCGTGGAATTGACGGGCGCAACTCCGCAGTTGGGCCATCCGCGGGATTTGCCGGTTGGCCCGCCGGCGAACGCCCCGCCTCGATTATCGGATTAGGTCGTGCGCGTGCTGTTGGTATCGACGGGAAACTAGAAGCCTGATTTCGAATACGGCGAATAACGAATGCGAACGAAACCCGCGACCCACCCGCTACGACGTCGCTTCGCCCTGGAAGCCTACGAGCCGCGGCAAATGCTCAGCGCCGCGCCAACTGTTGATGTGTCGGTGGCGATGGTTGGTCAGCCGCAAGTGGCGGGCACATTAACAGAAGCGACGATTCAGATTCAGCAGGTGACCTCGACCGACCAATGGTCTTTGGGCGAGACGTCAATTCTGGTTTTGCCGGCGGTGGTGACGAACGCTGCCGGGGGGTCGGTCACCCTTGATTATGTGTTGGGCGATAATGCTTGGGACGAGAGCGTGAGGTTAAGAGCGCAAGGAGAGCCGGCCGGATCGGGGGGGTGGCAACTTGGTCAGCCGCCGCGTCTTGATCCCGTCGGGCCGCACCTTGGCTCGACGGCGCCACCAGGCCCCGTGATCGGCCCGCAGCCGCCCGCCGGGCCGGAGCCCGTGTCGGTGTCCAATCCGGGAAACGCGCCCGTGGGCGCGGCGCCTGGTCTCGCCTCGCCTGCTCCACCGACTGTCGCCGCGCCGACTGGTCGCTCGGTCAGCGACAACGGTTCGCGCTGGCTTTCGGCGTCGTTCTCGCCTGCGGAAACGCATTGCTTGGATACGGTCAGCCAACCAGTCGACCAGCAAGTAACCTTGCCGCCGCGTGATGCGCAGACACGATCCTCGTTGCAACCGACCCGCCTCACCTCGCAGACGTTTTGCGTGGTCACGGAAGTTCCTTCCGTCGCGCGTGGCGACGAGGCCCCGCACGTTCTCGATGCCAGGGGACCGCTGATCGGCACGCAAGCCGCGCCCACGGCGCCCCGATCATTGGATCGTGCCAGCGCCGAACCATCCCAGGATGCCAGGCCGGGGGCCGCGCACGACGCGGCAATTGCCAGTTGGATCGCCGGACCACGGCTGGCCGAAGCGCTCGTGCGATCGCTCACGGCCGGCCGCGCGTCGTCGTCCGCTCGCGAAGAACTGTTGCTCGAGGAGGACGCCGAATCGGTTGACGAGGTCGCCGACTCGTGGATCCGCAGCGAGCGATGGTTTGGCGACGAGCGGCATTGGGTTGGCGCGGCGCTGGCGGTCATTGCGCTCAAGTCACTGCACTCGCTCGACCGCGGCCAGCCGGCCGAGACGGCGCGACCACGCCTGCTGCGCAAGTCGCAATCAACAGGCACGTCACGTTAGCCGCATCGGAGTGGCGAGGCCCGATCGCCGCACGCCTTCAAGACGGCCCCCGGTGCCGTGGCGACATTCTTGCGCCGATCGGACGCGCCTTTTTTTACCCGAGAATCGCGGCAATTTCGCGACAATCCCAAACATTTTTTGATCGCCCCAAAGCGAGTATACTAAATCAGCCGCTGGCGCTTTTGAGTCTACATTTTGTTGATAATCCAGCCGTTTGGGCAATCCGCGTTGCCCGGAGATCAGGTTTTTGGCCTTTTCTGAAGACAATCTGGATATCTCGTGCACGGAGTTCCCGTTGTCGATCGCCTTGGCCCGGCGTGGTTCGGCCGCGGCGCTCGGTCAATTGCTCGATCACTACCGCGACTATTTGCTGCGCGTGGCCAGCCAGGAGCTGAACTCGGAGCTCGTGCCCAAGGTGGCTCACTCGGATCTGGTGCAGGAAACGTTTCTACAAGCGGCCCGCGACTTTCCAGGTTTCTCAGGTCAGACCGAGGATGAGTTGCGGTCCTGGTTGCGGACGATTCTGCTCAACAATTTGCGCGACGTGGCCAAGCGCTATTACGCCACGCAGAAACGCGCGCTGAAGTCGGAGATCCCTCTTGACGATGGTCCTGCCGCCTTGCATCCCCAAGCCCCAGGCCCCACGGCCAGCGCGCGGTTGGTTTCGGGAGAGGATCGCGACGCCGTGCTGGCTGCCATCCGGCGGTTGCCCGCGAATTATCAGCGGGTGATCGAACTGCGAAGCCTCGAGGGCTTGCCATTCGAGCAGATTGGCGTCGTGCTCGATCGCTCGGCCGACGCCACCAGGAAGTTATGGTCGCGGGCCATCGAGCAACTTGCCAACGAAATGGTGAGGCATGAGGGACGCTGAGGATCGCTCGCACGATGACCTGGTCACCGAGGAACTGGTGGCCTACGAACAGCGGCTGGCCAAGGGCACGGTTGTGGACGGGCCAACGGAACCCGCCACGGAGGTTCCCCTCGAGGTCGCGGATCGCGTGCTGCGGGCCAAAGCGTGTCTCGATCTGTTGGCGGCCCTCAAGCCGGCATGGCCTGAGCACGATTCGGCCATTCGCCTGCGCGTGGCTTTCGACGCCCCGATCGAAGGATCGACGTCGCGGCGGCGCATCGGGCGTTATGAAATCCTGGCCGAGTTGGGCAGCGGTGGATTCGGAATTGTCTATCAGGCCTGGGATCCCCGCGTCGAGCGCACCGTCGCGCTCAAGGTGCCGCGTCCCGAGTCGCTTGCCTCGCCCGAATTGCAAAGGCGCTTTGAGCAAGAGGCCCGCGCGGCCGCCAAGCTGGATCATCCGCATATCGTCGCAGTGCTGGAGGCCGGGCAGGCGGATCTGCTGCCCTACATTGCCTCGGCCTACCACGAGGGCGAAACGCTGGCCGCCTGGTTGAAGTCGCACCGGCAGCCGATCGAGCCGCGCACGGCCGCCCGGCTGGTGCGCAAACTGGCCGACGCGGTTGCCCATGCTCATGCCCGTGGCGTGTTGCATCGCGACATCAAGCCCAGCAACGTGCTGTTGGTGCGCGGCCCGGGCTCGCTCGGCGAGGCGGACCTCGACAGCTACTCGCCGCGGATCATGGACTTTGGGCTGGCCAAGATTGCCGGCGCGGCCGGCGAAATGACGCAGACCGGCGCCGTGCTGGGCACGATCCGCTATATGTCACCCGAACAGGCGGCTGGTCATACGCATGACATTGGTCCGGGGGCGGACATTTACGGCCTCGGCGCCGTGCTCTACGAATTGCTCACCGGGCAACCGCCGTTCGCCACCGAGTCGGACCTCGAGGTCTTGCTCCGCATTCAAACCAACGAACCCACGCGCATCCGCCGCGCGCGGGCCAGCGTGCCCAGAGACCTCGAAACGATCGGCTTGAAGTGTCTGGAGAAGGAGCCGAGTCGGCGCTATCCGTCGGCCCAAGCACTCGTCGACGACCTGGATCGTTTTCTCCAGGGGTTGACCATTGCGGCCCGGCCGAGCACGCCGCTGGAGCACTTTCGCAAGTGGGTCCGTCGCCGGCCCGAGCTGGCGGCATTTCTGGGCATCGCGTTCGCCTCGGCCGTCATCGTGATCGCTTTGCTGGCCCGATCGAACGAAAAACTGTCGGTCGCTGTCGAAGCGGCTCGCGAATACGCCTACGCCAGCGACATGCGCCTGGCCCAGGAGTCGTGGGAAAGTTCGATGGTCGCCGAGGCTCGCTCGCTGCTGGAGAAATACATTCCCCAGCGAGGCGAGCGCGATCTGCGCCGCTTCGAGTGGCATTATCTGTGGAATAACATGCACGACTCGACCGAGGTCGTGGCCCGACAGCAGGGGTCGGTCTGGTCGTTGGCGGTTGCCCCGGACCAAAAGACGTTCGCGACGGGCGATCGTGGCGGCGTCGTCCGGCTGGGGTCGCTGGATTCCAAGAGTCCTCTTCGTGAGCTCAAAGGTCACGCCCAGGGAGACATCGACGCCGTGGCCTTCACTCCCAACGGCGAGCTTTTGGCCAGCGCTAGCAACGATGGCACCATCCGGTTATGGAATGTGGCCAGCGGCGAGTGCGCGAAGGTCTTGTCGGCTCACAAGGACTGGGTGGGAGGTATGGCGATCTCGCCCGACGGACAGTTCCTGGCCAGCGGCGATGGCGAAGGCCGCGTCTTGCTCTGGCAGTTGCCGGAAGGGAATCTCCGCGGGGAGTTGTACCAGCAGATCGGAGCCGTGCGCTGGATCGTTTTCCATCCGTCTCGCCCCTTGATCATCTCGGCTTGCGAGGGGGGGGAAGTCAGAATTTGGGATTATCTGGAGAACCATGGCCCACCCGAGGCCCCGGAAGGTCGCACCGAGTCGCCGTTGGACCCCTCCTGGCGAAATGCCATGTTTGACACGGACGGATCGCAGTTGTGGGCGCCGCATAGCAGTCGTTTGGTGCGCTGGAACTTTCAGGATACAAACAATTGGAAAGTAATTGGACAAGAGTACGAAACCGACCAGACCATCCTCGCCGTGGCGATTCTGAGCCGCCAAAGATGGATTGCCACGGCTCACGATACCGATTTCATCATCGCGCTGCGAAATTCACTTGTACCTCTTCGCATCGAGCAGCTTCTGCGAGGGCACACCGACCGTGTTCGTTGCCTCTCTGTGCTCGGCCCGGCCGACCAACTGCTGAGCGGCTCGGAGGACGGTACGGTGCGCCGCTGGCAAGTCGGACTCAGTGATACCGCGATGAGTCGCGTTCCACTGCCCGACGAAGCCAACATCGTGGCCTGGACGCCGCGCGGTGACGCCGTGGCGGTTGGGATGCGGAGCGGGCACCTCGCGGTCATCCAGGATCTTGAGCAACCCAACGCGACCTTAATCGGCAGCATGCCAAGTCGAGTCAATGCGCTCGCGTGCTCGTCCGATGGCCAACACATCTATGCGGCCGACATCGAAGGTCATGTCCACTGTCTTGCCGTGGCAACGGGCGCATTGACTTCGCAGTTTCAGGCGCGGGAGGAAATTCATCGGATGGCGCTATCGCCATCGGATGAATGGCTAGCCTACGCGGAGGAAAAAGACCTATTCCTGGTCGATCCCGCCACCGGCCACGAGCACTGGCGATTCCACCATCCTCAGCACGTCTGGGGAATCGAGTTTCTGAATCCGACTGAATTGGTCACCTGCTGCACTGATGGCTATGTTCGCTGCTTTGACGTGCGAACGGGGCAAGTGAAGCGCCAAACCGAGAAACAACGGCACGACGTGCGATCGTTCGACTTGTCGACGAGCGGAAAGTTGCTTGTCACCGGCTCCACGGAAAAAACCATTCGTGTGTTTGACGCCCAAACGTTCGAGGAACTTCATCGCTTCACGCAATCGGGCGGAGTTGGGCGAGTATATTTCATTGACGATGATCGCCGCCTGCTCGGGTGCGTTGAGCATCGGCTCGTCGTATTGGATCCCGTGACCGGGCAGACCGTACTGAAGCTGCCGCAATTGTTTGAAGACGGCCCCTCCTCCCTGAATCGCGCAGGCACCGTGCTGGCGGCACCCTTGGCCAAGACGCTTATGCTCTGGCGAATTCAGGCCCAGCCACGATCCGGATCGCGCCAGTAAACCATCGTGCGAAAGTTCGGTGTTCAGGCCGCAGGAGAAGCAGGGGGCCTCGTGCGTCGCAAGTTGACGATCAAATAGATCACCACCGCGACGTTCACCACGAGCAGAACGGCTTTGGCCGCGGTGGGATGCCGCAGCAACTCGTGGACTTCCACTGGAATCATCAGCCCGATGGCGATCGAGGTGAGATACTCGGCCCACCGCTTGCCGCGCCACAGCCCAAAGCCTTCGATCAGCTTCAGCCCGCCGTAGATGAACGAGCCGGCGCTGATCTCCTCGAGCTGTTGATCGCTCAAAAGTCCCAGCCGGGCGAGCAGTGCGTGCAGGTATTCGTTGTGCGGGTCGATGCGCACGGCCGCCGACCAGGCCGCCACGGTCGCCGCCACGTCGTGGTGTACCAGGCGCAACACGCCGATCGCCACGGCCAGCACCAGCATGCCCTCCACCAGCCGCAGCGCACCGATCAACTCGAGCAGGCAGTTTTTCTTGGGCGCCGGCGCGTGCGGTGAGGGGGTGCCGTCGGTCGTGTCGGTCATGGGTTGCAGATCAGGGTCGCCTGCGAATCGGTCCGCCGATCGGTTTGGCACCGGTCGTGCCCCGATTCTAGCGAAACCAAGCGCGGCTGGCGCGTGAGCAGCTTCCCCGACCATGCCACCAGCACGCCGGCGCCGACGCCGACGGCGTGTACCAGCGGCAACGGCGTGAAACCCGCGGACGACGAATCGACGAACAGGGTTGCGCCCGTGGCGACTTCATATCCCAACTTGGCCAGCAACCCAACGAGCAAGGCGACCAGCGCTCCTCGGACGAGCAGTCGCCGCCCCCCGCGGGCTTCGTCCCACAGTTCGAGCGCTGCCAGGGTGAAGAGCGCCGTGTCGATTCCGCTCAATCCCCGATAGAGCACGACCGTGGGTTCGACGAACCACAACGTCGCGGAGATCGCCGCCGTCGAGAGAATTAGCACGGAGACCAGCGCTCTGCGTCCGCGGCTTTCCAGCATCGTTCCTAACAGGGCGAACATCAGCACGTCCCAAACCAAATGGTCGGCGTTCCAATGGGTGAGGTGACCCGTCGCGAGTCGCCACACCTGACCGGCCGCGATGCTGCCGCGGTCGTAGGCCAGACCGCCGCCCCAGTCGGCCGCAGCCAGCAACATCGCGATCGTGGCCACCGTCCAGGTGATGAACGGGCGTTGAGAACCCCGGGCACGGGCAGGGGCGCGGGATGCGTTTGCCAAGGTCTGACAGTTCTTGAACATCCGAAAATTCCTCAGAGCATGGTTCGGTGAAAGTGAAAAAGCAGACCCGCGGGCCACCTTCCTGGCAGCCCGCGGATCGCTCCCCTCTCGCATTCGCGTTAGCAAGACCAGTGGGCGCCGCGGCGTCCTGGTTTACGCCGGCTGGCCCAACCAAGTCCCGCCAGACCGGCGGCGATCAATCCCGTCAGCGGATCGATTGCACCACCACCACGGCCCGAGCGGGCATGGCGTCCGGACGTCACCTGCGGAGCAAAGGCATCGACCGGAGGGGTGTTGTCGGTCGTTGGCGCTTGCGAAGTTGACGGCGTTTGCGCGGCCGGCGGTGCCTGCACGGCCGGCTGCTGGTTCGGATCGACCGCGGCGACCTGGGTCGGCGCGGTTTCGGTCCTGGAGCGCCCCGTCCGTTTGGCCTGCTGCTTGAGCGACTCGGACGCTTGGGGTCCGACTTGCTGGGCCGTTTGTCGCCGCAGCTCCTCGAGTCGTTCGTGAACGGCCAGTTGCGCCTGGCGATCGCGACCGACACGCGTGGCGTTGCGGCGGTCGATCTTCCAGCGTTGATACTCGGCATCGTTTTCCAACACGATGAACGAGGCAAACTCGCTGGCGATCGAGTAGCCCTCGCACAGCCGCACGATCTCATCGACCGCGCCGGGCGTGCCCTCGCGGCGGCCGTCGCCCATCAGGCGCTCCACGCGGTGCAGGGCCCACATCCGCTCGATCTCCGGGTTGTCCTGGTCTTCGGAGGGCAGATTGATGGCCACGGCTTGTTGCGTGGGACAGCCCAGCAGGTCGGCCTTGAGCTGCACTTTCGCCGGACCATTCTTCTTGTACCGGCCATAGAGCCGGACCGGCTGGCCGAAGTACAGGTTCGGCAATTGCTGCGGTTCGAGATCGTAGACTTCGGCGCCCTCGAAGCTGAGCTGCACGTTCGTGGCGGCCGGGTGCGTCAGCTTGCGGCGAAATGCGCCGGCTTGCTGCTCGAAGTTATCGCCCGAAGACATGAAGGCGGCCAATCCGCCGGTCTCCGTGGCCAGTTGCGACAGCAACGGACGATTCACCTCGTTGCCCACGCCGATGCAGAAGACGCTCGAGCCGGTGGGTCGCTGCTTGATCAGTTGCAACAGCTCGCGCTGTTCGCGCTGCTCGGTCATGCCGTCGGACAGCACCACGACGTTGAGCTGCCGATCGGCGTTGTAGTAGCGATAGGCCGCTTCGATCGCCGGGTGCAGCACGGTGCCGCCCAGCGGTTTTTGCGAGCGCAGGAATTCGGCCGCCCGCTGCTTGTTCTCCGCGTTGACGCTCGTCATCGTGCTAAACAGCGGCGTGGAGGCGATGTTGAACGTGATCAACTCGAATCGGTCCTCCTCGTCCAGCGACTGCACGAAGGCGTTGACCAGATCCCGTGACAAGCCGAGCTTGCCGTCGTGTACCATGCTGCCCGAGATGTCGATCACGAACACATAGTCACTTCCTTTCAGCTTGCCTTCCAGCTCCTTGCCGGCGGTCATGGTGAGTTGAAAGTAGCCATCCTCGCCGCCGGTCTTCGAGGTGATCAGGTCGATGCCAGTGCGGGGCCGTTCGAGTTGATAGTCGAGCACCAGGTCGCGGGTCAGATCCGCGGCTTGGGTTTCAAGGCTGGCTTGCCAGTAGTTGGGGTTCGCGTTCTTGACCACGACGAACTGATCGGCGTGCGACAGGCTCTTCAGCTCGACGATCGGCACTTCGCTCTTCACGTCCAGGGCGAACGAAAACCGGCCCGATGTTTTCTGATCGGCCTTGGCCTGCGTGACCGTGGCCAGCGGATAGGTGTAGCTGGCCCGGTCGTGATCGAAATCCAACTCCTGATAGTACGTCACGCGCACGCGCTGCTCGCCGCGGGCGGCGATCGGAAAGATGCGCATTTCGAACCGCTTGTAGTCGACCTGTTCGAGCAGGCCCGGATCGCGGCGCACTTTCTTGTAGCTTTCGTAGATCTGGCGGGCTTTCTCTTTCTCGACGACTTCGCCGATCATCTCCTTGCCGCCAATCCACATGCTGAAGTTCGAGATCGAAGCCTGCTTGGGCACCGGGAAAGTGTAGAGGGCCTCGACCACCCGGTTTTCGGTGTTCTCGAACACCTGCTCCACTTCGCTCACGGCCACGCCGTTGTTGATCGTGACGCGCACGTCGTGGCTCTTGATCTGCAACTGACCGCCGAAGCCGCGGTCGGACACCAACATTCCGGCGCCGTGCGCCGCTGTTGACCAGCAGCAGACCAGCGCCAGCGGGGCCAGGGCCACGAGAGCCGCTCGGACAGCGAGGCGGCGTTTTGCACACTTCCACATCATGACGAGTCTCCTTATCGAGGGGTGAAATCTCGCGGCCAACCAGGTCGCGTCGATCCGTCCTAAGTCACTTCTTGTGCCAAGAATGATCGGCGTTTTGTAAATGCTTGTTGGCCAGGGCATTAGGTGTCTTGTTGTCTGGCCGGGTGCGGTTGGTGATTGGTCTCGGATGTGCAATGGATGTCTGGTCGACGTACATTGGATGTACGTCCAGTGATGCTCACGTGACCCCCGAACCGAGGGCCCGAAACATGGCGGATCGCAAGGCACTGTTCACTGCCACGGAGCGGAAATTTGCCGAAGCGGTTGCGCAGTTGGCGCACTGCAATCCGTTTCTGCCGGAGCGCATCGCCTGCGAGCGAGCCGCATTGGGCGACGAGTTCGACGAGCATCTGGCCGATTGGAACGTCAGGCCCGACGCCGAGAGCGATCATCCCAACTTGCTGCGACTGCTCGCGCGCTGTGAAGCGACGTTGCAAGGCGCTCGCGAGCACGTTCGCCAGGCGAGTAGCCCGCGCGAGCGGGCTCTTTATGAAGACTTGCTGCTGATGACGCTTTATCACCGTCATCGGAAAGCGCTGGACGAATTGATTCGCGAGGGCTCAGCCCGGCCCGGCGGGCAACGGCCGGGCAGCCTCTACCGGGCGCTGAAGCGCGACGCCGAGCACTTTCTGGGCGCAGCGCCCTCGTCGTTCGTCGAGCAGTTGCCGCACCTGTTCGCGGGCTTCTTTCAAATTCGCCGCGCCTTCGAAAACATCTTCCGCTTGATTCACGGCGTGTCGCGGCCGGCCATCCAATTGCGCGCCGCCGTCTGGGAGTCGATCTTCACCCACGACATGCGCCGCTATCGCCGCGTGCTCTACGAACGCATGGCGGACTACACCACCTTGGTCACCGGCCCTTCGGGCACCGGCAAGGAATTGGTCGCCCAGGCGATCGGCCTGTCGCGCTATATTCCGTTCGACGCGGGGGCGGGCAAGTTTCGCGAGGACTTTGCCTGCTCGTTCTACGCGGTCAACTTAAGCGCGCTCAGCCCGACGCTGATCGAGTCGGAACTGTTCGGCCACAGGCGGGGCGCATTTACCGGCGCGATCGCCGACCGGCAGGGCTGGCTCGAGGTCTGTCCCAGCCTGGGAACCGTGTTCCTCGACGAGATCGGCGAGCTCGACGCGAGCATTCAGGTCAAGTTGCTGCGCGTGTTGCAGTCGCGGGCCTTCAGTCCCTTGGGCGAGACGGCGGTCCGCGAGTTTCGCGGCAAGATCATCGCCGCCACGAACCGCAACCTGTTCGAGGAGATGCAGGCCGGCCGCTTTCGCCAGGACTTCTATTACCGGCTCTGCTCGGACATGGTCGAAGTGCCCAGCCTGCAAACGCGGATTCAGGATAACGCCGAGGAGTTGCCGCACCTGGTGACGCATCTCGCCCAGCGAGCGGTGGGGGCCGAGGCGCCCGAGCTGGCCGAGGAGGTCGTGCAATGGGTCGACCGCCAACTGGGCCGCGATTATCCGTGGCCGGGCAACATTCGCGAGCTCGAGCAATGCTTGCGCAACGTCCTGATCCGCCGGGCCTACACGCCACCGCGAGAGAGCGGCAACAAGCCGGCCACCGACACGCACCAGGAACTCCTGAGGGCCATTCTCGGCGGGGAACTGACCGCCGACGAGCTGTTGCGGCGCTATTGCACGCTCGTCTATCGCGCCACGGGCAGTTACGAAGCCACGGCACGACGGTTGCAAATCGACCGCCGCACCGTGCGTGCAAAAGTGGATGCCGAGGTGCTCGATCGCATTCAGCATGCGCCGCGAGCCGAATGATGCGATAAAAAGTGTTCGCAATCAGGCGCTCGATGCGGGCAGGTCGCGGTGCAGCAGGCGCCCGACGAGTGTTTCCACCAGTTCAACCGCCGGATCGACGGCGGCAAGGACGCTGGGGCTCATGCCGCTTGACATGTCTTCCGAGACCATTCGGTCAGGCTCGCAACCGACAACCGTCAGTTGCGGCGGTTTGCCGCCCATCATCGCCACGTAGCGCAGCACTTGCACCGGATCCATCTCGTGCACGTGTGGCGGCGCGGACACGGACGCTGCCTCGTCGAGTTCCGGTTCGATCACATAGAGCGTGCCCGGCGCTTGGCCTCCGGGCACCGCGTCGATCAGAATCGCATGCTCGTAGCCGTCCATCAGGGCATGGGCCAGGTCGAGACCGCGGATGCCAAAGTCGATGAGTCTGACGTCCTCGGAAACGGGACGCCCGGCCAGTCGATAGACCGCTTCGACGCCGAACGCATCGTCGCCCATGAAAATGTTGCCGATGCCGCCCACGAGAATGCGAGGTGTCATGCTTCTTGTTGCCGCGCGTCGGGATCGCCGAGCAGTTCGACCTCCATGGGTGCAAAGAAGAAGCGGTGCCCCACCTGTCGCAGCTATTGTGCCATCCGAATGGGGATTTTTAGTGCGGGGCCTCGGCGGCCTCGGCCACCTCGATCGAGACGAGGTCCAACTCGCGCCCCGTGAGTACTTCCGGCGTCGGCGTCCCGCAAGTCGGACAAGAGAATTGATAGATGCTCGGCAGCGTTTGCTGCGCCTGGCAATGCGGGCACATGACGGTTAGCGGCACGTCCTCAATCGCTAGCACCGCGCCGGCACAGGCCGTGTCTTCCGCGGCCAAATTGAAGGAAAGCAGGAGCGACTCCTTCACCACCCCCGATAGTGCGCCGACGCGTACCGACAATCGGATCACCCGAACGGCCCCTTCGCGCTGGGCGGTTTCGCAGGCCAGGGCGATCAAGCTTTGAGCAATCGACAATTCGTGCATCTGCACTCCTGCTTGAACGCGGCCGGGATGCGCTGTCCGCCAGGACGCCCCTCGATTGATCGGTTTCGGTGAGCCTAAGTCGACCACATAGGCTATTAAGTTGCCAGTCTCAGCGGCCCATACGAATCCATTCGTTGGCCGCGAGCCGACGGAGCCACGCCGATCAACTCGCGTGCCAAGCAATCTGCATTCTCGGGAGCCCGCACCCACCCTCGGTGGGGAATGAATTTTGCAGTGGCTCGCCATCTGTTTCCTATGCACTGCCGGGGACGAATCTTACCGCCCGAGGGGGCCTGCGCTGCCCACTTCAAGTATCGAGCAGTAGAACCTGTCGAACTTCCCGTCATCCAAGGATTAGGAAAATCCCTCGTTCATGGCCATCGCAACTCCCCGACCCATTCAGTTCCACAATAAACCGATTGCGATGGCCCACGGCGCCGGTGGTGAGGCCACCCGACAACTGGTCGAGGGCTTGTTCCTGCCGGCGTTTGCCAATTCGCTGCTCGATTCGCTCGCGGACGCGGCGACCCTGCTGCCGCCGCCGGGCCGGCTGGCAATCACGACCGATAGTTTTGTCGTCCACCCCTTGCGCTTTCCGGGCGGTTCGATCGGCGAGTTGGCCGTCAACGGCACGGTCAACGATCTGGCCGTGTCGGGCGCGACGCCGTTGGCTTTGACAACCGCGTTCATCCTCGAAGCAGGCACGCCATCGGAAATTCTGCGGGCCGAGGTTTGCGCGATGGCCGCTGCCGCCCGGCGCGTGGGCGTGCCGATCGCCAGCGGCGATACGAAGGTCGTCGAGCACGGCCGGGCCGACGGCATGTACATCGTGACCACGGGACTAGGCGTGGTCGATGCTCGGGCCAATTTGAGCGTGGCCCGTGTCGAGGCGGGCGATTGCATTCTGCTTTCCGGACCGATTGGCAATCATGGCATGGCGATCATGTTGGCACGCGCCGAACTCGACATCGAAGCCGACATTCGTTCCGATACCCGGCCGCTGGTCGAACTGACCTTGGCACTGGTCACTCGGCTTGGCGACAGCCTCAAGTGGATGCGCGATGCCACGCGAGGCGGCGTGGCCACGGTGCTCAACGAACTGGCCCGCGACGCCGATCTGCTGGTCATGATCGAGGAAGAAGCCGTGCCGGTCGACGACGCGGTGCGCGGAGCGTGCGAACTGTTGGGGCTCGATCCGTTGCAAGTCGCCAACGAAGGACAGTTCGTGGCGGTCGTGGCGGCCGATATGGTCGATGCGGCGCTCGCTGCGCTGCGCGCCGTGCCGGGAGGCGAGCGAGCTTGTCTGTTGGGCGAAGTGAGTCGCGGTGCCCACTCGCGGGTCGCGGCCCGAGCGGCCTACGGCGGCATGCGGGTGGTCGACATGTTGATTGGCGATCCGTTGCCGCGCATCTGCTGAAATGATGCCGAACCGATGCCTGCCGTTGCCGATCTGACGTCGTTCGTGCAGTCGCAGTTTGCCTTGCGAAACCCGCAAGCGCGGCATGTTGACCGCGGCGCTGTTGGGCTATGATGGCGGCGACATCGTGCGCCAGGGGCTTGCCGACCACACGTTTGTCGTGCCCTCGGACTACATCCCGCGGATCCAGGAAGTGCAAGCTTCGATCTATCACGTGCTGCGGCTGGCGCTGGCCGCGCTCGATTAACCACGTCTGGGAAGATCGCCGCCGGGCGATCGAAATCGACATGTCCACCGAGCTGCCTGATCAGCCGCGCACCGCGTGTCGCGTGACGATCCGCGGTATCGTGCAGGGCGTGGGGCTGCGGCCGTTCGTGTTTCGCGCGGCCCAGCACCACCAGGTGGCCGGCTGGGTGCAAAACGACGCGGCCGGTGTCGAGGTGCACGCCGAAGCCACGCCGCGGGCGATTCAGGCGTTTGTCGACGAGCTGCGCGCCGATTGTCCGCCGGCGGCCCGCATTGCCGAGTTCGCCATGCGCAGCGTCGCCGCCGAGGGTATCGCCGACTTTCAGATTCGCGCCAGCCGCCGCGAAGGCCCTCCCACGGTCCGCGTCACGCCCGACTTGTGCATCTGTCCGGACTGTCTGGCCGAGCTGTTCGATCCGGCCGACCGGCATTTTCACTATCCCTACATCAACTGCACGAACTGTGGACCGCGCTACTCGATCGTCCAGCGTCTGCCCTACGATCGGGCGAACACCACGATGGTCGGCTGGCCGATGTGTTCGAGCTGCCGCGCCGAGTATGACAATCGGCTCGACCGCCGTTACCATGCCCAGCCGGTTGCTTGCCCGGCCTGCGGCCCCGCCTATCGATTGCTCGAGGGCGAAGTGACCGTCGACGACTCGAGTCGCGCCATCGAGCGAGCCGCCGCGATGATCAAGGCGGGACGGATCGTGGCGATCAAGGGAATCGGCGGCTATCACCTGGCCTGCGATGCGCGCCGGCCGGCGGCGGTCGAGTCGCTGCGCAGTCGCAAGTATCGTAAGGAAAAGCCCTTCGCCGTCATGGTGCGCAATCTCGACGAAGCCCGCGAGCTCGCCGAGTTGTCGGCCGAGCACGAACGCTTGCTCGAAGACGTGGCCCGGCCCATTGTCCTGGCTCCTCGCAGAGTGGAGCTGCCGGGCGTCGCGCCTGACAACGTTCTGCTGGGCATCATGCTTCCCTACACGCCGCTGCACCACCTGCTGTTTGCCGCCGGAGCGCCCAGCCCGCTGGTCCTGACCAGCGCCAACCGCTCCAGCGAGCCGATCGCCTTCCGCGATGCCGACGCGCTCGAGGCACTCTCGGGCATTGCCGATGCGTTTCTGATGGGCGAGCGGCCGATCGCGCGGCGGGTCGACGATTCGGTGGTGGCCGTGCGCGGGAGTCGCACGCAGATGATTCGCCGCTCGCGCGGCTATACGCCGACGGTCGTCGGCCACCTGGCAATCGACGAGCCGCTGCTCGCGGTGGGCGCCGATCTGAAGAATACGATCGCGCTGGTCGTCCACGGTGACGTCCTTGTCAGCCAGCACATCGGCGACTTGGGCGATCTGGAGACGGACCGCTCGTTCGCCGACACCGTGGGCGACTTGCTGGCGATGTACGAGATTGATCCGCGCGACCTGGTGATTGCGCACGACCGTCATCCCGAGTTCGTCTCCACCCGGTTCGCGCTCTCGCTGCCGGCCCGGATGCACGTGGCCGTGCAACATCATCACGCGCACGTGGCCAGCGTGATGGCCGAGCACGAACTGCTCGAGGAGCCGGTCGTGGGCGTGGCTTTCGATGGAACTGGCTACGGCAACGACGGCGCGATTTGGGGCGGCGAGTTTTTCGTCGGCAGCGTGCGCTCTGGCTTCACGCGCGAGGACTCGCTGCGCCCCGTGCAGATGCCCGGTGGCGATGCGGCGGCGCGTTTCCCCGTGCAAGCGGCCGCGGGGTTCCTGGCCGAACTGGACGACCTGCCTGACATGACGGCTGAGCCGTTTGGCTTTCCGGCGCGGTTCCATCAAGCGCGGCAACTGGTCGAGCGGCGCGTGCGCTGCTTCACGTCGACGTCGGCTGGCCGGCTGTTCGACGCCGTGGCGGCGCTCGTCGGGTTCACGCGCGAATCGACCTTCGAGGGGCAGGCCGCGATGTGGCTCGAATTTCAGGCCCGGGCATCCGCGCCGCGGTCGCCCTATCCCTGCGACGGACTCGATGCCCGCCCGCTATTGCGCGCGATCATCCGCGATCGGCTGGCGGGACGTCCGATCGGTGAGATCGCCGCGGCTTTTCACGCGACGCTGGCCGCGACGGTCGTCGAGCAGATGGCCTTGCTCGCGGGTCGGCACGGCCTGCGATTCGCCGCCCTGTCGGGCGGAGTGTTTCAAAACGAACTGCTCGTCGAGTCGATCGACCGCGAAGTGAGCGCCCGGGGTTTGCCGATCAAGTTGTTGTTCAACAGCAGCGTGCCGGCCAACGACGGCGGGATTGCGCTGGGACAGGCCGCGCTGGCGAGCATGGTGTTATCGCTGGGCGGCGAGCTGCTACGATGAATCGTCAGGAACGAGATTTTCATTCGCGAGTTGAACGCGATGGCCGCCTATCGCTGTGGGGAAATGCTCCATGAGCCGTCGCGTCGTTCGCTCGCTGCCGGCGCAGCCGCTGAGCTCGTTGCGCTTGGGACTCTGTTGTCAGTTTGCTGAGCACCCCGTGCGATTTCGCACGACCACGGCGACGTCCCTGCTCAAGCTCGAGCGGCCGGCGCGGCTCCACAAACTGTCGGAGTTGTGCCGGGCGAATGCAGCGTCCCTGCTGGCGGCGCTCACGTTTTGCCACGAGCATGGCATCGGTTGCTTTCGCGTGAGCAGCAAGATCTGGCCGCTGAAGACGCATCCGGACGTCGGGTATGAAATCGCCGATTTGCCCGAGGCCGAGGAAATCGCCGCCGCGTTCCGGCGCTGCGGAGCGTTCGCCGTCTGTCATGGCCTGCGCGTTTGTTTTCACCCCGATCAGTTCGTGGTGCTCAACTCGCCGCGCGAGGACGTGGTTCGCAAGTCCTTGGCCGAGCTCGAGTATCAGGCCGAGGTGGCGGCCTGGATTGGGGCCGACGTTATCAATATTCATGCTGGTGGCGGCTATGGCGATAAAGTGGCGGCCTTGGCGACGTTTGAGCGCAGTCTCGACCGGCTGTCCGACGCGGTTCGCACCCGGTTGACGTTGGAGAATGACGACACGGTCTATACGCCTGCCGATTTGCTGCCGATTTGTCACGCGGCTGGCCTGCCGTTGGTCTACGACGTGCATCATCATCGCTGCTTGCGCGACGCGATGACGGTCGAGGAGGCGACCGCCGCGGCCTTCGCCACCTGGGCGCGCGAGCCGCTGTTTCACATCTCGAGCCCGATCGAGGGCTGGCAGGGCGCGTGGCCCAGGCGGCACCATGACTATATTGATCTGGCGGACTTTCCCGACGCCTGGCGGCAATTGCCGATGACCATCGAGGTCGAGGCCAAGGCCAAGGAACTGGCCGTGCTGCGGCTGCGCAAGGAATTGACCGGTTCGCCCGCCAGGGCTTCCGGCCCAAGTTCCGGCCGGGCCGCGAAGCGGTGAATGGCCCGTCGCCCTGCCCGCTTTCGGCGGAATAGAATTTTATTTGTATTTCTTTACGCTCGGTTTCCCGCTATCCTAAACGCTGGTCCGATCTTCGACCGTCTGGGGGAATTTGCCATGACCGCCCGCATTGTTTCGACCGCCCGCAACTTCGTGCTTGTGTCGGCGATGACTGTTTTCGCGGGCATGGGCTTGGCGTCGGTCGCTTTCGGCGGCGATAAGACACCCACGGACATGTTCCTGGGTCTTACGCCCGATGCCGCCAAGGGCTATGAGATCATGATGCACGAGCCGATGGCCACGGCGATCATGAAGGTGGCCGATCTTGATCGGCTGTGGATCGTGTGGGAGGAAGACGAAAAGGCCAAGGCCGAGAAGGCCGATTCGGTCGAGCGGAGGCGGATGACGTTTGAGCGCTATGGCTGGGCCAAGCGTCCGGGCGATTCCGTGCCCAACCTGCCGCTCGACTACACCGAGGACGGCAAGGGCAACCTGGTCACCAACTGCTTCTCGTGCCACGGCGGCAAAGTGGCGGGCCAGACGATTCCCGGAGCCGGCAACACCCACGTCGACCTGACAACGTTGGCCACGGACGTGTCGCGGCTGCGAGCGCTCGAAGGCGGCAACGACCCGGCGCAAGTGGCCGAAGCGATCGCGCCGTTCAAAACCCCGCTCAACTATCACAAGGGCGTGACCAACGCGGTCATCTTTGCCCCGATGTTCATTGCTCTGCGCGATCCGGTGCTCGCCCGCGAGTTCAACAAGCATCCCGAGTTGCTGTTGCACCACGACATGAACCCGCCGCCCTGGTGGAACTTCAAAAAGAAGACGCGGATTTATACTGACGCTTTCGCGCCCAAGACGCCGCGGCAGTTGATGCCGTTTGCCATGTCGCCGCTGTTCTCCGACGCGAAGTTCCGCTCGTTCGAACCGAATTTCGTACACATCTACCAATACATCGAAGAGCTGGAGTCGCCGAAGTACCCGTTTGCCGTCAAAGCCGAGTTGGCCGACCGCGGCAAGGTGCTGTTTGAGCAGACCTGCGCCGAGTGCCACGGCACCTACGGCCCCGGCGGCAAGTTTCCGAACCGCGTGGTCGACATCGACGAGATCGGCACCGACAGCCGCCGCTTCCACGCAATCTACAAGGAACGCCGCGAGGAGACGAACAAGGGCTGGCTGCAATACTACGGCGAGCATCCGATCGATCTCGAATCGAAGGGCTACCTGGCCCAGCCGCTGGATGGCGTGTGGGCTTCGGCTCCCTACTTCCACAACGGCTCGGCGCCGACGCTGTGGGCCGTGATGAATCCGACCAAGCGGCCCAAGGTTTGGAAGCGGACCGAGGACGGCTATGACCAGGCCAAGGTCGGTCTCGAAGTCGAAACTCTCGACGCCGTGCCCGAGGGCCTGAGCTCGCGGCAGCGCCGCATGTACTACGACACCACGCACATCGGCAACAGCGCCGCGGGGCACACGTTTCCCGACGCGCTCGAGGACGACGAAAAGCTGGCGGTGATCGAGTATCTGAAGACGCTCTAGGCAAGCGCGCGAGCCAGGGCCTGCAGAGCCTCGACGGTGCGCCAGTTGCGCACGGTCATGTCGATTCCCGAGGCTCGTTCCATGCCGGCGGCGAATTTCGAGCGGCCGAAGCCGTCGGGGGCGTGGAGATAGAGGATTCCCTTGGCAACGGTGAATTGCTCGGGCCCGCCGGTCTTGGTGAGCAGTTCGCGAAGTTGCTTCTCGTTGGGCGCGGCATCGCAGAACGCCGCATGGACCTTGGTCGGATCCTGGGAGGCCGCTTTTCCGTAGGGATTGCCGGCGACGAGCTTTTCCCAATCCGCGGCCGTGCGGACCAGGAGTTTCGCGGCGAAGCCGAACTCGGTTGCAAAAGCCGCCGCGAGGTCGCGAGCGATGCCGGCCGCCGAGCCCTGGGCGCGAAACACGACATTGCCGCTCTGCACGTACGTCTGGACGTCCGCGTGCCCTAGTCCCGCGTGCAGGGTGCGCAATGCCTCCATTTTCACCGGGTGGTGCCCGCCGACGTTGATCCCTCGATAGAGGGCGATGAAGGTTTTCATGGTTGCCAATTTCGTTCCCTCGGCCACTGCGCGGATTCCCGCGACGGCGTCATGCCGCGCCGCGGATGTAGGCTTCGACTTGTTTCCATTGCCGGCGACGGTAGATGGCGATCGCGGCTGACGTGGCCAACAGGCCGATGCCCATAGCGAAGGACTCGTAGTTGATGGGGACCGCGTCACCCACCGCCGAGACCGTCGGATCGTTGGGAAGAAAGGTCACGGTCGCCTCGCCGGCCTGCACGGCCTGGTTGTAAACCGCCTCGGGAACCACGAACTGTTTGCGATACACCGTCGCGCCTTCGGCGGGCGTGTAATCGAGCGTGAGGTGGTGGGCTTTGCGGCCCTTGCCGGTGTTCATGATCTGGGATTCGTGAACCTTGCCCTTCACGCGCTGGCCGTGATCGCGCAGTTCGACGGCGCCAAGATACTCATAGACGCCGCCGCCGAGCATGCCGATGCCGCCCACCAAGGCCAGCCACATCACGATCCAAAGTCGCCGATTGAGTTGCGGATAAACGCGCGGCGGCCGCGCGCCCCCAGCCGAGTCACTTGGTACAGATTCAGCGGACATGTGTCTACCTGCTAGCTATCTGGAACGTGTCATGAAGCCCGTGGCAGGCGGCCACTGCGGCCAAACAATTTGGAAAGCACGAATGTTTGCACATCCAAAACGATGATGCAACGGTTGGCCCGCCCGCGTGCGATTCTGGCCGGCCCTGGGAGTTGCCCTCGGGAGTCGAAGCCGTCCGCCGACCGACGCATGGGACGGTGTCGCTGCCCCGCAGCAGAATCGCCCATTCCGTGGAGTCCGCCCCATCGGCTTGCTACAATGGTCGACGACGTGAGATAGACCGGCGGAAGGTTTAACCAGCACCTACACCATGTCGCAATCCCGACACAACTATTCGAATGCGGTCGACGAGATTTCGCGCCGCTCCGTGCTCAGGATGGGGGTCGGCGGACTCGGGTTGAGTCTGACGGGATTGCTGCAAGCACGGGCCAGCGCGCGAGCTGCCGAAATCACGGGGTTGCCACCGCTCAAGGCTTGCGTGATCGTGTTCTACTACGGCGGGCCGAGCCACTTGGACACCTACGACCTGAAGCCGGACGCTCCGGCCGAAGTGCGCGGCGAGTTCAAGCCGATTTCGACCTCGGTGCCCGGCCTCTTCGTCTGCGAGCATTTGCCCAAGATGGCTCGCTGCATGCACAAGGTGGCCCTCGTTCGCAGCATGCACCATCGCAACCGCTTGCACGACTCGGCCTCAACCGAGGCGCTGACCGGCCGGCAAGCGCCGACCGGAGATCGCGAGGAGTTTGCCCCGATCAAGCAGGTGTTCCCATCCTATGGCGCCTCGCTGAGCTACTTGCGACGCGAACTGCAGCTCGACGTGCCCCATGCCGCGCTGCCGTTCGTCTTTCACAACGTCATCGACGTGCCCTGCCAGGGTGGCGGCTTTCTGGGGTCGACGTACGACCCACTGCAAATCAACGTCAACCCAGAGAATCGGGTTTATAGCGCCGGAGCCCTCGCGCTGCCCACGGGACAGTCGGGCAAATCGCTCCAGGATCGACGTCGGTTGCTCACGTCGCTGCAAGAGCAGTCGATTGCCGCCGCGCAATCGTTGTCGATGGGCCGCTGGCAGCTCTCTACCGACAAGGCATTTCAGTTGCTGGGGTCGGAGTCGCTGCGCGAGGCCCTCGATCTGTCGCGCGAGTCGCCTCAAACGCGCGAACGCTATGGATTCGATAAGGCGCCCGTGGCCGTTGGTTCGGGCGGCGGCGGAGGCAACGGGGCCGAGATGGGATTTGCGCGCCAGATGCGCGGGCAGAATCTGCTAGTGGCCAGGCGGTTGGTCGAGGCCGGCATTCCGTTCGTCAACGTGTTTGATTTTCGGCAGCAAGGGCAGAACTGGGATGCGCACCACCAGAACTTCTCGCAACATAAGAATCACCTGCTGCCCGTGGCCGATCAGTCGCTCTCGGCGCTGATCGAAGATCTCGACGCGCGGGGATTGCTCGACACGACCTTGGTCGTGGCGATGGGAGAGTTCGGTCGTACGCCCACGATCAACCAGAACGGCGGCCGCGACCATTGGCCCGATTGTTACAGCGTGCTGCTCGCCGGCGGCGGCGTACACGGCGGCGCGATCTTTGGAGCGAGCGATCGAACGGGCGCGTATCCCGACAAGGATCCGGTGACACCGGCCGATCTCGCGGCCACCATTTTTTGGCGATTCGGCATCGACCCCTCGTCCGAGATTCACGATCTCACCGGCCGTCCCTGGCGCGTCGCCGACGGCCAGCCTCTGCGATCGCTGTTCGTCTGACCGCGGGCGCAATGACACGCAGGCGGCAAGGTTTCCTGTCCGCGGCAGATGCAACCGTCTCATCAGGTGCCTGTGTTCTTTGGCGCGGTCAATTGCGAGGAGCGGCCCTGCACATTCAGCAACTCGGCGCGCGCGAACATCGCCCACGCAGGAACTCCATCGCCGAACTCGCCGCTTCATCCCACGACACCTGGCGATAAATCTTGACCGAGACGTACTTGTCGTAGCCCACTTCATCCAGCGCGGCCAGCACGGCTGGGAAATCGATGTGGCCGCTGCCCAGCGGCCCGCCATTCGACTCGCACAAATGGAAGTGGCCGATTCGCTGGCCATATTGGCGGATCGTGTCGAGCAGCGAGCGCTCCTCGATGTTCATGTGGATCGTGTCGAGCATCAAGGTGACGGCGGGCGAACCTATGCGATCGACCAACTCGGCCACTTCCTTGGCGGTGTGATTGAAGCCCACCTGGAGATGGTTCACCGGCTCGATGACGATCGGCACCTGCCGACTTTCCGCCACCCGGGCGACCCGAGCCAGCGCGGCCACGATCCGCTCGTTCGCCACCACGGGGTCGGGCTCATCGCTACGGAGTCCTTGCAGCAAGCCAACTACGACGAGCGACCCGAGTCGGGCGGCCAGCTCGACATAGTCGATCAGCCGCGAGACCGCACGGTCGCGGATCGCTGCATCGCGACTCGCCAGGCAAATCGATTCGTTCGCATACGACCAGCCCGAGAGCAACGAAACGACCGGCAGGCGCGCTCGCTGCGCGGCCGTCGCCACTTCCTCGATAGGGAAGCCCAAAGGATGGGTGGCCACCAACTCGATGCCGTCATATCCCAGGGCCGCGACACGCTGTATGCGGTCGGTAAGCGTCGCCAGGTCAGGCGCTGGATCGCAGAGGATGTAGCTAAACTTCATCGCATGGCACCATCGTTTGGGGGCGGTTAAGGTCGCGGAGTGAGCGACCCGAGACGGACCGATTCCTACCATACCACTGGCCAAGCGCGGTGCAAATCCGGGAAACGTTTAAGGAGTTTCCGCTATTTCGATGTGCGGTCCCGGGCCGCGGCGCGTCGCGCGCGCGTCACGGATCAACCGATCGGCGCGGCGAGGCACGGCCGCAAGGCGCGGGGCAACGCCACGTTCAAAAAGCCGCGTCACCTCGGCGTCACTTCGCGGCGTGACTCGGCGCGCACGCTTCGTTCATGGCGGCCTGCATCTGGCTGGGCGTGAGATCCTTCAAGCGTGTCGCGAAGGACCACTTGTGTCCGAACGGATCGGTCACGATTCCATAACGGTCTCCCCAAAACATGTCGGCCGGGGGCATGGTGACCGTGGCCCCGGCCTTTTGGGCCCGTTCGATCGCGGCGTCGCAATTCGTGACGTAATGGTGCAACGTCACCGGCGTGCCTTTCAGGGCCTTGGGCGACATCGACTGGCCATCGCAAGCCTCGGGGAAATCGTCATTCAAAAACACGATGCTGTTGCCGATGCGGATGGCCGCGTGCATGATCCGCTGGCCGCCTGGTTCTATCATGCGGTGGGCCTCTTCGGCTCCAAACGCCTGCTTGTAAAACTCAATCGCCGCGGCGCACGGATCGCAGACTAGGTGCGGAATCAAACCTTCGTGCTGCGGCGGAATCGGTTGCGTGGCTTTAGTCATGGTTAGCTCCTTCCGAAAAAATGTACGAATCGAAGCAATGTGAGAGTTGTCCTCGGAAAACGGCCGGCGATTAAACGTTGTGGTAGGCCTGTTCGAGTCCGCGGATGTCGATTTTCTTCATGGTCATCATGGCCTTCATCACCCGGCCCGCCTTCACGGGATCGGGATCGCTCAATAACTTGGGCAGGGCGGTCGGCACGATTTGCCACGACAGGCCGAACTGATCTTTCAGCCAGCCGCATTGGACCTCGGATCCGCCGGCCGAGAGTTTTTCCCAGTACCGGTCGACTTCCTCCTGCGTCTCGCAATTCACGACAAACGAGATCGCCTCGGTGAACTTGAAATGCGGTCCGCCGTTGAGCCCCACGAACTTCTGTCCCTGCAGCTCAAACTCCACGGTCATCGCCGATCCGGCCGGACCAGGGCCCGCTTCGCCATAGCGGACGACCTTGATCACCTTCGAGTCCGGAAAGATCGACGCATAAAAGTTCGCCGCTTCTTCCGCCTGATGATCGAACCATAAAAAAGGCGTGATCTTTTGGTTAGGCACGTTGTTCTCCTTCTCTCAAAACCTCCGGGGAATGAATCCCCTCACTCTATCCCTTAGTCGAACGAGCAAAAGTCAAATCGACAGGCATCCGCAAAAAAAAGAAAGTTCGAGCGATCGCGCGCAAACCGGCCCGGTTGCCGAGGTAGCCTCGAAACGACAGCAAACCGGGGAGCGACCAGACGGAGGGAAGGCGGCGGCTGCTTCTTCACCCGGGGCGCGGAGGTGATTCTGCTTGCCCAATCGGGCGGCAGAGATTCTTATGCTACTGCTGCATGGACACCCGTTCCGGAGTATCTCCGTTGACCCTGCCGAAGTTTTTGCGCGCGTCGATTGCCCTGGGGGTTGGCTGGCTGCTGCTGGTCGCTGCCGCAACCGCCGCCGAGCCGTCCCGGCCGAATGTCATCGTGATTCTGGCGGATGACGTAGGCTACGGAGATCTGGGCTGCTACGGTGCGACCAAGATCAAGACGCCGCATCTGGACGCGCTCGCCGAAGGAGGCCTGCGCTTCACCGACGCGCATAGTCCCGCGGCCGTTTGCACGCCCACGCGGTACGCCTTGCTGACCGGTCAATATGCGTTTCGACATCCGCCTGGCTCGCGCATTTTGTCGGGCGTCGCTCCGCTGGGCATTCCGCTGGATCGGCCCACGCTGCCCAAGTTGCTCGGCGACGCCGGCTATGCGACGGGCGCCGTCGGCAAATGGCACCTGGGCTTGGGAGACCGAGAGACGAACTACAATGCCGAAATCAACCCCGGTCCGCGGGAGGTGGGCTTTCAATACTCGTTTCTGATTCCCGCCACCGGCGATCGCACGCCGTGTGTTTACGTCGAAAATGGCCGCGTCGTGGGCTACGATCCGCACGATCCGATTCGGGTCGATTATCAGCAGAAAGTCGGTGACGATCCGACGGGCTTGGAAAATCCCGAGCTGCTGACGAATCAGAAGCCGAGCCACGGCCACAACAATACGATCGTCAACGGCATCAGCCGCATCGGTTGGATGAGCGGCGGCCAGGCAGCCCGCTGGAAAGACGAGGAGATGGCCGACACCATCACCCAAAAAGCCGTGAGGTTCATTGATGACCAAGCGGCGCAGCCATTCTTTCTCTATTTTGCTACCCACGACGCCCATGTCCCTCGCTGTCCACACCCCCGATTCCGAGGGCAGAGCGAACACGGTTTGCGCGGCGATGCGATTGTCGAGCTGGACTGGTGCGTCGGAGAAATCCTGACGGCCCTGGCTCGCCACAAGCTGACCGACAACACGCTTGTGATGTTCACTAGCGACAACGGCGGAGTCATGGACGACGGCTATCTCGACGGCACGCAGCACGACGCGTCGGGTCACCGCTGCAACGGCGCTCTGCGTGGCTTTAAGGGTGGGTTGTACGAGGGTGGGCACCGGGTGCCGCTGATCGTCCGCTGGCCGCGAAAAGTGCCGGCCGGCAAAACGTCGGCAGAGCTGATCTCGCATGTCGACCTGTTCGCGACCCTGGCCGCCGTGGTGGGTCAAACCCTGCCCGAGGGCGGTGCACCGGACAGCTTCGATTGTTCGGCGGCGCTATTCAGCCAGCGGCCGGCCCGACCGTGCCGCGAGTCGCTCCTGCACCAGGCCGGGAATCCGAACTGGCTGGCGGTTCGCCAGCGAAACTGGAAGTACATTCCGCCAGCGCCGGGAAATGGCAGGACCTCGGCCGGCCCGGAGCTCTACGATCTCTCAGTCGATCCCGCGGAAACCAAGAACGTGGCGCAGAATCACCCCGAGACGGTCCAGGAGCTGACCACGCTGCTCAGCCAGTTGCGGCAAGCCGCTCGCACGCGCCCTATTCCATCTGAATAAAAGCGCGCAGGAAGCCGGCCCAACGCATCTCTTTTTGCCGCACGACCGTCACTCGATCTTCCAGACTCTCACGGCGCCATCGCGGCCGCCCGCGCCCAGCAGCGATCCGTCGCGATTGAAAGCCACGGCGTGAACGCCGGTCTTGTGTGCCAGATAGGTCGCCAGCGGCTTGCCGCTCTCGGCATCCCACAACTTCACGGTGCCATCGGTTCCGCCGCTCGCCAGCTGCTTGCCATCGGGCGAATAGGCGATGGCCCAGATATCGCCGTCATGGCCTGGCCACGACTTGACGACCTGCCCGTTGCCGGTGTCCCAGACGCGGATCGTCTTGTCCCAGCCGGCGGATGCCAGCCGGTGGCCGTCATGGTCAAACGACACGCCATACACCGGGCCGGAGTGGCCTTCCAAGGGCAGTTTTTGGGTGAGCGATTTCGCGTTCCAGAGTCGCACGACCTTGTCGCTGCCTCCCGTGGCCAGCGTCTCTCCGCCCGGCGAGACGGCAACGGCGTAGACGGCCCCCGGCTGCTGAGTTTCGGCCAACGGTGTCGCCGATTCCAGCGACCAGACGCGCAGCCCGCCCTCGCGGTCGCCCGCGAACAGCGTCTGGCCGTCGGGGGCGAACGTAAGTCCGCGCACCGCGTTGCGATGCTCGAAAGTTCGAATCGCCTCGGGTTCGGAGGTCTTCCAAAGTTTGATCAGGCCATCGTCTCCGGCGGTCGCCAGCAACTGGCCGTCGGGCGAGTAGCGTGCCGACCAGATATTGCCACGATGCGCATTGATCGTGGTTCTGATGCTCTGTGTCGGCAAATCCCAAAGTCGGATCGAGCCGTCCTCGACCGCCATCGCCACGGTTTCACTCGTCGGGTCAAAGGCCACGGACCACACCGCGCCGGCATTCGCACCCAGCACGGCCAGGGGTGCCGCGGCCGACACGCCTTCGGCACCCGAGCCGCGGCGACCGGCCAGGAACATTCCGCCCAGCAACCCGAAACCAAGAAAGACCGCGCCGACGGCCGCGGCAATCCACCGATTGCGCCGAGCGCGTTTCCGGGCCTCGATCTTGCAGACGGTCGGCACGTCCTCCGATGTCGTTTTCATCAAGGCCCATTGAAATTCCAACAGTTCCGCGAGATGGGCCGATGATTGGATGCGATCGGCCGGCTTCTTGGCCAACAGCCGATCGATCGTCCCGGCCAGCCACTCGGGCACCGCCGGATTCAACTCGCGCAGCGGGCGGTGCTTGACTTCGACGATTTGCTTGAGAATCGCCAGCGACGAGTTGCCCGGGAACGGCGGCTGCCCCGCGCACATCTCGTACAACACGGCGCCCAGACTGAAAATGTCGGAGCGATGATCGGTCGCTTCCCCCATCGCTTGCTCGGGCGCCATATAGAGCGGCGTGCCCGGCACGAAACCGGTGTGCGTCAGCTTGACGTCTTCCATTACGCGGGCCAGGCCGAAATCGGTCAGCTTCACGCGATCGTGCGGCGACTCGAGCAGAATGTTGCCGGGCTTGATGTCGCGATGAATCAGGTTTTGCGCGTGCGCCGCCGCGAGACCATGAGCGGCCTGCATGCCGATGCGGACGATCTCGCGGATCGGCAACTTCTTTTCCCGCGACAGGCGCTCCTCGAGCGACTCGCCCACGACCACTTGCATAACCAGATAAGGCAACCCCTCTTCGCCGGCCTTCTCGACCTAGTGTACGGCGACCACATTCTCGTGGGTGATCGACGCGGCCGCCCGTGCCTCGCGGCAGAACCTCTTCCGCGAAGTCTCATCGCCCACCAGCTCGGGATCCAGCACCTTGAGGGCCACGTTGCGCTGCAGCCGCGAATCGAAGGCTTCGAGCACGACCCCCATGCCACCGCGACCCAACACCCGCATCACGTCGAAGTGTGCCAGCCGCCCTAGATAGGCGGCGTCGGTCGAAGGTTGCAGGAAAGCGAGCGATAGTTCGCGCCGTCGCACGGGCGCCGCCGGGACCGCGGCTTGCTGCGCGACGGCTTGCTGCTCGCCGGGTTGCAAGGCGTTAAACGCGGGCCAGTAGGCCGACGTGGGCAGCGGCTGATCGTCGCCCACCTGCCGAATGATTTCCGTCAGGTCCGATCCGCCGGTGGCGATGTCTTCCAGCCGCGACTGGCAGCAGCCGCAGGTGTCCATGTGCTCGGTACACTCGGTCAATCGCTCGCTGGGCAGCGACCCTTCGAGCAGTTGGCGAAGTTCGTCGGGTTGAGGGCAGGGGATGTTGTGTGTCATGTTCTCACTCGCCTGGTCTTACTCGTCTTCTTGCCGGCGCATCTGATCCACTTCGTCCTTGAGCCGGGCGAGCACCCGACTCTTGGCGACGTAGATGGCGCCGGGCGACATGCCCAGTTGTTGAGCCACGTCGGCGACCGCGACTCCGTCGACCGCCGTGAGCCAGAAGGCCCGCCACGTGTTGGCTTGAAATTCGCCCTTGATGCGCTCCATCGCCAATGCCGCGAGCCGCCGCTGGTACTCGACTTCCCAATCGTCGGAGCCTTCGCTGGCGTCCGGATGCGAGGCCAGCAATCGATTCGTCGTCGTATCGCCCGAGCCCTGCGGGCGGATGCGGCGCGCCGCGAGAAAATTGAAGATCTTGTTGCGCGTGATCGTGAACAGCCAGCCCCGAAACGTTCCCCGACTGCGATCGTAGTCCAAATGGCCGATCGCCGCGGACACGGAACGCAGCACGTCCTGCATCAAGTCGGCCGCGTCGGCATCCTGCAAGCCGCGCTTGCGGGCAAACCCATAGATGACCGGGCCATACAGACTCGTGAACTCGCGCCACGCGCCGTCGTTGGCCCCCTCGCGCAACTGGATGAGCAGGCTGGCTCGGGTCAGCGGTGAATCGTCCGTGGACATGATCGCACCTGAATGTTCCATTCGCAGCCGCCGGTCTTCCTGCGGTCCGCCACGCCCGCATCGCCTTCCATGATATGCCGCGAGGGGCGTACGGACGAGGGTACGGGAGCGACAAATGGACGAAACAGTTACGAAACATGGCTCGCTTCTCAGACAAAACGATCGTGCTGAGGAAAATACAGAGCACGCACAAATGGAGGTATTGCTAAGGAAAAAAGGTGTCACTGCTGGGCGACTTTTCGAACCGGTTCGCCGGCCTCGCTAATCCGCACCTGAGCGCCCCGGTTGAGGTCGTCGGCGGGATTGATCACTAACCGCTCGTCACCCCGGATTCCGTCAATGGCCACCACGCGGGTGCCCATATCCCGTCCCAGGTTCACGCGCTTGATTTCGATTTCGTTCTGGTCGTTCACCACCGCCACGTGAGGGCCTTCCACTCGCATCTGCACCGTATTGGTCGGGATGGTCCAGGAGCCGGAGTTTTGCGTCTTCAACGTCACTTGAGCGTAGCTGCCGGGTCGGAAGCGATTCTCGGTGTTGTCGAGCTCCACTTCGGCCAGCATGGTTCGGCTCGTCACATCGACCGATTCCGAAATCCGCGTGATGGCCGCTTCGATCGGCGGCAGCGAGGACTCGGGCAGTCGGACGCTCGCTGCGGCGCCAGTACGGGTCTGCACGGCGTAGGTCTGCGGGACGTTGAGCTGCACGCGCACGCGGCTCATGTCTTCGACCACGAACAGCGATTGCTCGCCGGCCGTGACCAGCATGCCGACTTCCGCCGCTCGGCGGGTAATGACGCCGTCGAACGGCGCGACGATCCGCTTGAAGATTTGCAGTTCCTTCAGGCGCTCGACGCTCGATTGGCGGCTCTTTGCCGTAGCCTCGCGGGCCTGAATGATGGCGGCCCGCGTTTTCAGGTTCGTGCGCCGGCGGGCAAGATCGGCTTCGGCCGCCGCCACGTCCGCATTGCGCACGGCCAGATCGCGGAGGAAATTGTCGTGCTCTTCCTGCGAGATGGCGCCCCGCTCCAACAGTTTCTCGCGGCGGGCGAATTGCGTCTTGGCCAATTCGACTTCCGCGCGAACGCGAACCAGTTGAGCGTCGGCCACGCGCAGATCCGCCTCGGCCTCGACGCGCTCGGCCCTGGCTTGAATCGCGGCCGCAACCGCTTCGTGCGCTAGCGCCACACCCTGGGCCAACTCTTGATCGAGCTCGGGCGTGTCAATCTCGGCCAGCAGCTCGCCCGCCTTGACTTGCGTGCCGAGATCGCGGTGCCAGGCGGCCAGGAAACCGCTGACCCGCGCGTGCAGCGTGGCGGTCTGCCACGGGCGGACCGTGGCCGGCAACACGACGGTCGACGTTCCCGTTGTGGTGGGCCGATCGATCGTCACGCTTCTCGGGGCCTCGAGCGAGTGGCCAGTAGTGGTGTCCGGCCGATGGGCTAGCGAATCCCAGGGCCGGAGATAGGCCGTCAATCCGATCGCGGCCAAAACGACCGCCAAGGCCCACTTCCAATGGTTGCCCGCCCGGTGCGGCGCTGGCCCCACGGCGAGGGCCGGCTTGATGCGGGAATCTGTCGCCAGAAGCTTCGATTCTCGCGTCAATCCGCGGGGATCGGCTGCTCGGTCGAGGTGATTGGGAGCCAGGATGAGCGTGTTGGTCGACATGATTTGGTTCCTCGTCGCGGCTTGTTTTCTGCTGTCCTCATTAGGGAATACCGGCCAGCCGGGCGAGTCTTACACGGTCGGCGAGATTTCTTGCTTGGGCCCGGTCGGCTCGCTGTTTCCCCGCCGCAGCAGGCTGTAAACCACCGGCACGAACAGCAAGGTGGTCACCGTGGCTGCTAGCAGCCCGCCGATCACGGCCCGGCCCAGCGGGGCGTTCTGTTCGCCCCCTTCGCCCAGCCCCAGCGACATCGGCAACATGCCGATGATCATGGCCGCCGCCGTCATCAGCACCGGCCGCATCCGGGTCCGGCCGGCTTCCAGGGCGGCGTCGAAGGCCGATTTTCCTTCGACCTGTTGCCCATTTGCGAAGGTCACCACCAGGATGCTGTTGGCCGTCGCCACGCCAATCGACATGATGGCTCCCATCAGGGCGGGCACGCTGAACGTGGTGTTCCACAGGATCAGCGACCAGATGATGCCGACAAACGCCCCGGGCAGTGCCGTGATAATGATGAAGGGGTCGAGCCAGCTCTGGAAGTTGACGACCATCAGCAAGTAGACCAGCACCGCGGCGAAAACCAGCCCCAGACCCAGCCGGAAAAACGCCGACTCCATGCTCTCGACCTGTCCACGCATCGCGATCGTGTTGCCCGGCGCGAGTTTGGCCTGATACTCCGCCAGCAGACGATTGATCTCGCCGGCCACGCTGCCCAGGTCGCGTCCCTGCACGTTGGCATAGACGTCGAAGCTGGGCTGAACGTTGACATGATTCGCCACCTCGGGCGTGACGCTGCGCTCGATCTTGGCCACATTGGCCAGCAGTTGCACGCCGGGCTCCGTGCGCGAAGTGAGCGGCAGGGCGTTGATCGCGTCGACGTTGTCGAGCTTGTACGTCGGCGTTCGCGTTTCGACCAGATAGGAAATGCCCATGTTCGGGTCGACCCAATAGTTGGGTTGCACCTGCCCACTGCCCGAGAGCGACACGAGCAGGCTATTGGCGACGTCTTCCTGCGTCAGGCCCAACTCGCGGGCCCGCGTCTGGTCGACTTCGACGTGCAGCTTGGGCACGTTCTTCACCTGGTGCAGATGGACGTCCTGCACTCCGCGAATCCGCTTGACCCGCTCGGCAATGTCGGCCGCCATTTCATAGTTTTCCTGGCGGTTCAAGCCCGCGATCTGGATATCGATGGGAGCCGGCAGGCCGAAATTCAAGATCTGGCTGACGATGTCGGCCGGTTGAAAGAAGAACGTCAAGTTGGGAAACCGGCCTGGCAGCTCGCGCCGCAAGGTGGCCATATACTCGGGCGTGGAGTGGGAGCGATGGTGAGCGAGGGCGACCAGGATTTCGCCGTCGGCCATGCCGGTCGTGGCGCTGTCGCCAAAGGCCATCGCGTAGGTGCGGTTCGGCAGGCCGATGTTGTCGAGCACCAACTCCACTTCGTGCTCGGGAATGATTTCTCGAATCGCGCTTTCGACCTGACTGAAATAGCGCTCGGTTTGCTCGACGCGGGTGCCCGCGGGCGCCCGGACGTGTAGGCGGAACTGTCCGGTGTCCACGGTGGGGAAGAAGTCGCGTCCCACCCAAGGCAGCACCAGCAGGCCGCTGACGACGACCGCCGCCAGAATCAGGAACACCGTCTTGGCGTGCCGCAGATTCCAGTGCAACAACGCTACATAGGCATCGCGCAACTGCTCGAATCGCCGCTCAAAACCGGCGTGCAGGCGGGCAAACCAGCCGCTCCGCCCGCCGTGTTCCTGGGCCAACTCGGCCGGCAGCAGATAGTCGACCATGGTCGGAACGATCGTGCGCGAGAGAAGGTACGACGCCAGCATTGCGAACGCCACGGCTAATGCCAGCGGCGTAAAGAGATATTTCGGCGGACCGTCGAGGAACAGGACCGAGACGAAGACGATGCTGATCGTGAGTGTCGAGACGAACGTCGGCCCCGCGATTTGCATGGCCCCGTCGAGAATCGCCTGCCGCAACGGCTTTTTCATCGCCAGGTTGCGGTGAATGTTCTCGATCTCGACCGTTGCATCGTCGACCAGGATGCCCACCGCCAAGGCCAAGCCGCCCAAGGTCATCACGTTCAGCGAATGCCCCAAAAGAAATAGCATCGCGATTGAAGACAGGATCGCCAGCGGAATCGACACGGCCACGATCAGCGTGCTGCGCCAACTGCCGAGAAACACCAGAATCATCGTGGCGGTGAGCAGCCCGGCGATCACGCTCTCGGTGACCACGCCGCCGATGGCCGCCGTGACGAACAGCGATTGATCGAACAACAGATCGATCCGCAGCCCCGGCGGCGCGGCGGCCTGAATCTGGGGCATGATGTGCTTGACCTGGTTGACGATGTCGAGCGTCGACGCGTTGCCGTTCTTGAGCAGCGTTACCAACGCCCCGCGACTGCCGTTGCGGCGCACGATCGTTGTCTGCGACGTGCTGCCGTCACGCACCTGGGCCACGTCGCGCATGTAGACGGTCGCGCCGCCGATGACTTTTACCGGAATGTTGTTGAAGCTGTCGGACGTGAGCGGCGTGTTGTTGAGCGTGACGGGATATTCGTGCGTATCGATGCGCGCCACACCGGTCGGAAAGGCCAGGTTGTAGGCATTGATGGCATCGGCCACGTCCTTGGGCGAGAGGCCCTTGGCTTGCAGGAGCTGCGGGTCGATGTCGACCATCACCTGCCGTTCGCGCCCGCCATAAGGCGTGGGCATCGTCAGCCCTTGCACCGTCGAGAGCTGGGTGCGCAGGACGTACAGGCCATAGTCGTACACTTCTTCCTCAGACATGGTTTCACTGCTCAGCCCGATCTGCAGAATCGGCACGCTCGAGGCGTTGAAGCGCACGACCACCGGCGGCTGAATGCCCGGCGGCATCAGGGCGCGGATCGCTTGCACGACGGCGGTCACTTGCGACAAGGCCGTGCCGATGTCGACGCCGGGGTGGAAGTGAATCTTGATCACGGCCACGCCATTGAGCGTCTGCGACTCGACCCGCTTGATGTCGTTGACGTTCGAGGTGATCGCATACTCCGAGTAAGTCGTGATGCGTCGTTCGACCTCGCTGGTTTCCATCCCCTTATAGGTCCAAATCACGGTGACCACGGGGATATCGATCTCGGGAAAGATGTCGGTCCGCATCTGGTTGATCGCGGTCACGCCCAGCACGACGATCAGAATGGCCATCACCACGAAGGTGTAGCGGCGTTTTAGGGCAAGTTGCACGATCCACATGGCTGGTTCTCCGTTGCGATAGGCCGAATTCCACAGCAAGATACCGGCGAGCTGGCACAACCTTACACGTGCCGGCCAGATCGCCCCCAAACGGGCCTTCTTATCGGCCCCAAGCTTGCAGTCTCGTTCTCGGGGACGAAGGAGGCCTTCATCGGCTATGATGATCGAGAGGATCAAACCCTGGCCGACGCGCACGTGGCGCCGAGGCAGCTGTGAGCGAGACCTGAAATGCCCGATGTCGAAGGTATACCTGCCGCGGGGCCGCCAGCCCCGCCGCCACGACGTCGCAAGTGGCTGAAGCGACTGGTGATGTTGGTGCTCGCGCTGGTCGTCCTGGCGGGTGCGGCGCCCTATATTGTGTCGCGAGCGCCGTTTCGCGATTGGTTGCTGGCCGCGGCCCTGGCGCATCTCGAGGGGACCGTTCATTCGAGCGGGGCGACGTTCGACTGGTTTCAGCCCGTGGCGCTCTACGATCTCGAGATCACGGATCGCGACGGGAACACCGTTTTGACCGTCCCCAGCGTGGCGGGCGATACGCCGCTGTGGCGCCTGATCGCCGATCGCTCGAACCTGGGCGTTTTTCGCATCGAGCGGCCCCACGTTGAGATCATTCTGCGTGATGGCGGCAGCAACCTCGGCGACGTGCTGGCGAAAGTGAAAAAAGACCAGCCGCAAAAAATCGACAATGACCGCGTCAACCGCCTGGCCGGAGGCGCTGCGGTTGGCGTCGATTTGGTGTCCGCCACCGTCGTCGTGCGCCGCAAGGATTCGCCCCGCTTTTGGGACGCCAAGAACGTTCAGTTCTCAGCACGCATCGAGCCATCACGGCCGGGAGAGGAACGCCAACTGACTGTCGCCCCGGGCCGGCTGCTCGATCACGTGGCCATCACGCCCGAGGTTTGCGAGGACTTGCTGCAGTTTGTCGCGCCCACGCTGGCCAAGGTGACGCGCGCCGGGGGTTCGTTCTCGCTTGACCTGACCGCCTGTCGTGTGCCGCTGGTGCAGCCACGACGCGGCGACGTGGCGGGCGCGTTCACCATGCACGACCTGACGGCCGGTCCCGGCCCGATGGTCGAAAGCGTTGCCACGAGTTTCGGCATTGCCGACACCAACCAGTTGGCGCACGAGCAAGTGATTCGCTTTCAGCTCCAGGACGAGAAGGTCTCTCACCAGGGGTTCGCACTCAACGTCGGACCGATGGGCATCGCGACGCAGGGCACGGTGGTGCTGGCCGATCGGTCGCTCGACATCGAACTGACGGTCCGCCTGCCAGAATTTCAAAACAAGACCGCGCCACTCCGGGGCGCGCTCAGCGGCAGTTCGCTCTCGCTGCCCATTCGCGGCACGCTCGGAAAGCCACAGATCGACCCGCGAGCGATCCGCGACACGGGCCTGGGCGTCCTCTCCGGTGTGCTCGACGCGCTCAAAGGCGGCGGCAAGATCACCCCCGAGACGTTGCAGAAAGGCCTCAGCCAAGGCGGACTGTTGAAGCCCGCAGTGCCGGGCGCGGCCGACGCGATCCCGCCGACGGACGCCAGCGCTCAGCCCGACGATGGATCGAAGGCTGCTGCCGCGGTCGGCTTTCCGATTCTCGAACAGCTTTTGCGAAGTCGAGCCACGCTGCGCGAGCCGCGCCCTGCCGACGCCGAGGCTGCAGCCCAGTCCAGCGTAGCGCCCGAGCCGTCCAACGCGGCACCATCCCCGATCGCTCCGCTCTCTGGCGATCGGCCGGTACTGCGCCGCGCTCGGAAACTGCTCGATACCCTCAAACCGCCCACCACCACGCCGCCGCCAGCGGGCAGCCCCACTCCCAATCGCACGGGACCGAAGCAATTCTGAGGCAGCCGCGCTGCCTACCCGGGCACGACCTCTCGTTTGGTGTCGCGGTCGACGATTTTCTTTTCTGAATCAGCAGCCAAGGGGATCAACAACGCGATATGGCCAAGCCCTCGACCCAGGCGACGTCCGATGTTCAACTCTCACCGTCGCCACGGACGACATCGCCCGGCCAGCAAGTCAGCAAAACGCCGGATCTCGACGTGCTAGAACTTGTCCGCCTGCGGGCAGTGATTCAGCCCGCCCGGCAGGCTCTGTTGGACCACCCGATTTACCGGCGGATTCGGGGGCTGGATCGCTTGCGGCGATTCATGGAGCAACATGTTTTCGCGGTCTGGGATTTCATGTCGTTGCTCAAGGCCCTGCAGCAGCGGCTCTGTTGCGTGCAGGTGCCCTGGATTCCCAGCAGCAGTTCGTTCGCCTGCCGCCTGATCAACGAGATCGTGCTGGGCGAAGAAAGCGACGAGGACGGCACGGGCCAGTTCGCCAGCCACTTTGAGCTTTATCACGCCGCCATGCGACAGTGCGGCGCCAGCACCGTGGCGATCGATGGATTCCTAAGTGCCATTCGGCAGGGGAGTCCGGTGTCCTCGGCCTTCGAGGTCGCGCACGTCAGCCCGCCGGTCCGCCAATTCGTGACCCAGACCTTCGAGACCATTGAATCGAATGATCTCGCAGCACTGGCCTCGGCCTTCACGTTTGGCCGCGAGGATTTGCTGCCCAGCGTGTTTCGCAAGATCGTCGAAGAGCTGAACGCCGAAACTCACGGCCAGCTCGACCCGTTCCGCTACTACTTGAACCGGCACATCCTCGTCGACGACGACATGCACGGCCCCATGGCCGAAAAACTCGTCGCCCACCTCTGCGGTTCGGATCCCATCAAGTGGAAGTCAGCCGAGGACGCAGCGCAACGGTCGCTGCAAGCCCGGCTGGAGTTGTGGGACAGCGTGAGCGAGATGTTGGCTTAGGGGCTCGGCAAGTGCGGCGGCCGCACGGGATTTGCACCTGTTCTTTGCGGCTTGGTGTGGTCTCTTTTCCTATGCCGTTCAAGTACAGACTGCGAGCCGTTCGAAAAATGCGTCGACTCGCTCATGCGAAAAGGCCCACGCCGAAGGGATTGCGTCTGTGCATCCTTGACGCTTACCAGATTTCCAAGTCTTTTCGACGTGAAGAACGGTATCTCCCCGGCCGCCGCCACTTTGGCGCAAATGATCGGCAACCTCTTGGGCAGTCGCAAGGTAGACCTTGGGCATTTCATTAATCGTCGTTTGATAGAATTGAACAAAACAGAAAACGATTGTTGCTGAATGAATCGCAAGCCAATCATCAACCGCCTTTATGTAATTCGCATCTTTGAGGCGGGATTGAGTCAGCCCCCACGCATTGTCTTGACTGCCTTTGACTGAAACCAAAATGGATTGACGGTTCTTTTCAGCAATCAAATCATAGCCAGGCTGATTCGCTCCGTATTGCACAGAAACGTGACAACCCGCACTCGCGAATAGGGCGGCCGCGAAACTCTCAGCGGCAACTGCGACCTGATATTGGCTCATCTTCATTTGCAGTTGCCTTTCTTGCCGCTACTCGATTTTGCTCCAAAGATCGAGACGCGTGCCGAGCACGCCTTTGGCAACGACGGCCTGAGCCAATTGTTGCGCCAACTCGGCCAGGTCTTTCTGGTGGGGCGCCGGAGCAAAACCGGGATCGGTTGGAGCGGCGTGCGGTGCTTGCGAGACGACCAGAGTTGCCAGATCGTACACGCCGTACATTGCGAGAGAGGCTGCGGCAGGCCGAAGTGATTATCGATACGTGCGGTGTTCGCCCCACCGCTCGCCGGCCACGGACCATCGGGGCTGAATTGGGCCGCCTGGGCACTCTCGTGGTCGCAAGACTCCACAAGTTCCGCGCGCCATCGAAGCACCCCGCTGGTCCACAGACCTGGGTTTTGCGGTCGCTCCGTTCGGCCCGCGCCCAAGGTAGCCCCTCAGGGCCTCGCTCTGCTGGGCGCGTTAAGTTGTCAAAGAGCAATTGTTGACTATCTGTTGGAGACGGCGATCCAGGGCCAGCCTGGTTTGCAGGCCCGCTTGAGCCGGGCGACCATGCCATTGTTGTTCACTGCAAGCTGAATCAATAGCGATCTAGCTTTCCAGGCACCTTTTATCATGCGATCAACAAAGGTCAGCAAGCGTGCCGCCGTCAACTCGTCCGGGTTGCTCTGCCGGGCGCGTGAGTGCTAGCGCCCGGTCGCATTGCTTGAACAACTGTTCGTGTTCCTCCGCACGTTCGGCGTTCTGCCCGCCCATTCTCCTACGCTGGGTTTCAAGGGCGTCGTCTGCTCCCATATCCTCTCGCGACGGCCTCTTGGTACGACGCGGCCGGATCACACCACTCGTCCGCCCAGCTCTCGTGCATGGCTGTTGCGGTGTGCTGCGCGTCGCCGTACTTCAAGCAATAGTCAAATTGCGCGAGCTCGCCGGGGGTGGGCTTCCAAGTGCGCACGTCGTCGAACTGGACTTCGAGGTGCTCGGCGAGGTTTTGCAAGTGCGCCACCACGTCTTTGTACGCTGGCTGCACTGTGACTGCGAACTCCGACACTGTCCAGGCAACCAAGACCAAAGCGACCGGCTCCGGTCGGCAAAACCTGCCGGAGCACGATTGCTCGCTGACGGTGCGCCCGTCCCTGCGGACGGCACGCACCCTCAAGCCCAGCGCGATGCAAAATTCTCTCAGGTCTCCTCCACCCAAATGCTCCAACCCGCTGCCCAGCACAACCGGAAAACCAAAGCTGCTCAGAATTGCCACATCTCTCATTGAGAAAGCGATCAGCAGCTCTTGGAGTCGGCGCTCTTTTTCTGCCAGGCGATAGTCGTCCAACATCGCCAACGCCGGCAGCTGGTTTTGCAAGGTGCCTCCGTCGACGACAAGGTCGAAGGGGTCGAGGGTCTCACCGCGGCGTGCAGCGAACAGCAGGGCGTTTTCCTGCGCCAAGGCCGGCACCAGCTCAAGGCTGCCGGCCGGGTTGGTGATCACGACGCCCGACGCCAGGAGTTCCTCCGCATTGAACTCCGCTTGAAGATCAACCAGCAGTTGGGCGCGGTCGAGCTGCGGGCGAAAAACACTATTTTCGCCACAGTGGTTCGCCCAAGGCCCGGGCGGTGCAAAGGGTTGTTTGTTCGCCGCGATTCGTTGGTAGATTTTGTTTTCGGACATAAAGTTCGACCTCCGTGTCAAAGGGCAGCGACCGCAGCGACCTGTCTTCCATTCAAGCGGTCCACGGCAAGTTGTTCAAAACTCTGATCGACATTCCATAGCAGTTCGTCACCAGCGACCGATTCCGACGGCTCATCTTCCAGGTCTGCGAGGACTCGAGCAGGGGCCAGTTCGGCCGGCTCGCTTTGCACTGCCGCGGCGTCAGCGGCCGCCCTCGCCACGGGGGAAGGAGTCGCCCATCGCAGCCCAGCCAAGCCCGCCGACGGCAGACGGGATAGGGAACAAAGCAGCGTCTTCGCCGGGAGCGATCTCCTTCAGCCACTCCGCGAGCAAGGCGGCTGTCGCATTCCAGAGCGGCATGCATCGATCCTTCCGGCCTTTCCCATGGATACGAGCGGAAGCGGTCGATCCGAACTGAATATCTTTGCGGTGGAGACCAATCGCCTCTGACACTCTCGCGCCGGTGTTATACATGACCGTGAACAACGCCCGGTCGCGGCGTCCACTCCAGACGTCTCGGTCGGAGGCATGGAGCACAGCTTCGATTTCGGCACGAGTCAGGTAGCCCAACAGAGGCCGGTTGAATCGCTTTCGCGGGATGGCCAACACCCGCTGAGTCAGCGGCAACGTGGTCGGATCGCAAGCACTGACGTAGTTGAAGAACGCCCGGATAGCGGCCAGGCGAGCGTTTCGAGTGCGCACCGAATTGCCCCGCCGCGCTTCCAAGTCGTCCAGGAAGGCCAGCACGGTCGGGGCGTCGATGTCATCGAGATCCAACTGCGCTGGAGACACGCGACGCCGCTGCTTCAGGAATGCAAGTAGCAGCCGGAACGTGTCCCGATAGGCGGCCACCGTATGGGCGCTGACGTTCTGTTGGTTCTGCAACCGCTTGCAGAAGAAGTCCCGGACCAGGGTGGCGAAGCCCGGTGGTTGGCAGGATTGATTCATGAACCAGCCTCCTCTCGTGTCTTTTGGCCTGCGAACGACTCGAACCGCTGAGCGGCACGGGCCATCAAGCCTGGAGTGGCGGTCAGATACCAGTAGGTGTCACTCACCTTGACATGTACGGCGCCGTCCGCCGGTGGGCCGGACCGAGCATCCCGCGCGGAGGCACCTGCGTGTTTGGTTCGGTCACGGCCAAATGACGGGCAAAACAGCGAACCACTTCCAGCCGCCGTGCGCAGTACAGTCGATCGCAGCCTTCGGGCAGCCGTGCCCACTGTAAGGCCAATTCGATAGTCAGCGGACCGCGCTGCGCGGCGGCATCGGCGAACGCGGCAAACTGCAGTAGCAATTGCCCCTCGATTCGCAGCCGATAGCCGAGCCCACGGCGGAACACGAGATACTGTTCGACCTTTGCCAACATGCTGTTCGTGGACTTCATGACCGCACCTCCTCGCACCCCGGCCACGATAGCGCGACATCAGCCAGCCGAACGAGATCCACCTTGGTGTAGATCATGGTCGTGTCGATGCTGCGGTGACCGAGGATGTCAGCCACGCGCTTCAAGTCCGCTCCGGCTCGATGTAGTCGAGTGGCCGCCGTGTGACGCAAGACGTGCGTTCCAGTCCATTCCTCGCATCCTCCGACCGCAGCGTAGGCCCGCCGCATTACGCCGCGGACCAGTTCGCGAGAGACGGGGGCTCCGACCGGGACGCGATGCCGGACGAACACATGTCGGTCGGTCGTCTCGGGGCGGTGTCGGTGGAGGTAGTCGACGACCGCCCGCCGCACCCGATGCGGCATCGGCAACACGCGATCCCGCCGCGACTTTCCGGCTGTCAGCCGGAGTGTTCCGGCGTCATCGTTCAGATCGTCGAGTGTCAGGTCCGCGACCTCAGCAGCCCGGAGACCAAGATCGACCATGCAAAGCGCAATCGCGTGATCCCGACGACCGCTGGATCGGGCCTGATCGAAGGAGGCGAGGAATGTCTCCAACTGGAGGTCGGTCATGACGGTCGGCAGTCCCGCTAGACGCCACTGCGGAAGCCGCGGGACGGCCCCGATCAGTCCAGGTCTGATCCTGCCTTGAAACTGCAACCAACGCAGGAAGCTGCGCAGCGATCCGGCCGCAGTCCGCGCAGCAGCCAACAGGCCTTCGTGGCCATACCGAACGATGAACGACTGAACGTGATCAGGCCGGAGAGCCTTCCAGCAGATCCGGCCAGAGCCGAACACGAATTGAATGAACTCGCGGGCATAGCGTCGCCGATACAGCCGCGTCGCAGTGGTCAAGCCGCAAGTGCTGTGGAGGTAGGCACCGTACTCGACAACAATCCTCTCGATGGCGGGTCTGCTCGCTGGTGGTCGAGAACAAACCACCCCGGTATCTCTGAGATGGCGAAGCAGATGTCGCAGGGCTGCATGGACGTTGGCTCGCGGACGGTCTCCACATGGACGACGACAGGCGAAGGCTCTGGCGGTCGCTTCGTCGAGGGAGTCGATGGCCTGGCGGCGTCTGCGGAGCCATTGAAGGAACACTTCCGCAGCGCAAAGGTAATTCTGGATCGTGTTGCGTGAATGGCCCCGACGGTGGAGACGGGCGAGAAATTCTTCGAGCATCGCAGCATGGGCGCCGGACCGAAGCCGACGGACGACCCGCGGACAGAAATAGTTGTCGAACATAAAGGCTCTCCTGATGGTGGAACGGAACCAGGGAGCCTTCAGAATTATGCGGAGTTCACCCGCCGCGATAGAGCCTTCAACCCCGCATGAATCGGCCGATCCGCCCGCAACTCCGCATAACGCGGGACTCTGCATAATTGCGGTTATGCGGAGCTCCGCATAACC
>PLYM01000139.1 GCA_003153375.1 Planctomycetaceae bacterium
GTGGACCAGGGCGTGAACGATTACGGGCCTCGCGAATCGTGACCATGTTCTTCAGATAGTAGTCTGTCGGACGATGCTCGATCACGTCCGACTCCCCCTGTTGCCACAAAACCGCGCGAAAGCGCTGAGTCGTTTTGCCGGCCGCGGCCAGTTGCTCGTAGAGTTTTTCGCCGGGCAACCATTGGCGGGTTGAGGTGCCACCGACGGCGACATTGACGAAACCGATTGGCACCCGCGCCAGTGGCAGCAGCAGGTTGCCCGTCGTGGGCCAGATGGTGCCGCCGTCGCCCGAGTTGGGCTGCGGATCGTTGGCCACGCGCCAGACATCCTTGGCGACGTCGTAGGCCACGACGCGGCCTTGCGGATCATCGACTTTCATCAGTTCGTCGTTGGCGCCGACCGCATAGGACTGACCGGCCACCACGAAGACTTCGCCAACTCCGACCGGTTCGACCGTGGCATTGGCAACGATGCGCTCGCCGTCGCGTGCGCGCAGCTCGAGCCGATACCAGCCGCCGGCCGGCAGCCGCATCGCTGCGGTCCATGCTTGATCGGCACGCGTGCCGTCGACTTTCGTCCAATCGGTTCCAGCCCCAAAGGCTGCTTCCAACGGCACGGCGCGATATTCGAATGCGGCATCCTTGCCGATCGCGCCCTTGACGCTCGTCAGGTCGGCTTCGACGGTCACCATGGCGTGGCCCAGGGCTGGTCCGTCGGGCTCGTGCTCGTGGGCCCGGGGCGGATCAAAACCCTCGCGTTGCACGACCTGATAGGGCTGCGGCCGGCGCAGCTTGAATGGCGCGGGTGAATCGGCGCGGCCGAATAGTTGAAGCGATAGCAACGCTCCAAGGATCAGCAAACAGTGGCGATAAGTCACGGCGAGACGGCTCCTGGCATTCACGTGGTGGACAAAGCGGGCAACCTAGCAGCCGAGAATTTCGAAATCGTACAAGTTGGCGATGTCGGCGGGCGACTTCTTCGACACCCCGGTGAATCGTTGGTAGAGCGCGTCGACGTCTTTTACACCCAGGGCGGCCAAGGCGCGAAACTTGTACTCGACTAGCGCCGTGAGATTGCCGCTGGTGTTGCGGGCGTGGCCCTCGGGGTACATCACCAGGCCACTCGAGAGACTGCCCAGGTCGCCGTGTTCGATTTCGAGCGTGGTGGGAATGCCGTCGGGATACTTGTCATCATATTCGCTGCCGCCGTGGCGAAATTCGATCCGTTCCATAATCCGCCGCGTCAGCGGATCGAACAGACTGGCCTGGTCATAGTCGCCGGGCACGAGCATCAGCTCGCGCCAGCCCGCTTGTCGCTGTTTGAAAGCCTTGCGCAGCAGCGTGGCGATGATGTAGACCATCGAGTGGTCGGCGCTCTGCCGGGTGCGTGGATCGCGTTTGGCGGGGTCGCCGATGATTCCGAAGGCTGGCTCATAAATCGTGATCCGCACCGCTTTCAGTTTTTCGGCATCATCCAGGATCTTGGGATGCTTGGCCAGCAAATCCATCACGCCCTGGATGGCGCCGGCCGATTGATGTTCATAGAGCCCGAGCTTGAAGTGCATGCCCATCACGGCAAAATCATCGCCCGAGGTCGACAGAGCCAGATCGAACGGACTGGCGTGTTTTTGAGTTGGTTTCTCGAACAAGCAGAAAATGGCCTGCGGATTGCGGAAGATATCGGCGGGTCCCACGAAGCCCCGCATGGCGCGGCGCATGCTGAGCACGGCCACTTCGGAACTGATGGCGGCCGAAGCTCCCTTGGAATCGGAAAGCTGATGGCCGGCCCGAATGGCGCGGAAGGGGATGTAGTGGGCCACGACCAGGCCGATGGCCGATTCGATCTGCTCGGGCGTGGCTCCCAACGCCGCGCCGTAGGTCGCCGCCGAGCCGATGGCGCCGTGTACCACGTGATCGATCTTGTAGTCCTTGAGGGCAAACACTTCGGCCAGCCGCCCGCGAATCTCATCGAGCAGGATCATCGCCTTGAGCGTTTGCCGGCCATCGAAGCCGCGCAACTGAGCGGCGGCCACGGCCACCGGATAAAAGTCGTTGTGGCCAAACTCACCTCGTGTCGCCCCGCGGGCCGGGTTGTATCCAAAGTTCGTGCCGTTGGCGTCCCACTCGCGCACGGCCGAGCTGTTGGCCACGACGGCTTTCTCGGGCATGACCTTGACACGCGAGCCGAACAGCGGTGCTCCTGGCTGCGTGGCGGCGGTCGCATATTCGAGCGCCTCGCTGCGCAGCACCTTGGGCGCGTTGGCGCCGCAGGCCAGGGCGGAGACTCCGCAGGCGATCGAATCCAGATGGAACTGTTCCACCTTCTGAAAAACGCTCTCGGCCGGTTCTCCCAGCTTGCCGGACAAGAAATCGACGGCAAACTGTCCGATGCCGCGGGCCTGGTTGTCGGTGCGGGCTAAGATCACTTCGCTGGGCACGCTGAAATTCCTGCTGGTTGAGGTCGTAATCATGCTGGCGACTTCGGCAATCTAGCGGTCGCACCACGGCATTGTAAACCCGCTGCGGCGCGGGCCAGGCGGCTTTGCTGGCGGCTCATGGCGGCCGATGTTACGATTGAATTTGATCGCCCGGGGAGTGTGGCGACGCTTTGAATCCACGTCGAAGCCACCATCATGCAATTCGAACAACTCGGGCCGTATCGGCTCGGCAAGAAACTCGGGCAAGGCGGCATGGGGGCCGTCTATGAAGGAGTCGATGCCGAAACGGGCGAGGCGGCCGCCATCAAGGTCTTGGCTCCAGGACTGGCCACCGAGGAGGGATTTCGCGGCCGCTTCGAGGCCGAGATCGAGTCGCTCAAGAAACTGCGGCATCCCAACATCGTGCGGCTCTACGGGTATGGCGAACAAGCGGGCACGTTGTTCTATGCCATGGAAAAGGTCGACGGCACCAGCCTGGAAGACGAACTGCGGGCGGGCCGGCGCTTTGAGTGGCGCGAAGTCACGCAGATTGCCGTCAAGTTGTGCCGCGCGCTCAAGCACGCGCACGATCACGGCGTGATCCATCGCGATCTCAAGCCGGCCAACCTGCTGCTGACGACCGAAGGCGAGATCAAGCTGTCGGACTTTGGCATTGCTCGGCTGTTTGGCAATACGCGGATGACCTCGGATGGCGGCGTGCTGGGCACGGCCGAATACATGGCTCCGGAGCAGGCCGATGGCCGGGTGGTGACCGACCGCTGCGATCAATACAGCCTGGGCGGCGTGATGTATGCCCTGTTGACCGGCCGGCCGCCTTTTCGGGCCAAGACGTTTGTCGAAATGCTGCAACTGCAGCGCTATGCCGAGCCGGAACTGGTCACCCGGTTCGCGCCGCAAACGCCGGCCGAGCTAGCGCGGATCATCCATCAACTGCTGGACAAGGATCCGCAAAAGCGGTTTGCCAACACGTTGATGCTTGCTCGCAGTCTCGAGGCCATGGAACGCGGGCTGTCGGTGTCGCTGAGCCGGGGTGACGATTTCGTGGTCACACCGCCCGAATCGTTCCCATTAGCGAGCTCGGGTTACAGCGCGCAGGCCCCCACGCTGTCGCCGACGCAGTTGCGTAGTATGCAGCAGCCGCCGGCCGACGAATCGTTGATCGGCGAGACCGCGGCCACGATGGCTTATGTTCCCGGCGCGTCGCAGCAGGCCTCGGCCGTGGAACCCACAGCGTCGCCGCCGCCGGTGCCGGCGACCGATCGGTTCACCAAAGTCCAGGAGCGACGCGATCAGGACAGCGGCGGCTGGGGTGAGGCCATGTCGGTTCTGCTCGCGCCGCAGACGCTGGCGTTGGTTTGCGGGCTGTTGCTGTTGGTGCTGGCGGGCTGGTATCTGTCGCGATCCCCTTCGGCCGACGAATTGTATCATCGGATCGAAACGGCCACGGCCGATGGCGACCCGGACAGCTTCGATGCCGCGCAGCCGAACATCAAGGCGTTTTTGAGCAGCTATCCGGACGATCCACGCGCCGAGACGTTGCGAGACATGCAGGACGACACGAAACAATCGCATCCCGTCAAGCGGCTGTATACCGAAGCCAAGCGGTACACGGCGATCAATCCCGAATTGGCGCTGGCCAAATTCAGCGCCTTGATCGACGTCTACGACGATGATCAGGCTTCGGAGGCCACGCGCGTGTGGATCAAAAAGGCGCTCGTGCAGCAGAAACAATTGCAAACGCGGATCCAACAGTACGTCGCCGACGGTCAGTCGTTGCTCGAATCGCGGCTGGCAAAAGCCGCCGAGATCGCGCCGAGCGATCCGGCCGCGGCCCGCAAGATTTATCAGGGCATCGTGGCGCTGTACGATGAAAAGCCCTGGGCCGCCGAATTCGTCGAGCAGGCCAAGACCGCGTTGGCCAAGGCGCCCGAGCCGCAGGCGGCGGCACGTTAGGGCCGGTTTTCAGGCCTCTGCCGCGGCGTTTCCGACCTGGCGAAGTTTAATCTAAGATTGAGCGTGATGGTCGAACCTTCCAAACCACCTTCCGCCGGCTTTCCGACAACGCGCTTGCGGCGCTTGCGCTACAATCCGGCGGTGCGAAATCTGCTGCAAGACACGCGACTTGCACCCGCCAACTTCATTTTGCCACTGTTCGTTCGTTCGGGCCGCAACGTGCGCCAGGCGATCAGCTCGATGCCGGGCCATTTTCAAATCTCGCCCGATCAGCTGGCCGCCGAAATCGAGGAAGTGCAGACGCTCGGCCTGGGCGGCGTGATTCTGTTTGGCATCCCCGACGCGAAGGACGCCATGGGGAGCGACTCGACAAATGACCAGGGGATCGTGCAGCAGGCGATTGCCGCCGCCAAGAAGGCGAGCCCTCAGACGCTGGTGATCACGGACGTCTGCTTTTGCGAATACACGGACCACGGCCACTGCGGGGCCATCAACGACCGCACGGGACGGACGGACGTCGACAACGACGCCACGCTGGAGTTGATTGCCAGCCAGGCCCTGAGCCATGCCCGCGCCGGCGCCGATATCGTGGCGCCCAGCGGCATGATGGACGGTATGGTGGGAGCGATTCGCGGCCGGCTCGACGAATTGGGCTTCGCGCACGTGCCGATCATGAGTTACGCGGCCAAATATGCCAGCGGGTTCTATGGCCCCTTTCGCGAGGCGGCCGAAAGCACGCCGCAGTTCGGCGATCGTCGTGGTTATCAAATGGATCCGGCGGCCGACGCGGACCAGGCGCTGCGCGAAGTGGAGTTGGATCTGAACGAGGGGGCCGACATCGTGATGGTCAAGCCGGCCTTGGCCTATCTCGACATCCTGCGGTCGGTTCACGATCGATTCCCGGGAGTGCCCCTGGCGGCTTACAATGTCTCGGGCGAGTTCAGCATGGTCAAAGCGGCCGCCGAGCGTGGCTGGATCGACGAACGCACCGTGGCGCTCGAGACCCTGTTGGCCATGCGACGGGCCGGCGCCGGCATCCTGCTGACCTATTGGGCCAAGCAGGCCGCCCGCTGGCTGGCATAAAGGCTTGCCCCGGGATTGCACGGCGCTGCGGGGTGGTCCACGCCGCCCGGGCCAGATCACCATCACAAACTAGGCATGCGCGGGCTAAGGCGTGCATGAATTAAGCGTATGACACTGCAAGAATCATCTCGATCGCCTGCCGCGGAAATTGCCGGTCGTTTGGCGCGCAGTCGGGCTGCGTTCGCGCGAGCCAGGCAGCTTATGCCGGGCGGAGTGAACAGCCCGGCCCGGGCTTTTGGCGGCGTCGGCGGCGAGCCCATCTTCTTCGTGCGTGGAGAGGGGGCTCACCTGTTCGACATCGACGGCAACCGCTACCTCGACTACATCGGCTCGTGGGGGCCGATGATCCTGGGCCACAATCATCCCCGAGTGTTGGCCGCCGTGCAGGCCGCCCTGGCACGCGGCACCAGCTTTGGCGCCCCGACCGAGGCCGAGAGCGAGTTGGCCGAGCTGATCATCGAAGCCGTGCCGAGCATCGAGCGCGTGCGTCTGGTCAACTCGGGCACCGAAGCCACGATGAGCGCCGTGCGGCTGGCCCGGGGCTTCACGGGGCGCGACGTGATCGTCAAGTTCGCCGGCAACTATCACGGCCACGTCGACGCGCTGCTGGTGGCCGCCGGCAGCTCGGCCGCCACGCTCGGCGTGCCCAATTCGCCGGGTGTGACCCGCGGCACCGCGCAGGACACGATGGTTCTGGCCTACAACGATCCGGCCAGTCTCGAGCGGGCGTTTGCCGAACACGGACAGCAAATCGCGGGGGTGATCTTTGAGCCGGTCGTGGGGAACATGGGTTGCGTGGTGCCGACGCCGCAGTTTCTCACGGCTCTGACGGGGCTGACCGCGAAGCACGGGGCCCTGCTGATCTGCGACGAAGTGATGACCGGCTTTCGCGTGGCCTACGGCGGCGCACAATCGCTGTTTGGGTTCTCGCCGGACCTGACGACGTTGGGCAAGATCGTCGGCGGCGGGTTGCCGGTCGGGGCGTACGGCGGCCGCGCCGAGATCATGGATCACATTCTGCCTGCTGGCAAAGTCTTTCAGGCCGGCACGCTGAGCGGCAATCCACTGGCCACGGCCGCCGGCATCGCCACCCTGCAAGTGTTACGTGAGACGGGCGTTTATGAGCAACTGGAAGCACGCAGCGCGCAGCTCGCTACGGGGCTGGCCGCGGCGGCCAAGGACGCCGGGGTGCCGCACACGTTGGCCCGCGTGGGCAGCATGATGACGCTGTTCTTCAACGCGGAGCCAGTGACCGATTGGACGAGCGCCAGCCATTCGGACGTGTCGCGATTTGCGCGTTACTTTTGGGAACTGATCGCTCGCGGCGTTTACATGCCGTGCAGCCAGTTCGAAGCCCTGTTTGTTTCGGCCGCGCACTCGTCGGACGACATCGAAGCGACCATTGCCGCCGCCCGCGAGGCGCTCGTGCGATTGGCCTAGGCGGAAATGCTCGCCGTGCGATCGCTCAGCCCGAGTGTTTGCGATCCCACTGCTCTTCGGCGGCGGTGCGGCGGAAGTATGCGGGCATCAGGTCGAAGACCGGATCACGGCGTCCGCCAGAAAACGCTCGCCAACCCAGCTTGCCGATCGTCGCGGCGACTGGCGACCACAGACTTGCTTCGACGACACGCACGCCCTCGGGCAAACGGCCCAGCAGCTTCGTCAGCCCGGAACCGCTCACGGTGGTGCCGGGTGTCAGGCTCGCCAGCCAGTCGGCGGCACGAACGATGCGGGTAGTCTCCTCACCGAGCATCGCACCCTGGGGCGAGCGATGAAAATCGGCCACGTACAATTCGTTACGCTGCGCATCGAGCACCGTGGTGACGCGGGCCACATCGGCTGGCGCCTGAGCAGCGACCGCCGCAAAGGTGTGCACGCCGATCGCCTCGCAGCCGATGGCATAGGCCAGGGTCTTGGCGGTCGTCACGCCGATCCGCAGCCCCGTGAACGAACCCGGTCCGGTGGCCACTGCCACTAGTTCCACCTCGGAGGGCAGCCAGCCGCTGGCATCCAGGACCGCCGCAATTCCGGGAGCCAAGGATTGCGCGCTGCGTTGTCCGGCGTCGAGACGCCGCTCGGCGAGCACCCGATCGTCAACCAAGGTGCAGACCGAGCCGGTCATTTCAATGGTTTCGATCGCCAGAATGCGCATGACGTACTTTGGCGGGAATCATTTCGGCTCGCAAGGGCCGCCCCGCACCCAGCCGACAGACGCGCGATTGCATCAGTGGGGATTGATTCGTTATAATCGCCGTCGCTTTGCCGCTTGTTCGCTCACGCCGAGGAAGCATGCACGATGGCCGGCCCGTTGGAATTGTCGCCGCACGCGTTGGATCATTTGCAAGGTTCGCAAACTCGGCGGATGTTGCCGCCGGGGGGCGATTTGATTCGCGTCGGTTCGCGGCGATGGTTCTTGCAGACGGGCATGGCTGGCCTGGCCGGGCTGTCGCTGGTCGATCAGCTGAGGCTTTCGGCGGCCGGCGCGACGAAACCGGACGGCAGTAAGCCGGACGGAGGTAAGAAGGCCGTGATCCTGTTCTGGCTGTCGGGCGGGCCCAGCCACATCGACATGTGGGACCCCAAGCCCGAGGCGCCCCAGGAAATTCGCGGGCCCTATCGGGCCATCTCGACCAACGTCAGCGGCATCCAGATTTGCGAGCATCTGCCGCTGCAAGCGCGGATCATGGACAAGCTTTCGATCATTCGCTCGGTCGACTGCTCGGCCAGCAACCATACGCCGATCACGATGCAGGCCGGCAACGCCTTGGCCCGCCGCACCGATGATGGCAACGACGGCGGGGGCTATCCGTCGATGGGCTCGGTGGCGGCCAAGTACCGCGGGCCCAACGACCCTTCGATGCCGGCCTTCGTGGGCCTGGCCGATTCCTGGAAGTCGGATGTGTGGGGCGCGGGGCAGATGGGCAACGACTTCGAACCGCTCAAAGGCAACGAACTGCCGGGTCGACTGGCCATCCCCTCGGGGGTCAACGTCGCCCGATTGCAAGATCGGCAGGAGCTGCGTCGGCAATTCAATCGGCTGGATCGCAGCCTCGAGCGCCACGCGGCGGTGGAACCGCTCGACCGCTACACGCAGATGGCCTATGAGATGGTCACCTCGGGCAAGGTGCAAAAAGCCTTCGACATTTCGCAAGAGCCCGCGGCTGTGCGCGACGCGTATGGACGCGAGAGCATCGGCGAAAAGGGGCTGCTCGCGCGGCGCCTGGTCGAAGCGGGCGTAACCTTCGTGCTGGTGAGCGGCGCCTGGGGTTATTTTGACCATCACGGCGACGAAGTGCGCTGGGGCGGAATTCAGAAGGGGCTGACGCCGCTGTTGCCGAGCGTCGATCGGATGATGTACACGCTGATCAACGATCTGAGCGAACGCGGGCTGTTGGATTCAACGTTGGTGCTGATGATGGGCGAGTTTGGCCGTTCGCCGGTGATGACCAAAACCGCCGGCCGCGAGCATTGGACCAACGTGATGTCGATGCTGGTGGCGGGGGGCGGCTTGCCCAGCGGCCAGGTGATCGGCAGCACCGACGAGAAGGGTTATGGCATCAAGGAAGGTCGCGTCACGCCCGGCGATTTGGCCGCCACCACCTATCGCCATCTGGGCATCGATCTGGAGACCCAATGGGTCAACTCGCAGGGTCGGCCAATTCCGATCGTGACCGAAGGCGGCCGCCCGATTCCGGGTTTGAGCTGAGAGAGTTCCTGCCTTCTTCCGTTTCGCGGCCGGCTGTTAACGCTTTCCCAGCAGGCGTTTGGCCTCGTCGAGCAGGAATTTGGTGTCTTTGAAGGGTTCCGCGCCAGTATCGTGCCAGCGCACCAGCCCGTCGCCATCGACCAGGAAGGTGGCGTGCAGCGGCATGTTCTCGAAATCGTCGAAGGCGCGGTAGGCCTTGAAGACGGTCATGTCGGGATCAGCCGCCAGGGGGAAGCGAATGGCTTCGGTCGGCGAGAGCTTGGTGAGTGAGGCCTTGAGCGAATCCAATGGTTCGCTGCTGATCGCGACCAGCGAGATGCCGGCGGCGGCGAAGTCGCCCGTGGCGGGAGCGAACTTTTGCAACTGCTCGACACAGTGCAGGCAGCCGGAGCCGAGGTAGAAGATGATCACGACCGGCTTGCCGCGAAACTGATCGAGCGACACGTTCGCGCTGTCAGCGCCGGCCAGGGTCCAGCTGGTGGCCGGCGTGGGCTGCCATCGGAAGGGACCGAGGCTGGCGAGTTCCGGTCGCTGGCCGACATCGGTCGGTTGCACGCGCGGGCCGCGCCAATCGGCTGGCAGATTGAACTCGGCGGCGATCGGCTTCAATCGCTCGAACACGCTCATGGCCAAATCGGCATCGGCCGCCAACGTGCGCAGCTTGTTGAACTCGGCCTGGGCTTCGGGCTTCTTGCCGGCGCGATGGAGGACCTCAACCAGCACGGCTAGCGGATAAACTTCGCCCGGGCCCGCTTCGACCGCGGCGCGCGCCAGCTTCTCGGCCTGCGCATGATCGCCGGCCAGGGAAAAGACGCGGGCCAGATGGTCCTTGCGAATGGCGCTGGCATCTTTGACCTTCTCGAACTCCGTGCGCGCCTGGGCCGGATTGCCCGCGGCCAATGCCGCGTAGCCGCGCAGCTCATCCAGCACCTGCTCGATCGCCCGCAGAAGCTTGCCTTGTTCGAGGAGCACGTCGGCCATGGCCTTGGCGGCTTCCTTGTCCGATTTTTTGTCGGCGCGCGCCTTGGCCTCGGCCGCGTCGGCGGCGGTGATGCGGGCGGCCCGCCTGTCGCGCAGTTGCTGCTCGAGGGCCGTGATTTGCTTGTTTCCCTCGTCGGCGTGGCCCAGGCCAAACGCCGCCAGGCTCAGCAGCCGGGTGCGCTTGAGTTGCTCGTCGGCGTCGTTGCCAACCGGCAGGAAATAGGGGGAGTTGTTGTAGGCCACGATCTCGTTCCAGCACTCGTATTGAGCCAGCAGGTCGACCAGGCGCGAGTGGCCGTAGCCGCCGCTGGTGTGCCCCAGCCCCGCAATGGAAAACTTGCTGGCCAGGCGGGGCAATTCGATCATATTCTTGGCCAGATCGATCGCGTCGTGTACTCGGCCCAGCAAGGCCAGGTTGCGAATCAACCATTCATTGTTGTGCGAGTAGTTGTGGATCTGATCGGGCAGCACGCTGTCGCGCATCATGTGGGCATGGTCCACGCGGGCCGAAGCTTCCTGTTGCCAGGCGGCATCGGCATAACGATGCAGCTTCGAATAGGTGTGGCCTGGCATGTGCCACATGTGCGCGATGCTGGGTGACGCTTGACCGCAAAGGGAAGCTGCCGTGACGGCCCGGGCGGCTTTTTCCTCATCCCACAGGTGAATGCGATAGTGATGCGCCGGATGCATCGGCTGGGCCGCGAACACCTGGTCGAGCAGGGCATCGACAGCCTGATGACTGGAAATGGGAATCTGCTTCTTCGAGTCGGTCATCCAACTGCCGTTCTTCCAAATCTGGAGGGCCAGCAGCGCCTTGGCTTCGACGTCCTGCGGATCATCTTGAACCAAGGTCTCCAAATCGCGCACATACTTGCGCCGCCGAGCGGTCGAATCGTCGCCGGTCATCGACGCGGAGACCGCGTCGATCCAGGCCTTCTCGCGCGGCGAGGTTTGTTCTTTCTTCTGCACGGCCACGGCGATGAACTTCTGGGCCCGTTTTTCGTTCTCGGTATTGGCCATGGCCAGGCCCCAATAGGCCATGGCGCACTCGGGATCGAGCGCCGCAACCTGGCGGAAAGACCGTTCGGCCTCGAAGTACCAGAAGCCGTGCAGTTGCCCAAGGCCCTGATCGAAGAACTGTTGTGCGAGCGCGTTTTTCGTCGACACCTGCATGTGGACGGCGCCGGTGCCACCGATCAGATAGGCTTTTTGCCGTGGGCCTTCATCGAAAGCTTCGCCGTGCGACGAGTGACCGGGTTGCAGCGCCGCGGGAGTGTCCGGTTTTGCGTCCGTTGGAGCTGTCGGCTTGGTCTCGCTGGGTGCGGGGGCTTTGGCATCACCCTCGGCGGCGAACAGGGGTGCCAAAAAGCAAGTTAACACGACGGCGCAGGAGGCCAGGATGGGTTTGTTCGACATGCGCATTCTCGGGCGGGTCCGCGTGGGAAGGATCATTCAACCTTAGCGGCCAGAAATCGCGATTGCAACGCGCCGCCACGGGCGGATGCATGGCCGAGGGGGGCCGCTGGCCACGCTGAGAAATCGATTTAGACCGCGAGCGGGGCGGCCGAGACGGAATCGTCTTCGGCCTCCGCGTTCTCGTCGAGCTGGGCCTCGGTCTCGGGCGGATGATGGGAGCGAAAGACCCAAAACCGCTGCATCGAATAGCTCAGCATCGTGACGAATAGAATCGAGACGGCTTGGGCCGGCAAAGGCTCGAGCTGGAGCGTGCGCACCGTCAGGTTGAGCAAGCCGAGGTTGAGCAGGAACGCCAGGACGAGCGTGATCGCGTACTTGCCAAAGGCCTGCCGCACGTGCTTGCGATCGGCGAAGGTGCCCACGCGGTGCAGCGTATAGCCCAGGATGGCTCCGAAACCGTAGTCGACCACCAGGGCCAGGTTGTAGTGCCAGTCGAAAACGCGCACGAAGAGCACGAACATGCCGTAGCAGACGGCGGTGTTCAGCGTGCCCATGACACCGAAGACAACGAGCCGCCGAAGTTCACGCCGGTGGTGCGGTGACATCATTCACTGTCGAGCGGGGAAAGTCCGCGGGCCTTGCGTTAAGTTCCGGGTAAAAACGTGGCCAAGGCGGGCTCGTGGATGGAACCGACGGCTGAAACCGGCCAAAACCAGGGTAGGCAAATCAACGGGGACGCTAGCGCCCGAGCCCATGACATCACGGCACCGGGTCCAGCGGCCCCCTGATGATAACCAGGATGCACTTTTGTGACAACGCGGCGGCCCCCCCGGGCTACGGCAGCACTAACATGCCTATAATTCAGCAGCAACCCAAGGAGGACTCAGATGGGGGTTTTCGATCGGTTCAAATTGACCGACAAACGTCTGCTGATTACCGGCGGCAGCCGCGGATTGGGACGCGAGATGGCCCTGGCGATGGCCGATGCTGGCGCCGACGTGGTGTTGGTGGCGCGTACCGGCGATGCCTTGGAGGAGACCGCCGACGCCATTCGCCGGCTGGGGCGCCAGGCCTTCACCGTGCAGGCCGACGTGGGCCAAAGCGAAGCCTGTCAGGAGGCCTGTCAACAGGTGTTGCGCGACCACGGGCCCATCGACATTCTGGTCAATAACGTCGGCGGACGACGGTTCAACATTCCGACTGCCCAACTGCCGTTGGACAAATGGCACGAGATACTTGACCTGAACCTGACCAGCACCTTTCTCAGTACCAAGATCATCGGGGGGGCGATGGTCGCGCGGGGACGGGGCGGACGCATCATCAACGTCGCGTCGATCTCGGGCATGATCGTGAACCGCGGAATCGGCGGCCGTACCTATGAGACGGCCAAAGCCGGCGTGATCCACTTCACCAAGAGCACGGCGGCCGACTGGGCGGTACACAAGATCACGGTCAATGCGATCTGTCCCGGCTTCTTCATGACCGAGCCCAATCAACGCTGGTCGCGGGAGCATCCAAAACTGTTCGAGATGTATCGCGAACAGATTCCACTGGGCGACTTTGGCAAAGCCGAAGATCTGGGACCGCTGGCCGTCTATCTTGCCAGTGACGCGGCCCGGTATATTACCGGGGCCACGATCGTCATCGACGGTGGCTACTCGCTGTGGTAGACCACGGCGGCATTCCCCTCGCGCACCAGGAGTCATCACACCATGATTCGACGGCACCTTCATGACGCGTCTTTATTCCTTGCGTTGGCGGTGTGTGGACTGCTGTCGGCGGGTGTCGTGGCGCACGCGGCCGACGACGGCAAGCTGCGGATCATCTGTTTTGGCGCGCATCCGGACGACGCGGAGTACAAAGCGGGTGGCGTGGCCGCGAAATGGGCCGCGCAGGGGCACCACGTCAAATTCGTCTCGGTCACCAACGGCGACATCGGCCACTGGCAAATCGCCGGCGGGCCGCTGGCGCAACGCCGCACGGCCGAAGTCAAACAAGCGGCGAAAGCCTTGGGCATCGAAAGTGAAGTGCTCGATATTCATGACGGCGAGTTGCTGCCGACATTGGAAAACCGACGCACGATCACGCGGCTGATCCGAAACTGGAAGGCCGACGTCGTGATGTCGCATCGGCCCAACGACTATCACCCCGACCACCGTTACACGGGTGTGCTGGTGCAAGATGCCGCCTTCATGGTGACGGTGCCGTTTTTCTGTCCCGACACGCCGCCGCTGACGAGTAACCCGGCCTTCTTTTATTACTCCGACGGTTTTCAGAAGCCCAACCCATTTTCGGCCGACGTGATCGTGGCGATTGACGACGTGATCGACAAAAAGATCGAAGTGGTGCACTCGCTGCCTTCGCAAGCCTATGAAGGAGGCGCCAGCGGATCGGATGCGTTTGTGGCGGCGATTCCCCCTGACGCCGCCGGCCGCAAGGCCTGGGCGCTGGAACATCATGGGGGGCGCTATGCCGCCGTGGCCGATCGCTTTCGCGAGGCCTTGGTCAAGTGGTACGGGCCGGCACGCGGCAAAGGCGTCAAGTATGCCGAGGCCTTCGAGATCTGCGAGTATGGTCGCAAGCCAAGCGGCGAGGAGTTGAAGAAGCTCTTTCCGTTTTTCGGACCTTAGAGTCTGGCCGAACGACGCGTTAGCAGTCCTGCCAGGCGGAGTGTCGTCTGCGGTTTGCCAATTCCGGTTCGTGACTAAAGTGCGACAAGCCGGCCGCTTCAAAGCGACGTTCTGTGACGCGATTGTTGGCCGTTGGTGCGACTGGCGTCAGGTGGGCGCCATGATGCAATCGCGCGTGGCGGCATGCCATCTCTGCTGAGCCGCCAGCGGACGGGTCCAGTCATAGGCGTTCTAACTTCGGCAACCATTGGCACCGCTAAGACAACGGATCTGATGTGCGCGCAAGACCGGCCAGCGTGCGCTTGTTTTGAAATTGGGGCGCCAAAGTCGTGCCTCAATTGCGGTCTGTAGAACGCCTCTGCGGGAATAAGCGACGACTCGATACCTGAATCCGGCGAGGTGCAGTTTGCTGTAATCCGCGGCCGGAAGGGCCAACCCATGATCGACAGGAGCAGCCCCATTGGCGGCAGCTAAACCAAAGCATCAGGGGCTGTGCGCGGCGCCGCCAGGAAGCACTGACGATGCCGTGAATGCCAGGGCCGCTGCAAATCGAACGGTTCACGCAGCAAATTCCGCCAAGCTGTCTGCTACGGGTCGCGCGCGGAAACGCCCAAACGCACGCGCCACATGCGCCAATTTTGCAGTGCAGAATTCAGTCAGCAGACACTCGACTGACATCGGAAGGGCTGCACGATAATAACCTCCTGTCAAAGGAGTTGCGCAATTTCCCAACCAGTCATCGAGCCGCGATTTGAAGCTCCCAAGCTGAGTGACTTAGGGCCGCGGCGTGCGAATTGGTAAAATTTGAGAATCAAAGCTAGCGGCAGGAGGTCGCTGGCACGCATCAAACGGGAGGGATCCCCATGAAATCGAAAAACGGAAACCAGCGCCGCTCGCTACGACGAGGCGCAAGTGCCCCTTCAATCAAACTCGCCGACTCAGCGCCCGCAGATTTCGAGACAGCCGCAGGCGGTGCAATCGCGGCCGCAAATGCGAGTGCATCGGCCGAAGTTGTCGAACGCCGGCTGTTGGCCGAGCGGCACTTCGGCGAGATGGCCACCACCCTCGCCGAAACCTTTTCGCCGAGCGTGCTCCAGGCGGTCTCCGGGGAGGCGTACCAGCGGGCGATTCACGCCGGCGGCTTTAAAGTTTATCTCGACCGATTCTTGGCCGCGGCCGGCAGCCCGACCGACCCACTTGAGATCATGCTGATCGAGCAGTTGGTCTGCGCCCATTTCCAGATCGAAAACCTTATGGCTAAAGCGGCGAACACTCTGAACCTGCAAGAGGTGGACATTTACACCAAATCATACGTCAACGCGATGGCCGAATATCGCCGGGGACTTTTAGCGCTTAGCGAAATTCGTGCTCGGCGGCGCGCGAGGTCGTAGCTTAGCAACACGGCTTACCCGGGCGACCCTCAAAACCCGGCGATCGACGAGGGTGCTAGCAGCTCCGGCGTCCGTCGAGAAAAACGACCGCGTACAGCGAACTAGGGGGTAACGGCAAAACGTGGAGGCTCCATTGCCATGTCAGAACTCACGCCCCGTCAGCGGGCCGGCCGCCTGAACCAACTCAAGTGGCAAGGTTTCACCGAGGCCGGCCGAGAGAGATTACGCCAGGCCGCGCTGCGCAACCGGCCGTCACAATTCTCGACCGGCCCGAAAACGGCAGCCGGAAAGGCCCGCTCGGCTGCCAATGGAAAAAAGAAGCAAGTTCGAGCCCTGTCGAGCCGCCAGGTAAAAGCAAAACTCAGCGGCGCTAATGCGCTGATTCGCTCCCTGAGCGCGCTGCGTCGCGAAATAACGAGCCGCGGTGATCAGCCCGGTCCAGGTTAGCAGCCACTGCTCACACGTGTTCGTCACTGATGGAGTCCTGAAATGCTGGAATTGACATTCGCAAATAAGCTCCGGTCTCCCGACGCCTGGTGGCGGCGGGCGCTTGGCATTATCGAAGGCAGCCAACCGGATACGACCTGTCGAACGGACGGCCGTCTGGGCAGGGACTGGATCAATCGAGCGATTGACTTTGAGAACGGACTTGCCGCTGCCAAGACGCATCGCGAGCGGATGGATGTTGCCGATCGCAATCCAGGGATTTGGCTGGCCAAATTCGTTTTCGAGCAACAGGCGCCCAACGGGCAAGCCCTGCGATCGGCGATCGAAGCGCGAATTCTGGCCCGACAAACAGACGAACAGATCGCGCAGTGTACGGGTTGTACTCCCGCTGCGATCGCCGCGTATGAAGCGCTGTTTTTCAACGTCAGGAACCGTTTGGAGAACGGTGATTTTATCACGCAATGTGTCATCGGCGCACCGGCCGCTCGAGCAAAGGACGAACCCGTGGGCCGGGTCTGGAAGCAATTCGGCTACCGCGCTGGACCGCACGTGCTCGAGGCGGTTCTGGGCGGTCTGTCGGCAGGGCAAATTGTTGAAAGCCCGGACGATGTCTCCAAATATCTTGATGTCGTGACTGCAGAAACCATGCAGCAAAAGGCGGCGGTCGCGGCCGCGACGATCCAAGTGCAGGAGAAAACTTCTTTCGCGCTCATCAAGTCCGTTAAAGCGGGGCGGAATACCAACAGTGCAAGTCTCCAACTCGAGACCTTGCAGGTCGGTCTGCAGCAATTGCTGGAGGCGATTCCATACACAGTCATTGGCCAAGTCGAAGAGAAACAATTATCCGAATTCGACCAGAACGCGGCCGAATTAAGAACCGAGGAACTGCAATTCACCGCCCTCGGTTATCAAATTCCCGGCATGGAGTTGCTCAAGACTTTGAAGTTTCCAGAGCCGCCCAGCGGACCGTAGTCGCACGGTTCGGGGACAATCACTCTCGTCCGGCGACTCGGGCTTGGTTGTCTGATCGCGTCCTCTGTTCCCTCTTGGGAGGGGGGCCAATGTCCGTTTTCAAAAACGGAGACCTCCGCGTCACCGGTCCGTTTTCAAAAACGGGAATTGCGGCCGCCCCACCTTCATTGCGGTCGAATTCCTGGCATATTTCTAGCACGGCTTCGCCTAACACCTAGGCGACGTCAGCCCACGGTTCAGAGCCCCTTGGTGAGACTTCTAGAAGTCTTGCACTGGGGCCTTTTTCGTTGCGCTTCGACGTCCTGAGTGGACGTCCTGGTTCGCCTCGGCTCGTTGTCCGGGGCGGTTGTGTTCCCACACGACCGCCCCGCCGGGCGGTCTGGTCTTTTGCAGGAGATCGCTGCCATGATCGCCACTTCCGATGTTCCCCGTCCAGATACCAAGTGTCAGGAGAACGACTTGTTTGAGCGGTTCATTCCGGCCATCAAACGTCATGCTCGAGTGGCCTTCCGCAATCTCCGGCCGCAAGAGCGCGTCGAAGCCGTCGCGGAAGTCGTGGCCAATGCGTTTACTGCCTTTCGACGCTTGGCCGAACGCGGCAAGTTAGACGTTGCCTATCCAAGCCCCTTGGCGCGCTTCGCCGTGGCCCAGGTGCGCGCGGGCCGTCGGGTCGGCAACCAGCTCGCGTCACACGACGTGCTTTCCTTTGTTGCTCAGCGCGAGCAAGGATTTATGATTGAGAGTTTGGAGACGATGGATCCCGACGTTTGGTGTGAAGCGTTGGTTGACAACACCGTGACTCCGGTGGCCGATGCCGCAGCCTTTCGGCTGGATTTTTCGGCTTGGTTAGGCCGCTTGCACCGACGCGACAGGGAACTGATCAAGTTCCTGTCGGTCGGCAACACGCCCCGTGAGGCGGCCCGGCAGTTCCGTCTTAGCCAGGCTAGGATCAGCCAACTGCGCGGTGGTTTGCGGAGCGATTGGCAAGATTTCCAAGGACAAGCGGTGCAACTCGAACGACAAACCGATCCGCGCGATCGGCGCTCGGCCGTCATTGCCTAGGCTGAGACGCTGTTGCTGAGGTCCGTCCCGCGGTCCGCGATGCCAAATTCGGTGTCGCGGACCGCAGCTTTTTCCCGAGATAAATAAGAGAGTCGAGGTGTACCGCATGGAGGTCCTGTTGTTCGCCGGTTGCTCCGTACAAAGCCAATGAAGATGAAGGTGCAAAAAGCCAACCCGTCTCGCTCGCGCTCCGCGTTGTTCCGGATCGTAGTGTCGGGTGTCTTTTGTGATCAAGGCCGAGCAGGTCAGCGATCAATTGGAAGTCCACGACACACGGCATGCGGACGGAATGGCACTAGCTTAAGGGG
>PLYM01000288.1 GCA_003153375.1 Planctomycetaceae bacterium
CGAGCGGACGCTGATCATCGTCGACGAAGGGGCCGAGGTGCACTATGTCGAGGGCTGCACCGCCCCGATGTACACCACCGAGAGCCTGCACTCGGCCGTGGTCGAAATCGTCGTCAAGAAGCACGCCCGTTGCCGCTACACGACAATTCAGAACTGGGCCAACAACATCTACAACCTGGTCACCAAGCGGGCCATGGCCTACGAAGGCGCGCTGATGGAATGGATCGACGGAAATCTGGGAAGCCGGCTGACGATGAAGTATCCGGCCGTCTACATGATGGAGCCGGGCGCTCGCGGAGAAATCCTTTCGATCGCGTTCTCCTCGGCCGGCCAGCATCAGGACGCCGGGGCCAAGGTGGTACACTGTGCCCCCAACACGTCGAGCCGCATCATCTCGAAGTCAATCTCGAAGAATGGCGGTCGCTCGAGCTATCGCGGTCTGGTCAAGGTCGAGCGCGGCGCCAAGAAGTCGAAGTCGAGCGTCGTGTGCGACGCGTTGATTCTCGATCCGGCCAGCCGCAGCGACACTTATCCTTACATCGAGTGCGACGAGCAGGACGTCACGATCGGCCACGAGGCCAGCGTCTCGCGCATCGGCGAAGAACAATTGTTTTATTTGACCAGCCGCGGGCTTTCCGAGCCCGAGGCCAGCACGATGATCGTCAACGGCTTCATCGAGCCGCTCATCAAGGAGCTGCCGATGGAATATGCCGTCGAGATGAATCGCCTCATCGAGTTGCAGATGGAAGGTTCGGTCGGTTAACAGCCGGTCGCAACCGCAAGATCACGAGGACGAAAACCACATATCGATGAGTGAAGCTGCCACGACGCTGGGATTCAACCGCGAAACGTTCGACTCCTTTCTTCAGTCCCGTGACGAGCCCTCCTGGCTGCGCGACCAGCGCACCAGCGCTTGGGAGCGGTTCGAAGCGCTGCCCCTGCCCAGCCAGCGTGACGAAGAGTGGATGCGCACCGACATCCGGCTGTTTCGTCTCGACAAGTTCGCGCTGCCGCTCGAGTCGTTCGCCGGTTCTCATGCCGCCGGCAATTTGAGCGACGGCCTGCTGACCCACGGCGTCAGCCTGGGCGGCCACACGACGGCCCTCGATAGCCGCCCTGCCGGCGCGCGGCTGAATGAAAAATGGGCCGCTCGCGGCGTGCTCTTCGGCAGCCTCGATGAACTCGTGAAGGAGCATGGCGAAAAGATCCGCCCGCACTTGTTCCGCGCGGTCGATGCCAACTACGACAAGTTTGCCGCCCTGCAAGCGGCGGCCTGGAGCGGCGGCACGCTGCTCTATGTGCCGCGCGGCGTGGTGATCGACGAGCCGCTGCACATGCAGTCGATCCTTTCGCCCGGCGCCGTCGACCTGGGCCACACCCTGGTGATTCTCGAAGAAGGGGCTGAAGCCACGCTATTGGCCGAAACCGCCAGCCTCTCCGAGGACAGCACGGGCCTGCACTGCGGGTCCGTCGAGCTGTTGGTCGGCCCGAATGCCCGGCTGCGTTACGTGAATCTGCAAAACTGGGCCCGCGGGGCGTGGCACTTTGCTCATCACAAAGCCCTGGTCGACAAGCAAGGCTCGTTGCAATGGACGATCGCCGCGCTGGGCAGCCGCCTGGCCAAAGTGAATCAGCACGTGGCGATGGTCGGCTCCGGCGCGCATGCCCAGGTGAACGGCGTGATGTTCACCGAAGGCAAGCAGCACTTGTCCTATCACACCCACCAGCACCACCAGGCCCCCAATTGCACGAGCGACCTGCTCTATAAGACGGCCTTGCAAGATTCCTCGCGCACCGTGTGGCGGGGCATGATCAAGGTCGACCCGGGCGCGCAAAAGACCGACGGCTATCAACGCAACGACAACCTGATGCTCTCGGATCACGCCCGTTGCGATTCGATTCCCGGCCTCGAGATTCTGGCCGACGACGTCCGCTGCACGCACGGCTCGACGACCGGCCGGGTCGATGACGAACAGATTTTTTACGCTCGTTGCCGGGGGCTGACCCGCAAGGAAGCCGTGCGGATGGTCGTGGCCGGCTTCTTTCAGCAAGTCTTCGACCGCATTACGATCGACAGCGTCCGCGAGGCGTTGGGCGAAGCGATCGGCCGCCGCATCCGCGAGTACGATTGAAGCGCTACGCCGTGGGGCCGGGCACGCTCCAACGTCACGTTCCGTTCGCGCTGGTTGAGTCCGGCATCCTTTTATCCGCAAACGAATCCATGTCCGACTTCACCCGCGTCGCCAAGACTTCCGATATTCCCGACCCGGGCCGCAAGCTGGTCGAAATCGACGAGCGGCTGGTGGTCGTCTTTCACGCGGCGGGGCATTTTTATTGCATCGACGACGTTTGCACGCACGACGGCGGGCCGCTGGGCGAGGGAGAACTGGACGGTTTTGCGGTCGCCTGCCCCCGCCACGGCGCCAAGTTCGACATCCGCGACGGCCGGGCCCTGACCATGCCGGCCACCAAGCCCACCATGGCCCACGAAGTTAAACTCGTCGGCGACGACGTTCTGGTAAAATTGACCGCGGAGTAGCGGCCGCCACCCGTTTGACACACGAGAGGAAACGACCATGACGATTTCCGAGGAACGCGTTCGCGAAGCGCTCAAACAGGTCGTCGATCCCGAGCTGTTCGTCAACATCATCGACCTGGGCCTGGTCTACGTGGTCGACGTGCAAGAGGTCGAAGACAAGAGCGACGTGAAGATCGAGATGACCATGACCAGCCCGGCCTGCCCCGCCGGCCCTCAACTGGTGTCGCAATCGAAAGCGGCCGTGGCCGCGATCGAAGGCGTGGGCAACGTGGACGTCAAGGTCGTGATGGTGCCCCCCTGGACGCCGGATCGCATGACCGAAGACGCCCGCGATCAACTGGGCATCTTCTAGCGCGCCCGGCAAAAACCGTCGAGGACTTTCCCTTTCCGCGGATCGCTCCGCCGCCTGCTCGCCCCGGAGTATCTGGTGCGAATTCTGCTCCACGAGTTCGTCACGGGAGGCGGCTGGTACGAGCACACCGACGGACCGCCTTCCCCTTCGCTCGCCACCGAAGGCCGCGCCATGCTGACCGCGGTGGCCGCCGACTTTGCCGCCGAGGGAATCGCGCTCGACGTGCTGCGCGACGCTCGTGGTCCCGAGGTGTCGCTGCCCGGGTGTGCGATCTATGAGATCTCTAGCGCCGCCGACGAACAGCAGACGTTGCGCCGCCTGGCGGCCGAGGCCGATTGGACGCTGCTGATCGCACCGGAGTTTCAGGGGCATCTGCTCACCCGCTGTCGAGCTGTCGAAGCGGCCGGTGGTCGCCTGCTGGGGCCGAGCTCGGAACTGGTCGCGCTGGCCACGGACAAGCACGCTCTCTGTGAGCACCTGTCGCGGCATGACATCAACGTGCCACGTGGCGTGGCGCTCGATCACTTCGAGCCCTTGCCGTCGGATTTCCACTACCCGGCCGTGCTCAAGCCGCGCGACGGCGCCGGCTCACTGGGAGTCGAGCGTGTCGAGTCGTGGTCCGTCGCTCGCCGCAACGGTCCCTCGCCCGCGCGACTCGAAGCCTTCTGCCCCGGCCAGCCCGCCAGCGTCGCGGTGCTCTGCGGTCCCGAAATCTCGGTCACGCTGCCTCCCTGTTTCCAATCGCTCGGCGGCGAAAGCGGCTTCAGTTACCTGGGCGGCTCGCTGCCCATTCCCGACGAGCTGGCCGCGCGGGCAACCGACCTGGCCCAGCGAGCCGTTGCCAGTCTGCCCCGTCCGCTGGGATACCTGGGCGTCGATCTGGTGCTCGGCGACGAGCCGAGCGGCGCGGCCGACGTCGTGATCGAAATCAATCCCCGGCTCACGACCTCCTATATCGGCCTGCGCGGCCTGTTTGCGGGGAATCTGGCCGTCGCGATGCTGGCGATAGCCAGTGGCCAATCGCCTGGGTTATGCTGGAAGCCAGGCCCGATCACGTTCGAGACCTCGGGAGCAACGTGGAGCGGCGGTGGGACCGAGCGAGTGGCTGGCAGGTGAGGCATGAAGTGGCTGGCATTGGACATTGGCGGCGCCAACTTGAAGGCCGCCGACGGCGAGGGCTTTGCCGTTTCGCACCCCTTTCCGATGTGGGAGAGCCCGCGTCAATTGGTCGATGCCCTGCGGTCACTCGTTTCGCTCCAGCCCAAGGTTGACCACGTCGCGGCCACGATGACCGGCGAGCTGGCCGATTGCTTCACCACCAAGATTCAGGGTGTGACCTACATCCTGCAAGCCTTGACCACCGCCGCCGATGGCCGGCACACTCGCGTCTATCTCACCAACGGCAAACTGGTCTCGCTGCAAACCGCCATGCGGCAGCCGCTGCTGGCCGCGGCATCCAACTGGCACGCCCTGGCCAATTTCGCCGGCCGCTATGCCCCCGAAGGCACCGCGCTGCTGATCGACATCGGCTCGACCACCTGCGACATGATTCCCATCGTCGATGGATTGCCCGTGACAATTGGCCACACCGATCCGAACCGCATGATCAACGGCGAGCTGATCTACACCGGGGTGGAGCGCAGCCCGGTGTGCGCGATCTCGCAATGGGTTCCCTGGCGCGGCCGCAAGTGCCCCCTGGCGCACGAACTGTTCGCCACGATGTGGGACGTGTACCTGACGCTCGGCGACCTGCCCGAGGAACCCGCCAACCGTTTCACGGCCGACCGTCGGGCCGCCACGAAAGAAGCCGCCCGCGATCGCCTGGCCCGGGCGATCTGTGCCGACCGCGAGATGTTCACCGAAACCGATGCCCGCCAGGCCGCCACCGCCCTGGCTCAGGCTCAGGTCAAACGCATCGCCGCGATTGCCGTGCAGCTGATCGCGCGGCTGCAGCAGCCTCCGCACACGGTCGTGATCTCGGGCAAGGGCGAATTCCTGGCCCGCCGGGTGCTCGACAAGCTCAAGCTCAAGTCGACCGTGGTCTCGCTGACCAAGGAGCTCGGCCCCGAACTCTCGCAATGTGCTCCGGCCCACGCCCTGGCCGTGCTGGCTCGCGAGGGGGCCCGATGACCGCCGTGCGCGTCATCAAGCTCGGCGGCAGCCTGCTCGGCTGGCCCGAGTTGACCGGCTGCTTCCAATCCTGGCTGGCCGCCGAGCCACCCGCCGCGAACATCGTGATTGTCGGCGGCGGACCGATCGTCGAAAGCTTGCGCGAGCTAGACCGCCATCAGAAGCTTTCCGACGAAGCCACCCACTGGCTAGCCATTCGTGCCATGGGCATCACCGCCGCGCTCGTCGCCCAACAGTTCGACAACGCCCGGCTGGTCACGTCGCTCGAAGCCTTGCAACTCGCCGAACCCACCTGCCTGCAAATCCTCGACGTCGAGCACTTCCTCCGCGACGACCACGGCACGCCCGGCGCCCTCCCCTGCGGCTGGCACGTCACCAGCGACTCGATCGCCGCCCGCGTCGCCACCATTCTGCGGGCCTCCGAACTCGTCCTCCTCAAATCAACCTCACCCTCCGGCGCCACCCGCGAAGCCTGGTCGCGCAGCGCCTTCGTCGACCCCCACTTCCCCCGCGCCTCGCAAACCCTGTACGTCCGCGCCATCAACCTCCGCGCCCTGTCTTCGTCTGCCCTACCTACAGCCTTCAGCCTACAGCCTTCAGCCTGATTCGTTCACTCCAACTGCGACGGCACCGGCACGATCGTCGCCTTGTGCTCGTCGACCAGTTTCTGCATCGCGGCGATCACCTCCGGGTGGCTCTTGGCGACGTCGATTTTTTCCGAGGGATCGTGTTCCAGGTCATAGAGCAGCGGTGGATCGTGCGGCACCGGCGCGTCGCCGCCGTAGCCTGACTGCGTGAGGTAATGGGCTTTCCAGGCCCCCATCCGCGCGGCCATCAGCCGCGTTCCGCGATAGTAGAACATCGACTGCCTGGGGCTGGCGCTCTTGCCGGTCAGCACACCGCTGAGGTCGAGCGAGTCGAGTGTCACGTCGGGTGGCAACTCGATGTCGGCCAGCTTGTGGATCGTGGCGAACAGGTCGGTCATCGAAGCCAGTTCGGCGCTGGTGCGACCCGCCGGAATGGTGCCCGGCCACCAGGCGATCGCCGGCTCACGCATGCCCCCTTCCCAGGTGCTTCCCTTGCCTTCGCGCAGCAGCCCGGCCGAGCCTCCCTCGCCGCGCTTGACCAGCCAAGGGCCGTTGTCGCTGGTGAAGAACACGAAGGTGTGGTCGTCGATCTTTAGCTCGCGCAGCGTTTCCAGAATGCGGCCCACGCTGGCGTCCAACTCTTCGACGACGTCGCCATACAGTCCGCGCCGGCTCTTGCCTTTGAACTCGCTGCTGGCGAACAGCGGCACGTGCGGAAAGTTGTGCGGCAGATAGAGGAAGAACGGGCCTTTGCGATTCTGGCGAATGAACGTCAGCGCTTCGGCCGTGTAGCGATCGGTGAGCGTGGTTTGATCGACCGGGTCTTCAATGGCCCGCTCGTTGCGCAACAGCACCGCCGGCTTCATGTCGTTGCTATAGGGAATTCCATAGTACGAATCGAAGCCGTGCCGCGTGGGCAAATACTGCGGCAGGTGCCCCAGGTGCCACTTGCCGATGCAAGCCGTCGCATAGTTCTTGGTTTTGAGAGCCTCGGCGATCGTGATCTCGCCCGCCTGCAAGCCTCCCTTCGAATCGGGAAACAGCACCCCGCGCTTGTCGCTCGTCATGCCGGTGCGCACCGGCAACCGCCCCGTCACCAGCGCCGCCCGGCTGGGAGTACACACCGGCGCCGCCGAATAGAACTGCGTGAGCCGCATCCCCTCGCGCGCCATCCGATCCAAATTCGGCGTGGCAATCGTCGGATGCCCAAAGCAACCCAAGTCGCCATAACCCAAGTCATCCGCCAGAATGATGATGACATTCGGCGGCTTGGGCGGCTCGGGTTTTTTGTCTTCCGCCGCCGCCTGGATCGTCCAGGTCGTGATGGCCAACACGGCCCTCGATGCGAGCGAGCACCTGCGCAACGTCAGCGCGGGGGTGGGGTGGAACATGGTTGCTTCCAGGGGAGAATTGCCGGCTCACGCGGCGGGCCGAAAACGCCGTGAATCTATGATAACACCGGGCAAGAGTCAAACCACTGCCGCCCCTGCTTGTCCATCCACTCGGCGGCGCTGGTCGGGCCCCACAGGCCGGGTTCGTAGATTTCCAAGGGCGGCTGGGCCTGCTTCTGCCAGGCGCTGACCAACGGGTCGATGATGCCCCAGGCCAACTCGACTTCGTCGGCGCGGGCGAACAGGCTGGCGTCACCCTGGAAAACGTCCAGCAGCAGCCGCTCATAGGCCTCGGGCATGACCCCCTTGAACTCGCGCGAATAGCTGAACTCCAGATCGGTCTGCCGCAGCTTCATGCCGGCGTCGGGCACCTTGGTTTGCATGTGCAATTGAATGCCTTCGGCCGGCTGAATCTGGATCACCAGTTGGTCGGCGTCGCAGGCGTGGTCGGGCTGCGAGTCGAACACCATGTGCGGCGGCTGGCGAAACTGCACCACGATCTGCGTCGTGCGACACGACATCGCCTTGCCGCTGCGCAGATAGAACGGCACGCCATGCCAGCGCCAATTGTCGACCGCCAAACGCACCGCGCCGAAGGTGGCCGTCTGGCTGTCGGGCTTCACGCCTGGCTCGTTGCGATAGCCGAGATACTGTCCGCGCAAGGTTGCGCCGGCCACGGTCTCTGGCGCCATCGGTCGGATGGCGCTCAGCACCTTCACCTTTTCGTCGCGCACCGCTTCGGCCTCGTAGCGCACCGGCGCCTCCATGGCCGTGATCGTCAGCAGTTGCAGCAGGTGGTTCTGAAACATGTCGCGCAGAATGCCGGTCTCGTCGTAAAAGCTGCCGCGGCGACCGACGGCCACTTCCTCGGCCACGGTGATCTGCACATGGTCCACGTAGTTGCGGTTCCAAACCGGCTCGAAGATCGTGTTGGCGAACCGCAGCACCAGGATGTTCTGCACCGTTTCCTTGCCCAGGTAATGATCGATGCGATACACCTGCTGCTCGTGAAACACGCTGTGGACCACCTCGTTCAAGTGGCGGGCCGAGGCGCTGTCGGTGCCGAACGGCTTTTCGATCACGATCCGCCGCGGGCCGTGTACCTCGTCGGCCAGGCCGCTGGCGCCCAATTGCTCGACGATCTCCTCGTATGTGTGCGGAGCCGTGGCCAGATAGTAGACGCGCGTCGCTCCGGCCGAGCCCTCCAATTCCGTCAGCCGCTTGTGCAGACCCTCGAAATCGGACGCCGTGTTGATGTCGCCGGCGTGATAGTGAATGGCCGGTGCGAACTTGTCCCAGGCGGCCTGGTCAAAATGCTTGCCGTTGAACTCTTGCGTCGTTTTGGCCAGCGCTTGGCGCCAGGCGTCGTCGCTAAATGGAGTGCGCGCCGAGCCGATGATCTGCGTGCCGGCGGGCAGCCGCCCCTTGCGAAACAGTTGGAACATGGCCGGAATCAGCTTCCGGCTCGTCAGATCGCCCGAGGCTCCAAAAATGACCAGCGAGAGGGGCATCAGCAGGCACTCCATGACGTCGCGGCAAGGATTTCAAGGCCGCCGCATTCTACGAAACCTGCGATTTGCTCCGCCAGGGCTGTTGCGGCTCGGCACAATTCTCTCATTCTCCCCGGCGCGCGCTAGGCTCTGTCGTCGAATCGCGGTACAACGATTTTGCTCAAAAAAAAGTAACGCACCGGGACGTTCCTCAGCCATGCCCTTCGAGTCCTCACCGAGTGCCGAGCCACCGCAGCTGGACAGCTGGACGATGGAGGGCCCGCCGGGCGCCGAGACCGTGCTGAACGGCCGGCGCTACCTGTATTTCGCCGGCACGGGCTACCTCGGTTTGCAGGGCCACCCGGCGCTGGTCGAGGCCGCGAAGGCCGCCGCCGACCGCTTTGGCATCCACACCGCCACCACACGCAGCGGCTTTGGCACCAGTCCGCCGGTGCGCGAGGTCGAACGCCGCGCCGCGCAGTTCTTCGGCAGCGAGTCCGCGCTGTATCTGGTCAGTGGCTACGCGGGCAACTTTGCCATCGCCGCCGCGCTCGCGCCGGCGGTCGACGTGGTGTTGATTGACGAACTGGCCCACGATTGCCTGCGCGAGTCGATCCGCTGGCTCGATCGCCTGCAACGGCCGCCGCTCACCTTTCGCCATCGCGACGTCGACGCTGTGCGCCAATTGCTCGAGACCGAGGTTTCGCCGGGTCAGCGACCGCTGCTGATGACCGACGGCATCTTTCCCGTCAGCGGCAACGTTGCGCCGGTCGTCGATTATCTGAAGGTGCTGGCGCCGTTTCCCGGCGCGCTGCTGTTGGTCGACGATGCGCATGGCGTGGGAGCCGTCGGCGAACACGGCCGCGGCACCCTCGAGTTGGCCGGCGTGCCGGCCCAGCGAATCAATCGCGCGCTGGAGGAGCCAACGAACGAATCGAATGACGGGCCAGCAGCCGGGCCGCGCGTCTTTCTCTCGGCCACCCTCTCCAAGGCCTTCGGCGGCCACGGCGGCATCATTCCCGGTTCGGCGGCGTTTCTTGATCGCGTGCGGCAATTGAGCGGTTGGTTTCGCGGCGCCAGTGCCCCGACAGCGGCGGTCGCGGCGGCCACGGCCAAGGGGCTGGAAATCGTCGAGAGCGATCCGCAATTGCGGCTGCGCTTGGCCGAGAACGTGGCCACGCTGCGCCATCGGCTGCGTGCGCTGGGTCTCGACGTCGAACCCAGCCCTTCGCCCGTCGTTGGCCTGCGGCTCGACAGTGCCGAGCGGATGCAGCGTGTGCAGCAGCGGCTGGTTTCGGCGGGGATTGTGATCGCCTATGCCCGCGACTATGCTGGCGCGGGCCCGGCCGGCATGCTGCGGATCGCGGTCTTTGCAACCCACACGCGCCCCATGATCGACCGCCTGGTCGATTGCCTCGGACAAGCCTTGCAGGCCAGCGGCCCGGGATGAATCATGCGAGCCCCAATTCTTCGACCCGCCGTGTGCACAATCGCCCTGATCGCTTCGCTGTCGCTGGTTGCGCTGGCAGCCGATCAACCGTCGAACGCCGAGAAGGCCGCGACCGTGGTTAACTCTTTGAAGCTCTACGAGGCTCAACAGCAGTACGCCAAAATTGTTGATACGGAACTGGCTCGCAAGGTTCTGCCGGGCGTTTCCGTGGCCTGGGTCGTCGATGGCCAAGTCGTCCACACCGCTGGCTATGGACTGGCCGATCTCGACCGGGGCGTCGCCGCGACGGCTGAGACGATTTATCGCGCCGGCTCAATCTCCAAACTGTTCAACGCCGTGGCCGCGATGCAACTGGTCGAGCAAGGCAAGCTCGATCTCGACGCGCCGCTGCAAGCGGCCTTGCCCGATTTTCAGATCGTCGTGCCCTTCGAGGGCCGCCCGCCCATCACCACCCGGCAACTCCTCTGCCATCGCTCGGGCATGATTCGCGAGGCCCCCGTGGGCGGCTATCTCGACGCCAGTCAACCCTCCATCGCCGCCACCGTGGCCAGCGTCGCCCCCTGCGTGCTGGTCAATCCGTCGAACACCAAGACCCGCTACTCGAACGTTGGCCCCACGCTCGTCGGCCGGGCGGTGGAGGTGCTCTCCGGCCTGCCCTATCCCGAGTATCAACAGCGGCACGTGCTGGGACCGTTGGGCATGACGAGCTCGGCCTGGCTGATGAACGACGCCCTGCGGCCGCGACTGGCCAAGGGCCTGATGCGCGTGGCCCGCGGCGGCCATTACGTCTTCGAGACCGCCCCCGAGTTCGAGCTCGGCACCATTCCGGCCGGCAATCTGTACACCACCGCCGCCGACCTGGCCCGCTTTGCGGTCTTTGTGATGGGGGGCGAGGCGTCGGCCCAGTCAAAGCCTCCGATCCAGCGCGCGACGCTGGAAAAGATGTTCCAGCCGCAGTTGGTGCCGGACTCGACCGGCTTTGGGCTGGGATTCTCCGTGGGAAAATATCGCGAGCACAAGACCGTGCAGCATGGCGGCGCCGTCTATGGATTCAGCACGTCGCTGGTCGTGCTGCCCGAGGAACGAATCGGCGTGATCGTGCTGTCGAATGCCGACATCGCCGGCGGTCCGGTCAAGTGGCTCTCCGATGCCGCGCTCGATCTGCTGTTGAAAGCCGTGCGCGGTGAGACGATACCCATTCCACAACAGCCGAGCACCGTCAGCGCCGACGCACTCGCCGAGTTCGCCGGCGATTTCGAATCGACAAGTTACTGGGCACACCTGGAGGTTGTTGACGGCTCGTTAAGGGCCACGCTGTCGGGACAACCCCTCACGATGGCGCACGTTGGTCCTCTCAAGTTTTGGGCTGATGGCCGAATCATGAATCGCAGCGTCTGGGATTTCGAGCGCGGAATGGATGGAAAGGTGACGGGTATCTCGGCCGCTGGGCAGAAGTTCATGCGCGTCGATCCGGCCAGTGCGCCGCGGACGCCGAGCTTTTGGAAAAACCTCGTCGGCCGCTACGGCAAGCCGTTCATTCCGCTGGTCATTTCCGAGCGCCACGGCCAGCTCTGGGCCACGGTCGAAAACGAATATGACTACAAGCTCACGCCGGTCAGCCGCCTGGTGTATAACCTGCCGCCCGGCATGTATGCCGACGAGCAGATCGTGTTTCAGCTCGATGCCGCGGGCAAGGTGCTCGGCCTGGTGATGGCCAACCAACCGCTGCCTCGCCGGCCCGATTAGCCGCTTCGGAACGATTTGGCATGACCCCACTGATCGCGTCCGACGACACTTGGCTGCTGTGGACCGTGATCCTTGTTGGCGTGGCCACGAGCATCTGGCTCGAACAGACCTTCAACTGGGCCGCCAAGATCAGCGGGCCCGTGCTGGCGCTGTGCATCGCGATGCTGCTGGCCAATACGGGCGTCATGCCGGTGGAGTCGGGCGTCTACGACGTGGTCACCGATCGGTTGGTCCCCCTGGCGCTGCCGCTGCTGCTGTTCCGCGCCAACTTGTTCCACATCGTGCGCTCGACGCGGTGGCTGTTCCTGGCCTTTCACCTGGCGTCGCTGGGTACGGTCGTGGGCGCGCTAACGGCCGCGGTGCTGCTGCACGCGCGCGTCGACCAGACGCCCGAGGTGGCTGCGATCATGACGGCCAGCTACATCGGCGGCGGGGTCAACTTCATCGCGGTGGCCCAATCGTATCGCACCACCGGCAACGTGACCGGTCCGCTGTTGGTGGCCGACAACTTTATCATGGCCGGCGTGTTCATCGTGCTGCTGTTGATCTGTCGCAGTCCCTGGATGCGCCGCTGGTATCCGCACCCCCACACGGCCGACGCCGTCGACAGCCGCCAACTGGCGGCCGAGCATTGGCGGCGCAAGGAGATCTCGCTGCTGGATATTGCCGCGGCGATGGCCGTCTCGGTCGCGGTCGTGGCCTGTGCCACGGTCTCGTCGCGGCTGGTGCTCACGGCCCTCGGCTCAGCCGGCTTGGGTCAGGCCAACGGCGACAACGCCTGGACGGCCATCGCCCAGGTGGCCGGCAACCTGTTCGTCCACATCACGGCCTGGTCGTCGCTGATCGCCACGGTTGCCCATCGGCAATTGGCGCGCATTCACGGCGCCGAGGAAATTGGCGGCTACCTGCTCTACGTGTTCCTGTTCGTCATCGGGCTGCCGGCCGATTTGTGGCACGTGTTTTCGCAGGTGCCGATGATGTTCGTCTTCTGCCTGATCATGGCGGCCATGAACATCCTGGTGGCCTTCGTCTTGGGCAAGTTGTTTCGCCTCGACCTGGAAGACATCGTGCTGGCCGTCAACGCCTCGATCGGCGGCCCCCCCACCGCCGCCGCCATGGCCATCTCGCTCGGCTGGTCCAAGCTCGTCCTGCCCGCCCTGCTGGTAGGCATCTGGGGCTACACCATCGGCACCGCCGTCGGCCTGGCCGTTGGGGAGTTTTTGCTGCGGTGGCTGTGAGCCTCGCCCGCCTGAACCGTCCGGCATTCGCGGTCGCTGGGCCGGCGACCTATAATTCAATTGGCCATGCACACCGCCCCCATCTATCTCGACAACCACGCCACGACGCGCGTCGATCCGCGGGTGCTCGAGGCGATGCTGCCTTACTTCACCGAGATCTATGGCAACGCGGCCAGCACGAGTCATAGTTTTGGTTGGGAGGCCAAGGAGGCGGTCGACGCGGCACGCCAATCGATCGCGGCGGCAATTGGCGCCGACGCCCGCGAGATCGTGTTTACCAGTGGGGCCACGGAGAGCAACAACCTGGCGATCCGCGGCGTGGCCGAGCGACAGGGGCGCCGCGGCAATCATCTGATCACGGTGCAGACCGAGCATCGGGCCGTGCTCGATCCCATCGAACGCCTCGGCCGCCGGGGATGCGAGGTGACCGTGCTGCCGGTCGAGCAAGCCGGCAGCGATCGTGCTGGGCTCCTGGACGTCGAGCGGCTGCGGGCGGCATTGCGCGACGACACGTTGCTGGTCTCCGTGATGCTGGCGAACAACGAAATTGGGGTCATTCAGCCGATCAGCGAAATCGCCGCGATCTGCCGCGAGCGGGGCGTGATCGCGCATTGCGACGCCACGCAAGCGGTCGGCAAACTGCCGGTCGATGTCCGCGAACTGGGCATCGACCTGCTGAGCTTCTCGGCCCACAAGATTTATGGTCCCAAAGGCGTCGGCGCCCTGTGGGTGCGGCGCGGCACGCCCCGGGTGCGGCTGGAACCGCAAATCGCCGGCGGCGGACACGAAGGCGGACTGCGCAGCGGCACGCTCGACGTGCCCGGCATCGTCGGCTTCGCCCGCGCCCTGGAGCTGTGCCTTGAAGAAATGCCCCGCGAGCAGCCGCGACTGGCCGCCCTGCGCAATCGCCTCTTCGCTGGCCTGACCGCAGAGCTCGACGGCGTCTCCCTCAACGGCCCAGCCCTCGACTCCGAATCCCAACCCCTACCCCCCAATCCCCAACCCCTCCTCCGCCGGCCCCTGTTCCGCCTGCCCGCCAATTTGAACGTCAGCTTTGCTTACGTCGACGGCGAAGCCCTGCTGATGAACATGGGCCGCATTGCCGTCAGCTCGGGCAGCGCTTGCACGTCGGCCAATCCCGAGCCCAGCCATGTTTTGCGGGCCTTGGGCCTGAGCGACGAGGCCACGCGCAGCAGCCTGCGGTTCGGACTGGGCCGCTTCAACACCGCCGAGGAAATCGAGACCGCCCTGGCGGCCGTGGCCGAAGTGGTGCGAAAACTGCGAAAATTGAGCAGCCTGGCTTAGCCGGAGAAAACTAGGAATAGCCGGAATTGCCCAAAGTTCGGCCAAAAGAGCGGATTCCGCTTCTCTTGGAGCCGATGATTGTATAATTTGGTAGGTTCGGGCAGCGTAGCGAGCGAACAATCGGCGAAGACTGCGTCTTCGCAGCCAACCGCGGACATATCGAAAAACACGTTTTCTTCAACGGGAGTGAGAGCAGACATGGCCATTATTCTCAGCGAACGGGCCGCCAATGCGGTGAAGAAGGTCCTGGGCGAGCAGAAGCAAGGCGACGACACGCTGTTGCGCGTGCGAGTCGTCGGCGGCGGTTGCAGCGGCTTCAGCTATGACCTGCGATTCGACAACCAATTCGACGAAAAGGTCGACTCGAAGTACGAGTTCCACGGCGTGAGCGTGGTCGTCGACAAGAAGAGCGCCTTGTATCTCGATGGCACTACCGTCGACTACTACGAGGGCCTCGAGAAGCACGGTTTCACCTTCGACAACCCCAACGCCGTCAAGACCTGCGGCTGCGGCAGCTCGTTCCAGGCCTAAGACCTGGTTTCAGGCGGCCAGGCCCTGGCTCCGAGTTCTCGCGTGAATCTGCGGGATTTCGGGCAAATAGAAATTCTATCGAACCATCACTCGAGCACCGCGTAAGCCTATCGGCTGGCGGTGTTTTTTGTTGCGCCACGGCGGGTCTTTTCAGCGGGTTTTTGGGGCGAATTCGACAAAACGCGCATCCGCGGCTTGCGAAAGATTCAAGCTTCAGTACAATCCAAGTCGACGAAGGGAATCGCAGGCCAAGGCATTTTCTACGATGCCTTGCACAGCGAGCGGAAACCAGGGGTCTCCCGGGTCTTTCCGCACTTCGAAGAAACTTGATTCCCCGCCCGCGGGTGACAAGCCCGAGTGGTTCTGACGGAGTCAATTTCCAGCTTTTGAGATTTGAGGGAACCATTTTTGGCTTCCTCTTGACCGATCAGATTGAATCAGTAAGATTGGCTGTTTCCGACCTAAAGTAATTTTGGGCCGGGGGCGTGTGGTCTTAGAGCGTGCGTGGCAGTAGCCAGTGGCCGAATTCACTTGGCCCGGTTGGCTCCCCCAGCAGTGGGAGTGAGCGAATCGGGCGATTGAGTTCCGCCTCTGCTTACTGGCAGAGGGGAGCGATGTCCGACGGGGCATGGCTCCTTTTTGATCTTTGACAATTTGGTTGTTGCAAGAGTGGCATCTTGTATTTTGAACAAAAGCCGGGTCGGCCGCCGCAATTTGTGCGCGAGCACAAGCCAAGGTGGTTGATCTGTTATTTGTTCTCCAAGGCTCTTAGATGGCTTGATTGTCAATGCGTCCTCCGCACCACGGTGGGCGAGGCGGCAGTCAGGCACACACTTAAGATCGAGCGTTACTCTTTAGTTCAGCCACGCGTGTGATGCAAACACGCGGGGCTGAGGGTAGTTGAAAACATGAGTCACGTCTTCTTTCCGTGGTGGTCTGTCGGGGTTCGCTCCGGCCGACTGGCATCGGCAAGAGGGTTGGATTTATGTGGCCAAGCTACTAAGGGCGCATGGGGGATGTCTTGGCGTCAGGAGGCTTTGAAGGGCGTGGAAAACTGCGAAAAGCTCGGGGGAACTGTTAAACGAGTGTTGATCCCGAGATTCCCGAACTGGTTTGCACTGAATCCATAGGTGCAAACGGCAAACGCGGCGAACTGAAACATCTCAGTAACCGCAGGAGAAGAAAGAAAAATCGATTTCCTCAGTAGCGGCGAGCGAACGGGAAACAGCCCAAACCGCGGAGGTTTTCCTCTGCGGGGTTGTAGGGCCTTTCACATGAGAGTTACAAAGCGAGCAGCTAACCGAACTTGTCTGGAAAGTCAGACCACAGCGGGTGACAGTCCCGTAGGTGACAGCTGCCTCGTCTCTCGAAAGGTACCTGAGTAGGTCGGGTCACGTGAAACCCCGACTGAATCCACGGGGACCATCCCGTAAGGCTAAATACTCCCTGATGACCGATAGTAAACTCAGTAGGGCGACTGAAAGATGGGAAGAACCCCTGTTAGGGGAGGACACTGAACCTGAAACCATGTGCCTACAAGCGGTCGGAGCACTATGGCTCTTCGGAGCAACGTGTGACGGCGTGCCTTTTGCATAATGATCCGGCGAGTTAGCGTTAGCGGCTCGGTTAAGGTCTTACGGA
>PLYM01000266.1:0-3511 GCA_003153375.1 Planctomycetaceae bacterium
GCACCGTGCCGCTGGATGTCGCAGTGCGCTCCTCGGCCACCGCCGAAGATCTCCCCGACGCGAGCTTCGCCGGACAGCAGGAGACTTACCTGAATGTCCACGGCAAAGCGGCCCTGCTGGAGACGTGCAAGCGGTGCTTCGCCTCGCTCTTCACCGACCGCGCCATCAGCTACCGTGTGGACAAGGGCTTCGACCATTTCAAAGTCGCGCTTAGCATCGGCGTGCAATGCATGGTGCGCTCCGACCTCGCATGCTCCGGCGTCATGTTCACCATTGATACTGAGACCGGCTTCCGCGATGCCGTGATGGTCAGCGCCGCCTACGGTCTCGGCGAAAACGTCGTGCAAGGCTCAGTCACACCAGACGAATACTTGGTCTTCAAACCCACGCTGAAGACCGGCCACCGGCCGGTGCTGCAAAAGACTGTCGGCAGCAAGGAATTCAAGCTGGTGTATGACTCGGGTGGCGGAAAGATGGTGAAAAACATCCCCGTGTCGTCTGGCGAGCGTGCCAGGTTTTCGCTCGCCGATGACGAGGTGCTGGAACTCGCGCGCTGGGCCTGCATCGTCGAAGACCATTACTCCGCCAAGCGCGGCCAGCCGACACCGATGGATTTGGAATGGGCCAAGGACGGGCTCACGGGCGAGCTGTTCATCGTGCAGGCGCGCCCCGAGACGGTGCAGTCGCGCAAGGACCTCGACGTGTTGGAATCCTATCAGTTGCAAGAGCGCGGCACCGTGCTCGCCAGTGGGCGGAGCGTCGGCGCAAAAATCGCCACGGGGCGGGTGCGCGTCATCAGGAGCGCGGAATTCATCGGCCAATTCCAGGAAGGCGAAGTGCTCGTCACCGACAAGACCGATCCAGACTGGCAGCCGATCATGAAGAAGGCCGCCGGCATCATTACCAATCGCGGCGGGCGCACCTGCCACGCCGCCATCGTCAGCCGTGAACTCGGTGTGCCCGCCATCGTTGGCACGGAGCACGGCACGGAGGCGCTGAAGGACGGCCAAATGGTCACCGTGAGCTGTGCGGAGGGCGACACCGGCTTCGTCTATGAAGGCGCGCTGCCCTTTGAGGTGAAGCGCACCAACCTCAAGACCCTCGGTCGCCCGCGCACCAAGGTGATGATGAACCTTGCCAATCCCGACGAAGCCTTCTCACTTTCATTTATTCCCAACGAAGGAGTCGGCCTCGCGCGGATGGAGTTCATCATCAGCACCTACATCAAGATTCACCCGCTCGCCCTAATCGACTTCGCACGGCTAGCCGACCCGCGGGCCAAGGCAGAAATTGAGCGGCTCACCGCAGGCTATACCGACAAGCCGCAGTTCTTCGTCGATAAACTCGCGCAAGGCGTTGCGATGATCGCTGCCGCGTTCTATCCGAAGGACGTGATTCTTCGCATGAGCGATTTCAAAACGAACGAATATGCGAACCTCATTGGCGGCAAAGCCTACGAGCCCGACGAGGAGAACCCTATGATCGGGTTCCGCGGCGCGAGCCGTTACTACCACCCGCGCTACCAGGCCGGCTTTGCGTTGGAGTGCCGGGCCGTGAAAAAAGTTCGCGACGAGATGGGGCTGACGAACCTCAAGCTGATGATCCCATTCTGCCGCACCATTGATGAAGGCCACAAGGTGCAGGCCGAGATGGAAAAGCACGGCCTCCAGCGCGGACAGGACGGGCTGGAGATTTACGTGATGTGCGAAATCCCCAGCAACGTGATCCTCGCCGGAGAGTTCGCCGACATCTTCGACGGCTTCAGCATTGGCTCGAACGACCTCACGCAGCTGATCCTCGGCGTGGACCGTGACAGCGAGATCGTCGCACCCATTTTCGATGAACGGAATGCCGCAGTGAAAAAGATGATCGCCCAGGTCATCGCCGTCTGCCGGGCCAAGGGGCGCAAAATCGGTATCTGCGGACAGGCCCCAAGCGATTACCCCGACTTCGCACAATTTCTCGTCGAGCAAGGGATCGACAGCATCTCGCTCAACCCTGACACGGTACTCAAAACCACGCTGGCGATTTTGGAAAAAGAGAACTCCAAGGATGCTGCGATGGTCAATCTCTGAGACGACGGAGAACTCCTCGTCCAACAGCCAGCTTAAGCTCGTTGAAGCCATGTCCGATTAAACCGCCACGTCAGTGGAACGGTCGCGCCGAAATTGAACTGAAGTAAAGCCTAAACCGTAGGGGTGGATCTAGGGCGGATCATGAAACTGGTCTCGACCTTCCAGCGGTTGAAAAAGGACATGGCTCTAACGACACGTTGCGAGGGAAGGCGCAAGTACTTACAGGCAGCAAGCAGGTCCGCGTTTTATCTCGCCCCACATCGGATTTACCACAATCTTTGCGCGCAAGTGGCTAGGATTGAGTTGAATTTAGCACGCCCTTCCCAGAGACACGAAGCGTCGATCGCATCTAAATCGGGACAAGCAAGCATTCTTGAGGGACATTCATCAACAACGGAGTTGTGGAAAACTGCGTGTCATCGGCTTTCGAAGGCAAACGTGCCCACCGAGACCAGATCGGTCAAGGCCCCATCGTTCCCCATCTTGAGTTGACCATCGGGCGCGCTCCGCAAAGGGGTCGACGATGCCGCCCCTGTGCAGCCGTATGTGGCTGCTACTATTGCCAGCCGTCAGCGGCGGGGCGCCGCGAGTGGCGCCACACCGAAGCGGGCATGGACCTGATTGTTAATCTGATTCAGCGCGAACCGGAGAGCGGCCCGCGGTTGAGGGCATTAATTCTGGTCGAAAAGGGAATGCGCCTGCACGCGCGGGCTGTTTATTGCAGTGAACCATTGAGCGCTGGACTTCCTGAAGGTGCGAGCCTGCTTAAATTGATTTCGGAACAGTCGGAGTGCGGTTTCGTGTTTCCCATTCACATAGAAGCCGTTTCAAGTGCCAAACTAAACCAATCAGCGGCGCAGAGCGATTCGCCACACACCATCGACCAAAACCCTCTCGACCCGGAGAATCCATCGTGACGTTTTACAAACAGCCTCGTTTTTTCGTGACGCTTTGCGTTGCCGTTGTAGGCTTGTTCATCCTGCAGCAAGTCTGGCAATGGGAAGTCGAGCGCATCGAAGTTCCCTCGGGCAGTTTTCTCATTCGCATCAGCCGCTGGGGCAAAGACCTGGGTCCCGATGAAATCATTGCGCCGGATGAGTCGTACAAGGGCGTGATGCTGCAGCCGTGGGGCGAAGGCCGGCACTTCCTGAATCCATTTTTCTGGACCTACGAAGTCCACGAGATGGTGCAGGTCCCCGTCGGCCAATGCTTGGTTTTGACGCGAAGATTTGGCAAGCCGCTGTCCGCCACGCGGATGGAGCAGGGGGAAATTCTGGGCACCGAAGATCCCGCGAACCCGACCGAGGGCGAGCGCGGGATTCTCCGCGACGTTTTGACGCAAGGCAGTTATCGCTTGAACAACTATGCCTATTCTTGGGAGCCGGTGCCGGCGATCGAAGTGCGAGTCGATCAGGTCGGCGTGCGCACGCTCAAGA
>PLYM01000266.1:3577-7189 GCA_003153375.1 Planctomycetaceae bacterium
TGATGGTGCGTTTGACCGACGAAGGCACCTTGCATCAGAGTGACGAGACTGCCGAGGACCAACTTCAGAACGAGATTCTGCAAAAAGTGATTTTGCCCCATATCCGCGGCTATGCGCGGATTGAGGGGAGCAACTTCGACGCTCGGGACTTTATTCTCGCCGCTGCGGTTGCCGCTCCCGATGCCGGCGGGAAGGTCGACAAGGCGGCTAATGCCCGCGAGGCACTGCAACGGGCGCTGTTGGCCAAAGTCAAGCCACAATGCGACGCCCTCGGAGTGGAAGTGCGTGCGGTAACGCTGGCCGACATGCTGCCTCCGCCTGAACTGTCTGAGCAAATCGCGCAGCGCGAACTGGCGCGCGTCGAGCAAGCCAAGAATGCCGTGCTCTTGCGACAATATCGGGCTGAGCAAGAGCTCAAGTCGAAGGAATCCCTCAAAACGCAAGCCAAGGAAAAGGTAGAGGCCGAAACCGGCCTGATCCAAGCCAAGACCAAAGCCGGGCAACTCAAGGAAGTCGCGTCTTCGCGTTACAAACAGGAACTCGAAAATGCGCAGCTCGCACTCGACGCCGCCGAGAAACAAGCCGAAGCCACCCTAGCCAAAGGGAAGGCGGAAGCCGCGGTTATCAATCTGCAAAATGAAGCCGAAGTGGCCGGCCTTCGCAAAGCCGTCCAGGGTTTTGCCAGCGTGCAGACGTTCGCCCAGTTTCACCTGATGAAAAAGTTGGGGCCGGCACTGACCGAGATTTTTGCTTCCGACGATAGCGACTTCGGCCGGCTGTTCAGCAATTACTTGACCCAACCGACGAGCGCGGCGCAAAAGTCGCCAACGATTCCGACCGTCGCCCCGCCAGCAACCGCCGGAGTTGAGAAGTAAGCTTACGACCCACACGCGTTGCAACCCCGGTGATAACTAGCGCCGGCCATCGCAATATCCGAAAACCAAACAAAGGCTCAACCGTGATGAATGAAACGTTCGATAGCTTTCCACCGGTTTACAGTTTCAGGAACCTGAGTCGCTGGCGGCGCGCGCTGATCATTTGGGGTGTACTCGTGTTTGCGGCGCTCCTGTTCGTCGTGCTGACGTGGAGTGCATTCTTTGTCTATGTGCGACCGGGCGAGCACTTGACCAAGATTGCGAAAGATGGCACGCCGCTTACGCCCGGCCATGTCTTGGCCGAGGCCGGCCAGAAGGGAATCCTGCGCGAGGTGCTGGGCGAAGGCTGGCACTTCGTGTTGCCGATCGTGTATGCGACGGAAAAGGAAAAGAATACCGATGTGCCGGCAGGCAAGGTAGGCATCGTGACGGCGCTTGGCGGCAAGCTGCTGCCACCCGGTCGCGTTCTGGCCGAAAGAGCCGACGATCCGAAAGACGAGGAGCAGGGGCTTCAGCGGCAAGTGTTGCCACCCGGATCGTACCGAATCAATCTGCGCGGCTACAAAGTCGAATTGATCGATGCCACCGAAATCAAGCCCGGCTATGTCGGCGTGCGACGAAGGCTCTTAGGCCATGATGGCAAAAGCCGTTTTGCTGAGAATGACAGCGAAAAGGGGATATTGCGAGAAGTGCTGCAGCCGGGCTTGTACTACATCAATACCAAGGAGTTCGAGGTGATCAAGGCGGAAGTGGGGATTTTCCAAACCCCGTTTCACTATGATCTTCGACCCGAAGCAAACACCGCGATCACGTTTACCTGCAAGGGCGGATTTCCGATCAGCATGGACTGCACTGTCGAATGGGAAACCTTGCCCGAGGACATGCCCGAGCTCGTGGCCGAGTATGGCTCGCGCTTGTCGATCGAGAAGACAGTGATTGAAGTGCAGGCCCACTCCATCGGCCGCGACAAGGGCATTGACTATGGCGTGCAGGATTTTCTCGAAGGCAGCAAACGAGAAAAGTTTCAGGCCGACTTTACCCAGGAATTGGTTCGCGTGGGACGCGCGAAGAACGTGACGGTTCATTCGGCCTTTATACGCAACCTGGTGATCCCCGAAGCGTATCTGAAGCCGATTCGCGATAAACAAATCGCCGGCGAAACCGAGATTACGAACAAAGCCAAAGAGATTACGGCTCAGACCGTGGCCGAGGTCGAGCGTGAGAAGCAGATGGTTGAGCAACGCGTGGCAGAGGTCGAGGCCGATACGACACGGCTGGTGGCGGGAATCGAGCGACAAGCGGATAACATCGGCACCAGGACGGAAAGCGAAGTCGAGAAACTCAAGGCGGAGTACGACGCGCAGATTGCGGCGTTGGATAGCCGCCGCCGGCAGGTCAGCGGCGGAGCCGAGGCCGAAGTGACCATGCTCACGGAAACGGCCAAAAGCGGCCTGTATCAGCTTAAAATGGATGTGTTTCAGCACGACGGCGACGCGTTTTTACGCTATTCGCTGTCCGAGCAGCTCAATCCTAAAATGGTGTTACGGCTGTTTCACAGCGGCTCCGGCACGTTTTGGACAAACCTGGAAGGCAAAGGAATTAGTCTCATGCTTCCCGCGGCCGGCATCGCGCCCGCCCCGGTCCCCGCGAGTAAGTAACGATATTGTCAACGGCGGCTGAAAAAGCCAGCGTTAGGTCGGGAGATCTGCGCAGGATCCTGAGAAGAGGCGTCCTTGGCCGAACTCGTCAATGTGTAACCGATACTTGGTTCGGACGAACCAATACAGGCCCGGCTCTGCCAAGACTGATCGTCCGCACAGTGTTCTGTCGAAAACTGTAAGGTGCGCGCATCGATCACGACCTTGACATTCCAGGTAATGCCATGCTCCAGTTCGTTGAGTACCGCAAGCAAGCGCAAGTGCTCATTCGCAACGTAGGGGAAGCCATCTTAAGATTGCCCCGCGCCGCCATTTCTGTCCACTGACTACCGCCGCCCGTGACGCGGCAAGCTCTTGACCCGCGCAGGCAATCAAGTTCGCAGGCGCCCCTGCTGGAACTCCTTCCCTTCGTCAAATAGCATGATGGGGGAAGCACGGCCCAATGCAGGCTCGACCAGATGCTTTTCGGACGACGCAGCCGAGAGCCGGCCGACCAGGTTCTGAATCACCGTTGCAGACATTGCTGTCTGCTCCAAATGATCCCGCTCGCTCGATGAGACGCAGTCATGACAGAATCAAAAAATGTGAACGAACTGTTCGACGCGCTCGCCAAGGTTTTGTTGCGATGCTTCGCGCTGGGGTACTCCTTTCTTCTGCTCTGGTTTGTCGTGTACGTATTTGCGGGCGACGTGATTTATGGCATTGCTGGCACGCTGTTTGGCCTCGCGCTGCATGAAGTGGATGTGATTAATTACTGCGCGATGGCCGTTGTAAAGGTCGCCGTGGTGCTATTCTTCCTGTTCCCGTACATTGCGATCCGATTGGTCTTGAGAAGAAGCACCTGACCCATTTTGAATGCCGCGTTTACGGCTCAGGGGAGTTCGACGGATGCCTCCAAACGATGCCGACAAGCTAATCCCGCTCGCCACCGACCGGCCCANNNNGCGTCTTCACGGTCAGTTACCCGCGGCCCACGGAGGTGTTGCTGGCTAGTTTAGCGGCGGCCCCCCGGTGCGAAGACCTCTCCAAGCCGAGCCTTGGGGTGCTGCCGACCTTTCCCGCCCGCCAGGTGGACGGGG
>PLYM01000185.1 GCA_003153375.1 Planctomycetaceae bacterium
CCACGACCACAAGTTCGATCCGATCACGCAGCGTGACTATTACGGACTGCAAGCGATTTTCGCCAGCAGTCGTGAAGTCGAGCTTCCGCTGGTCAACGGCATGGAGATCGCCGACTTCAAGCAGCACTACCCGCGCATCGTGGCCATCGACGAGGCCCGGCGGGCGTACCGACTGTTCGAGCAGAAGGTTGCGGGTCGCAAGCTGACGCCAGAAGAGGAAAAAGAGAAGCACATGCTGCGCGACCAGATCGCCAGTGCCGTGCTGGCGTTGCCCGAAGCGGCGGCCTCCTCGCCGGGCGATCGATTTGACGGTCTGATGGAGATTCCGACCGCATCGGTATTGGGTCACCTTGAGTCGCCGCTGGTGCCCACGATCCAGATTCTCAATCGTGGCGATCTCGATCGGCCGAAGCGGGTTGCATCCGCCGAGATTCCGGCGATTCTGCGAACGGCGAGCGGATATCGTGAACCCTTGGGCGGGCCGGCCAGCAGTCGCAAGCAGTTGGCGCTGTGGCTGACTTCGCCCGCGCAACCGTTGACGGCCCGGGTGATGGTCAATCGCATCTGGCAGGGGCATTTTGGTGCGGGGCTCGTGCCCACGCCCAACGATTTCGGCAAAATGGGGCTGGCGCCCAGCCACCCCGAATTGCTCGACTGGCTCGCTCGACGGTTTGTCGAACAAGGATGGAGCATCAAGAAACTGCACCGCATGATCATGCTCAGCGATGCCTACCAACGGGCGAGCGATTATTCGAACCCCGGCAATCTGACCAAGGACGCCGACAATCGCTACCTGTGGCGCATGAACCGCCGCCGGCTGGAAGCGGAATCGTTGTGGGATTACGTCCACGCTACCGCCGGCACCATCAATCTCAAAATCGGTGGCCGGCCCGTGGTGCCGCCGTTGGCCGAGGACGAGATGTCGGCTTTACGCGAGCCCTGGCAATGGACCGTGTCGGCCGACCCCAAGGAGCACACGCGTCGTGGGCTCTATGTCATCGTGCGGCGCAATTTCCGCTTCCCGATGTTCGAGGTGTTTGATAGTCCGGTCAATTCCGTGAGCGCGCCGCGCCGCGACGTGACGATCGTGGCTCCGCAAACACTGTGGTCGCTCAATAATCGCCGCGCGTTCCGTCAGGCCCAGGAGTTCGCCGCGCGTGTGATTCGTGAGGCGCCGGCGGATCTTGGCTCGCAGGTGGACCGCGCCTGGATGCTCGCACTGGGGCGCGCGCCGAGTGATACCGAACGATCCGAGGCGGTCGCGTTGGTCGCCGCCTTGGCGGCCGATACGGCGGCAGTGCCGCTTGAGAACCCGCCGGCGGAGTTGGCCAAGCTGACACCATCGCAGGCCGCGGCACTGGCCAAACTGTGCCTGGCTCTTTTCAATCTCAACGAGTTCATGTTCATCGACTGACCCCCGGCGAGCCTGCCATGAAGTCCACCTGTTGTCATCGTCATGAAACGGTCGTGACGCGTCGCGAGGCACTCGTACGGTCGGGCAGCGGTTTGGGGGCTGCAGCGCTGGGCTTCTTGCTGGCTCGCGACCAGGCCCGAGCGGCCGGCGACGCACAGGCATTGCCTGCAACTGCGATCAACTCGCTGGCGCCCAAGCAGCCGCATTTCGCTCCCCGCGCCAAGTGCGTGATCTCGCTCTTCATGCAGGGCGGGCCGAGCCAGATGGATACGTTCGATCCCAAGCCAGAGTTGCAAAAGCTCAACGGCAAGCCGCTGCCCGACAGCTTCCAATCGGCCGACTTGAAGTTGCAGTTCATGTCGGCCGCCGGCGGCACGCTGATGGGGTCGCCGTTCGCGTTTCAAAAGCGCGGGCAATCGGGTCTGGAAGTGTCTGATCTGTTTCCCAATGTGGCCGCCTTTGCCGACGACTTGGCTGTGATTCGCTCCTGCTACCACGAATCGTTCATCCACGGTCCGGCGTTGAGCTTGATGCACTCAGGCAACTTGCTCTTGGGACATCCCAGCGTGGGCAGTTGGGTCGTTTCGGGCTTGGGCTGTGAAAGTGATAATTTGCCGGCCTTCATGGTGATGACCGATGGCGTGATTCGGGGCAGCAGCAGCGCCTACAGCTCAGGCTTTCTGCCCGCCGTTTATCAAGGCACCCTGATTCGTACCGAGGGCGCGGCGATTCAGAATCTGAGTCCTCCGCCGCAGATCACCCGGGCAGAGCAACGCACGCTGATCGATCAGATCGGCCGCTGGAACCAGTCGCACCTGGCCGCGCGACCTGATGACACGAATTTGGCCGCACGAATCGCTAACTACGAACTCGCGTTCCGCATGCAAGCAGCCGCGCCGGATTTGATCGACCTCGCGCAGGAAACGCAGGCGGTGCGCGAACTGTATGGCGTCGACAAGGAGCCCACGGCTCGCTTCGGTCGGATGTGCTTGCTGGCGCGGCGGATGGTCGAACGCGGGGTGCGATTCATCGAGCTCTATTCCAACGATTGGGACGGCCATGGCGACTGCCCCGGTAATCATCGCGGCAATGCCGACAAGACTGACAAGCCGATCGCGGCATTGCTGGCTGATCTCAAGCAACGCGGCCTGCTAGATAGCACGTTGGTGCTGTGGGCCGGTGAGTTTGGCCGCACCCCGGTCATGCAAGGCAATAAAGGGCGCGATCACAATCCCTACGGCTTTGCCGCCTGGCTGGCGGGCGGCGGAGTTCGCGGCGGCAAAGCGATCGGCGCCACGGACGAGCTCGGGTTCCGGGCCGTCGACGACAAAGTGCATGCCCACGATCTGCACGCCACGATGCTCACGCTTTTGGGTCTCAACCACGAGAAGCTGACCTATCTGTTCGAAGGCCGGCAGCGACGGCTGACCGACGTCGGAGGGCAAAACAACCTGGCCGAGCGTTTGACGAGGGCCTGATGAGCGTCGACAGAATTCCCATGTCGCTGCCGAAATTTCACCCGGCCAAGTTCCCGGACCGCTGCGTGGCCTGTGGCGAGCATCAGCCGAAAGAGCGAATTCTTGTGGGGGTAGCATCCCGACTAATGGCGTTCCTAATACCAACCACCGAAATTGCTT
>PLYM01000259.1 GCA_003153375.1 Planctomycetaceae bacterium
GCCGATGCGGAAGGTCCGCCTTGGCGGCACGGAGCCCGCGACGGCTGGCTGCTGCTGCGGGGACCGAGCAACGAGTATTGGTTCAATCGCTGGGTCAAATACTTAGAGACACTGGGGGTAAAATTCGCTTGGAACACGACCCTTGTTGAATTGCTCTACGACGGGCAAAAATGCACCGGCGCTCGCTTACACTCTGGAGAAGCCATCCAAGCTGATTTTTACGTGCTGGCGGCTAATCCATTCGCGGTGGCTGAGGTGCTCGGTCACACGCCTGCGTTGGAAAGGCAGGATCAACTGCGGCTCTTTCGTCCTCTGGTGCAGGATGGTCCCCATATCCAGGTATCCCTACGGATCGCTTTTTCCGAACCCATCGCCTGGCCCCGCGAACGAGCGGCAATTGTGGTCGCGAGTTCCGAATTCGACCTGACACTATTTGCTGAAGAGCAAGTATGGGACCACGAGGTGCACCTCGGCAGCGGCGTGCGATCGTTGTGGACGGTTACCGCCTGTGTTTCGAAAGTTCGCGGATGCTTGTATGGAAAATCAGTTGAGGAGTGCACGAAGGAGCAGTTTATCGAAGAAGTGAAAGTCCAACTCTATAATTCCTCAGGCCTGAATGCCCTGATCAAAGAGGCGAACGCCGGCAGGTCGTTGCGCGACTTCACGATCCTCCGGATTGAGGTCTGGCATGAATGGCAGTTCTCTCCTGAGGGCATTCGCGGGAGGCAGCCCAAATGGGTGAACCGGGTTGGAAATCAAGAGTTCCTGCCAACACAGATCACGCCGGTTGAAAACCTTGCCCTTGCGGGCGCTCATACCAGGACGGACGTCGACGTGTGGAGCATTGAGGCAGCCGTGGAAAGCGGCCGAAGAGCAGCTCAGGTCTTTGAGCCGAGCGTGAAAGTCCTTGGCCAATATCGCCCTTGGTGGCTCTTGTTACTGCGAAGTCTCGACAACGCGCTTTATCGACTCAACGCTCCCAACGTGTTGGACGTCACACTAATAGCAGCGATCGTCGCGGGTGTTCTCTGGTTGTTATGCAGCCTACGTCATCTTTGATATCGACGAGCAAGACTGCACTGTTGAATGGATTCAGAAGCTAAGCCCTGGATCGCCACCGGTGGCCGGCTGAGCTTCGAGCTTCACCGTGGCCACGTCCAGGCGCGGCGGTGCGGCGTAGAGCGGCGATTAGAGTGTCGTTGCTGAACCGCTCACGATGCGGCCTGCGTCCGCACTTCGCTCATAAAGCAGGTTGATACGTTCGACGCGCCCTGTCACTGCGTTGCAGGCCATGCCCGTCAGCCCCACCGTTGAAACGGAAACGGCCGCTGAGTGCCATTAACTCATGTGTGCGTGGGACTCCCGAAATTCGACGGTTTGATGACAGCCACCGCTTGGCTCGTCCCGAATTCTCATGCGTTTTTTGACGCACGATTTTCGTGCCGAGAACTCACACCTTTTGCGAGAGTCGCTCTCGACTGAACGGTGGCCGCCAAAATCGCTTGAAAGGCAGCGCTTCAAACCAACCATTTTTCAAATCGCCGCCGCAGTGTTCGACCTTCTTCACTCCATCGGAATTAATCGCCTGCGCTGTTCGATCAAGGCCGAGGTCTCAGTTAAACGCTCATCTGAAAATGAATGGGGTAGCAGGTCGTCTTCTCTGTCTTTGATTTAACTACGACGGGCGATCCGCTCCATTGGCAGGGTTAGGCGGCCTTTTCCGTGGGCATATTGCACTGCGGCACCGAGTTGACCCGGTGCGCATAGGCTCGCCACCTTCCAGCAATTACACTAAACAGGTGCCGATTTTCGCAAGAATTGGCCGTTCCTCTCGATCTGTCATTCCCACTCTTCACCCGGCCACTTGGAGCTACGAATGAAGTCCCTTGCCTCTTGGCTACCTCAGAGCATTGCCGGCCGGTTGACGCTCTGGTTCATGTCGATTGCGCTGCTTCCGAGTTTGTTGTTGCTAGTGGCCATCATTTGGATTGCTCGCGGCGAGTTAGAGGGCGCGTTCAATGAGAAGCTGATATTGCTGGACCGGATTCGCGTCCAGGAGTTGGAGACTTATGCCAACGAACGATTGCGTGAGATCGACCTGGTCTCGCGAGGACTCGCAGTGGCACAAGCAATCGAGGAGTACGGCCGCGCGGCTCAAGGAGCAGAAAACAAAACGGCAGGTAAGAGCACGAGCACCGAGCTAAATGACAAATACCGTCCGATCTTCGAGAAGCTGATCGAACCGTTGGGCTACCCCAACATGCTGCTGATGTCGCCACAAGGAGAAGTCCTATTTCGTTTGCGGCCAGGATTCGAAGTCGGACAAGTCATGAAGCAAGCGCCGTTCAAAGGGACGGCACTTGCCGATTCGATCGACAAGTGTCTCGCTCAGGTGCCGCCCGCCATTTCAGCTCCCGATATCTATCCGTCCACCGGCTCTGAAGAGAACCTGATCTTCACGTCACAGACTGTTTTGAAGGACGATAAAACCATCGGCATCGTGCTTTTCCAGCTCGACCCTAACCAACTCGCCAAAATCTTTGCCATGAACGACGGCATGGGGGCCACTGGCGAGGCTCAAGCGGTAAGACGTAACGGCAACGAGGTGCGGATGATTACCACGCCGCGAAGTGATCCCGACGGGGTTCACCGCCGCCGGCGCTACACGATGGGTGGGCCAACCGGCGTCGCGATGCAGCACGCAGTGAATAAGACGGATGGCTTTGGGGAGGTCGTTGACTATCGAGGGGTTCCCGTGCTGGCAGCCTGGGGATATGCGCCTACGCTCGACGTGGGTGTGGTCACCAAAGTCGACCGAGCGGAGGCACTACAGGGCATCAACAGTCTCCGCTGGATCGGCGCGGGGCTGCTGGCATTGACGGGATTGTTCGTCGTTCCGCTCGCGTTCATCGTCGCGCGCTCGTTTTCACGGCCGATGCGCGAGGCCGTGAATGTAGCCAAGCGGATCGCCGCCGGAGATCTCCGAGCCCAGGTCACAACCGCGGCCGCAGGGGAAATGGGACTATTGCTCAACTCCATTTCCGAGATGGGCAATCATCTTCGCGAATTGATCAAGCACATTCAGGAATCGATCGTTACGGTCATGTCGACCACGAACCAGATCGCCGTCGTGGCCAAGCAGCAGGAGAAGACAATTCAAGAACACGGTAGCTCAACGGTGGAGGTCGCCGCGGCAGTCAAGGAGATCTCGGCGACCAGCCAAGAACTGATGCGCACAATGGGCGATGTCCAGACTTCCGCGGTGCAGGCCGGCGAGCTGGCCACGACGGGCCAAGGCTCTCTGACAGGGATGCACCAAGCCATGCTCGGATTGGCCGAATCGACGGATTCGATTAGTTCGCGCCTTTCGGTCATCAGCGAGCGGGCCAACAACATCAACCTGGCGGTGATCACGATCACCAAGGTCGCCGATCAGACGAATCTGCTCTCGATCAACGCCGCAATCGAGGCTGAGAAGGCGGGCGAGGCCGGTCGCGGCTTCTTGGTGGTGGCGCGTGAGATCCGACGTCTGGCCGACCAGACCGCCGCCGCCACGCTGGAAATCGAGAGGATCGTCAAGGAAATGCAACAGAGCGTCACGGCGGGCGTGATGGAGATGGACAAATTCAATGAGCAAGTTCGCCGGGGCGTCAACGACGTGGGGCAAATCAGCGGTCAACTCAGCCAGGTGATTGCTTCCGTACAGCACGTTCTCCCCAGATTTCAGCATGTCACTGAGGGAATGTCGGCCCAATCGTTGGGGGCTGATCAAATTCGCGAGGCGATGGCGCAACTGAGTGAGGGCGCGACGCAAACGTCCGATTCGATCTGTGAGTTCCATAAGGCGACCGAGGAATTGCGCAAGGCGATCGGCAGGCTCCGCGACGACACATCCAAGTTCCAAACCTGACAAATCCCGAGGAAGGGGCCACGCGACGTATCGCGAGATTCCGCGAGCCGCACTCATCCTCTGTCTCGGACCATTCGGTCGGTATGTTATGCTGGTCCTGACGTTTTGCATCGGTCCGACACGATTTGTCATCGACGCGCGCCGTGTGAGCCAGGTTGTTCCCAAGGTCCCCCTGCGGGCACTTCCGCTATCGGAACCCTACGTGGCCGGACTGCTCGACTTCCGAGGCACCGTGTTGGCCGTGGTCGATCTAGGCACACGACTGTTCGGAACTGCATGCACGTCGCGGCTGAGCACTAGGATCATCATTGTCCACATTCAACATAGCGATCGAGAAATGCTTTTAGGGCTAATTGCCGAGGAAGTAACGGAGTTGTGCCAGGCCGACGTGCCGGCAACAACTGAGTTGCCGACTGCGGGCTCGGAACACGATTGTCTAGGACGAATGGTGCGCGTCGGTGACACACTAGCTCAGTGGCTCGAAGTCGATCGCGTCTTGCCGGAATTGGTACGTTGCCAAATCCTTGACCACTTGCCGGAATAAAGTGCATGGACTGGACCGCTTTAGAGAACCGTCTGGCGCAGGCAATTGGGCTCGATTCGAGTTCACTTGGAACGACCGTCTTTCGGCAGGCCATTGACCGCCGCATGCGGACCCGAGAAGTCGCAACTCTGCCAAACTACATCGAGCTGCTCGATGCTGACTCCGTCGAGTTGCAGGTCCTCGTCGAAGAGTTGGTCGTTCGAGAAAGTTGGTTCTTCCGTCATGCACATGCATTTGATCTTCTTCGCCGGCACGCGACGTCAACGATTGCGGAGCGTCGAGCGCCCTACCGTGGCTTGAGCTTTCCCTGTGCCGGTGGCGAAGAGCCGTACTCGATCGCCATGTCTCTCAGGGAAGCCGGGCTCGATTTTCATCAATTTCAAGTCGATGCTGCGGACATCAGCGAGGTGGCCTTACAGAAGGCAGGTGGCGGCAAGTACGGTCTGCGTAGCGTCCGCGTCGTGGCTCCGGCGATTCAAGATCGATACTTCCACGTCACATCAGATGGTGTCGAAGTGCGGCCCGAAATCCGCCAGGCGGTCCGCTTCACGCAGGCGAACATCGTCGAATCCCAGGGTGTGCTACATGGCAATACCTACGACGCGGTTTTCTGTAGAAACCTGGTCATCTATTTAACGCCAACCGCAAGACGGCGGATTATGCAGGACGTCAATCGATGGCTTTCACCGGGCGGCCTGTTGTTCGTGGGACACGCGGAGATGCTAAGCGAGTTCGACGAACTGTTTGAACCGGTACAGGAGCGTGGTGCGTTTGCCTACTGTCGCCGGTCGGCGCCAAAGTCGATGCAATTGGCGACGCCGGTGCCGGTGCCCCTTCCAGTCCGCTCAAGTGATCTCGACACGACGCCCATTGCTCGACTCTCCGCGACGCCGTCAAACAAGGGCCGGTACATCCATGTTATCCCGTCCGAAGCGCCGAGTGATCCTTCGTCCACAAAGAATTCAATTGAACTCTTGCACATCGGTCCCAGCGCGGCGTCCCATGAGTTAATGCGCGACGAGTTGCTCGATAAAGTATCTGACCTTTCAAACGCATCGCGCCATCCGGAGGCAATCGAGGCATGTAAACAGCGACTCCTTCAGGAGGGACCGAGTCCGCAAGGCTACTACTTGCTTGGGATGGTGCTGCAGGCGGCCGGGTTGCACGAGGAAGCCGCACAGGCCTTGGAGCGAGTTATCTATTTGGATCCGCAGCACGACGAGGCACTCCTAGCGCTGTCACTTTTGGCGCGACGCCGAGGCGACGTGCAGATTGCCAAACGCTTCGAACAACGCTCTCAGCGCGCCCATGATCGGAGAGTACGGCCATGACCGAACCAACACAATCGGCCGTTGGCGCGAGAGCTTTCTTCGATCGCCAGCCTCCGCCCCAATACCTTGACGAATGGATTGAGCGGTTGGCCCAGCCCGAGCAGCTTGTCGAACAGGATTTGTTGAGCCTCGTGATTTTTCGGCTGCACGAGGAGTACCTCGCGGTGCAGACAGCCTGTCTGGTAGAGGTGACGCTACCGCAACCAATCCATACGATTCCGCACCGGTCGAACGAAGTAGTGCTAGGGTTGGTCAACATCCGGGGTCAACTAAGGATTTGTATCTCGGCACACGGCCTGCTTGGGGTTGCGATCGCTGCATCGAGTCAGCAAACTCACTACGCTGACGCCCTACGTGGCGCACACCCCGAGTCATCCCCGCTGCGGATGCTCATCTTGCAGGAGCGATCGGAACAGTGGGTATTTCCTGTCGAGGAGGTTTTGGGAGTCCACGCGCTACCAGCGACGGCCCTACGGTCGGTTCCCTCGACATTTGGTAAAGCCGGCGCCTTCTCCCAATCGGTCTTTGACTGGGAGGGCCACACGGTCGGCTACTTGGACGCGACTCAGCTTCTCTCGGCGCTCAGGAGTGCTTGCAAGTGAGCGGCGACCTCAGCGGATTCTCACTTTACGAATTGTTTCGCACCGAGGCAGAGAGCCAGGCCGCGATACTCAATGATGGCATCCTGGCTTTGGAGCAGTCTGGAAGCGCGCCGGCAGCCATTGAGCCTTTGATGCGAGCAGCGCACTCCCTCAAAGGGGCTGCACGAATCGTGGGCATGACCGCCGCCGAGCGCCTGGCGCACGCACTCGAAGAAGTCTTTGTGGCCGCGCAAAAAGGAACTCGCGTGCTCGACTCTAGCCACGTCGACGTGTTGTTGGCTAGTGTCGATCTTTTGGGAGAAGTCTCCAGAATTGCCGAGGGCGGCGTCGAGGCCTGGCTTAGCGAACACGGGGGTCGCCTCGAAACACAGATTGTAACCCTCTTGGCAATCGAAAGCGGAACTTGGGTCGCGCCGCAGGCCAAGCCAACGACCGAAACACCGGTTACCAAACAAACCTTGCCGACACTCCCGGCGGAGGCCACACAATCTCTGCTCTCGCCGCCAGCCGAACCAGCGCCCAGCAAGGGCACCCCGAAGGCAGAAGTGGCCGCTGCAAATCCAGTAGAACCCGATCGGGCCGTGCGTGTGACGGCGGAGAATCTAAATCGTCTGATGGGGCTGGCCGGCGAATCGCTCGTTCAGGCCCGGCAGCTACGCCCACTGATCGACGGAGTCGGGCAACTAAGGCAAGCCCAGACGCAACTCTGGGATCGACTTCAAAAACTAGAACATGAATTGTCCAGTCTGGCATCCGAAGCGACCGAAGGCTCGCGTGCGCAACTGATCGCCGCCAAGCATCAAGTCGCTCAATATTTAGAGCAATTGGACGGTCGAATGGAGCGGCTAGAGGATCATGCACGACGCGGAGAGGACTTGTCAGAACGCCTCCATCACGAAGTCATCTCCAGCCGTTTGCGTCCCCTCGTTGACGGTGTGCGCGGATTCCCACGTCTCGTGCGAGACACGGCGCGGCAACTAGGTATTCAAGTGCGATACGATCTCGTTGGCGAACAAACCGGCGTCGATCGCGACATCTTGGAAAAGTTAGAAGCTCCATTGAATCACCTGTTTCGGAATGCGCTTGACCACGGTGTGGAACTGCCTGACGAGAGGCGCGCCGCCGGCAAGGATCCACAGGCCACCATTCGGCTCGAAGCGCGACACGTGGCCGGCACTCTCCAAGTTCGATTAAGCGACGACGGTCGCGGCATCGATCCGGAGCGTGTGCGAGCAAAGGTCATCGATCGTGCGCTAGCCCCGTCCGCGATGGCGGCTAAGATGACCGAGGCGGAGTTGTTTGAATTCTTGTTTTTGCCAGGTTTCTCGACCAAGTCCGAAGTCACGGCGCTGTCGGGGCGCGGTGTCGGTCTGGATGTTGTCCAATCGATGGTACAGAGTGTCGGCGGCTCCGTGCGTTTGAGTTCCCAATACGGCTCCGGCACTTGCTTCACGTTGCAACTGCCGATCACGATGTCAGTCATTCGCGCGTTAATCGTGCATATTGCTGGCCAACCCTATGCGTTCCCACTTTCTCGCCTGGAGAGCATTCAGCGCGTCGACGCGAGCACCGTGGAGACGCTTGAAGGTCGACCTTTCTTTACTTTGAACGGCGAATCGGTCGGGCTGGTTCCGGCCACGCAGGTGCTTGATCTACCACAGACACCCTCGACCACTGAGTGCTTGTCTGTCGTCGTGTTGAGCGATCGAGGTAGTCGGTTCGGAGTTGTTGTGGACGAGTTTCTAGGGGAACGCGATCTCGATGTTCGACCCACCGATCCGCGACTCGGAAAAATCCCGAACATTAGCACGGCTTCCGTCCTTGAAGACGGCTGGCCCGTGCTCATCATCGACGTAGAAGATTTGGTGCGATCGATCGATAACCTACTGCATGGACGTAGGTTCAAGTTAGCCGAAGCAATGGCCGGTGCGTCGACGGAGAGACGGACTAAGAGAGTCTTGGTCGTGGATGATTCGATCACTGTCCGCGAACTCGAACGTCAGTTGTTGGAAAGTCGTGGCTACGCGGTCGATATCGCCGTGGACGGGATGGACGGTTGGAACGCAGTCCGTGCGGTCGAGTACGATCTCGTGGTGAGCGACGTCGATATGCCGCGGATGGATGGCATCGAGCTTGTGAGTCAGATTAAGCGCGACTCGCGATTGCGCGGGCTTCCGGTAATCATCGTTTCGTACAAAGACCGAGAGGAGGACCGGATTCGCGGTCTGGATGCCGGGGCCAGTTCTTATCTGACCAAGAGCAGCTTCCACGACCAGCGATTCCTCGACACGGTTACGGACTTGATCGGTGAGGCGATCGAATGAGGATTGCAATCGTCAACGACATGCGGCTGGCATGCGAGGCCCTTCGCCGCGCAATTGTGGCCGATCGACGTCACCAAGTGGCCTGGACGGCCACTGGCGGGGCCGAGGCGATCTCACTGGCTAGTCGCGATCGTCCCGATCTGATCCTCATGGATATGATCATGCCGGACGTCGATGGCGTCGAAGCAACTCGACAGATCATGCTCAAGTCACCCTGCCCGATCCTCGTCGTCACCTCGACGGTCTCCGGAAACATTTCCAAAGTAATTGAGGCCCTGAGCAATGGCGCGCTCGACGCAGTGGAGACGCCCTCCATCGGCCAGCAAGGGGAATTGCTAGGGTCATCCCCACTGTTGGAAAAGATTGCTCGCATCGAACACCTCCACGACCGCCCGCCGGCAGCCGCCCAAACCACTCCGGTCGGCTCTGCGGCGGCTGGTGGCGCCCGGCAAGGTTTGCGGCTCGTGCTATTGGGTGCTTCAACCGGTGGACCGCGGGTCCTAGCCGAGATCTTGAACCAGTTGCCGCAAGATGTTGCGGCCCCGATCATAATTGCCCAACACATCGACGAAGGCTACGTGGCGGGACTGGCCAAGTGGCTTGCGGATCACACGACGCTTCCCGTTGAAGTCGCAGCATCGGGCATTGAACCGCGCGCCGGCCACGTCTATCTGTCGGCATCACAGCAGCATCTAGCGATCCGGCCCGACAGGCGATTGCATTACGTCAGCGAGCCCGGCAGCGCGTGGTATCATCCTTCGGTAGATGTATTGTTCAGTTCGGCAGCGCGCCACTGGCCCGTGCCGGGGATCGCCGTCTTGCTCACGGGCATGGGGCGGGACGGCGCCAATGGATTGGCGGACTTGCGACGCGCAGGCTGGGCAACCACTGCGCAGGATCAGGCAACGAGCGTCGTGTGGGGCATGCCTAAGGCGGCCGTCGACCTGGGAGCCGCCCAAGCGGTGCTTCCTTCATCGCAGATCGCCGGCCAAATACTCTCTCAACTAAAACAAGCCCAAATCAACCCGACCTCGAACAGTCCAAAATCTCCATGAGTGCCGAGAACGATTCATCTTCATTACGCGTCAAGGTGCTATTGATTGACGATCAGCCTCTCATTGGTGAGGCGGTGCGACGCATGGTCGCCGGCGAACCTGACATCGACTTCCACTATCTGAAGGACCCTCTCCAGGCACTCCAGACCGCGCTGGCGATTCATCCCACTGTCATTCTGCAGGACCTAGTAATGCCGGACGTGGACGGTTTGGAACTCGTGACGCAGTTTCGCGCCCAGGAATTCACACGCGAAATTCCGATGATTGTGCTTTCCAGCAAAGAGGAAGCGACCACGAAAGCCAAAGCTTTCGCCCTGGGGGCCAACGATTATCTCGTCAAGCTTCCCGACCCGATCGAGTTGTTGGCTCGGATTCGATATCACTCCAAGGGCTACATCAATCTCCTGGAACGCAACGAAGCGTACCGAAAGCTCGCGGAAAGCCAGCGGCTTCTGGCCAGCGAAGTGGCCAGCGCGGCGGACTACGTGCAATCGTTGCTTCCGGCCAAGATCCAGGACGGGCCAGTGAAGACCGAATGGGAGTTCATTTCGTCCACCGCCTTATCGGGGGACACCTTTGGCTATCATTGGCTCGACGAACGGCATTTCTGTTTTTACCTCATCGATGTCGTTGGGCACGGCGTATCGGCAGCGCTGCTTTCCGTGTCAGTCTTGAACGCAGTGCGATCGCAGTCGTTGCCCGGCGTCGACTTCTCCAATCCTGGTCAAGTCATTACTGCGCTTAACAATCGGTTCAAGATGGCCGATCAGTCGGAAAAGTTCTTCACCGGCTGGTACGGCGTCTACGATGTTCAGGAGCGCCGGATTGCCTACGCCGGCGGCGGGCATCCGCCCGCATTGCTCATGACTGGTCCAACGGCCGAGCAAGCCGAACTGGTGAAACTCGACTCGACCGGACCCATGATCGGCGCCTTCGAGGAAATGGATTTCGAAAGCGAGTCAACTGAGGTTGGTCCCTATGGCAAGCTGTACTTGTATAGCGACGGCGTATTCGAGGTTCACCTTAAAGACGGTCAGATGTGGGCATTCGATGACTTTGTCGCCTTCATGGGCCGACGAAGGCAGAGCGAAGAATCGGTCATCGAGGCACTAATCAAGCACACTCAGGACCTATCGGGCCAGGCACGCTGGGAGGACGATTTTTCGATCATCGAGATTCGATTTTGACGTCGCGGCGGATTGCGTCTTGCGCTCGCGGAGCATCGGTCCGCACTGCACAGACTGGACGTTTGTCTTTGACCCCCATCGGTCTACGCGATGATCTGGGCGCCTTCAACGGTCGCCCCTGGTCGATTTTGTCGCATTCTGCAGCTCGACTATTCGCCCAGAATTTCCTTAACGAATGCCATCGCGTTCACTTCGACCTGCCCATTTCGACAAACTGGATCAAATGCGACAAGCGTGTATTGGCATCGCTTGAGCACTTGCTTGAATGTCTCCACGTCATCGGCGATTCGAGCCACTCGACCGCACTGAAATGCCACCGCGAATCTATCTGCCAGCGACTCGTCGGTAAAAATGAATACGATGTCGTAGCCGGACTGTGGGTGTTGTGTGCCAATCAGCTGTGCATCTTTTCCCCCTTCACCGTCATGGAGACCGAATAGTGGATATGTGACTCGAACCTGCTTGCGCTCGATCCCTTCAATTTTGAGAGTGGCCAGCAACCGAATAGCCGTGTCGGGTTCAAGCAATTGCTTCATTGCGAACTTAAACGACGCTTTCACCTTGCCGGACTGAGGTCCTTCGTCGAGCCGTCGTTTAAGCTCACGTAATTGGTGGACGAGCGACAGCAGTTCGCAAAACGTCAAGATCGTTTCTTCGCCGTCGTTGACACGAAGCCACCACTTTGTACTTACGAGTTTTTCTGAGATTGAACGACTCGACAGAATCTTCGGATCGTCGGTGACTTCTTTCGGCGGATGGACTTTAAATCCACGGGATTGCTCGAAGATTTGAGCGACAAGGCCCATAACCTTCTGCATTTGGCGTTGGGTTAGCTCACCCTCGTTCGTCGGCCCCAATTGCGCGCTCCGCCTAGGACTTAACGGTCGCCATTCTCCGCTCAGCCTACCGAATTCATTCCTCCACGAAAACCCCGCTCGACGTGCCGCTGTCGCATCAACCAGAAACGTTTTCTCGGACTCCGAGAAAACAAGTACGCCGTGAAAAGTCGGCGATCTTCAGCGGGGGCGAATCCCGCCCGGCCAATCGGTCG
>PLYM01000119.1 GCA_003153375.1 Planctomycetaceae bacterium
GAGTCGTTGACGTTGATCGCCGGGATTTTCAATTCGCCGGCTGCGTGCATGCGATACAGTCGGTGTACACCTGTCGTGGTCTCTTCGGTCAAACCGCGAATGCCGGGCAACAGCTCCGGAAATTTCTGATGAACCATCGCGGTCAGATCGCCGCCATCGTCGAGGATCATGTTGAGCGGCTGGCCATCGGGAAAGAACAGCGTCTGCTCGATGCACCAGTCAAATTCCTCGTTGGTCTCGCCCTTCCAGGCATAGACCGGAACGCCCCGCTTGGCGGTTGCCGCGGCGGCATGGTCCTGGGTCGAGAAAATGTTGCAACTGCTCCAGGTCACCTCGGCGCCCAGCTCGAGCAGGGTCTCGATCAGTACCGAGGTTTGGATCGTCATGTGCAGGCAGCCAGCAATGCGAGCGCCTTTGAGCGGCTTGGCCTTGCCGTACTTCTCGCGCAGCGCCATCAGGCCGGGCATTTCGTTCTCGGCCAGCATGATCTCTTTGCGGCCCCAGTCGGCCAGCGAAATGTCGGCCACCTTGTACGGAACTCGAGTTGCCACCTGCGCCACGGGAAATCTCCTGCGAAGGACTTGCGAACGGAAGAATGACACGGCCCCGGACTGGGGAAAGGTAGATCGATCATCATAAGTTGGCCGACTAGCCACTGGCAAGCCGAGATCGCGGGCAAATGCCGCGCGATTTCGCCTCCAATCGGTCGCTCAGCGAGCCCACGCCGCGCGGGCGAACGCCTGGTGGGCCGCGGCCACGAAAGCCTGGACCTTGGTGGCCGATTTCCTGCCCGGCGACATCTCGACGCCACTGGCCGTGTCCACGGCCCAAGGCCGTGCCGTCTGGATGGCCTGTGCCACATTCTCGCTCGTTAACCCGCCGGCCAGGACCAGCGGAATTCCGCGCAAATGCTGGCGACCCGCGGCAATCGCTGACCAGTCGAGGGTCTTGCCAGTGCCACCTAACGCACCCGGCTGACACGCATCGAGCAACAGCATCCGGGGTTCGCAGCGAGCCAGGTGACACGCAGTGAGGTATTCATCGATCGCTGTCAATTCGCCGGCGACACGAAAGGCACGCACGATCGGCAGTGGGCGAATCGCGCGTTGAAGTTCAACCGATTCGTTGCCGTGCAATTGAACGGCATCGAGCCCGACGACTTCGGCCGTGTGTCGAATCTCAGACGCCGGCGCGTCGACGAACACTCCTACCCGGCACACGCCGCGCGGCACCGCCGACGCGATTTCGCGGGCAACCTCCAACGAGCAGCAGCGTGGGCTGCCGGCATAGAAGTTCAGGCCAATCGCGTCGGCGCCTGCTTCAGCGGCGGCCAAGCCGTCGGCGGCGCTGGTGATTCCACAGATTTTGACGCGAAACATTCGACGAACCCCGAATCTTAGACACGCCGAGCCCGATTCTTTGGCGAACCAAGCCCCATTCTCTGGCAAGCCAAGTAAGTATAACGGCTCGCGGCCTCTGGGCATGCATTCCTCAAGGATCCGGCCGCGGCGGTCGATGACGAAGAGGTGCCATCGTCGGCTCGCGACGCGCGCATTGCGCAACCCAGTGCCGGCGATACAAAACCGGGAGCCGCGGCAGCTATGGTCAATTCTGCGATGGGCCGTTTGCGCCGCCGGGCGGTTGCCGCCCTGATCGTGGTTCCCCTGGTGACTGCCGCCCTGAGCGGCGGCCTGGTCAGGCCGGTGCGTGCCGCGGGTCCTAACCATTCAGACGCAGCGGATTCCGGGGAACACCGCGCCAGACTGGTGCTCGAGGTCGACCAGGCTCGTCGTATCACCCAAGCTGCCCGCGATGCCGAGCGGATCTCCAAGGTGGAACTCGACAACTTCGTGAACCGGCACTTCGAGAATCACCGCACGCACATACCTCCGCTGGCCGCCGAGTCCCCGCGGAAATCGGCGGCTGTCAGCGCCGCGGACCGCGAATGGGCCAAGATCAACGAACAGTTGCAGGCGACAATTCGCGAGCGGGATCAGTTGCTGCGGCGTTTCACGCCCGTGCACCCGGAGGTGGCTGACGCGGAGCAGCGGGTTGAGCAGCTTACGGTAAAACTGTCCGCAATGGACAAACCGAGCGACACCGTCGAGGCCTCCCCCGCCGAGACTCAGGCCGAATCCCCCGCACTTGCTACGTTGCCGCAGTCGCCGGGCATCGAGCATCAACAGCACCGGGAGTTTGCTGGGCAGTATGAGCAACTCGTCGGAGGCTGGCAGGCAGCTCACAAGAAACTGTTGGTGGCCGTGGCTGCCGAAGACGCCGCGGAACAGCGGCTGACCGACTTCGATGCAACGGCCGACGCTCGATTGCAGCCGGCCCAGGGCCTTCCTCTGGCTCCGGTGATGGCGGAGTTTCAACAGAATGGCACGCAGCCGCTGGCTTTGGCGGCCCTGTTGATCGCGTTGGCCGTGGCGGCCCTAGCGGCCGTGCGGCTGGCACGCAGCGATTCGGTGTTCTCGAGCATCGAAGACGTGGCCGCAGCCCTGGCGTTGCCCGTTGTCGGCGTGATTCCCTCCTCGGCGTCGTCGGTGGCAGCGGGGCGTCATGTTTCGGGCTTCATCGGCCCGCGAACTCAACGGGTGGGCGAGGTCGTGCTGGCCTTCATCATCTTCACTCTGGCCGTCTACGGGGCCATGAACCCCGACCTGGTCTGGACCCTGTGTGCCGACCCGGCGGAAGGCATTCGTCAGCTCTCCAGCGGACGATAGGACACGCAGCATGTCCGGGCTGCCGTGGGTTCCTAGGAACGGTGCCCTGGGCGGTGTCCGTAGGCCCGGGCATGGCGGCCATTTCCGGCTCCGTGAACCTTGCCGGGTCGGCCGGACAAGGTGGAGCCCCGCTGATCGCGATGCCGAACCTAGATCAGTGCGAACATCGCTGCATTTTTGGGTGGTAAACCCATTCGTATAGGCGTTTTAGGGTGTCTGTAGGATGTACGAGGCTTTTTTCAATCTGAGCAGCAGACCCTTTGCGGCCGCTCCACGGACCGATTGCTACTTTCCGTCAACGGTCGTGGAAAATGCTCGCAAATCGCTGTCTCGATGCATTGATCGCGGCGAAGGCCCTGGCCTGATCGTCGGACCGGCCGGCACTGGCAAGACGTTGCTGTGCCAGATGCTGGCCGAGGAATTTGCCGGACGCTTCGCCGTGGCGCTGCTCTCGAGCGGTCGGTTGGCCACGCGACAGGCCCTGTTGCAGGCCATCTTGTACGAACTGCGGCGCCCCTATCGGGGAATGGATGAGGGCGAGTTAAGGCTGCTGCTGCTCGATTATCTCGAGCCGGTTGCCGGTGGCAACGATGGGTTGCTGTTACTGATCGACGAGGCCCATACGCTGCCACTGCGGTTGCTGGAAGAAGTGCGCATGATCAGCAACCTGGTGCGTGCGGGTCAGCCGCGCGTGCGGGTCGTGTTGGCCGGCAGTTCCACGCTCGAAGAGCGATTCGCCAGTCCCAAGTTGCAATCGTTCAGCCAACGGCTAGCGGCGCGCTGCTACCTGGAATCGCTCGATTGTGTTGAAACCGCTGAGTACGTGCGGGCTCAGATCCGCAGTGCCGGCGGCAACGCGAGCCACTTGTTCCGCGATGAAGCGATGTCGAGCATTTATCGGGCGACCGACGGAATTCCGCGGCTGATCAATCAGGTTTGTGACCACGCGTTGATTCTCGCCAGCCTGGGCGGTCTGGAGCAAATCAACAGCGAAGCAATCGAAGAGTCCTGGGCCGACTTGCAGCAACTGCCAGGTCCCTGGAGCACGGCCCCGAAGGTCGGCGCCCCGGCTAGCGCAGTGGTCGAATTTGGCGGCCTTGATGAATCGCCCGACGAAATGCCCGAGGCGATTCCTTTTCCGGCGGCGCCGAAGCTCGCCGTGCCGACTCCGGAAGAGCAATTGGCGATCATTGAAGAACACCTGGCACGGATCGATGAGGACTTTGAGCCGGCCGGTTCGATCGGTACCGAAGTGGAACTCGATTTCCCGGAGTTTGGCGATCCGTTTGCCGAGGATTTCGCGGAAGAAGAGGTCATTCTGGAGCGCTACAACTCCGACGCCGAGATGTTCGCCGGGCTGCAACGTGTCAGTCCGCGCGACGGCCTGACCCTGAGCGCGTTACTCGGATCGCTCGACGTCAACCTACCCCAGCCAGTCACGGCGCCGCCGGCCGTTTTCGCGGACCGTTTGGATGTTGTCAGCCGCCCGGCTGAGCCGTTGCCGCAACTCGTGCTTAGTTCACCTCGGAGTTCGCTGGCTGATGGGGCGAAGCTGGCAGCCGCGGACGAGGGTTTGATCGTGATCGAGGATGACGCGGTCGCCTGTGTCGCGACGGCTCGGCCGCCGAGACTCGAGTACGGACAGCTGTTTGCCAAACTGCGTCGCGGCTAAAAGCGGAGTGAACGATGAGTCGCATGCACGATGCGTTGAAAGTGCTCGAGGGCCGTCGCCCAGCGAGTCCCGGGCTCAACCTGTCGCCGCCGATTTCGTCACCTAAGCCACCCGCCGAGCTTCCGCGCCCGGCGAGCGTGCGGCCCGTCGCGACCGTCGAAAAGGAACTGCCGGTCGGCATCCCGATCGTGCTGCCGCACCAGGCACCGCTTCCGCAGGCACTGTTCGAAAAGTGCCTGCTGCCCACGACCAATGAACTTCCCGGCTACTATTTGGAACTGGCCTCAAAGATCGGCGAGCAAGTTGCAACCAACTATTGCAACGCACTGCTGTTCGTCACTCCCGACCATTTGGCGGGGCCCTGCTTCTCGATGACCTACCTGGCCCAGGCCGTGGCTTCGCAGTCGCCGGGTGACGTGCTGTTGGTCGATGGCGACCTGCGGGCCGGGCGTTTGACCCGTTCGGTCAGCACGTTGGGCCCTGGCATGACCGAAGTCATGCTCGGCTCTTCGAACTGGACCGACGTGATTCATCCAACCAATGCGGCTCGCATCGATTTCGTCGGCTGCGGAAACAGCCAGGTGCCGACCTTCGATCGACCGGAGTTCGGCTGGGGCGCGCTGCGGCCGATGTATCGCGCGGTGCTGATTGGTCTGAGCGTCTCGTCGGAACCGGAAATCAGTTGGCTGGCGGCCCGCTGCGACGGGGTCTACTTTGTGCTCTCGCGGCCCCACACCCGGCGGCAGGCGGCCAGTTCGGCTGTCAATGCGCTGCGGGCCTGTGGCGCCAGCGTGCTGGGCTGCGTGGTGGTCAACGATTGAGATCGTGGGCCGACGCGACTAGAATCTGCGCACTACAGTTAAGCATCCCGCTTGACGCCCGCTACCACTTTTGAGGTCTTTCATGCGCACGTTCCTGGTCACCGGCGGAGCCGGCTTCATTGGTTCGCACATTGCCGAGGCGCTGGTCGCGCGCGGTGATCGCGTGCGCGTGCTCGACAACCTGTCGACCGGCAACCTCGCCAACTTGAAGCACCTGGAGCGGCAGGTTGAGTTTCTTGAAGGAGATGTCACCAATGCCGCCGCCGTCGCCAAAGCCGTTGCGGGGGTCGATTGCATCTTCCATGAGGCGGCTCTGGCTTCGGTGCCGCGGAGCGTCGAGAAGCCCCTGGACACCAACGCGGCCTGCGTGACGGGCACGCTCACGGTTCTTGACGAGGCCCGCAAGGCTGGCGTGCGGCGGCTGATCTATGCGGCCTCGAGCAGCGCTTACGGCGATCAGCCGACTTCGTCCAAGCGCGAAACCGATTTGCCGGCCCCGATTTCTCCTTATGGTACCGCCAAGCTGGCCGGCGAATTGTATTGCCAGTCGTTCAGCGCGACGTATGGCTTCGAGACGGTTTGCATTCGCTACTTCAACGTCTTCGGCCCGCGCCAGGATCCCAACAGCCAATACTCGGCCGTGATTCCTCTGTTCATCACGGCCATGCTGGCCGGACGGCAGCCGACCATCTATGGCGATGGCCATCAGTCGCGAGATTTCACCTACGTGGGCAACGTGGTGCAGGGCAACCTGCTGGCCGCCGACGCCGATGCGGCCTTGGTCTCCGGCCGTTCGATCAATGTGGCCAACGGTCGCAACACCAGCCTGCTGGAACTGATTGCGATCCTGAACACGCTTTTGGGCACCAGCATCAAGCCCCTGCACTCGCCTGCTCGCGTGGGCGACGTCCGCGAAAGCCTGGCCGACATCACGCAGGCCCGCAACCGTTTGGCGTTCGAGCCCGAAGTGGGCTTCGAAGAAGGCCTGCGCCGCTCGATCGACTATTATCGTAAGCTGGCCGGAAAATAGAGCACGTGCGATCGAGCACGCGCGCTCGAGCACGTGCTCGAGCGCGCGGATCGGCCCGTTCACGGTTTGCGAGCGATCAGGCCGACATAGCCGGGCGGGAACTTCATTGCGCCATACCCGCTCAGCGTGCGAACCTTGAAACCAATCGCGCGCAATTGGCGCACGAGCTGACCGCGATCGTAGAGCCGCAGGCGATGCACCTCGTGCTCGCGCCGGTACAGCTCACCGACCTTGCGAAAGCTGGTGATGTGCCGTGTCAGGGTGCGCTGCCTCGGATCTTCGACCGCCACGTGCAGGCATGCCCAATCCTCGCCCTCGCGATAGTTCTGTGCTCGGCCGCCCGGCGCGCGCCCCGGCAGGGCGACGTCAAAAATGAACAGTCCACCCGGCTCGAGTGCTCGATAAATGCGACGAAACAGCCGTTCGATCCGCGCTGGCGTGTTCTGGCGGTCGAACAGGTAGCCCAGGATCTCGCCCAGTGCCGTCACGGCGACACAGCGAGGCAATTTGGCGTCGAGGAACGTAGCCTGGCGAAACTCGCCCGTCGGCACCCGCTGGCGGCACATGGCGAGCATGGCCGGCGAAATGTCGAAGCCCAGCACGCCGTAACCGGCCTGGGCCAAGGCCGCGGACCAGATGCCGCTGCCACATCCCAAATCGACGACCAGCCCCCGCTCGATGCCGCTGGCGTGCAGAGTCTTCAGCAGCCAGGGCGCGGCTCCGGCAGCAAATCCGCCGAAGCCGGCGTCGTGAATGTACGCCAGATCGTTGCGATAGGCAGTCTTGGTGTCGGCGCCGCGATCGTCGCGGTGCGCATGTTCAGCTCGCGCGGTCACTGGCGTTGCTCCAGGCATAGAAGACGCCGGTCGCGGCCACGCCGGCGGCCAGCATGATAAAGGTTGCCTGATAGGGGGGCAAATCGAAGGCCTTGCTGGTTTTGACCATGGCCCCGATCAAGGGTGCGCCCGACAGCGTGCCAATGTCGAGCATCGCCAGCATGACGGTCGTGCCCAGGCCCCGATATCGGTTCGGAAACGCCGCGCTGCCTTGCGCGGTCGCCGAGGGGAACAACACCGCGTGGGCCATGCCGGCGAAAACGCCGGGCACCAGCAGTCCCCACTCGCCCGTCACGCTCAGATAACAAAGCAGGCTGGTCGACAAGGCGGCCAATCCCAAATAAACCATGGGCCGCACGCCGAACAATTCAGGGAATCGCCGGGTACTCAGCCGCGTGATGAACGCCGTGGCCGCGTAGACCAGAAAAAACGGCCCCGTTCGCTCGATGCCATGCTCGAGAGCGAAGGTGGGCAGAAACGTGGTGGGAATCACGAAGCCCATGCCCATCACGACCCCCAGCACCATGACGCTACCCGGATGATAGCGCCTGAGCAGCCAGAACACGTGGGGCCGGCGCCGCCGGCGCGGAGCGGTCTGATCGCGCGTGGCGAACTGGGCGGCCACCAGGGCCAGGCCTCCGAGCGCGGCGGCAACATAGAACATCGTATTCAGATCGGTGCGAGTGATGTTGTCGTGACCGCAGAGGAAGTCGCCCAGTTGTGGGCCCAACGCCATCGCGATGAAGCCGGACGTGCCGAGCGAGCCGATCACCTCGGCCATTCGCGCCACCGGCAGACTGCGTGAGACGCTGGTGATCGAAGCTCCGAAGGCGCCGGCGACGCTCGTGCTGTAGGCGATTCGCAGCAGAAAGATCGCCACGCCATCGGGCTCGGTCACGAACAATTGGCCCAACAAACTGAGGCTGAACCCGGCCAGCGACCAGAGCCAGATTCGCCGGGGACCGAAGTGATCGATGCCATAGCCCTGAAAAAAACGCATCACCAGGCTGCCGGTCATGCCGATGCCGACGATGGTGCCGACCGTGAGTTCGCTGCCGCCCAGGAACACCACGAAATCGGCGTACCGATACATCAACGAGATCGCTATCATCAACGCGGTGTTCGACAGGTAGGTACACCAAAAGGCCCGGCCATAGAGAGTCGACCCGGCCTCTGGCAAGCCACGGGAGCCTGAAGCGCCGGATGGGGGGCCGTCAAAGGCGGGTTCGGCGGCGATTTCCGAAGAAACGCTCATGGGGGGCGGGAGATTCCGGAAATCGGTGCGTTCTGGGCGGGCCAAGCTAGATTGTAGAGAGCACCGCGGCCTCGGAACAGGCGAGACAAAATCCGCCGTATTGGGGTTCACCTGAAGTGGCCGCACGGTCCGTCGCACTTGAGATCCAAAATGGCTTCCAGCCGCCAGATCCTGATCGCAATCGCGACGTACAACGAGATCGAGAACCTACCGCGCTTGGTCGACGAGATTCTAGCCGTGGTGCCCGCTGCTGACATCCTGGTGATCGACGACAATTCGCCCGACGGCACCGGCGCGTGGTGCGACCAGAAAGGCGCTGCCGATCCGCGCGTCCGTTGCCTGCACCGTTCGGGCAAGCTGGGCCTGGGCAGCGCAATCGTCGCGGCCATGAAGTATGCGATCGCCGAGCGCTATCCGTACTTCGTGAACATGGACGCCGATTTCAGCCACCATCCGCGCTATTTGCCCGCGATCCTGGCCGGCATGGAGCAGGCCGGCGAGCCGGCGGCCGACGTGATGATTGGTTCACGCTATGTGCCTGGCGGGGCCATCGAGGGTTGGCCGCTGAAACGGCATTTGATGAGTCGCGGGGTCAACATTTACACGCGCTGGCTGCTGGGCTTTACCACCAGGGACTGCAGCGGCGGCTATCGATGTTATCGCACGAGCCTGCTCGAGCGCGTCGACTTCGACGAGATTCGCTCGCGTGGCTATTCGTTTCAGGAAGAGATTCTGTGGCGGCTGAAGCGTCTGGGGGCGAAGATCGGCGAGACCCCCGTCACGTTCGCTAACCGGCGCGAGGGCGAATCGAAAATCGACTCGCGCGAAGCCTGGGCCGCCCTGCGGATCATTTTCGGGCTGGGCACCAGCGGTTGGTTTTCCAAGCGGTCGTCCGCAACCTCGTCGCATTGATGCGACGCTGATCGGAATGTCGTCCAGCCGCGATTAGTGACCGATTTGCCTGGCGTGGTAGAATCAACCTCGGCAGACAAGAGGTGCTTTGGGATCGAGCGCATGACAGTTCTGGTAACCGGCGGCGCCGGGTTCATCGGCAGCCATTTCATCGAGCGCTTGTTAGCCGAGCCGGGCGACGGCAAGATCGTTTGTCTTGATAACTTCAACCACTACTACAATCCTGCGCTCAAACGCGCCAATGTGGCCCGTTTCTCTCGCAACCCGCGCGTGATCGTCGTCGAGCGGTCGTTCTGCGACGTCCACGCCATGCGGCACTTGTTCGACTTGCACGGCGTGCGGCAGGTGGTGCACCTGGGCGGATATGCCGGCGTGCGGGCCAGCATGGTCGCGCCTTTGGAATATGAAGAGTCGAACGTCCGCGGCACGCTCACGCTGTTGGAAGCCGCGCGCACCTCGCCGGTCGAGCGGTTCTTGCTGGTTTCGTCGTCGACGGTCTACGGTCCCGACGTCGCGGTGCCGTTCCAGGAAGACACAGTGCTCGGCACGCCGTTGAGCCCCTATGGAGCCAGCAAGCAGGCGGCCGAATTGTTGGGCGAAATGTCCTATCGGCAACACGGCGTGCCGGTGGTGAGACTGCGCCCGTTCAGCGTCTACGGTCCGCGGATGCGTCCGGACCTGGCCTTGCACATTTTCGCCACCGCGATCGACGAGGGCCGGCCGATCGCGCTCTTCGGCGATGGCTCCGTCGCCCGCGATCTTACGCACATCAGCGACATCTGCACGGGACTACTCGCGGCGCTTTCGGCCGACGGGGTGGTCAATCAGGCGATCAACTTGGGCCATCACGCGCCGGTCGAGGTTCGCCAATTGATCGCGCTCGTCGAGCAGGAATTTGGGCGCAAGGCCATTGTCGACCAGCAACCGGGCCTGGCGATCGACATGCCGGTCACGTGTGCCGACCTCTCCAAAGCCGAACGCCTGCTCGGCTACCGCCCGCAGGTCGCGATTGCCGACGGGGTTCGCGATTTCGTGGCCTGGTTTCGCCAACAGAAGCCGGCGTCATGAAGGTCGCCGCGCGCGCCAAGGTTTTCTTGGCGGCGCGCTTTGGTCGACCGATCCGACTACTTCTTGTCGCCCATCAATTCGGCCACTTTGGGCTCGATCTCTGCGGCCCAGATGTCATAGCCCTTGGGGCTCAGGTGCAAGTAGTCCGGCATGATTTCCTTGGTCAACTCGCCGTCGGCGGTCAGGAACTTGGGACCGATGTCGAGGTAGTAGACCATCTTGTTGTCGGCCAGTTCCGCGGCGATCTGGCTGGCCTTGGCGTTCTTTTCGCGCACCGCTTCGGGCTTGGGGTTGCGGGGGAAGATTGCCAGGATCAGCACCTTGGTGTCGGGCAGCTTGGCCCGCAGTTGCTTGACGATCGCTTGAATGCCGGCCCCGATCTCTTCGGCCGTGTTATCGTGCGAGTTGTTGGTGCCGATCATCAGCACGGCCAGTTTCGGCTTGATGCCGTCGATGTTGCCGTGGTCGAGCCGCCAGAGCACGTGCTGGGTGCGATCGCCGCCGATGCCCAGATTCACGGCGTTGCGCTTGCCGTAGTATTTTTCCCACGCTTCCTTGCCGTTCCCTTCCCAGCCCTGCGTAATCGAGTCTCCGATCAACAGCAGGTCGACGTTGCCCTGTTTCACCCGTGCGTTGAAGGCGGCATCGCGGGTGGTCCAACCATTGTCGGTGCGTGGCGTGGGATTGACCGTCGCGGGCACGGTATCGGCAGCGCTCACGGCGACGACCAAAGTACAAACGAGACCTAGGGCGACAAGTTGCGTCGCGATCAGCTTCCGATTCATCGTGGATTCTCCCAAGGCGTGAAACATGGCGAACGTGGGCCATCAGGATAAACCCAGCGAATCCACCTGAAAAGCAGCTGGCGCAAAAAAAAAGACGCTCGGTCGCAAGTGGTGGCGGATTCCACCTGCGACCGAGCGTCGTAGTTTTTGTTACGTAAGCTGACTAGTTCTACTGTCCGAAGCCGCA
>PLYM01000166.1 GCA_003153375.1 Planctomycetaceae bacterium
TGCGTGGCAAAGCCCGTGCCTGTCGCGTGTCCGTTCAAATCGATGGTCGGGGCGACGTTGATGTTGATCGTCGTGGCGACCTCCGCGCTGGCCAGCGAACTGTCATCGGTGGCCGCGAAATTGACCGTGGCCGTGCGATGGGGTAGTGCCGCCGTTGCCGACGTCCCGCCATTCTCCAAGCCGACCACGAGCTCCTTGGCGAGGGTGTCGCCGATGTCGGCGGCATAGACGCCCCATTTCGAGATCAATCCGGCGGCGCTGTCGGTTCCCTGCGACCAGCCGATCGCGCCCAGAGCCAGGTAGGCCGCCGAGGTCATCGAAGTAGCACTGACCATGGTCGCCCCGCCCGCGCCGTCGGGCAAATAGACGTAATATCCCGTGGCGTTCTTGCGAATGACGACCGTGTTCCAGGCTTCGGGACCGTAGGGCAGCGTGTTGTCCGCCATGTAGACGTCGCCGCTGCCGGTACTCACCCGCACCGTGTTCGGATGCTGAGATTGGCTGCCGAAAAACTCCACCTGACTGCCAAACCCGCCCAAGAACTGGCTGCCCTGCTGGCCGATGCCGTTGCTGCTGCCCGGCGCCGTATTCTTGGCCACGAGATAGATCGTCTCAAGGGCGGCAGCCCCGAAAGGGCAATCGTTTGATCCGGCAGGCTGAGGGTCAGCCGACTTGCCGACGAATCGATCGTCCACGTGACGGCCGTGAGCATCTGGCGCTCTTCGAGCGGTTCGAGCGCAAGGCGAAAATAGGCCGGAGCGCTGCCGGTTCGGTTGGCCGCACGGATGCTGTGGCGAGGGCTCAAGCGGGGACGTGAAGTCATCTCGGAAACAGTCTGTCGCTAGATCGTTAGAAAGGTCACGCTTAGCCGAGCCGGTGCCTGGGATTCATGGCAGTGACGGCCGGCAACAGAAAACTCGCCCCCGCTGGGCGGAAGCCTCGATCGATGTGTTCCTTGGCTCCGCCATTCCGGAGGCCTGGACCGGACGCGGAGTCTGCCTCACAATTTCCCTGACATTTTAACCCCACGGCCCCCCCAACGTGTCTAGCGCCAGATGAAAATTTCCAGATTTTTTTCCAGGGGCTCTATTTTGGTGCAATGACTCGGTTCTGAAGAGGGAGTTGTGATGTAGCAATTCGCACCTCGTGGTGGCGAGGAGCGAGGCGCGCAGCATGGACCAAGTCAAGAAATTGAAAGCGGTATCTACTTTGCCCCGTCCACTGACTTCCATTCATCGTAATCACTGGCGCGGCGAAGCGTTAGCAGCTTGGCCTCGGCATCCTCAATCGCCTGTACCAGGACGTCGATCGCCGCCCGTCGAGCGCCCTCGAAGCTGGCAAATTGCCGTGCGTCAGGGGAACCGGTGGGTTTTAATTCCGATACGATCACTGTGAATTCAGGCGGCGTGACATAGTAGGTCGTGTCGCGCTTGGCGGCCTTGGTCTTTGGGCCCGAACTGGCTGCCTTGGGCGCGCGTTTCGGAGCGGACGTTTTGGCTTTCTTTTTGGGTGCGGTCGGTTTTTCAGGCATGTTGCCTCCCATCAAAATCAGGGGTGCTAGTCAGAGACTTAGGGATCTCGGGGCGACAGCAGGCGCGAAGTCGTCGATTTCGGCCGCCCGTGCCTGCTGGCGCAACACAGTGTATTAGACTGGCGAAATTCCGCAAACTACCTAGCCGTAGATGGCAGCGTGATGCATCCGTGCAATGACTCCATCGCGCATTGCCCCCAGGCAGCCCTTTTGCGCTTTGACGCATCGCACACGTGTCTTTTTGAGCACAATCGTCAAATTCGATCAAAGTCGACCTTCGCGAGCCGCCGATATCCTGGCTAGTCGCCGAAGCAGTTAGGCGAGGACACCCGACGGCGCTTGGTATTTGCGCCACCCATTCGGGCTCGTCACCGTGCGACGCTGTTTGCAGAGGCCGTCAACACCCGGCTGCGCTCGCAGCCGTGAAATATTTGGGTGCTGTCAAAGCATTTAGTAAGGAGTGCAGCATGGTTCGCTCCACGCAGTGGCTAACGTCGATGGCCTTGGGACTGATCCTGGCCTGGCAAGGCCTTCCGGCCCACGCCCAACAATCTTCGTTCCCCAGCGACCCCACGCCTGCCAGGCTGCGGGGCGCCGTCGAAGCCGATCAGGATGATTCGGACGACGACGATTCGGATCAGACGTCGAATTCGATCAAGGACGCCGACGACTCGGATGAGATGGCGGACGATTCGAATGACGAACAACCGATCAAAAAGATCGACGCTCCCCGCAACTCGCGCGGGGATTCGGCGATCGACCGCTCGTCGAAGCCGCGTCGGCAATCCGATACCGGCCGGAACGAACCGGTCGAGCGCGAAGTGATCAAAGAGCGCTTTCCGGACGGCTCGGTGAAAGTTGAGCGCGAAGTGGCTCAAGACGCCGAAGCCAACTATCACAACCACGGTATCTGGAAGACCTGGGATCAACGCGGCAACCTGCTTGCCCAGGGCGAATTCAATCACGGCAACCGTTGTGGCACCTGGGTCCGCTGGTATCGCAATCCCAGCGACGTCCCGATGCTGACTCGCTTGCCCTATTCGAAGTACAACGGCCCCATCATCTCGCAGGCGACGTTTGACAACGACCTGCTCGATGGCGTGTGGACGATCTATGACGGCAAGAAGAACAAGATCAGCCAATGGGAATTTTCCAAAGGCAAGCGGCATGGCACTTCGATCTGGTGGCACGCCGGCGGTCACAAGATGCGCGAAGCCCAATATCGCGACGGCGAACTGCACGGCCAGTTAATCGAATGGGGTCCCGACGGCACGCTGGCGCTGAAGGAAACCTATCAGGCCGGTCATCGTCAAGCTCCGAAAGTCGTAGCCAAGTATCAGGACGGCAGCAAGAAGTCGGAAGGCATGTACTTGTTCGCCAAGGAGGTCGAGACCTCGCCCGATGATTGGTGGAATTGCAAGGCTCAAGTAACCGCCAAGCAAGGCAAGGACGAGCGTCACGGCCCCTGGACGACCTGGTACTCGAACGGCCAGCCGCAATTGGAAGGCAACTTCGAGCACGATCTGCAAGCCGGCCAGTTCGCCTGGTGGCATCAGAATGGCCAGAAGGCTCTGGAAGGCCGCTTCGATGTCGGCAAGCAGCACGGTGCCTGGACCTGGTGGTATCCGAGCGGGCAGAAGTCGATCCGCGGCGAGTACAACCACGGTAATCCGGCTGGTCGCTGGACCTGGTGGAAGGAAGACGGCAAGGTGAGCCAGTCGGCTGACCTGTCGCACGCCGAAGGTGTCGTGGTCGATACGCCGAACACGAACGATCTCGACAATCTGCCCGAGGCCAAACAGCCGCGTCCTCGCCAGCTCAAGTAGCCGATCGACCAACCAACGGGACCGGACTGAAACGTCTGTTCGCCCGAAAACTTAAGAAGCCGCTCGCTACGAGCGGCTTTTTTTGTTGCGCGACGGTATGGCAAATGCAAAGCCGAGGCTGTCCAACGCGGGCGGGGCGGCCGTTGTCGGTCGACCGACAGCGAATGCCGCCTTCCCCGTGGTCGCGAAATTGTTGTTATAGTGATGCCCATCATTCGCTGCTGCAAAGGAAGCAGCTCGCGAGGGCGAATGCCCCCGACGGGCGGGGTTGAAACCGGAGTACGTTGCCGCCAACGCATGAAACCTACGTTCTTTTCCCGCTTCTGTGTGCCGATCATTGCCGTCGTGGTCGTGATGTTTCCCATCACGGTTTGGCAAGCGCTCCTGGCCCTGCAGAGCAATCGGAACGACGTCAAGGAGTGGCTGCCCGAGTCCTTTCAGGCCACCCGCGATTATCAGGAGTTCCAGCGCCATTTTGGCAACGAAGCCTTCGTACTCGTGAGCTGGGACGGCTGCACCCTGGACGATCCACGGCTCGACCAGTTCGCCGAGCGCCTGTCGCCGGCCGCCGAGTCGAGGTCGCCCAAGTATTTCCAGCGAATCGTGACCAGTCGCAGCTTGATGGACCGCTTGACGACTCCGCCCACCAGCTTGCCGCGCGATCAAGCCTTGGCCAGGCTGAAGGGATCCGTCGTGGGCCACGACGGAAGCCATGCCTGCGCCGTGCTCACCCTTTCGCCCCTGGGCAACGAAAACTTGCGGCTGGCACTGGAAGATATCTATGCCACGGCCGTCGAACTGGGCGTCGATCGTGACCGTGTTCGCATGGGCGGACCGCCGGTCGACAACGTCGCCATTGACGTCGAAGGCGAACGGATGTTGATCAAGCTGATGGCGCTGTCGGCCGTGGTGGGCCTGACATTGGCCTGGTGGTATTTGCGCGATGTGCGATTGACCGCCATGGTTTTTGTCGGCGGGGTCTATAGCGCGGCAATCTGCCTGGCGATCGTGCACGCATTGGGTGGGCGGATCAATTCCGTGCTCTTGACGATGCCATCGGTCGTGTACACCGCCGGACTTTCCGCGGCGATCCATCTCATCAACTACTACCGGCACGTTCGAGTTCAATCAGGTCTGGCGGGAGCCGCGGAGCGCGGACTCAAAGCCGCCTGGATTCCTTGCGCGTTGTCGGCTGGCACGACCTCGTTGGGGCTGATTTCCTTGTGTACGAGTCAGCTCGTGCCGATTCGAAATTTTGGCTTCTATACCGCCGTCGGCGTGATGGTCACGTTGGGCTTCATGTTTCTCTACCTGCCGGCGGCGCTACAAATCTGGCCGCCCAACCTGCACCACGACGCGCACGCCGACGAGATGAGTCCGTTGGATCCCGAACATCGCCGGCGGATGCGCTGGCTGGGTGCGCATTTCATTGCCCGCCCTGGCTTGATCTGGACGGTGTTCATCGTGGTTGGCATCGTCTGCGGCGCCGGCCTCTATCGGGCCAAGACGACCATCAACCTGATGAGCCTGTTTTCGCCCGATGCCGAGATCATCCATTCCTATCGCTGGCTCGAAGCCGAACTCGGCCCACTGGTGCCCATGGAAGTCGTGATTCGACTGGACGGGGACCAGACGAACCTGAGCTTCATCGAGCGGATCGAATTGGTCGATCGCGTGCAAACGGCGATCGAAACGATTCCGAACGTCGGCAGCGCCATGTCGGCCGCCACGTTTGCGCCCGATTTGTCGCCACCCAAGCGAGGCGGCAGCCTGCGTGGCGTGCTGTTGAATGAGAGCAGCTATCGCAAGGTGCTCGACAAGCGGTTGCTGGCGCATCGTGAGGATTTCGTGCGCGATGCCTATCTGGCCAACGATCCCGAGAAGAATCAGGAGCTGTGGCGCATCAGCCTGCGAGTGGCCGCGTTGGCCGACGTCGACTATGGGGCCTTCATCAACGATATTCGCGAGAAGGTGAATCCGCTGTTGGAGCAGGCCCGGCACGAGGGCGTTAAGGGACTTGATGGCGCCACCTACACCGGCCTGACGCCCGTGGTTTACATGGCCGAGCGGGCCCTGCTGAATGGTCTGGTCGAAAGCTTCTTTGGCGCCTTTGTCATGATCGCGGCGGTGATGAGCGTCGTGTTTCGCAACATCCGCGCCGGGCTGTTCACGATGCTGCCCAACGTCTGGCCCGTGGCCGTGGTATTTGGACTGATGAGTTGGCTGGGCCTGCCGTTGGACATCGGCACGATGATGACGGCCAGCGTGGCCATGGGGGTTTGCGTCGATGACACGGTCCACTATGCCAACTGGTATCGCATCGCCACGCGTTTGGGCCTGGGCGGTCACGATGCGGCGGTGATGGCCTTCGAGAACTCGGCCGGCGCGATCTATCAAAGCACGGTCATCGTGGCCTTGGGCCTGGTCACCTTCGCACTCAGCAGCTTCATGCCGACCCGCCGGTTCGGACTGTTGATGTGTACGCTGCTAGCATTCGGCCTGGTCGCCGATCTGGTGCTCACCCCGGCGATGCTGGCCGGCTCGATCGGACGATTCTTCGTGGTTGGCTGTCGGCGCAAAGGATCGCAAACCCCCGGCGAGGCACAAGACCTGGAAGCGGACGACGGACGGCAGATCGAGGACCACGACACCTACGCCACCTGAGTGGGGGTCTGCCGGGACCGGCGGTTGGTCTCTACCAGACGATTCCGCGGAGCGCGAACATCGTGGTAAAGATCACGCTGCCCAAGGCCGCCCCGGCCAGGGTTTGAGCAACCGTGTGCCGCCCCAGATAGAGCCGGGCCCACATCACCAGGGGCACCAGCAACAACAGCAGCAGCGCGGGCCCGCCAAAAGCGAGCGCGGCGAACGTCACCAGCCCGCTGGTTGTCGAGGTGTGAATGCTGATCTGCCATCCGAGCGTGATCACGAACATAGCGGCCGTAAGGATCAGAGCGGCCGAGACCGGAGCCATGAACTCCGACGGAGCCCCGAAATAGATCAGCAGCGCCACGGCCGCCAAGGTCGCCCCAATGCTGATCGCGAATGGGATATAGCGATCTTGCCGATTCGGAAGATGGAAGTCGCTTACCCGACCTGACTTAACGAGCCAGATCACATACAGCAGCGGCATCGGAATGGCGATCAGCGAATACAGGATCGCGTATCGATACGCCCCCGGCTCATCGCACGACCACACCCCCAGCATGACGCAGGGAATCGCCAGACCAGCGGGACTGAAAATATCCGAAATCGCGCGGGCGGCCATCGTCAGGTAGCTCGAATAGGATCGAGTAACAAAGACGGTGTCGGACATGTCTCACTCCCCCAAGCTGGCAAATATCGGCAGGACTGTTCGGGCTTACAATTCCGCTTCCGCCCGAAAGCGTCTTTAGGTGGGCTTGATCGTTCCTACCACTTTCGGTGGCGAACCGAGGCCTGTCAACCCCCTGAGCGTCGACTGTTTTGCCTGGTTTCCCTGGATTTCCAGGCTCGTTTCAGTCCATGTGGCGATCGATCGGGCAGTCGGTCCCTAAGTCCAGGCTGTCTTGAGGAAGCGAATCCAATTGCCGTGCATGATTTGCCCAATGTCCGCGGGGCTGTAGCCGCGCTTCGTCAGCAGACTGGGGACACTAGTCAAATCGGCGATCGTTGCCAGATCCGTGGGGCACTGCTCACGGCCGAAGCCGCCGTCCAGGTCGGTGCCAATTCCGGAGTGCAATGCATTGCCGGCCAATTGGCAGACGTGATCGATGTGGTCGACCAGGTGTTCGAGGGTCACGCCGGCCGCCTCGGGCGTGGTTTTGCCGCGGACCCAGCCCGGCACCATCATCCAGGCGTCGAGCGCCCCGCCGATGACGGCGCCGCGAGCGATCAACTCCTTCAATTGTTCGTCGGTGAACTGTCGCGTGTCGTCGACCAGTGCCCGGCAATTGTTGTGGCTGGCCCAAACCGGGCCGTGAAAATACTCCAGGGCTTCCCAGAAGCTGTCGTCGCACAGATGCGTGGCGTCAAGAATGATGCCCAGCCGTTGCATCTCGGCCAGTAGTTCGCGCCCGCGCGGTCCGAGTCCGCCGGTGACGTGCGTCCCCTGGGCATAGGTGCCAGGGCCATAATGCGCTGGGCCGATGGCCCGCAGCCCCTGTTCATAGGCCCTGGCGAGATGACCGGGCGTAAGGATTGAGTCGGCCCCCTCGAGACTGAGAATGTATCCGATCGGAGCGCCGGTCGGCGGAGTTTGCCAGAGCTTCACATGACGGTCGAGCTCGGCGATGTTTCGAATGGGGGTCATCTGCCCGGCCTCTTCCATCGCTCGATACCAGGCCAGTTGACCCTGAGTTTGGGCCCAAGCGATTTCGGGACTGTGAAAGCCGGGCAAGGGATTCGCCGGCTTGACGTAGCGGGCGATCAGCGTGGCCACGCAAAGCCCCACGCCGCCTTTGCGCATCTCGCTGAACGAGACCGTGCCCCGTCCACGATCAGGTTTGTCCGTTTTGCCATGCTCTCGCTGGCGAATTTCTTCGATGTCGCGGGTCAAATCGCGATTCCACTCCAACGCGTTCATGCTCAGGTCGAGGTGGGCATCGAAGATCAACATGGCGGGCGTTCCAGGTGGGAGTGAAACTGGGGAATCGGCGAGCGCCGCGGCAACAAGCCGCCGCTCGTCCGGTCATGCTAGCCCGCAAGCTGTGGGTCTGCAATTAAGCTGACTTAGCTTGCTCAACTCGCGACAGGCTTAAGCGGGGCTGACAAGCGCGTGGCGCTCGCAGCACCCGCGCACCAGCGCCGGCGAAACATAAGCCAGGCTCGCGATGCAAAGCATCAGCGCCAACGTGCAGTCGCCGGTCACCAGCGCCAGGGACCACCAAATGATGACCGCGAAAGCCAGCAGGAGGGGACGCGCCAGCGGAACCCAGACCAGCACCGGGAAAGCAAGTTCGAAGAGCACGACCGCGTGCGTCCAGAATTCGACCACCTGGGGCATCGAATACAAGCCCGTCAAATCAACCAAACGTGAGTCGGGACGAGCAATGAGCCACCACATTGCCAGGCCCGTCCACCAGGCTTCGCCGGTCAGTTTCGAGAAGCCCATCATCGCGATTAGCAGTGCCAGGTGTACTTGAATCAGCCGCGTGGCGATGGTGGCCGTCGTCGAAAGCGGCTCGGGGGCGACCGCGGCCGTCGCGCTCTTGCCACGGCGGGCTAGCAGGCGGTCGATCGAGAAGCGCCGGCCGGCGGGAGCGAAGCACAGGTAGAACATGACCAGGGCCACGACCGGCTCGGTGCCCGAGGTGATCATGGGCGCCCGGTGAACATCGGACAAAAACACGACCAGAGCCAGGACGGTCGCGATCCGTGTCCAGAACCCCGCGGCGAAGGCCAGCAGGATCGCCAGGCCAATGCCGTGGACCGCCCACAATTCTGTCGGCGATGTGAGGTAGTTCAGATACGAGAAGGAGCGTGCATCGAGCGGCGCGATGTCGGCCGCCGGCAATAGGCCGTTGGGACCGAATAGGGGAATCAAATCCAACGCGAGCGTCCCGTGCAGGTAAACCGCCACGATGCCCGTCAACAGTCGGATCAGCGAGAGCACGACGGGATCAGACGGCGTGAACCAGAACCGATTCCAGCCTTCGCCAAATCGTTCGCCCAGCCGCGAGAAGTAATGGGTGATGGCGCTCATCGAGGCGTCGGGGGGCTGGGGGCCTTTTTTCCACTGGGAGTTTTCGATCCGCCTTCGACCGGGGCCACCTCGAGCGTGGCGTTTTTCTTCAACAATTCGACGCCGCTCGGGGTGACGAAGACCTGGGCCTCGTACTTGCCGGGTTCCTCGAACGTCTCGCGCCGGCCTTCGTTAAGTTGGCGCAGCGCTTCTTGAATCGGCAAATGGTTGGGCCGGCAGCGCAAGGTGCCTTGCTGGGCCCCGTGCTGCTTGAGCACAGCTGCCGCGATTGCCTTGGGCAGGATGCCGGCCAGGTCTTCGTTTCCCTCCGGTTGCGATAAAACACCCGTGGCATTTGCCAGCGCCTGATAGCGCCGGTAACGCACCAACGGCTGTAAGTGGCCGCGGGGGATTGTCACCGTCTCGGGGCCTGTGGACCCTTGGAATTCGACCTCGACCGAGTAGTCGAAGTCATTGGGGGTCGCGTGCGCCAGGTAGTAGCGGGCGAAGGGATAGCTCACCGGATAGACGGTCATGTGCAGATTGCGCAGGTAGGGCTCGAACAAGTTGTGCAATCGCACCTGCAATCCGCTAGGCCGTGTATAGGTCGTCACGGCCACCACCAACGCGAACAGATGGGCAAACAGCAGCAGGCTGACCCAGGTCCGCAACTCGGGGCTCCAAGTCGGCTGGCCTGGCGGCGGGCTGGCGGTTGTCGATCGGTGGGGCTCGGCCATCGCTGTGGGCAATCTCGATCGGTGATTCTTGGGGCCCGATTCCGTTGCTTATCGTCGGTCGCCAGTAGCTCGCTTGATCGAGCCGGCTGGCACCGGGCGTGGAACGCAAAAACAGCACGCACGACAATAAAAAAGCCGGACCTCAAAGAATTGAGGTCCGGCTTTGGAAGCCGTCGCTCTTCGGAGTTGAACGCTAAGAAACAGGGCGTTGCTCAACTCGTCCAAACAAATTGGCTCGCCCGAGCAAGCTCGGGTCAGCCATGGCTCATAACGGTTACGATCAGGCGCTGGGCGCCGGAGCAGCCGGAGCTGCCGGGGCGGCGGGCTCAGCCGGAGCAGCACCCTCGGCCGGAGCGCCACCCGCACACGACGGAGCAGCACTGCAGCTGGGGGCCGGGCCGCAGCAAGGAGCCGGAGCAGAGCAACCACAGCAACGATGACGATGCTTGTGGCCCCAGCAACGGTGCTTGTGACCACCGCAACCACAGCAAGCTGCGGGGGCGGGGGCGGGAGCGGGAGCCGGGGCAGCGCCACCGCAACCGCAGCAACCACGATGATGACCGAAGGCGACTGCCGTCTGCTCACCACCCACCAGGGCGATGCCGACGACCGCGAAGAAAATCGCGATGCCCAAAATTAACGTGCGATTCATTTAAGAATCCTCCTACAAGGTACCGGAACGTTTGGGTCCCAAAAACAAAAAAATCAACTGCCGTCGTACGTTCTCCCCCAAGGTGACGGCTTACCCCTGGGCGAAACCTCAACACGTCAGACCGGGCAACGGAGGTTCAAGTTGTTCACCGCGGAGGCTGCCCTGTTTGTAAGCCTTTGCGGGTTAACACGACTTTTCCGACTGCATAGTCTAGGACGATAAATTAGCATGGTGCATATTGTTGTCAAGCGGCGCAAGGACAACTTGGTGGTCTTGGGTTGACAGGGAATTCTGGGAATTATGCTCTCTATTCGTCAACAATAGCTGAAGTTCCTGGCACGCGCTGCCGTGGCGCGCAATAAAAAAACCCCAAGTTGCCTTGGTGTTGATGAGCTGATAATCCAGTAAGGATAAGCCATCAAATGGCTTAGGAGGCCAATTCAAGTGCCAGATAAGGCAACTTGCGGCGATTCGCGAATGCCCCGGTCGGAGCGATTGAGCCCGGTCGCCCGCAGGCAGCGACGTAGCTAGCGGACCGTGCCAGCAGGGGCGTCGGGCAGATTTTTAGCTTGCGGTTCTTGCTGGCGGTCGCGGCGGGCGATCTCTTCCTCGGCCTGTTGCTGTTTGAGCAGCATGTCGGCCGGGTCCTCAAAGTTGAGCACCAAGGGCTTCTGGTCGGCGAACACTTGCGTTGCCATGCCAGCAATCCGCCAGCCTTCGCCCTCCTTGCGCAAGATCCAAACAATGCGGTCGGTGTGCGGCCGGCCGTCGCTGTCCAAATCGGTCCAGTCGGCGGTGACATGGGCTCCGCTGTCGACCATTTCGACCCCTTGGACCTGAAACTTGGCCGTCTCGCTGCCCGGTGGGGCCACGACCATTTCCATTTCCGTCGTCTTCTTACGCGCCAGCGGAGTCAGCAGGTGAGCGGCCTTGTTGTCGTCGCCCACGCGCACAGCTTCCAGAAACTCGGCGATGACTCCGTCTGGCCCCGCAGGCTCGCTCACCTGATCGGCGCCCGTCGTCGACCGACCGCAGCCGCCGCCCAGAAGTGTCGCGCACAACAAAGCGGCCAACCATTCCTTGGCCTGAACCATAACAATCTCCTTCGAAGAACTCCGCCGCAAGTTGCCGCTGGAAGAGCGCGGCAAAATCCAGACGCTCGCGGGGGGCGAGTCTCGCAGGATCCGCGAAACGCGTCAATACGAGCCGCAAACGCTCGCACGCTCGCGGTCTACCGAGGATGCGCAGGCCAGGAGGATCGCGTAGGCACGCACTCGTCGATTCAACCGGCCCGCAGGCCGCGGTCGAACGAGTCCTGATCGCGGTTATAGAGTGCCAGCACGGATTCGAACCGCTCGGGCGAAATCTTCCAGCAGGGAGCGTCGTCCGTGTAGGCGTTGCAATGCGCAACAAACAGCCGGTACATGAATTTGAACAGATGCCTCGGCACGCGCAGCCCGCGGAACGCGTCCGTCAGTCGCCGCTGGGTGATTGCCGGGTCGAACAAATCCGCCAGCGACGGCGTTCGGTCGGGCATGGCGCAAGCGCGTAGCCGGGCGGTTGCCACGTCGAACAGCGCCTCACCGGTCCACTCGAGCGAGGGCACCATGTTCTGTTTGTCGAGCCGCGCCCGTTGATAGAAGTCTCGGTCCTCTCGATCAATGAAGTGCGACAGCTCGATCGGCAGCAACAGCTTGATGCCCAGGCCCGGATGTTTCAAGAATTTGTTGTCGAGCATGGGCCACAACAGCGCGCGCATCAGTTCGACCGAACCGTTGATCAGATGGGGCTCGTCGACCCGGTCGACCAGCACGACGATGCCATGGAACCCGAGACTCTTGAGAATGCCCTCGAATTTCCCCAGTAACTCGTAGCGATCGTCCGTGCGCTGCTTCTTGGGCAGCGGTTGGCCCGACAGGTCGGCAGCGCGAAATTTCATCAAGATCTGTCGTAGCGGGTGTACGTCGTGTTTTCCCACGCGCACGTTGCGGGCAATCTTGACGGCCAGCAATAACCGTCGGGAAAAGCGAAACAGCCAGGGCAGCCAACCGGCCAGTGCGAATAGATAGATCCAGGGCGAGCGGAGCCAATCCCACTGCTCGCTGTAGAACGTCGCGGCCACCAGGCCGATCGTGACCAGGGCCCCCAAGGCCCAATCCCATTGTGCGCTCAGCGAGCGATAGCGCAGCTTGCCGCGCAGACTTCGCCAGCGGCCCTTTTTGGTCTGGGCCGAGGAATGATCGTAGCAGGCCGCCAGCATCAACAAATCGCGGGCCTGATGCCGGTCGAGCGATTGCACGGCAGCCAGGTTAAAATCATTGCACGGCGGATTGCGAGTCTGCTTGGTTTCCAGAATGCGATCGACCAGGCCGGTAACACCCAGCGAGAGAATCGCGTCCATGTGATCCCACAGCTTCCAATCGGCCAGCACCCGCTCGGTGCGCTTGCGCCGCGCGCCGAACCGCGTGCGAAATCGATCGAGGAAAGGATTGAAATCGTCGTACTCGATCACCCACACGCGCTCGTCCGGATGGTCGGCGTTGTATTGCGCCAGGTGCCGGACGATCTGCAACCGCATCGCCGTCTTGCCGGCTCCTTTTTCGCCAAACACGATCGAGGTTGCCGGCTCGGCCGGGTTACCATAGATCTTGTCCCAGGCGGGATGGTGCGTGCTGAGAATGCAGTAGTCCTTGAAGACCGGATCGGTTTGCGCGTCTTCCTCGGCAAACGGGTTGGTGCGAATGCCGTGATGCTCCAGAAACTGTTGTGTCTTCATCCAGTCGATCTCAAGAGTGGGAACAGGCGAACCCTGGGGAACGGCGAACCTGGGGGAACGGCGACTGCGGCCACGGATTCGCTTCGAGCAATCCGGATGCCGTCGCGCCCTATTTGTGCGTCAGCCCCTCGATCATCGAGACGAACGCTTTCTCCTGGTCCGCGATCGTGCGCTCGGGACCGTAGAGTTTCACGAAGTAGTTATTGCTGCCGCCCGCCTTGCTCACGATGATCGCCGCCAACATCCGATACTTGGGCCGCTTGACGCCCGGCGCCATCGGTCCGCGCTTGTCGTCGTACGTGCCCGAGATATCGACCAGGTGCACGTCATCGTCACCGACTTTAATCTGCTTGACCTTAGCGCGATCGCGGGTGTTGCCGCCGTCGGGCTGGGTAAACTGGCCGTACCAGCGATCGATATTGGCCTCCACGCCTCCGCTGGCCGCCATCACCGTCATCCGGCCGTCATTCGTATCGCCCTGCACCGCCGGCACGGAGAATTCATATTCAACGATCGAGGTCTGCGGCTTTTTGCGAATCCAACCGGCGGGCGCTTTGAGCTGCATCTTGCCATTGCCCAATTCCATCGTCGAAGCGTCGTCGGCAGCGCGGGCCGACAGGGCCATCGCGACCATTAGCGTGAGACAACCAAAAAATCGCAGTCTGATCAGGGGCATCGCAATCCTCATTTCGCGTGTGAGGTCAAAATATTGGTTACCAAGGCGCAGCGTCCAAGAATCGACGCGCGCCAGGGCGAGCAAGTCCCGGTACTTCGACTACCCGTGCCGCGAGGCAAATGGCGCACCCTGCGTTGGCAGGACATGGCTGCGCGCCGTGCTCTCGTCGGGCTCGTTCTGTCGCAGAAATACCAGGACCAAAACGATCACCAGGATAATCGATACCAGGATCAGCACGATACTGGCAATCACGCTGATGTCGTTGCCTTTTCGGCGGCGGCGTGGGCTCGCCGCTAGGGGCAACACGGCCGGCGTATCGGCGACAGTCGTCCGCACGGCCGCCGCGTCGGCCGGCAGGCTTTGAATCGCCTGGCCAAGCGGCAACGATGCACCGGTCGTGGCGGCGCCATTGCCCGCGCCGACGATGATCGCCGCGCCGGGGATCGCTACCCCAGGCGTCATGATTGGGCCGAGCTGAGGAAACGTGACGACGGCCGATCGCCATTCGGGCCAACCGGCACGCCACACGAGCGAACTGGCCCCCACGCGACCCTCGTTGATCCAACTGCGCATGATTTCGCCCGAAGCGGGGCCAAACTGACCGCCCGTGGCGGGGCGCACATACCAAACGGCACTGGGGGCTTCGTCGATCGCGTCGGCGTGCGTGGACGTCGCGGTTGAGGAGGCAGCCGATGTGCGGAGTCCCCCCGTCGCTTGCGCCGGCTCGGCCGCGAGGTCGGTCGAGAGGATCACGCTCCCGCCCTCGCCGATCGTCAAGTCGTGGCCCAAAACATCGCCCGCGCTGCCCTGTTGCCCTGCATCAGCAGCTGCATCGGATGCCGGGGTGCCCTCGCCGGGCACCGTGACCCGGGCGCCGCATTTGGGGCAGATCGCCTTCTTGCCACTGAGAAAGGCTTTAACGTGCAGCTTATGCCCGTTGGGACATAGAAACTTGATGCCCATCTTGCTACCGATTGCGAATTTCGAGCCGATGGGGCCCCGTGATGGCTGCAAGCACGACCCGCCGCGCAAACAATTTCGCCCAAGCAGTTGGCACGGGTTCGTTGAATCCGCTCTATTATACTTAGGCCACGGGGGTTGGGAAGTTGTCAGCCAGCTCCCCGAGCGGCCTTGCTGGGGGTGCCTGGCGGGGACCCAATCACCGCGCACTTTTTTGCCCGGTGAAATAAGTTGCCGGCGGTGCGTCGAATGAGGTGTTTGGCGTATCGATTCGCCAGCGGCGCCGCCGCAATGCCAGCCGTCATAACGCGCACAGGCCGTTTCGGCGCTAGGCTCGTTATGTTCAAAAAATTGCGGTATTTTTTTGCTAGAACTTGATTGTTGTTCGAGTCCAGTCAAACTACAGGTGTATCTCACGGACCGCATGGCGCGGCTCTTTCCGCAGACGATCTCAGGGGCGTACACAAGTGATGCATCAGCGCGAATCGGAAGGCCCCCTGGAAATTTCCTTGGTGGGCGATCTGACCGACAACGAAGGCGAATTGACCGAGAAGCTCTTGGGTGTCGAGCCGGGCGGCGAGTGCACGATGTACATCGATTCGCCGGGCGGCAGCCCCTATTGCGCCGTCTCGTTGATGACCCTGATCATGATGCGTGGATTGCGCGTCACGGGCATCGTGACCGGCGAGTGCTCGTCGGCCGCCTTGTGGCCCTATGCCGCCTGTTCCCGGCGGTTGGTAACGCCCTATAGTGTGCTGCTGTTCCATCCCATGAAGTGGCAGAGCGAGGAACACGTGGGCTTGGCCGAAGCCGCCGAGTGGGCCCGCCACTTCGGTCATCTCGAAAAAGAGATGGATGCCCTGCTGGCCGAGCTGTTTGGCTTGCCCGGTGCGGAAATGGAAAAGTGGATTAATCCGGGTCGCTATGTCTCGGGCCGCGAAATGGCCGACGCGGGCCTGGCCGAGCTGGTCGACCTGCGCAAGATCAAGCTCTTCGAGACCAACGGTTCGCCGCGCCGGCGGAAACGCGTCGCGCATTAGTCACCAGTCCTCGCGGTGGCCGATCAAACGATCGGCGCCCGCCGCTCAACTGCGATAGCCTTCGTGGCACTTGCTACAGGCCTTGCTGATCTCGCCCACGGCCTTGCGAGCCTGTTCATAATTCTTTTCCGCTGCGGCTTCGCGCACTTTCGTGGCCTCGGTCTCCAGCCCGCGGGCTAGTTCCAGATACGATTCGTCTTCGGCAAATTCGTAGCCTGCCTGCTGAATGACCCGAGCCAGGGCCGCGACGAGTTGCGATTCGTGCGATAGTTTGTCGAGATTGCGGGCGAATTCCGCGGCATTGGCCGTCCAGGGAGCCAGGCCCAGTTGTTGCGACTGCTCAAGCCGCTTCATCAACGGCGGACGATCCGCGACCTTGGGCCAGCTGAACTCCGTGGCCGTTGTGGGCAGTTGCGGCGAACCGCCACGCACAAGGTTTTCCAATTCCTCGCTGCGAATCGTGGCATCTTTGAACGAAGCGTCGGTGCCTACCTTGCAATTGAATCCGGCCTTCGCCATGCGATCGCGCATGGCTGGCGACTCGCGTTTCCAGCGCATCGGTTCGTCATATTGCGCGTCGATCGCAAACAGCGTTGCTAACTCCGTGAAGTGCAGGCGCGCCTTTTGGTAGTCGCCACCCTTGAACTTCGTGGCATTCTTGATTGCATCGCGGAGCGCTATCTGCTGCGACTTGATTTCGTCTTCGATGGTCTCGGCGTCGATGAGTTCCTTCCATCCAGCCGCCGCGCTGGCTTGGGCCGGCCGTGCGGGCGAGTCAATTGCCGGGCGGGCGTCGGCGGGCACCGAGCTGCGCCGCTCGGGACGTTTGCCTACCAGTTTCGCGCGAGCGTCGGGAAAGAAGACGTCGGTCGCGCTCTTATCGAAGGTCGGCGGCGCAGCGCGCTTGACCGGCGGAGCTGCCGTCACGTCCATTGCCAGCCCCAGCGCCACGAGCCCCCAGAACAACCGAACGGTCGCGCTGCGCCAGCGACCCGTGCTGGCCTTCGGCCGCTGGGAACAAGATCGCACAATTGTTGTTGAATCTCGGCTCATAGCTCGATTGTAACAGGCTGCCGGACGGTCGCCTGCCTAAGTTATCGTCGCGAGCCTGAGTTATAATTTGGTCATGAGCGATCCCTCCAGGTCAACGCGTCGTGAATTCTTGCAAGGCAAAGCCGCCCTGGCGGCCGCGTCGGATGCGGCTTGGAACGCCATCGGCGCCGGCGCGACGTCTGAATTGCCCGATCTGCCGGGCGAGTGTTTTCTGCTCAAGCTGTCTCGGCGAGCGATGGCCTGCCAGTTCGAGATCTACTTGAACGCCGGTCAGAACGGCCAGGAGACTGAAGTGGCGCTGGCGGCGCTCGACCTTGTGGATCGTTTGGAAGATCAGCTCTCGGTTTATCGGCCGCATAGCGAGATCAGCCAGCTCAACCAGCGCGCGGCGTTCGAAGCCGTCGTCGTCGAGGTCCGGCTCTTCGAGTTGATTGAGCAGGCCGTGGAAATTCACCGTGAGACCAACGCCGCGTACGACATTACATCTGGGCCGCTGTCGGGCATTTGGGGATTCACACGCCGCAATGGCGCCATTCCCTTGCCGGCCGTGCTGGCCGCGGCGTTTGAAAACGTGGGCAGCCAGTATCTCGAACTCGATCGCGCGAACCTCAGCGTTCGCTTTTCGCGACCAGGCGTCGAAATCAACCTGGGCAGCATCGGCAAGGGCTATGCGCTCGACCGCTCGGCCGAATTGTTCGCGGCCCAGGGTATCGACCGCTTTCTGCTGCACGGTGGCAACAGCAGCGTGTTGGCACGGGGCGCTCAAGGCTCCGTGGTGCGCGAAGAAGGTTGGTGGGTCGGCGTGCGCGATCCATTGCGTCCCGAGCGCCGGCTCGGGCAATTGCGTTTGCAAGACCGCGCGCTGGCGACCTCGGGATCGGGCACGCAGTTCTTCATGCACAAAGGACGTCGCTTCGGGCACATTCTCGATCCGCGCAGCGGCTGGCCAGCCGAAGGCGTCCTGTCGACCAGCGTGCTGGCTCCCACGGCCGCACTGGCCGACGCGCTCTCGACTGCTTTTTATGTCATGGGTCCCAGCGAGACCGAGCGATACTGCCAGACGCATCCGCAGATTGCGGCTCTGATGCTCGTCGCAGGTCCGCGCGCGGGCAGTGTCCAAAAGCACTTCTGGGGGGTGCCACCGGAAGATTGGATGGAGCTCGATCCAGCGCCTTCGTCCGAGGCGGGGTAGGTAACGAACCGCACAACGGAAAAAAACGCCAAATCACCAGTCCTTGCCTAGTTTTGACGTATTCCCTGCAAATTCACTCTCGTTAGAATGCTGTTGCTCGAAACCCACGGGCGGCCGGCGCCTGACGTCGCGCCAGCGCGCCAAGGTCCGTGCCCCCGTTCCACTTAGCATCAATCAATCCTGTGCCGATCAGACCGATGGTCGCGGATTGGACCAGGCCAGGCGAGTGACTTGATGGACTTGCATCTCGACCACATTTCCTACCTGGGAATCATCATCATCTTGATTCTCACGGGCTCGGGACTGCCGATTCCAGAAGAAGTTCCCATCATCGCCGCCGGCATTGGCAGCTCGGTCGGCACGCTCAATCCTTGGGGGGCTTTTGCCTCCTGCCTGGTGGGAGCCCTGGCCGGCGATTCGGTGATCTATCTGATCGGCTATCACTTCGGCCATTCGCTGGTCATCCGCCACCCGCGCTTCGCGGCCCTGCTGCACGCCGAACGCGAAGCCAAGATCGAGCAAATGATCCGCAAGCACGAGTTCAAGGTGTTTTTCCTCTCGCGATTCATGGTTGGCATTCGCGCGCCGGTATATCTGACGGCCGGCATCCTGCGGATTCCGTTTCGGCGTTTTTTGCTGATCGACGCCTTTTGCGCGACGTCGGTCGTGGGACTGTTCTTCGGCCTCAGCTACCTCTATGGCGAGAAGGTCACGCAGCTGATTCGCCGGTCGGAGATCGGCGTAACCTTGGCCGTCGTGATCGGCGTTGCGGCCGTGATTTGCTATTTCGTCTGGAAACGTTGGAAGCAAAAGCGACTCGCGCTGCTGGTCGCCGACCCGTGCGAACCCGATGCCTGCTCGGTCGGGGCCAACGAATCGAAGGAAGTCCCGCATTCGAGGTAAATTGCGTGCGCCAGGCCGCATGCTGGCCAGCTCGCTTCGCCGGTGAGTACAATCAAGGCATGAAGCCCGGCAGTTCATCGTCGCGACGATTCCTCATCGGCAGCCTGCTGCTGTTGCTCGCTTTTCCGGCGTTGGTTTTGGGCCAGGGTGCCGTGCCGCCTCCGATCAGTCCCAGCAAGACGAACGCGGGGCGCCTGCGCTGGATGCAATACAGCATGGTGGCTGGCCGGGTCGTGGTTTCGAGCGCTTATCTGGGCACGAATATGACCTTCGGCCCGGGACGGATCGATGGCCGCGAAGAGCGTTTGCAGGTGCAGATCAATGCCGAGCAGATCAATCTGCGCTATGAACTAACGACCCCCGACGAACAATTCTCGATCGCGTTGGTCGATGGCAAGCAGCTCTCCATCCGTCGCACGTGCTCGCATCCCAGCTATTCGCTGCACTTCGAGCAGCAGCCGGACGCGCCGCTGTCGTTCTCCATCGACTCGGCCGACGTGAAGTGCTCGCTGTCGGGCGACAGCTTCTGGCATTTGTACCTGGCCGAGCCCGAAATCGTGCGCCGCCACCTGGCTCCGCTGCTGGAAGTCTTGCACCCTGCCTGGCAATTGGCGGCGATGGGGGCCGCGATCGAGGAAGCCTTGCTGCAACAGGCTCAAAACCCGCGACAAATCGCGGCCCAACGCTGGACCCGTCTGGTCGATGACCTGGCCAGCCCGCAGTTTTCCCGACGGCAGCGCGCTCAGCGTGAGTTGTACGACACCGGGCCGGTGGTTGTACCCTTCTTGCAAAAGCTCGATCGCAGTCATCTGGACGCCGAACAAGCCGCGCGCGTCCGCGCGCTCGTCGAGTCGTTGTCGGTCGATTGCGAGGATACCAGCGACCGTGTCGCCATCTGGCTCGCCGGCGACGTGGACGTGTGGCTGTCGTCGCTGTCGCGACCTGAGCCGGCCAGGCGGCGCGGGGCCAAGCGACAACTCGACGTGCTCACGGGTTCGGCCGTCGATTTCAATCCCGACGGGGACGAAACCGAGCGGGGAGTCCAGATCGAGCGGTTACGCACTCGCCTGCAAAAGCAGCCCGCGGAGAAGGCGGCAGCAACGAAGCCGCCCGTCGAATAAGAACTGCCGAATAGGGCCTCTCGATTCACGCACGCGATGAATCCTCATCGCGGAATGCAGGACGTGGAGCTTGACATGTCGCAGGACTAGTGCCTCTTCAAACCTGTCCTG
>PLYM01000025.1 GCA_003153375.1 Planctomycetaceae bacterium
GATATGGTGCTGGTGTACGCTCTCAGTTGGCTCGATCCCTTCGACTTCGAGAAATGTCCAAAGGCGGTCGCGATGATCGTACAAGGGGCCACACATGCCCTTCAGTCGCGCGTTGCCGCTAAAGGCGCCACGCAGCAGCAAGACGTCGATGTCCTGACGGATCGGCTGCATCAGCCTGAGCCAACCGCTGCGCGTGAGCGTGCCGTCGCGATAGCGGGCCCACAAGCCAAACAGCTCGCATGTGGGCCGCATGAGATCGTGTCCCAGTCGTTTGATCGTTCCATCGTCCGAATCGACCAGCGCCTGAAAGTCTCGTTTCAAATGGGCCCAACACCACTGCAAGCGACCGTGCGCCCAATACATCTTGGCCCGATCGCAGGTGATCACGCCGTCGAACGCTTCACCCAGCCACTCTTCGACAAGCGTGGCAGCGCGCGACAGGCGCACTCCGAAGACCGTGAACGCGCCCGCCACCGCCGTCCACAACCAGGCCTTGTTCGGCCCCTCTTTGGTCGGCGATTCGTCCATACCCAATTGGTCCTGGGTCGGCAATTGCTCGACCAGTTCATCATACGGCGGCCGTAGCGCTTGGGTGACTTGTTGCTGCATCTTAACTGTCAAAGCAGCGCAGCACGGTTGGTTCAATAGCGCCTCCAGGAACAGCGCCGTGCGGCGCTTGCTCTGGCGGAAGTAGGCCATCAACAACCCACTGAAAGCGATCAGCCGGGGGCCGGACTGGCCTTGCGGCACGCCCGGTGGAAGCTCGGCACAGGTCGACGTGCCACAACCACGGCACGTCAGGCGGTGTCGTTGATATTCGGTCACGTGTGGTTTGATCTCGGGCAATTCCCACACCTGGTGTCGTAGCGGCTCAGCATCACAGCCGGCCAGCTTCTTTCCGCAGCGGCGACACTCGATCGGCTTGAGGGTGTGCACTTCGTCGCACTTGTCAGTGGACAACAGCGGCCGCTCGTGTTTGGCGTGCCCGGGCTGTCCACCGCGTTTCTTGTTCGACTTCGGCTTGTTCGTCGGCGGCTTGGCGTGTGGATGCTGGCTGCTCGGCGGCAGCGACGAGTTCTGCGGCGTCTTGTTCAGCTTGGCTTCGAGTTCGGCAATGCGGCGCTCGTAATATTCAATCACGGCTCGCAATAAAGCCTGAAAGTCAGGCGGCAATGCGGCCAGTTGTTCCGGCGTAATCGGTGGCTGGGACGACGACATGCCCCCAGCCTATGCGATGCATACCCCTGCTAGCGAAGAGCACAATTCAGGAATTCCCCGTGAACGGTTACGTTCTGTAGCCATTTCTGTTTGCGCCAGGGCACATAACGGCTGGGCCTTAGACTGACCTCCTTGCACACCATTCCCTTTTGTGAGGAGGTTGTCATGCTGAATCGTTTTTTCGTGATGCCCGAGACGGTTGACCGGATTCGGTCTTCGTGGATCGGCGAGTATGTCGAGCGATATGTCACCTGGATGACAGAACAGAACTTCGCCTCGCGCACCGTCTGTCGTCGCGTGCCGATCCTCATCCGATTTGGGCAGTTTGCCCGCGATCAGGGCGCGTCGACGGTGGAAGAGCTGCCGGAACATGTCCACTCGTTTGTGGCACGGTGGATTGCCGAGAGAGCGGAGCAGCGGTCGGATGATCGGCGCAAGATGGTTGCCAAGGAGATTAGAGGGCCGATTGAGCAGATGCTTCGCATCGTGCTCTCCGACTTTGCCGGACGTGGTCGGCGGTGTCAGCCGGAGAATCCGTTTCATGAACAGGCTCCCGATTTCTTCGATTACCTGCGGAAGGAACGCGGGCTCCGCACCACGAGCCTCAAGGACTACACGCATCATTTGCGGGAGTTTGCCAGATACTTACGGAAGATTGAACTGGAACAACTCGGGCATCTTTCCCCTCCCGTGCTCAGCGGATTCGTGGCAGACCTGCAGCCACACGTCGCCTGGGCCAGCCTGCGGAACTCCTGCGGTGTGTTGCGTGTGTTTCTGCGATACGTGCATCGACAAGGATTCGTAGGGCAGGATCTCAGTGGCACCGTGGAAGTGCCTCGGACTTATCGTCTCGCAAAAGTTCCCCGATCGATTACTTGGGATGAAGTCCGGCGCATGCTGGAGACCGTCGATCGCCGTAAGCGCGTGGGCAAGCGGGACTATGCGATCCTTCTGCTACTCGTTACCTATGGTCTCCGTGCGCGCGAAGTCGCCGCTTTGACGCTGAATGACATTGACTGGCGAAATGAGCGGCTGAAAGTTCCTGAGCGGAAGGCCGATCATTCCACGGCTTATCCACTCTCTTCGATTGTCGCCCAAGCCATTGTTGATTACCTCCAAGACGGGCGTCTGGAAACGCCGGACCGGCACTTGTTTTTCCGGACCGTCGCTCCTTATGCACCGCTGACATATTCCGCGGTGTCTGGGTGCGCCTCACGGTACCTGCGGAAGGCGGGTATTCCTGTTTCTCGTCCGGGCTCGCACACCTTGCGGCACACCTGTGTACAACGGCTCGTCGATGCTCAGTTTTCGCTGAAGATGATTGGCGACTATGTCGGGCACCGCTCCGCAGCTTCCACCGAGGTTTATACCAAGGTCGACATTGAGACCCTTCGCGAAGTCGCTCTGGGCGATGGGGAAGAGGTGCTCACATGAAAACACGACTGGCAGATTATCAGAGTGTTCTGGCGGGCGGCATTAACCGTTTCCTCGCCCACAAACGTGCACTGGGACGACGATTCGATGTCGAGGAGAAGACGCTGTGCCTGCTGGACCGCTTTCTGGTAGATCGCAAGCTCCGTTCGCTGGAAGCGGTTTCACCTGACGTGATCGACGACTTTTTGGCAACGCGGCCGCGTGCTACGCCCCGCAGCTATAACCATTTGCTGGAAACCGTCCGGCGACTTTTCAACTGGCTCGTTCTGCAGGGGATCGTGGTCGTTTCCCCGGTGCAGGCAAGAGTTCGTCGACAAAAAAGTCGGAGAATTCCATTTCTCTTTGATCAGCACACCGCAAAGCAGCTTCTGGAGCTGGCCGCCGGTCTGAAACACAACCCGCGTGCGCCGATGCGAGCGCAGACCTACCGAACGATGTTCGCGCTGCTCTACGGTCTCGGCCTGCGTGTGGGCGAAGTGACGCGTTTGTGTGATCAGGATGTCGACTTCGATCGACAATTGCTGAGCATTCGCCAAACCAAATTCTACAAGAGCCGGCTGGTTCCTTTCGGTCCGCGGATGGCCGCTCTGCTGACTGCCTACCTAGAATCGCGTCAGCCGTACCGCGGTTTCCCCATGAATAACTCTCCGCTGTTTTCATTCGTCCAGAACTGCCCCATTAACCCCGGCACGGTCAGTCAGACGTTTCATTCCCTGATTCCGCAACTCAAGTTGAACGTTCCCGACGGAGTTTCTTCACCACGGCTGCATGATCTCCGCCATTCGTTCGCCGTGGGCACGCTGCTTCGCTGGTATCGCAGCGGAATCGATCCTGGATCGCGTTTGCTCCCATTATCGACGTTCCTGGGACATGTTTCTCCCGTATCGACGGCTGAGTATCTGACAATCACCGGCGACCTGCTCCGGGCAGCCGGCGAACGATTCGAGCGATTCGCATCACCTCTGATTCAGGAGGTTTCGCGATGAAGACGCCGAACCTAGGACAGATCGTGCATTCGTTTTTCGTTGATTACCTGAGCCTTCAGAAAGGACTGCAGGCAACGTCCATCCAAAGCTACCGGGACGTGATCAAATTGCTGCTCGGTTTCACTGCTGACCGCCATCAGCGGAAAGTCAGCCGGCTGACAATCGAAGATCTCACTTTGGAGTTGATCCAGGAGTTCCTGAACCACCTGGAACAGGAGCGGCGGAACCACATCCGAACCCGCAACCATCGGCTGGCGGTACTCCATGCGTTCTTCGAATACCTTGCGCGAAGAGCCCCGGAGGCACTGGCAATCTGTCAGCAGATTGCCGCCATTCCCACGAAGCGAACAGCATCTCCGGAAACACATTATCTTGAACGTGAACAGATTGCGGACCTCTTCCGGCGACTCCCTGACAAAGGGCGTCATGCGCTGCGGGATCGCACGCTGCTGCTGTTCCTCTACAACACCGGCGCGCGAGCGCAGGAGGTTGCGAGGCTGCGAGTTAATCAATTGGAACTGTCGGGCCAACCCCGCGTTCGCCTGCATGGCAAAGGCGACAAGTGGCGGATGTGTCCGCTCTGGTCTGAATCCGCCGATTGCCTTCGCCAACTTCTGCAACAGAGCTCCTCTGATGCTGATGCGCCGGTGTTTCTGTCCACCCGCAGCACCGCTCTGACTCGGTTCGGGATCTACAAAATCGTTCGACGCCATTGCCAAGTGCTGGAAGAAAACCGTTCACGTCGCCAAGACGCCCATATCAGTCCGCACACGTTCCGTCACACCGCCGCAGTTCATCTGCTGGAATCGGGAGTGGAAGTCAATGTAATTCGTGGATGGCTCGGGCATGCCAGCCTCGACACCACGAATCGGTACGCCGAAATCACTCTCAAATCGAAGGAGGCAGCACTGCGAGCTTGCGAACCGTCGGCTGACGCTATGCAGAGCGAATCCCACCCAAGAACAGTCTGGAAAGACGACGAACAACTTCTCAAGTGGCTTGATTCTCTCTGACAGTTATGTGCCGTCGAAATCGTCGTTCGTCCTGTGGTGGCCACGGAGTTCCTCTCCGTGGCCACATAACGGGCTTGGGCACAAAAGGTGGATTATGTGTCGCGGCACATAATCGACCACCAGTGTTTTGGGCACGCCGC
>PLYM01000117.1 GCA_003153375.1 Planctomycetaceae bacterium
GTGGAACGCGCCGAGCGGGCGCGAACCGAAAAGATGTCGGTAAAAGCGGTTGACGTGACGCGGCCGTGGACCGACTACCTGGTGACGAACCGGCTCAGTGGCAAGACGTATCGTGTGGCGCTGCGTGGGAGCGAGCCCGGCGATTCGTATTGTTCCTGCCCTGACTTTCGCACCAACACGTTAGGCACCTGCAAGCACGTCCTGAATGTGCTGACCAAGGTGAAACGCCGGTTTACGCCGCGACAACTCGGCCGAGCCTTCCGCCCGCAATGCCTGGCGCTCCACTTGCGCTATGCCGGTGAAGTTTCGTTACGGCTGCTGGTGCCCGACGCCCTCGACGAGGAAGCGGTCCAGCTCGTCAGCCCGCTCCGCGATCGCCCGATCGAGGATCTGCACGACTTGCTTAAACGAGTGGCCCGATTGCAGAGACTCGGACAGGATGTGACGATCTATCCGGACGCCGAGGAGTTCATGCAACAGAGAACATTGCAGGAACGCCTCCGCGCCAGGGTTGGCGACATCCGCCACAATCCCGCCTCGCATCCGCTGCGAACCACGCTGCTCAAGCTGCCGCTTTTGCCGTATCAGTTGGACGGCATCGCCTTCGCGGCCGGAGCTGGTCGGGCGGTTCTGGCGGACGACATGGGGCTTGGCAAAACCATGCAGGGCATAGGCACTGCGGAGCTATTGGCCCGCGAGGCTGAGATCCGCAAAGTATTGATCATCTGCCCAGCGTCGCTGAAGTCGCAATGGCGCAGCGAAATCCAGCGGTTCTGCGATCGTGACGTGCAACTCATCCACGGCGCCGCCGCCGAACGGCAGACGCAGTACGGCAATGATTGTTTCTTCACCGTGTGCAATTACGAGCAAGTGTTGCGCGACATCCTGGCGATCGAGCGTAATCCGTCTGACTTGATCATCTTGGACGAAGGCCAGCGGATCAAGAATTGGGAATCGAAGACCAGTCGGGTAGTCAAGGGCTTACGCTCGCGGTTCGCGCTGGTGCTTTCGGGAACTCCGCTGGAAAACCGCCTCGATGATCTGTATTCGATCGTCCAGTTCATCGATGATCGCCGCTTGGGACCGGGATTCCGATTCTTCAACAAGCACCGCGTCGTCGATGAAAAAGGGAAAGTCCTCGGCTATAAGAACCTTGGCGAGCTTCGCGAAACGCTCAAGCCGATTCTGCTGCGCCGCACGCGCGAGAGCGTTCAGCTCGAACTGCCCGAGCGGACCACCGAGTTCGTGCGCATCGCGCCCAGCGCCGAACAGATCGAGATGCACCGGTCCCACATGCAGATTGTGGCCACGATCGTTCGCAAGAAGTTCATCAGTGAGATGGACTTGCTGCGATTGCAAAAAGAGTTGCTCGTCTGCCGGATGACGGCGAACGGCACATTCCTAGTCGACAAGCAAAGGCCCAATTATTCGACGAAGTTGGAACGGCTCGACGAGTTGTTCGAGTCGTTGTTCGACGAAGAGGGGCGCAAAGTAGTGCTCTTTTCCGAATGGACCACGATGCTCGATTTGATCGAACCGCTGCTGCGCAAGAGAAAACTCGACTTCGTTCGGCTGGACGGCAGTGTTCCGCAGAAAAAACGGCAGGAGTTGGTACACCGATTTCAAACCGACGCTGGCTGCCGGCTGTTTCTGACCACCAACGCCGGCTCAACCGGTTTGAATCTGCAAGCCGCCAACACGGTGGTCAACATCGACTTACCGTGGAACCCAGCGGTGCTCGAACAGCGGATCGCGCGGGCCCATCGCATGGGGCAGAGCCGGAGCGTTCAGGTGTTTGTGCTGGTGACCGAGGGCACGATCGAGGAAAGCTTGTTGGCGACGATTGCCGCCAAGAAGGATCTGGCGCTGGCAGCGCTGGACGTGGAGTCCGACGTGGATGCAGTTGACGTTGCCAGCGGCATGCAGGAATTGAAGGGCCGCCTGGAGGTTCTGCTCGGCGCGCGCTGCGAAGCTCCGCTCGACGAATCCGTTCGTCGGCAGGAAAAGGAAACCGCGCAGCGGCTGTCTGAGTCGCAGCGAGATCGCGTGGCCGCCGCGGGCGGAGAACTGTTGGGTGCGGCGTTCAAACTGCTCGGAGAACTCGTCGAACAGACGCCAACATCACTGCCACCGCTGGAGCTAGTCACCAGCCTGCGCAACGGCCTAGACGCGTGCGTTGACGTAGATCAAGCCGGCAAACCACGCCTGACGGTCACGCTGCCAGATCGCGGCGCGTTGGACCAACTGGCTCAGACCCTGGCGCGGCTGCTTGTCACCAGTCGAGGGGCAACGGAGTCAGCGAGCCCCACGTGAATTAATGCCGCTGACGATTTGCCAGCGTGCGCACAATTGCTTCCAGCACCTCGTCGAGGTGCTGGACTACGTCTTCGGCTAGGAACCGAAGCACCACGTAACCACTTTCCTGGAATAACAGCTCTTTTGTGTCGGTCACGGCGATAGGCATCCTCGCTATTCAGATGTTTTATCGCGATGAGCTGCTGCTGACGTCACGGAAATCCTCTACCTGCCACGGGCTCGCTTCGCTATAGTCGCCGCCGAAACGGTGGTCCCTACGGATCCCGAAGGGCCTGCTCTCAGCCCCCCCTGGAGCAGGCCCTTGTTATTCGTTTTTCAGCCACCAATTGCCAGTTGCGCACTGGCGCATTCTCGACTTGAATCCAAGGGATTGGCGTTCGACTTGCCCTCTTTCATGCGCACTTGTGCATTCGCGTCTCAACTGGGATTTACTTCGTCCGATTCCAATCCTTATAGTGCTTCTCGAATAGGAAGCCATACGAACGCACTCCCTGGGTAGGCGGCCCCGTGTTCGGTCTCTCGATCCGTTGACAGGCCCCTTTACTCTGGCGTGTGCTTGCCAAAACTTGTTTTGGTGTGACCCATGCTCGAAACTTCCAAGGGCTGCCCGGATGAGCGAGCCGCACTCCGCGACCGCATCAAATCAATCGAAACCGAGTTGACCCAGCTCGGCGGCACCCGCAAAGAGCGGGCCCAGAAATGGGACCAACTGCTGACCGAGTTCTTCGACTTAAAAGAGCGACTCGGGCGCGCGTCAGTTGCCGCTTAAATCGCCCCCGCCCGCTGTTTCCCCTCGACGGGCAGGGGCTCGCCGTGCGGCCTTTCCAATCTTTCGAACCGCATCTAATACCAATCCCAACATTTAA